>CAZTJT010000020.1:0-78675 GCA_964613785.1 uncultured Rikenellaceae bacterium
GTTAATGTCTACTGATAATTGTCCGATCTGATGGATCAATTCCTCGTTTTCCTTCTTGAGTTTTTTTACCTCTTCTGATTCATCAGTTGAAGCATTGAAAACCTTCCCGGCGTTGGCCAGAAACTCTTTCTTCCAATGTGTGATTAAATTCGGATGTACCTGATAAATCTGCGAAAGCTCAGATATTGTCTTGATTTCCTTTATTGCTTCAATAGCAACCTTGGCTTTAAATTCAGCCGTGAATTTTCGTCTTGATTTTTTCATATGACAGAAATTTTAAAGTTATTAAATTCCTGTCCAGTATTTTTAGACCATCATATGATTTTTTACTCATGTGTTGCTCCATCCGACCATTAGAAATTAATTATATATGGATGAAATAACTATATTTGTTTACTTTCAAAATTGTTATTAACTTTTAAAATCAGCAATAATGGCATCAGGTGACTTCATTATAAGCAAAGACTACCAGACAGTGATCGGTGATTACCCCAAAGTTGGTATACGTCCGGTAATAGACGGCCGTGAAAGGGGCGTTAGGGAATCCCTAGAAAAGCAGACCATGGACATGGCTAAATCAGCAGCTAACCTTATCACTAAAAATCTACACTATCCAAATGGCAACCCTGTTGATTGTGTGATTTCCGATACATGCATCGGCGGAGTGGCTGAGGCAGCAGCATGTGCTGAAAAGTTCAGGAAGACGGGAGTAAGTGTCACCCTTACAGTTACTCCATGCTGGTGCTATGGCAGTGAAACCATAGATATGGATACCCTGACACACAAAGCTATCTGGGGATTTAACGGGACCGAAAGACCCGGCGCTGTATATCTTGCAGCAGCCCTTGCTGGCCATAATATGAAAGGATTGCCGGCATTCAGCATCTACGGTCGCGATGTCCAGGATGTCGGAGATCAATCAATTCCTGATGATGTAAAAGAAAAGATACTGAGGTTTGTCAAGGCCGGACTTGCGGCAGCTTTCATGAAGGGGAAATCATATCTTTCAATGGGATCAGTATCTATGGGGATAGCCGGCTCGATTGTGCGCGAAGATTTTTTCCAGGAATATCTTGGAATGCGAAATGAATATGTTGATATGAGCGAATTCACAAGGCGGCTCAATGAGGAGATATATGACAGAGAAGAATATAAAAAGGCTCTGGAATGGACAAAGAAATATTGTAAAGAAGGTCCTGATCTGAATGAGAAACCTTCATCCAGGGCAAGAAAAGACAAGGAATGGGAGATAGTTGTTAAAATGACATTGATCGCAAGAGATCTTATGGTTGGGAATCCAAGGCTGAAAAAGATTGGATACGGTGAAGAAGCACTGGGGCATAATGCTATTCTTGCAGGTTTTCAGGGGCAGCGTCAGTGGACCGATCACATGCCCAATGGAGATTTCCTTGAAGCAATACTCTGTTCATCATTTGACTGGAATGGCATAAGACCGCCATACCTGGTTGCTACTGAAAATGATGCTATGAACGGAGTACCAATGCTCTTTGGTTATCTGCTTACAAACACTGCCCAGATGTTTTCAGATATCAGGACATACTGGAGCCCTTCAGCTATTAAAAGGGTTACCGGGATGAAGGCTGAAGGCCTTGCGGCAAACGGGATAATACATCTTATAAACTCGGGGGCTTCTGCTCTTGACTTTTCAGGCAAGCAGACACGGAAAGGCAAGGCATGCATCAAACCCTTCTGGGAAATTACAGGTAAAGATGCAGAGGCATGCCTCAAAGCTACACGGTGGTCTCCAGCCAATACCGGCTACTTCAGAGGTGGCGGCTTCTCCTCGCAATTCACCACAGTTGATGTGATGCCAATAACACTTTCAAGAATAAATCTTGTAAAGGGAATAGGACCTGTCATGCAGCTTGCTGAGGGATGGACTGTTGATCTTCCTGAAAAAATGAACAAGATACTTACCGACCGTACTGATCCGGGCTGGCCCACAACATGGTTCAGTCCGAGGCTCACAGGCAAAGGTCCGTTTGCTGATGTATATTCTGTTATGGCTAACTGGGGTGCCAACCATGGAGCTTCCAGCTATGGACATATCGGAGCCGACCTTATCAGTCTGGCATCAATTCTCAGGATCCCTGTCTGCATGCATAATGTACCTGAAGATCAGATCTTCAGACCAAGTTCCTGGAGCGCTTTCGGAATGGACAGCGAGGGAGCCGATTACAGGGCATGCCAGGCCTACGGGGCACTTTACAGGTAAGACTACAGTGCCATTAAGCCAGATTCACCAGAGCAGCCATGTTAATTCCTTAACGACTATGATCATTTAAAATTATCAGGCATCTGCCGAGCTGCCGGAATGTTATTATAGAAGGTTCGCTTTCAGACTAATACCAAGTAGATCAAACATAAACAGATCAAGGAATGAAAGAAAATGATGAAGAGAAAAGAATGGAAATAGGACCAGAAGTTTTAAGGAATCTGGATACTGCCAGAAAATGGGCTATGTTCCTTTCTGTCTTCGGATTTATCCTTATCGGACTGATAGTTGTGCTGGCACTTGTTACCGGGACTTTTCTTGCGGCGTTCAGACCCTCAGACGCACTTCCTGAGTATCAGGAGTTGGCCCTGACATTTGCATTTTGTGTATCCGGGATACTTTTTTTCCTGTCAGTGCTTTTCCTGTTCCGTTTTTCAAGATACATGTGTGATGCAGTCGAGTCGCATGACATTAAAAAGTTTGAAAAGGCAATTAAAAATCTTAAGCTATTCTTCAGATTAACCGGTCTGATACTAATAATAGCTATTGCTGTCTATGCAGGCACCCTGATCAGCAAGGGATCAGCAATGACCTTCCTTCTGGGAATTTAAACAGTAACGGTAAAAGAAAATCATGGACGGAAAGGACATTGCAATTGTATTTGACTGCGGAGCTACAAACGTCAGGGCAACTGCCATAAGCAGTAAGGGAGAGATCCTTGCAAGTGAATCTCTAATGAACTCACCCCGACCCGACCCTTACTACCCGTCATTCAGGATCTGGGATGTGAAGGAGATATGGGGCAAGATGTGCCATGCCTCAAAAAAAATTCTTTCAACAATCAGTCCAGGGAACATCACAGGGGTTACAGTAACAACTTTTGGTGTTGATGGAACTTTTGCCGACCATGGAGGGAATCTTCTGTATCCGGTCATATCGTGGCATTGTGAAAGAACTGTTCCAATAATGGCATCAATTGAAAAATATATCCCCCTTGATGAGCTGTATCATGTTGCAGGTGTCCTTCCATTTAACTTTAATACGATAAATAAGCTGATCTGGTTCAGGGAGCAGAAGCCCGAGGTGGTTGAGAATGCTCACAGGTTTCTATTCATGCCTTCAATTTTTACATATCTTCTGACTGGTGAAATGGTGAATGACACAACCATGGCTGGAACATCGATGATGACTTGCCAGTCGGGAAGGAAGTATTCAGAAAAAATTTTTAGCAGGATCGGGATTCCGATCGAACTGATGGGAGTAACTGTTGAACCGGGAACCATAGTCGGAAGGATAACAGCCAAAGCACATGAAGAAACCGGTATTCCGCAAAATATACCTGTTATCGCAACGGGTCATGATACCCAGTTTGCAATTTTTGGTTCGGGTGCAGGAAAGAATGAACCCGTTCTCAGCAGTGGAACCTGGGAGATATTAATGGTGCGTGCAGAGGCATTCAGGTCCGGCAGGGAACAACTCATTTCAGGAATAACTACCGAACTGGATGTAATTCCGGGATTGTATAATATCGGTACCCAATGGATAGCATCAGGAGTGATTGAATGGGCGCGCAGGATCCTTTACAATGACATCAGTGATAATGCATATGAGATAATGATGGCAGGAGCAGAAAAAGTTCCTCCCGGCTGTAATGGGGTAAAGGTGAATCCCCGGTTTTACAAAGAGTTCAATGGCAAACCTGGAGGAGAGATAACAGGCCTTACTATGGAATCGACAAGAGACGAGATTTACAGAGCAATTCTCGAAGCTCTCTCGGAAAAGCTTGCTGAGGGTAAGAGAGCGCTGGAAGAGGCTGGTGGTTTCAGCGCTGAAAGCATAATATGTGTAGGAGGAGGATCAAAAAACAATCTTTGGAACCAGCTCAGGGCAAATTACACCGGAGTTCCGATAAAGATCCTGGAGCAGAAAGAGACAACCGTACTTGGTGCATCTTTTTTTATTCAGACAGCATGCGGAAATTATTCATCGCCCGAAGAGGCCAGATCGGCTGTTGATTACAGGACCAGAACAATCATGCCTGAGCAATCACCTCCCGAACACTTCCTAAACGGAAATTGAATACCAGAACATCTGCTTAATCGTATGGCTTTCTAGCCTTCCTTTAGGGGAAATGGGGAGTAAAAGGTATTGGAATTGGGAAAATTTGTGGGTTGGGAGATTAGCAAACAGACAGAGAATAAACTATTATAGCCTCTTCGTTTAAAGAATTTATGGAGAAAAATTTATTTAAAAAGATCAAAAATATTAGTTAAGTATGGAAATAGCTTATTTCAACGGGAAATATCTTCCGAAAGAGCAGATATGTATAAGCCCGGATGACAGGGGATTTCTCTTTGCAGAAGGCATTTATGAAGTGATAAGATGGTACAAGGGTTTCTTCTACGACATGGAAAGCCATGTAACAAGGATGAAAGGCAGCCTGAGAAAGACACTTATCAGCTGGCATGATGAAGATACTTTTCCCGTAATTGCCCGGGAACTCATCAGGCGAAATAATCTGGAAACAAAAACTGCCCTGGTTTATCTTCAGGTAACAAGAGGAGTGTCTCGCCGTTCACATGCTTTTCCGGTGCCTCCTGTTTCTCCAACCGTTTATGCGTTTTCAAGGGAGATTAAACCTGAATCTCAGGGCACGGAATCAGGTATAGGAGTAATGCTGAAGGATGACATAAGATGGAAGCACTGTGATATAAAATCAACTGCCCTACTTCCCAATACACTGTCATACCAGGAAGCCCTCGATTCAGGATTTAATGAATGTGCATTTGTTCGTGAAGGTAAAATAACCGAGTGTACCCATTCAAACATATTTTTCGTTTTGGAAGGATCTGTTTTTACATATCCTGAATCGGAATTCATCCTGTCAGGGATAACCAGGAAAAATGTAATACGCATCGCAGCAGAAGCAGGAATACCAGTCAGGGAAGAGCCTGTAGCAGTGAGTATACTGCCACTTATCTCCGAAGCTTTTATTACTAACACAATAGGTGAAATTAATCCGGTCAAACAGATAGGCATCCAGATAATAGGTGATGGCAAGCCAGGCCCGGTAACCCTCAAGATAATGTCAAGATTCCATGAAGAGATAAGATCTCGCAAAGGATAACCATCAACATGTCAGATTATTGGAATTTAATATATTTGCACAAAATTTTTAAAACTATTTTATATGAGTTTAAGTGAGCAGGAGCAGATAAGAAGGGAATCACTTGCAGAATTAAAAAAACTTGGGATTGACCCTTATCCTGCCGATGAATATAAAACAAACGCCTATGCCAGGGATATCATCAATGGTTTTGATCCCGGCAACAAAAAATTCAGTGATGTTTCTCTTGCAGGCCGAATAATGAGCCGCCGAATAATGGGTAATGCATCCTTCGCCGAAATTATGGATTCATCCGGCAGGATACAAATTTATATCAGACGTGACGATATCTGCAAGGGTGAGGATAAAACTTACTACAATACCGTTTTCAAGCGACTTCTCGACATAGGAGATATTATCGGAGTAAGGGGACATGTATTCAAAACTCTCACAGGTGAAATTACCGTTCATGTAAGTGATCTTAAGCTGCTTTGCAAGTCGGTCAGGCCTCTGCCTGTTGTAAAGGAAAAGGATGGAACGCTGTTTGATGCAGTAACCGATCCTGAAATGCGTTATCGCCAGCGTTATGTCGATCTTATTGTAAATCCTCATATTCGTGATGTTTTTCGAAAGAGGACAATGATAATACAATCGATGAGGGAACTATTCAATTCTAGAGGATACCTTGAAGTTGAGACACCCATACTTCAGCCTATCCCGGGAGGTGCTGCAGCAAGACCTTTTATCACTCATCACAACACTCTCGACATTCCCCTTTACCTTCGCATAGCTAATGAACTTTACCTGAAAAGACTTATAGTTGGCGGGTTTGAAGGAGTATATGAATTTGCCAAGGACTTCCGGAATGAAGGTATGGACAGAACCCATAATCCGGAATTCACAGTGATGGAGATATACGTAGCCTACAAGGACTATTATTGGATGATGAATTTTACGGAAGAGATAATAAAAAAAGTAGCTATAGACCTTCATGGTAAAACTGAAATTCTGTACGGCGATAAAATTATCGACCTCAATCCACCCTACAAAAGGATCAGTATGCTTGATTCAATAAAGGAGCATACAGGGATTGATATTTCAGGGATGGATGAAGAAGAACTCAGGAAAGTATGTTCCGGCCTGGGAGTACAACATTCACCCGAAATGGGTAAAGGAAAACTAATTGACGCGATCTTCAGTGAAAAATGTGAGCATAATTATGTTCAGCCAACATTTATAATAGATTATCCTGTTGAAACTTCACCTCTTACAAAAATGCATCGAAGTAAGCCAGGCCTGACAGAGAGATTTGAACTAATGATTAATGGTAAGGAAATTGCAAACGCATATTCGGAGCTTAACGATCCCATCGATCAGCTTGAAAGGTTCCAGGAGCAGCTAAGATTATCAGAAAAAGGCGACAATGAAGCAATGTTCATCGATCAGGATTTCGTCAGAGCGCTTGAATACGGTATGCCTCCCACATCAGGAATGGGTATAGGGATAGACAGGCTCACAATGCTGCTGACAAACCAGCCTTCGATTCAAGATGTGCTGTTTTTCCCTCAGATGAAACCATTGTCCCAGAACCTTAAAGCAGAAGACCAAGATGAAGATTATATAAAGCTTGGCATTCCTAAGGAATGGATTGAACCTCTTAAAAAACTGGGATTTACAACAGTTGCCAGACTTAGAGAGGCAGAGAAACCTGCAAAACTGGCTAATGAACTGAATATTTTTAATAAAAAGAACAAACTTGGTCTTCCGGGTTTAAGTCCCCAAAATGTTGAGGAATGGCTTAAAAAATAGCTGTTCCTTACTTATTTTGATTATTTTTGGTAAATAATATTGCCTTACAGATATATCTTTATCTTTAAATCAGTTTATTATTTTGACAATGTCGGGCATAAAAGTTATGAAAAAGTCTTTTCTGATACTTGTTCTGTTCCTTAATACAATGTTCCTATATGGCCAGCAGCTGCCATTATACCCTGTCTCATACAGGATTTACAGCCCTCTGATATTGAACCCGGCATACTCAGGAAGCAAGGATTTCTTTTCAGCCGACGCAATTGCAGGATTTAAAGGCACCACCTATTCCCAGATTTTAAGCGCCAACACAAGAATAGCAAGAAAAGTACCGGGATATCTTCTCACCGCCAAAACAAGTGAGTTCACAAATTTTGGAGTAGGGGGCTCAGCTTTTAACACAATGGATGACAGCACTCAATCGGTGGGAATAATTGGTTCATTTTCATATCATATTCCGATAAATAAACAATCCCTTACCTTTCTCTCCGTTGGAGCAGCAGCAAGGGGTGCCTGGCACAGGTTGAAAGCTGATGAAGATTTAGGGAGGGTTTCAAATGATTTCATCTTTCCTAATGCCGACATCGGTATTTACCTGTATAATCCAAGCTTTTATGCCGGTATCTCAGCAACAAATATTCTTGGCCGGCCTCACAACAAAGATACACTCAGCAGTTATATTGTCCCGGTTTCACGCCAGTATAATCTTCAGGCGGGTGCCAAATTAGTCATCAGCAGGGCATTGAGGCTGGTGGTCGAACCCTCAATCCTTATAAACACAGACGATTCACTTTCGCTAGATATCAGAGAAAGCCTCGAACCAATGCTTAAGATATACGCAGGGAATTTTTGTGTCGGAACATTTTTCAATGATTATTCCAAAATCTCCTTCTTCTTCCAGTACAGGTTCCCTAAACTTTATGTCGGTACCTTTTTTGCACTGCCTAAAGACTCTCCTTATTTTAAAGAAACCCCGACAACGGAAATTGCAGTTGGAATAAACTTTGCCAATGCAAAATCGGGATTTGTAAAGAATGGCCACTGGTAGAATCTTTTTATTAGTCAATTATGAAAAGGTTAATTTTAACATTATTTGTTTTTAAACTTGCAGGATTTTTTGCCATCTGGAGCAATTGCTTCCCTGCTAAAGGTGAAAGAGACGTGGCTGTTAGCTCCTCAGTTCATAAAACCGATACCCTGAATAAACCATTGCCTCTGAAAATTGTCCCTTTTAACCTTGAGATTATACCTCCATCAAACGGGATCCAGTTTTACAGGAATGGAATCATCTTCCTGTCGCACACCAAGGCTGAAGACAGGATGATTAGTGAACATGTTTCTTTCGGTACATTGGGCACCTATTATACAGATCCCCTGGATACCATCCTTCGCGAAAATCATGTCTTTTCTAGTAATGACCCTTTTGCCGTTCCTTCAGAAGCAATGACTTTTAACCGCGACTACACACTAATGTTTTACGCTAAACGGACTAAAGGGAGTGATTCTGAAAAGATTTATCAGGCAGATTACGTATCAGGCAGAGGAGGTAAAAGTGAATGGATAAGCCGAAAGGATCCGCTTAGCTTCTGTAACGACAATTCGACTTACACTCATCCTGCCCTGTCACCTTCAGGAGAATTTTTAGTATTTGCATCTAACAAAAGAGGTTCATCCGGGGGACTCGACCTTTATGTTACTCACAAAACCGGCGATTCATGGTCCTCTCCAGAAAACCTTGGCAAATCCGTCAACACCTCCGGAAATGAGCTTTTTCCATTTCTCGATAATGAAAACAATCTATATTTTTCTTCAGACGGACACAAGGGTATTGGAGGCTATGATCTTTATTATTCAAGATATAATGGCAAATACTGGGACAAACCTGTAAATCTTACCAGCTTTATTAATACTACAGACGATGAATTAACTATTAAAATAAATCCTGTGAATCCGACAATCGGATTTATGTCAGTCAGGAAAAATACCGGAAGCAAGTTATTGAAATTATTTAAGATAACCTTTTCGGATCAGTATTCGCTTAACAGGTTTGCTCATCTTTCAAACGCTCTGAAATTTGTGGCAGGTGTCGATTTCACCCGTTTTGAAATACCAGGGGGGGAATCCTCAACGGTTGCTCAGAGAAACCTGACACAGGCTGAGACCGGGAAACCTTATCTGAAACAGACTTCAGGTAAGGCAGCTTCACAGGCTGCGGAACCTGGAATCCCCGGTTCAACAATTAAAACGGCTGATAAAACTGAGGCATCAACCGAAAAACCAGCCACACCAGAATCCTCAAAACCAGGAAATGTCACAGCTTTGGCAGAAGATAAATCTCCCTCATCTGATATGGTGATCTTCCGTGTGCAATTCCTTTCCTCCGCAAAACCCAGGGGAAGCTTCATCGTGAAAATAGGTAACAATTCCTACAATTCCTTTGAATATTTTCTTAACGGATCTTACCGGTCGTGTTTAGGGGAATTCAGTTCGTTAGACGAAGCAAGAGAATTTCAAAAAATCATGAACCAGGACAATTATCCAGATGCTTTTGTGGTAGCATTCAGAAATAATGAGAGGGTTACCGATCTAAGGTCACTTGCACAGGCTCAGCCTCAGCCAGATAACAGACAAAGAATTCTGGCAGCAACCGGTGCAGCAGAAAGATCAGCGGTAAAAGAATCAGTTGAAGTACCGGGGCCAGCCCAGTCCCAAGCACTGACAAATGGTGTCGTATACCGTGTACAGCTTTCATCATATTCTGGTTCGAAAGGCTCCCGCGATATTACCATCGGAGGTACAACTTACAAATCATTCGAATACTTCTTCAACGGGCTTTACCGCATGTGCGTTGGTGAGTTCGGAAATTTAGCACAAGCAAGGGAAGCCCTTAAAATCATAAAACAGGAAGGATATCCCGATGCCTTTGTTGTTGCCTTCGTTAACAATCAGAGATCATTGGATCCGTTCCTCTTCAGGTAAAATAAGGTGCCATCTGTATTGACCACATTTTCTGTGACGCCTGTAGGAGCTGAAAACTTAAATTGTCAGCCAGAATTGCGGGAGACATAAAACTTGAGGTTTTCGCAAGAGAAAATAAAGCCGATCTGAACAGTCCGGGCGATATGACACTGTCGGGTGAAGCCGAAATACTTGAAGCTGATCTTAGCAGTGCCGGAGAGCTGAATGCTTATAATCTATCAGTTAAGGATGCCAATGTTTCAGTTTCAAGCGCCGGTGATGCAGATGTTTTTATTACCGAACTACTCAAGGTAAGAGCATCAAGCGCCGGAGATATCAATTACAAGGGAGACCCCAGGCAAGTCGACACACAGTCATCAAGTGCAGGCGGAATTCATCGTAAATAGTTTCTTTTTCAATATATTTCATCCCCTATTTATAACGACCGGCAGATTGAATCCTGCCGGTTTTTTTTATTTTTGTACCACTCACTGAAATCTTAAATAAAATGAGAAAAAACATAACACTTAATCTCAAAAACGCAACTAAGTTTGTTTCATACGAGGAGATAGCTGCTCTCGCTCAGCAATCTGTAAGACACCTTGATAATCTCAATAATGAAACTGGGGCCGGTAGTGATTTCCTTGGCTGGCTTTCTCTTCCTGATGACATTCTGGCCCAGATTGAAAGCATAGAAAAAGCTGCCGAAAGGTTGCGTTCACTATCCGACACAACTGTTGTTATTGGCATAGGAGGCTCATACCTGGGAGCAAGGGCAGTGATTGAAGGACTGTCCCATTCATTCCGGCCGAAACTGCATGAGATACTCTTTGCCGGACAGAACATTTGTGAGGATTATATGTCTGATCTTATCGATATACTAGATGAAAGGAATTATTCAATAGTGGTAATATCAAAATCAGGCACAACCACTGAACCTGCTATAGCTTTCAGAATCCTTAAAAACCATCTTGAGAGGAAAACGGGCAAAACAGGATGTGCTGAAAGAATAATAGCAATAACTGACAGCAGAAAAGGAGCTCTTAAAAAAATGGCCGACTTCAACGGATATGAAACCTTCGTGATACCAGATAATGTGGGAGGAAGATATTCTGTACTAACCCCGGTAGGACTATTGCCTGTGGCTCTGGCCGGATTTGATATCAGGATGCTTGTAAAGGGTGCGAAATCGATGGAAGAAATCACCCGGTATAACAGGAATGCAACCTCAAATCCTGCATTGCTATATGCTTCTGCAAGAAATCTCATAATGCAAACAGGGAAGACAATAGAGATAATGGCAGGATTTACTCCCAGATTGCATTTCCTTGCAGAATGGTGGAAACAGCTCTTCGGCGAGAGTGAAGGAAAAGAAGGTAAAGGCATATACCCTGCATCAGTAGATTTCACAACTGATCTGCATTCCCTGGGTCAGTATATCCAGGAAGGTCAGAGAATATTATTCGAGACAATTATTTCGGTTGAAAAACCAGGCAAAGTAGTTCTAATTCCAGGAGAAAGCGACGACTCCGATCAGTTGAATTATATAGCAGGAAGAAGATTGTCGGAAGTAAATATCAACGCTGAGCTCGGAACCACTCTTGCACATAACGACGGTGGAGTACCCATAATTACCATTTCTGTACCCGAACTCAATGAATTCTACATCGGACAGCTGATCTATTTCTTCGAGCTGGCCTGTGCCGTTAGCGGATATATTCTTGATGTAAATCCCTTTGACCAGCCAGGTGTCGAGGCATATAAGAAAAATATGTTTGCCCTGCTCAACAAGCCTGGATTTGAAGAAGAATCAAGGACCATCAGAGAAAGACTGAAATAGGGAGCCAGAATGCTGGCCGTCTGAAAAACCAAAAACATTGAAGAGATGAAAATCGAATTGAAAAATGATTTCATGTGGGCGCTGGTTGTGCCCACAAGTATGGGAGTCAGGATCACTCCGTTGAATAACCAGCCTGTTCACTGCAGCAACATCTTTTACATGCAGGCGACCAGTGCCGAGTCGAATGTGGCAAGTATATCATCATTTCTTGGGCTTCCGGTCAAGGTTTTAACAACTTTTGTTAAGGACAGCCCGATTGCCAGATTTATTAAAGATGATCTTGCAGGCAGGCATATTGCTTATGAAGGCGTTGAGGTTGAACAGGATGGCCCCTGGGGTTACAGGCATCAGTTTAATATCGCCGACACGGGCTTCGGAACCAGAGGGCCTCGTGTCCATAATGACCGGGCAGGGGAAGTGGGCAGGACGCTGAATGTAAAAGATTTTGACCTCGATCGTATTTTTGGAAAGGAAGGCGTAAGGATCCTTCACCTGTCAGGCCTTATAGCTGCATTGTCAGCAGAAACGAGTAACTTTTGCCTCGAGTTGGCCCGTGCTGCCAAAAAATATGGAACCCTCATTTCTTTCGACCTTAATCACAGGGCATCATTCTGGAAAGGAAGGGAAAAGGAACTGACAGATACTTTCCGGAGCATAGCTGAAATTTCAGATATCCTTGTTGGTAATGAAGAGGACTTTCAGTTATGCCTTTGTGTTGAAGGGCCGGAAGAGGGAGGCCGGGACCTTACTAAAAAGATTGAAAGCTTCAGGGAAATGATAGGGAGGGTTAAAAACTCCTTCCCTGGATCTGTAGTATTTGCAACAACCCTGCGGCAGGTCATAAGCACAAATGAGCATCTCTGGGGAGCAATAATGCTTGCAGGTAACACCTGGCATATCGTTGAACCCCGTGAGATAACTGTCCTTGACAGGATAGGAGGTGGTGATGGTTTCGTGGGAGGATTGCTTTATGGAATTCTTAAAGGATGGGAACCCGAAAAATGGATACAGTTTGGTTGGGCGACGGGTGCACTGGCCACAACACAAATTACTGACTATGCACAACCTGCCGATGAGGACCAGGTATGGAGCATCTGGAAGGGTAATGCCCGAGTAAGAAGGTAAGATTAAAGTCTTCTACTACTTTAATTTGAATTTCACCACAAATTCATCAATAACATCTGAAAGGTTGGGATGGCCTATCTCCTGAAGGTCATAGTAAACTCTTGTTGATGGCTTGTTTATTTGTATGATACGGTTAAGATCTATCGGAGTAGCAATGATTACACTGTCGCATAAAGTATTGTTAATAGTTGCTTCAAGGTCGCGCAACTGCTGTTCTCCATAACCCATTGCCGGGAGGAGAATTCCAATATCAGGATATAACCTGAAGGTTTCATTGAGTTTTCCTTTCAGAAAGGGCCTGGGGTCAACCAGTTGTGATGCTCCGAATTTACGGGCTGCCACAGTACCTGCACCAATCTTCATCTCACCATGCGTAAGTGTAGGGCCATCTTCAACTACAAGCACTTTCTTCCCTTTTATCAACGACAAGTCATCAACCTTTATCGGAGAAGCTCCATCAACAACAACAGCCCGGGGATTTACCTTTTCAATGCTCTCTCTCACGATTTGTATGTCTTCAGGAGCAGAACTGTCTATCTTGTTGATTAATACGACATCTGCAAGCCTCAAATTAACTTCGCCGGGGTAATATCTCAGTTCATGACCTGCCCTGTGAGGATCAGTTACAGTAATCATAAGGTCGGGCTTAACAAAAGGGAAATCATTGTTACCTCCATCCCAGACAATGACATCACATCCGTTCGGATCATTTTCAGCTTCACGAAGAATTGCCTCATAGTCAACGCCTGCATAAATCACATTCCCTCTGACCAAATGAGGTTCATATTCTTCCATCTCTTCAATTGTGCATTTATGAGCTGCAAGATCACTGATGACGGCAAAACGTTGAACTCTCTGGGAATGTAAATCACCATAGGGCATAGGGTGACGAATGGCAACTACCCTGAGACCCCTTGCCATAAGAAGCTCAATAACCTTTCTCGAAGTCTGGCTTTTTCCGCAACCTGTCCGAACAGCACCAACGGCTATAACCGGTTTCGTGCTTCTTACCATGGTGTCGTTAGGCCCCAGTAGAACAAAACCGGCCCCGGCAGCATTTACTATTGCACTTATCGACATTACCTTCTGATAAGTAATGTCGCTGTAAGAGAAGACACATTCATTTACTTGATATCTGGTTATAAGTTCAGGAAGATTGTCTTCAGGAAAAATAGGAATCCCATCAGGATATAATTTTCCAGCAAGTTCCCCCGGATATTTTCTGCCGTCAATGTCAGGAATTTGAGCGGCGGTGAATGCCACAACATAATAATTCTCATTGTCACGAAAGCATGTGTTGAAATTATGAAAATCGCGACCCGCAGCCCCTATAATAATTACATTCCTTTTGGCCATAAAACCTCCCAGTTTTTGTTTATAATTTATCAGAAGATAAAGTCGTTTATGTACAAAGTAAGACGACAAATTTATAATTTGCGTATTTAATAACCGAACATTTCATTACATTTTTTAAAACAGGACCTTTAACCCATAAATCATTAATATTGAATTATATAAAGAATATTTTCTCCGATAAAAAAACATGTTAAATAAAATGTTTTTAACCCGGTTTGCCATATCTGATTTCTTTGTGCTATTTTGCTGATGTATGAATGTCCTTGCCCACATATATCTTTCAGGTGATTCAGAGCAAATAATCATCGGCAACTATATTGGAGATTATGTAAAGGGTAGGGAATACCTTAAGTATCCCGAGCTTATCAGGAAAGGGATCATCTTGCACCGTCATATAGATGCATTTACCGATAATCATCCGGTCGTTCACCGAAGCAAGATCTTCTTCAGCAGGAAATATCACAAGTACTCAGGTGTTATTACAGATATAATATATGATCACTTCCTGACAAGAGAATGGAACTTCTTTTCCAGAAGACCATTGGAAAGTGTTACTTACAACTTCTACAGGGCAATGGTTAACAACTATGAGATCCTTCCCGACAATGTCAGAGATATGATGCCATTCTTTATCATCAACAACTGGATAGAGTCATACCAGACATTAAACGGTATTAAAAGGGTTCTGAAAACCATGAGTAAGAAGACCTCACTTCCCAATGAAACAAGATATGCCATGAAAGCTATCAAAAAAAACTATTATTCGATTCAGGATGACTTTTTGGAATTCTTTCCCCAGTTGATCGACTATGTTGAAAAGGATTTTGGCATTCAGATATCTCACAGGATTACCATTCCATTCTGATCATACAAGATATTCCGTTCTGCTTGCATCGAGCCTCAGGAAAATGAACAGGAGGATTGTAAAACCCCAAAGAGAGCTTCCTCCGTAACTGAAAAAGGGAAGAGGTATCCCGATCACAGGAACAATCCCTATGGTCATGCCTATATTTATAAAAAAATGGATAAACAGGATTGAAACCACACCATAACCGTAAATCCTTGAAAAGATAGATCGTTGCCTTTCCGCAAGGAAAATGAGCCTTAAAAGCAGGAAGACATACAAACCGGTTACAACGAAAGAGCCTATGAAACCCCACTCTTCTCCTACAGTACAGAATATAAAATCAGTGCTTTGAGCCGGTACAAATTTGAATTTGGTCTGGGTCCCTTTAAGATATCCTTTTCCTGAAAAGCCACCTGATCCGATTGAAATGATAGACTGATTAACGTTATACCCCGTACCATGAGGATCCGATTTGATCCCCAGCATAATTTCAACTCTTTCCTTCTGATGAGGTTTAAGTATCCTGTTAAATGCAAAATCGACCGAATTAATAAAAGCCACGCTGCCCACAAGAAAAAGATATATAACAACTAAGGCAATTGCCTTTTTGGAATAGAAATAATATGCGTAGACAAATCCGCTTAAAACCACGGCCAACAGGAACAGCTTTGCGTCATCCAGATCTCTGAAGGCAAATCTGCGGAGAAGGTAGAGAGCTGCGGTAATTGAGATCAAGATCAGAACGGCAAAGATAATTTCTTTGGTTTTTCGTGTTGAGAACCATGCCAGCAGGTATGCAAGCCCAATAAGGCATATTGTGATGTAAAGATTGTTGAAGAGAAGGGTGAAAAAGAACAATGCTACCATTAGTATCCCCGAAATAAATACATACGGACTCATTCCCTCCCGGAAAAGGACAATAAAGAAAGCCAGAAAAACAACAGTTGATCCCAAATCGGGTTGTAAAGCTATGAGAAGTGCAGGTAAAAGGATCAAAGCAGATGATGTAAAGAACACAGATGGTTTTTTAAGGTCGTGCTTTTTCATGTTGAGGTATGATGCCAGGGCAAGGGCCGTACCGAATTTGGCGAATTCAGACGGTTGAAGGCTCAAAGGTCCGAATTCAAACCACGATCGGGCTCCGTGGATATCTCTGCCAAGTACAAGGACAAGGACCAGCAGTAACATAAGACCTCCGTATATGAAAAAGGCAAAAAAGAAGTAAAACTTTGTATCTATTACAACGACTAAAATTGCTATTATTATTGCGGCTATTATCCATACAAACTGTTTTCCATATCGTTGCGACATATCGAATATCCTGCTGTGGTCTTCATTGAATACAGCAGCGTAGATATTGAACCAGCCCATAATAACCATCAGTGCAAATATCAATATCGATATCTTATCAAGCCTTTTCCAGATATTGATATTCCTTTTCACCTGTTCATTAGATTTAGCTCGAGAATTCTTTTCTCCATCGCAGTATTTGTAACTTTTCCCGTCAGGAATTTTTCGATCATAAGGCTTGCTACAGGGGCTGCATAAGTTGCGCCGAATCCGGCATTTTCAACGTATACCGAAATAGCTATTTTCGGATCATCTTTTGGCGCAAAAGCAACAAAAACAGAATGATCTTTTCCGTGAGGATTCTGTGCTGTTCCGGTTTTACCGCAGACTATTATATCTTTAAGAGCCGCTATTCTTGCGGTAGCTCCTGCCTGACCGTTTACTGCCTCCTCCATGCCACAAATAATCTCTTCAAAATTTACTGAATCAATACCGATACGTTGTCTGGTAAGAAACCTCTGGTCGATTTTTCCGTCTTTTCCTATAGACTTGACAACGTGCGGTATATAATAATAACCCCTGTTGGCGATGGCTGCTGTCATGTTTGCCATCTGAAGCGGAGTTGTTCCGATCTCCCCCTGCCCTATTGCCATCGAAATGACGGTGAGGGCCTTCCATCTGTTTTTTCCATAGTATCTGTCGAAATAGGATGTTGAAGGAACTAGGCCCGGAAGTTCATTGGATAGTTCAATGCCCAGCTTTTTTCCAAATCCAAATTCATTAAGATAACCTTTCCATTTATCATAAGCATCTGCAATGGAACCGTACCTGCTGTTTTCCAGGATCCTTCTGAAAGTCTGACAGAAATAGGAGTTGCACGAATTTGAGATACCATGCATAAGATCAAGAGGCGAAGTGTGTGAGTGACAACCCACAAAAAGATATCCCATATTGCAGCCAAACCTTGTTGAAGGTTCAATAACTCCTTCCTGAAGGCCAATAAGACCATTTATTGGTTTGAAGGTTGAACCGGGCGGGTAAGATGCCTGGAGTGCCCGATTAAATAAGGGCAACCAGATAGTATCAGAATTTAGTTTTGCGAAATTTTCCGACCGTACTCTTCCTACAAGAAGACCGGGATCGTAGCTTGGAGATGAAACAAGCGCGAGAACCTCACCTGTCTCAGGTTCCAGAGCAACGATGCTACCTGTTTTGTTTCTCATCAGGTATTCTCCGTATTCCTGGAGATCCATATCTATTGTTGATACAATATCTTCACCCTGAACAGCCATAGTATCAAGACGGCCGTCGGCATATGGTCCCTTTATCCTGCTGTATACATCGACCAGATAAATCTTCACGCCGCGTTTGCCTCTTAGCTCTTTTTCGTAGGCTTCCTCAATACCCAGCCTTCCTATATAATCTCCTGACCTGTAATATGTATCTCTCTTTACAATATTCTCATCAACCTCACTTACATATCCTAGCAGGTGAGATGCAACAGGTTTTGAGTATTTTCTCAGGGTACGCGGCTGCACATAAAAACCGGGAAACAAAAACAATTTCTCCTGCAGCCGCGCATATGTTTCTGCCGAGATCTGCTTAAGGAACACTGAAGGGGCTCGTTTTGAATAACTTTTTGCTGCATTCATTCTTTCCCTGAAGAGATCAGTTGAGATATCTAGCAATTCACAGAACCGGGAGGTATCAATTACAGTTGTCTGTGCGGGAACAACCATCAGGTCGTATGCAGCCTGGTTAAAAACGATCAGCTTTTTATTTCTGTCATAGATCAGACCGCGGGCCGGATACTGAACTATATACCTAAGAACATTATTTTGAGCCGACAATCTGTAAGTATCCTTGATCACCTGGATAATGAACAACCTCACAAGCAGGATAAAGGCAGCTGCTATTATAAGTGCCATCACAATATACTTCCGGTTTATGAATGGGTCTTTCATCTCGGGATATGTTCATCTTCCTTTCCTGTATCTTTCTGCCAGAAGAATAAAGGCTGTGGTAAAAGCACTGCTAAGTATAACCCGAAGGAGCGTTCTGAAAAAGCCTGAGAACCTGAAAACTTCAAGATAGAACAAGGCTGTATGGTGGATCACTATTATAATCGATGCATAAACCGCGAACCATCTGAATCCGTAAACAAGCATAGAAAGCTCCTTTCCCGACTCATACCCGTCCCGGGGTGCAATAGCTGCAAGAACATAAGGACGACTGAACCCTGCAAGCAGGGTGGCCGAAGAATGCATACCCGGGGAACCCATAAATAGATCAATTATCAGACCTGTAAGGAATGATATTATCAGCAATAGCCAGGAAGGGATTGTTGAAGGCAGAAGGAGAACAATCATTATATATACATACGGATTTATATATCCGCTGAATTGTATGTTGTTAAATAGCAGCAATTGCAGTGATATCAATAGAATGATAATTATTCCGTATCTAATAAATGTATTTATCATTGGAACTGTTTTTCAATCTGTTGCTGTTCAGATTTTCTGATATTTCCTATCACTGTTACATATCGGAGTTTCCTTAAATCTGTAAAAAGCTCCACCTTTATATTATAGAAATCACTTCCACTGCTTTTGACATCACTGATGACCCCGATGAGTGTACCCTCAGGGAATATTGCCGAGTAACCGGTTGTTTCAACAGTGTCGCCTATACTGACATTTATGTGCTGGGGAATCTCATTCAGAACTGCATACCGCGGATTATGACCGTCCCAGTTCAGGGAACCGAAATAACCGCTAGGCTTAATTCGTGCACTTACCCTGAAATCCAGGTTAAGAATTGAGATCGCCACTGAATAGTTATCCGAACAGCTTACTATTATCCCGGCAACTTTATTGTCATAGGTGACAGCCATGTCCACAGCCAGACCCTGCCGTTTTCCTTTGTTAAGAGTAAAATAGTTTTTTTGCCTGTTAACCGAATTATTTATTACTTCCGCAGAAGTGTACTTATATTGTTGCCTGTAGAGTGTATCAACAACAGAAGTGAATGCAACATCCTCCTTTTTTACAAGACGTTCCATCGAATTCCTCAGAGCTTCATTTTCAGCCGCAAGGTTTGAATTTATTTCCCTGAGATTCAGGTAATTTCTCAGATTGCTGATCCTTTGCTCTACACCTCTTGTGAGTGACTGAGCACTCTTCACCATTACTGAGTTATGATAATTATTGCCGGTTGCAAGCCAAAAGAAAGATAATCCTTCCAGTAAAAGAAAAATGATGAGATTGTTGTATTTAACCAGAAAGTTAAAGAGATTCCTCATCTGATTCGGCGTTATCGCATCAGGAAGGGAAACTTGTCGACATTCTTCAAAGCTACGCCTGTTCCCCTTGCCACAGCATGCAATGGATCTTCAACAACAATGAAATTTATATTTATCTTATCTGAAAGCCTCTTGTCAAGACCCCTGAGAAGTGCACCACCGCCCGCAAGATATATGCCTTTGTTGACAATATCTGCATAAAGTTCAGGGGGCGTTTGTTCTAAAACATTAAGAAGTGCAGCTTCAACCTTGGTAAGGGATTTATCGAGGCAATAAGCTATTTCCTGATATGATATCGGTATTTCAATAGGCAGAGATGTCATTATATTTGGTCCGCGTACAATATAGTCTGCCGGAGGATTTTCAATATCCGGCAAAGCTGCTCCTACTGCAATTTTTATATCTTCAGCTGTTCTCTCCCCGATCTTAATATTGTGCTGATGCCTCATGTAAGACTGAATATCAGCTGTAAAGCCGTCACCAGCAATCCTTATGGATTTATTGCACACTATTCCACCAAGGGCAATAACCGCAATTTCTGTAGTTCCGCCACCAATGTCAACGACCATTGATCCTTCAGGAGCTTCAACATCAATTCCTATTCCTATGGCTGCAGCCATGGGTTCATAAATCATATAAACATCCCTTCCGCCAGCATGCTCTGAAGAGTCGCGTACGGCACGCAGCTCTACCTCGGTACTGCCAGAGGGAATGCACACCACCATCTTAAGAGACGGAGTAAAGAATTTGGGACCGGTATTGATCATTTTAATCATTCCCCTGATCATTAGTTCTGCAGCGTTAAAATCGGCGATGACCCCATCACGCAAAGGCCTCACTGTAATTATATTTTCATGGGTCTTCCCATGCATCTGCCTTGCAGCCTCTCCAATCGCTATCAGCTTGCCGGTATTTTTATCCAGAGCAACTATTGAAGGCTCATCAACCACTATCTTATCATTATGTATGATTATTGTGTTTGCAGTGCCCAGATCGATCGCGATCTCCTGTGTCAAAAATGAAAAAAGTCCCATCTATGAGAAATTAATTTAATTTTCAATCAGTGTTTGAAATGCCTTATTCCTGTAAAGACCAGAGCTATCCCGTTTGAAGCGCAGTAGTCAATTGTATCTTTGTCCCTTACCGATCCTCCGGGTTCCACTATTGCTTTTATCCCTGCCTTATGTGCTATCTCTGCTGAATCGGCAAAAGGGAAATAAGCATCTGAGGCCAGCACCGTTCCGTTAAGGTCAAACCCAAATCCATGTGCTTTTTCAATAGCCTGCCTCAGAGCATCAACTCTTGATGTCTGCCCTACTCCGCTTGCATAAAGCTGACTGTTTTTGGCAATTACAATTGCATTGGACTTGCTGTGCTTGACAATTTTATTGGCAAATATCAAATCCCTTGTCTGTTCCGGATCCGGAATTGTATCAGTAACCGGTTTCATATCATCCGCCTGTTCTGAAGCAAGATCTTTTTCCTGCCATAGGACGCCATCAAGAAGTGACCTGAAGACGGATCGGCTCTTCTGGGCTTCTTTAAGTTTCAGAATGATCCTGTTTTTTTTCCTGGTCAGTATTTCCAGTGCTTCCTGTGAATATCCAGGAGCTATAATAATTTCAAAAAACAGTTTGTCAATTTCTGATGCAGTAATTTCATCCACTTCTGTATTGGTGACAATCACTCCGCCAAAGGCTGACACCGGATCACATGCCAGAGCATCTTTCCAGGCATCAAGGGGATTACTCCGAGATGCTGCTCCACATGCATTATTATGCTTGATTATAACAAAGGTTGTTTCATCGAACTCATCAATAAGATTTACTGCGGCATCAATATCCAGGAGATTGTTATAAGAAATCTCCTTACCATGCAATTTGTCAAAAAATCTGCCGGGATCGCCAAAATATATACCCTTCTGGTGAGGATTCTCTCCGTAGCGCAGGCTGTATGCTTCATTTATGCTTTCCCTGAATACATCAATTCCTTCTTTCCTGTTGAAGTATTTAAATATTGCCGTATCATAATGCGATGAAATCATAAAAGCTTCGGCAGCATAATGCCTTCTATCTTCAATGCTGGTCACACCTTTTTTTTCAGAAAGTAACTTTAAAAGCCCGGGGTACTGTTTAACCGATGAAACAATGAGGACATCCTTATAATTCTTTGCGCCAGCTCTGATAAGGGAAATGCCGCCGATATCTATTTTTTCAATAATGTCATCTTCATTGTCTGTCGATTGCACTGTCTTCTCAAAAGGATAAAGATCAACAATCACCAGATCTATCTCAGGAATACGGTATTCATCCAACTGCTCCAGATCATTGGTATTTTCCCTGCGTGCCAGTATACCTCCGAAAACAGAAGGATGAAGAGTTTTCACTCTTCCACCCAGGATTGATGGATAACCTGTCAGGTCCTCTACCTTCTCCGTATTGATCCCAAGACTGCTGATAAAACTGAATGTGCCGCCAGTCGAATAGAGTTTGACCTTTAAATCATCAAGGAGCCTTACAATCTGTTCCAATCCTTCCTTATAATAAACTGAGATCAGCGCGCTCTTTATTCTTTTTTCACTCATATTCTGATTTTTATGATTGGAATTTCCCTTCTGTTTCAGGCGGTTAAAAATAGAAATTTTTTTATTATCCTCAATGCATAATATTCATGATAATTAAACTACAATTCACCTTCCGGGTATGATAAACTCTCATACCAATAAATAAATCCTTAGTTATTGATTAAAAAATGGCCAGACCTCTGTTGTAACACCGGAGGATTTTCTATCTTCGGCCATCAGTAAATTCATGTTTAAACGATGAAATCCGGTTATCCCTTTTTCGGGTTCGTTAAGAATAATGGTTATATCAAAGGTACCCTGAAATAAGATTCTTTATTTTAAGATTATTTAAGATGAAAATGTTCCTCAGACTCTTCAATGAAGGTGTGATTTTTGCCTTTAACTCAGTGATTGTAAATAAGCTGAGGACATTCCTATCCCTATTCGGGATCACAATAGGGATATTCTGTATTATCTCGGTGTTCACCGTATTTGACTGGATGGAGAAATCGATACGCGACAGTATAAATTCCATGGGCAGCAATGTTATTTATATTCAGAAGTTCCCATGGTCGTTTGATCCCAACCTTGCCTGGTGGGACATAATTAAATGGCCATCGGTCAATCTTGATGACTATAAAGCCGTTTTAAGCAAATCGACAAAAGCCGAATCTGCTGCCCTAGGTATATTCCAGAATGAAAGGATCAAGTATAAAAACAATATTGCCGATGCGGCCATGGTAGGTGCTGTGACACCAGATCTTGAAAAGGTTGTCTCATTTGAGATAGAAAAAGGCAGGTATTTTTCTCCGTATGAGTTTGTCTCAGGGAATAATGTTGCTGTACTGGGAGCTGAGGTAGCTGAGAAATTATTTGAGAAATCCAACCCCATTGGTAAAACAATAACCATGTCCGGATTCAAGACCCAGGTTATTGGTGTTCTGAAAAAAGAAGGTCAGGGTGGCATCAGCTTAAGCAATGCAGACCAGCTTACGATAGTTCCCCTGAATTTCGGAAGGAGTTTTATCAACATCAGGAACAGGTTCGTCGAGACCCAGCTGATAGTAAAGGCAAAGCCCGATGTAGCTGTTCAGGAACTTTCTGATGAGATAACAATGATCCTGAGGGCAGCCAGGCGGCTTAAGCCGACAGAGGAAACAAACTTCTCGGTAAACAAAGCCAGCATGCTCTCACAGGGTTTTGACGCTGTATTCAAGGGAATCAACATAGGTGGCTGGATAATTGGAGGATTTGCGATACTTGTCGGCGGTTTCGGAATTGCAAATATTATGTTCGTATCAGTCAGAGAACGTACAAACATCATCGGCATACAGAAAGCTCTCGGAGCAAAGAGGTTTTTCATACTTCAGCAGTTTCTTACTGAATCGGTTCTCCTATCAGTTGTAGGCGGCCTCCTGGGACTGATCCTCATATTTTTCGGTACACTTGTAGTCAATTACCTGTATGACCTTACCATTCATCTGACTTTCGGCAACATTTTCCTTGCCATTTTCATCTCAGCAACAATAGGGATTGTAGCCGGCTATGCCCCTGCATATGCCGCGGCCAGGATGAATCCTGTTGATGCCATGGGCTTTTCATTCTGAATTCTTACGCCGTACATCAATCCAGTTTGTCAGACCTATAAACTGTTCAGCGGAGAGCTGCTCAGGCCTAAGATCAGATTCCCTGAAATTATATTCATTCAAATCAAATGCAGCTCTTACAGAATTTCTGAGCTTCTTCCTCCGCTGGTTGAAACAGGCCTTAACCACCTTCACAAACAGTTCTTCGTCACACCCTATTGACTTTACCTGATTTCTCTGAAGCCTGATGACTCCCGACTCCACTTTTGGAGGTGGATAAAACATTTTACCCGAAACAGAAAAAAGATATTCAGTTGAATAGTATGTCTGGAGCAGTACACTAAGAATACCGTATGTGCGAGAACCCGGCTTTGCACAGATTCTCTCGGCAACTTCCTTCTGAACCATGCAGCAAACTTCTGGAATAATGTCGCGGTATTGAATAATTTTAAAAAATATCTGAGAGGATATGTTATAGGGCAGATTACCGATAAGTCCGATAGTACCTTTAAAATGAGCTCTCAGGTCAAATTCCAGAAAATCACCGACGATAATTTTGGTCAATCTGCCATAATTTGCGCGCAGGTACCTCACCGATTCATGGTCAATTTCAATTACCTGGAAATCGCTGAAATTCCTTTCAATAAGTATTCCGGTAAGGATTCCTGTTCCGGGACCAATCTCAAGAACAGAATCACAATCGCTTCCCGAAAAGGAATTAACTATCCTCAGAGCAATGTTTTTGTCTTTAAGGAAATGCTGGCCCAGCTTTTTCTTTGGCTTTACCATATTAACTTATCTGTTTGCCGTCAGAAAGTAAGATAATACGCTCCGGATACTGCTTTTAGATTTAATCATATCTGAAGCAGTTCCCTTCCGAACTTCCTCCATATTGGCAATTTCAGCGATTCAAGGAATATGATGAACTTTTTAAGAAGGTTATAATAGAGTGCAGCAAATAATGCACAAGTCATCAGCCATATAACTACTACATTGAATATTAATGTGTCGATCTTCAGATTCCCAATCTGTTTGAAAGGAGCATAGAAATGTGCCCGGCCCCATTTTGATCCCGGCTGCATGAATACAGGGTCAGCTTTCTGTATAAGCTTCTTATCTGAATCGAATATCTTGTTCTTGTTTAGCGTGTTACGTACAATATCGGCAAGATTCTCATTATAATTCCTTTCCCGTAGCTCAAGCATCTTATCTTTTCCAATTGTAACGCTCATCTGATTATAAAGTGAGTCTTTACAGAAATTTAATGCCCTTATGACTGACCTTATGTTAGAACTCAGACTATCGAGATATGAAAGAGCTTCATCTCCGGCTGCATCGGTGAAATCATTGTAGGTAAAGGATGCTATCCATCGCCCGGGTTTTATACCCGTAACAGTCGACAGCTCATTAATATGATAAACGACCTTTTTTAAGTTGTTTTTGCAGTATTCCCTGAATTCCTCTTTCTTCCCCGCTACCTTGCATTCTCTTACTTTCACTTTAAGCTCCGGTATCAGAAAAGTAGCGTACCACTCATTCTGGCTTATCTGCATATCATAATTGAAGAAGGGTTTTTCAAACTTGTTTGACTTGAATTCTTCAACCATAAGTGCTTCATAAGCCCACCTGGTAACCATCACGTCGCCAATGACGGGGACATATATCTTTCTGCTGATGGATTTGTGCAGGTCATCAAATCTAATCATTGCGCCGCCCAGAAGAAGCATGGGAACAAGCAGCAGAGGAATAAGTATATAAATACTCACTGCACTTCGCATCCCGGCCGAAATATTCAATCCGAGCATATTGCCGAAACATGCAGTAGAAAAAAGAACTATCCATTGGGGAAAAAGCATCCCCCTCACTTCAAGAAGTACGTTTGCAACAATTAGAAACGACAGCGACTGTATAGCCGAAAGGATAAAAAGAAAGTTTATTTTCGACAGCAGATAACTCATCCAGCTCAGGTTAAGAAATCTTTCCCTTTCAAGTACTTTCCTGTCTCTGAAAATCTCCTCAGCACTTACTGTAAGTCCGACAAAAAGTACAACAATAATCGACATGAAAAGGAACACTGGATAGTTCTTATTTGCAGAGAAGAGGTACGTTCCATTCTCGCTGTATTTCGACAGGAAACCTAATATCAGGGCCAGTGCCGGAACTTCTAAAAGGTTTATTGTCATATACTGCCGGTCGGCAAATTTTCGGGTGACATTCCGTTTAATAAATGTTTTGATTTGGTCAACTCTGCCGGGTACCCTGAAATTGCTCGGAGGTAATTTCTCCATTGGAGGCTTACCCGAAATCTCAGGCATCATTTTCTTCCTGTACTTTTCATACCATTCTACGGGGCTTATCTGTCTTTCTGTTCCCGGATAACCGGCATTGTCAATTACTTTTACCTCTATTATATGAAGAATATCCTCGGTCTCAATGTTACCGCAATTCGGGCATTCACTTTCTGCAGCATTTGCCTGGGAGGTTTCAGTCTTAAAATAAACCAGGGCCTCAACAGGATCACCGTCATAAACCATATAGCCTCCCTTGTCGAGTATCCACAGTTTATCGAACATCTTCAGTATATCGGATGAAGGCTGATGGATTATTGCGAAAACAAGCTTCCCTGCTAATGACTGATTCTTTAAAAGGGTCATTACTTTTTCCGAGTCGAACGAAGAAAGGCCGGAGGTGGGCTCATCGACGAAAAGAACACTGGGGCCACGCATCAGCTCAAGTCCGATGTTAAGCCTTTTTCTCTGTCCGCCGCTTACTTTCTTGTTAAGAACATCTCCTACCTGAAGATCCTTAATTTCAAGCAGATCAAGATCCGCCAGCACCTTTTCCACAGTTTTATTAAGCTGTTCTTCATCATAGTCGCCAAAACACAATCGAGCATTGTAGTAAAGATTCTGATAAACAGTCAGTTCCTCAATCAGCAAATCATCCTGTGGCACATAACCTATCAGACCGGTAAGTTTCTCGGAATCACTATGAAGATCATAGCCGTTAATATAAATATTCCCGGAATTGGGAGTGATTTTTCCCTGAAGAAGGTTGAGCATTGTACTCTTACCCACCCCGCTTCCTCCCATAAGTCCGATAAGGTTGCCAGACTCAATCCTGAAATTCATCCGTCTCACTCCGTTGTCGGAATTCCTGAACAAGAATTCAATATCGTGTCCCTCAAATACTATTCTTTCAGGGAATTTGACTGATACGAAATTTTTGTAAATACGGGAATAATAAATAGGCTCAATCCCCTGTCCTTTTATATTGACTCCACGCTCAAGAAGATATGGCCGGCAGGCTATAATGTCGCGTCCCTTAAAATAAAGCTCAAGTGTTCCGTCATAAATGAGAATGAGTGACCCGGTACTTTCGATATGAAGGATGAACATACGTCCCTTGAAACCTTTGACCCTGAGATGATGCCACTTTTCATAGTTAGAATATTCACCGGAAGCCCATTTTTTGGGATTGTCACTTTCGATTAAAAGCAGACAGTCGGGAGTTACATCATTGTATGCCCTTCCGATCATAAAAGAGCATGCATTGTCAAACTCCTTTTTTGAAATATTGAATGTCCGTGCTACAATGTCTATAATTGTCTGTTCCTGCTGGCTAACCCTGCCATCCTCAAAAGCAAATTCAAGAAGCTGAAGAAATACTATCATTCTCTCTTCGAGGAAGAGTCCTTTCTTTATCTGACGGCAGATATTTGTTATCTGAAAAGTTACAAGTGAATCCTCATCTGCCAGCTCATCCTTGTCAACTGATTTTAATTCGTTGGAATAAAACTCGAGGTTGTTTTCAAAAAGGGCATAGTATTCTTCTTCCAGTTCCCTGTTCAGGTATCTGCGCAGGTAGCTCCGGAGTATCTTCTTCCCCCTGGAAGAAATACCTCCGGGATTTATTGTTGAAATAATGGCAAAAATATGAATTAAGGCAAGCAGTACAGATTCCCTCATAAAAAGCGAATAAAAAAGGGGACTGTTTTAAAAAATATATAGTAAAGGATCAATCCTTTTAAACTAACCCCGGAAAGTAATCAAAAGTATTATTGAACCATTTGATCTCTAATGCCTTCAATAGCTTTGGTTATGTCCATAATATTCTGCATGGTGAGGCTTGTATCCAGGCCCTGATATACTTTTTTCATCGGTTCGAGCATGTCAACGAATTTTTTAAGATCCTGATCGGCAAGATAAGGTTCTGTTATATCCATGAAAAGCTCAAACGATTTTTTCTGTTCCAGGAGGACCTTTGAGATACCGGCAATCTGGTAAGCAGCCTCTGAAACGTGGGTTGTAAGATACATTCCTTCCACCCAGGCGCCTCCTACAACCAGTAGGGCCAGTGCCTGTTGATCATTATCGGCAAGGTAGGCATAGGTATTATTGAATGCTTCAGTAAGAATATCCACAAGCTTATCCCTGTTGTCGAAATTCTCCCTTATCTTGTCGTACAAAGTCTCGTCATATATCTTCGACAGATTAAGCTCGGCAGCCAGCGACCTGATGGCATCAAGGTAATTGATAACCTCCTGATTGATATTGTAAAGGGTTGCGTAGCTCAGGTCAGCTCCGTATGCTCCCAGGTTCATTGCCCGTTTGGCACTTGTAAAGTACTTTTTTGAGTTTGCAACAGGATTTGAGATGCCAATAATATATCCAACTTCAAGCTCTGTAAGCATCTTTATCACTTCCGCCGAAGTAGGCAAAGGATATACATTTTTTTCTATCTCATTTTCAATTGTCTTAACCTGGCTCATTTCAACGATCTTTTGTTGACGCTTCTCAGATTTTCCCTTACATGAACTGAGAACCGATAAACCAAGAAGCAGTACCGGAATCAAGATGATTGCCAACGCTTTTTTCATATCAAGTTATTTTAAATTAAATTCATTCAAAAACGGTGATAAAAATAATAAAATATCTTTACATAGACTTCCTTATGTCACCTATTTTGAAAGGTTTTGGGAATAATATTTCAGCGTGAAGAATCTTTGTACCCCTGTAAATTTGCACAAGTTTCCATTCACTACCCTTCAGCTGATTGCATCATTGATTTTTAGTTATCTTTGAGCACTCTGTTTTACAATGAAAGGATGAAATGGGACTTTGATGAAACCGTCGACAGAAAAGGGACCGACTGTGTAAAATACGACCTGACAAAAGAAATATTTGGCACATCCGACCTCATCCCCATGTGGGTTGCCGATATGGACTTTAAAACTCCCGGTTTCATCATCAAAGCTCTTAGAAAAAGGCTTGATCATGAGATACTGGGATATTCATTCCGACCGGAGGTTTATTATAAATCGATCATCAACTGGCACTACACACATCATAACTGGAAAATCAACAGAGAATGGATCTGCTTCTCCCCGGGAATAGTCCCTGCCCTAAATATCTGCACCCTGGCCTTTACCCGCCCCGGAGATATAATAATGGTGCAGCCCCCCGTTTATTTCCCGTTCTTTTCAGCTGTCGAAAGCCATGGACGAAACCTTTCCTTTAACCAACTAATTGAGAAAGACGGCAGATATCTAATGGATCTTGAATCACTATCCTCAAACATAAGTTCGGCAGTGAAAATGATCATTATATCCAATCCCCACAATCCGGTTGGAAGAGCATGGTCTTTGGAAGAACTTTCCCGGCTTGCAGAGATATGCATCAAAAACAATATAATTATACTATCAGATGAAATCCATTGTGACCTTGTGCTCCCTCCATACAAACATCAGCCAGTTGCAGCAATTTCTGAAGATATAGCTGACATTACTGTTACCTGTATTTCTCCAAGTAAAACTTTCAATCTTGCAGGTCTCTCAACTTCTTCAGTAATTATTTCCAATCCCGTCCTTCGCAAATATTTCAATTCAAGGATCGATCATCTCCACATCGGCAGCGGGAATATCTTCGGAACAATCGCTTCGACATCTGCTTATTCTGAAGGCCACGAATGGCTGGAAGGGTTGAAGGAATACATAAAAGGTAACGTTGAACTTGCCATGGATTATTTCAGTGAAAATATCCCTGAGATCATACCTGTCAGACCAGAGGCCACCTATATGATATGGCTCGACTGCAGGAAGCTGGGAATGAACCCAAAAGAACTTCAGGAGTTTTTCACCCTCAGGGCAGGAGTGGGATTGAATGAAGGTTCAGCTTTTGGCCCCGGAGGAGAGGGCTTCATGCGTATGAACCTTGCAACAACCAGAAAAAACGTAATCAGTGCCCTGCAAAAAATAAAAGAAGCAACAGAAACTATAAGAAAACCATAAAATTCCATATAAGAATGAAGGAATCGATAAGAGTCAGGCTCACACTTGAAGATGGAACAGTTTGTTATGGAAAATCTTTCGGGGCACCAGTAAGTTCTGCAGGTGAGGTGGTTTTTAATACGGCAATGACCGGATATCCCGAAAGCCTTACCGATCCATCCTACAGAGGCCAGATCCTCTGCCTTACCTATCCTCTTGTAGGCAACTACGGCGCCCCAGCTAAAAACGAGGAGAATAACCTTTATAGCTTTTATGAATCTTCATCTATCCATATATCCGGTCTTGTAGTATCCGATTACTCTTTTGAATACAGCCACTGGAACGCAGCAGAAAGCCTCGACGATTGGCTTAAAAGAAACAATGTCCCCGGAGTTTATGGTATCGACACAAGAGCACTGACCAGAAGAATCAGAGAAAAAGGAACTATGCTCGGCAAACTTGAGCCTGAGGGAATTAATACCAGTTTCTACGATCCGAATAAGGATAACCTCGTAGCCGAGGTAAGCACCCGAACCATTAAAAAGTATGGGAACGGCAGTTACAGGATCCTTCTTGTTGACTGCGGTGTTAAATACAATATAATCAGAAATCTCCTCAAGCGTGATACAACAATTATCAGGGTTCCCTGGAATTATGATTTTCACAAGGAAGAATTTGACGGACTGTTCCTGACAAATGGTCCGGGTGATCCCAAAATGTGCGTTGAAACCATAAGCAATATCAAAAGATCACTCGAAGGTGAAAAACCTGTTTTTGGTATCTGCCTTGGCAACCAGCTTATGGCCCTGGCTTCGGGAGCTGATACATATAAACTGAAATATGGGCACAGAAGCCATAATCAGCCTGTCCTCCTGTCAGGTACAAACAAGGCGTATATTACCTCGCAAAACCACGGATTTGCGGTTGACAACAACACCCTGGCAAAGGACTGGGAACCGTATTTTATTAATATTAATGATAATACCAATGAGGGAATGAGACATAAATTCAAGCCCTTCTTTTCAACCCAGTTCCACCCTGAGGCATCCGGAGGACCAACTGACACGGACTTCCTTTTTGACGATTTTATCGAAAACATAAAGAAGAGTCTGTCGTGACAACTGGTATTACATTACAATAATAATTTTTATTGATATATATCAATTAATTAGTTGACATATATCAATAAAAACATTGCTGTTTGTCATCTGCTTACATGACAATTATCAACCGAATGGCTATGGGATAATCTGCTTATATGGTTTCCCAAATTAAACGTGAAATTTGTTTGACAATAGCTGTTTTGGCCTTCTGATCCAAAGAATCTTAATAATTTACGCATAATACATCAGTTTTTCAATAAGCTCACCGGCAGGCTTACTTTTGAAAACTATAATCCTTTTCTCAAAGAGGTTTCTTATTTCTTCATTGCACAGGTTGCCGACAGATCCTTCATGAGTATAGTCGGTCAATGCTGTCTTACTAAAGATTCCTTTTTTAATTGATTCAGCAACACTTCTATATGCATCTCTGAAAGGTATTCCTTCCCTAACGAGGCGGTTCACTTCCTCAGTACTATAAATAGCGTTGTAAACAGGATTTTCCATAATATTATCCCTCAGCTTCATATTATCAAGCATAATTATCAGAATGGCAATACATTCTTGTATTTCTGAGAAAGCATTAAATAATGGTTGTTTAAGAAGCTGCAATTCCCTGTTGTAGCCCGAAGGGAGGTTGGATACAACTGCGCTGACCTGAGCAGGAAGTAATTGAAGCAGATTGCACTTGCCTCGTATCAGTTCAAACACATCTGGATTTCTTTTTTGGGGCATAATACTTGAGCCTGTCACCAGTTCGTCGGGAAAATCGATGAACCTGAATTCAGCGCTCATAAACAGGCATATATCCATGGCAAGCCGGTTCAGTGTATGGGCTAAGGATGCAAGAGCCGCAGCTGTTGACATCTCAGCTTTTCCCCTGTTTATTCCGGCGTATGCCGAATTGTATAAAGGAGCATCGAACTCAAGAAGTTCAGTGGTGATCTTCCTTTGCAGGGGAAGTGTGGATCCATATCCAGCAGCCGTGCCCAGGGGATTCCTGTTATTGAGAATCCTTGACGCTTCCAGTACAATAATATCATCAGCAAGAGACTCTGACCACGAACCGAACCACAGTCCAAAGGATGACAGCATTGCAGGCTGCATGTGCGTATAACCTGGTAAAAGGACATTGAGATATTTCCCGCTAAGCTCCTGCAGCTTATTGAATAGCCGTGCAATTCCCGATGCAAGTTCATCAATCGAATGTCGGGTGAAAAGACGGATATCCGTCAGAACCTGATCATTCCTTGACCTGCCTGTGTGAATCTTTCGACCCGCAGGTCCCAGAGTTTCCGTCAATTCTTTTTCTATCTGCGAATGGATATCTTCAACACCTTCATCAATAATCAGTTTCCCGTTCTCTTTCTTCTGAAATAATGAAAAAAGAGAATTCAGAAGATCCTTTTTCTCACCGGCAGATATCAGTCTGCATTTTTCAAGCATTATGGCGTGAGCCATCGATGCGGCTATATCCCATTCAGCAAGAAGAAGGTCGGTGATCCGGTCTTCACCGGAGGTGAATTCGATCACCGAATGTTCGGTAGCAATACCTTTTTCCCAGAGTTTCATAGCGATGCATTTGTTGATTCAGATCCAGGTTTTATTTGTTTTCGGCAGAAGGGCCATTAATTCTTCTTTTTACTGGCTTCGACAATTGCCCGGTGAGCCATTAGCCTGATTGCATTTATCCTGATAAATCCGCGGCTGTCGGTCTGGTCAAATCCTCCTTCTATGTCCATGCTTGAAAGCTCCTTGTCATAAAGTGAAGATGGTGATTCGCGGCCTTCAATCAGGATATTACCTTTGTAAAGGCAAAGGTGGACACTACCGTCAATTATTTCCTGGCTTTTTTCGATCGCAGCCATAAGAAAATCCATTTCAGGACTAAACCAGAAACCATAATAAATCAGCTCGGCAAATTTCGGCGTGAGCATGTTACGTAACCTCATTACTTCCCTGTCCATGGCAATTCCCTCAAGATCCTTATGGGCAACATGAAGTATTGTTGCTGCAGGTGTTTCATAAACACCCCTCGATTTAATGCCTACAAACCTGTTCTCAACCATATCGAGAAGTCCGATCCCGTTCCTGCCGGCAATATCATTAAGATATGTGAACATTTCCAATGAGTCTTCCTTTACTGTCCCGTCATCCTTGTTAATAACCTTAACCGGAATACCGTTCTTGAAATGGATCACAAGCCTTGTTTCCTTATCGGGAGCATCCTGGGGGAGGACCATTTTTGACAACATGTTTTTCTGGATGGAGAACATCGGGTCTTCAAGTATGCCGGCTTCATGACTTATATGCATAAGGTTGTCATCCTCGCTGTATGGTTTGTCAATGCTTGCCTTTACAGGTATCTTTTTTTCTGAAGCGTACTTGAGCAGATCGGTCCTCCCTTTAAATTTCTCAAGAAATTCCTTGTCTTTCCATGGTGATATCACTTTTATATCGGGTTTAAGGGCATAATAACAAAGCTCGAATCTTACCTGGTCATTCCCTTTGCCGGTGGCTCCATGTGCAACCGCTCCCGCATTCTCGCTGACTGCAACCTCTATCTGTTTCATTGCTATCAGTGGTCTGGCCAGCGCCGTCCCCAACAGATACCTGTCCTCATATATGGCATTACCCATAATCGCTTTGAACACATAATTATCAATGAACTCTTTTTTAAGATCCTTTATTATAACCTTTGACGCTCCCAATAGCAGAGCTTTTTTGCGGCATTCCTCAAAATCGTCATCCTGACCAACATCCGCAACAAAGGCAATAACCTCATAATCTTTTTCAATAAGCCATTTCAGTATTACCGAGGTATCCAGTCCCCCACTGTAGGCAAGTACAACTTTTTCTTTCATCGCATTTTAAGTATTAATTATATTAAGTTATTGTTAATTGATCTCAGAACCTTTAAACCCCTGCCCTGATCTGCCTGTGCAATCCGGGAAAGATCATCTCAAGGCAGGTGTGAATCTGGTGCATTGTAATACCGTCGCGGGGGATGACAAGGATGGTGTCATCTCCGGCTATTGTTCCTGCAATTTCATACCTGCCGCTATTGTCTATCTGATATGCTGTTGAGCTGGCGCTTCCCGGTATTGTTCGAATTACCAGAAGACCCCTTGCCTCCACAATATCGCGGATAACCGGAACAAAGTCTAGCTTAGGATCAGGCCGTGATGAAACTGTCCTCCCCTCACCCATCGAATACCTGTAGCTGACTGCTCCGTATGGCACTCTGATCACTCCCATCTGCCTGAGATTCCTCGACAAAGTAGCCTGCGTGCATTTAATGCCTGCATCCTTCAGAAGCTTAAGCAGATCCTCCTGGGATGTGACAATCTCTTCCCTGATTATCTTCTCTATTGCCAGAAGACGTTCTACCTTATGCATATTTATTCAACTTCGATGCAAATGTATGCATTTTTTAATACTTTAATCTTCATTCTGAAAATTGTTTTAATTTTGGGGACTAAAATCCGGCGATGAAAGATGAAACAAGAAAGGTAATAATCCTGGGTTCCGGAGCTCTCAAGATAGGCGAAGCCGGTGAATTTGACTATTCCGGTTCTCAGGCGCTCAAGGCCTTGAAGGAAGAAGGAGTTGAAACAGTGCTTATCAATCCGAACATTGCTACGGTCCAGACCTCAGAAGAACTTGCAGACAAGATTTATTTTCTGCCTGTAACTCCATATTTTGTTGAGAAGATAATTGAAAAAGAGCTTCCTGACGGTATTCTCTTGTCGTTTGGCGGGCAGACTGCACTGAATTGCGGGGCCGAACTATACAAAAGCGGCGTTTTTGACCGGTACAATGTAAAGGTGCTTGGAACTCCGGTAAGGGCAATAATGGATACTGAAGACCGTGAGCTTTTTGTAAGGAGGCTGGAAGAGATCGATGTAAAAACCCCCAGGAGCATTGCTGTTAACGGAGTCGATGAAGCAGTTGAAGCTGCCACCAGGCTGGGATTTCCGGTTATAATAAGGGCAGCTTTTACTCTTGGAGGTCAGGGAAGCGGATTTGCATCGGATGCTGATGAGCTAAGGATACTTTCATCAAAGGCATTATCGTATACAAACCAGATTCTGGTTGAAGAATCGCTTAAAGGATGGAAGGAAGTTGAATATGAAGTAGTACGCGACAGGTTTGACAATTGCATAACTGTATGCAACATGGAGAATTTCGACCCGCTTGGAATTCATACAGGTGAAAGCATTGTGGTTGCTCCTTCTCAAACTCTTACAAACAGTGAGTATCATAAGCTGCGCGAACTTTCGATCAGAATAATAAGACATATAGGTATTGTTGGTGAATGCAATGTTCAGTATGCACTCTCGCCCGATTCTGAAGATTACAGGGTGATAGAGGTGAACGCAAGGCTCTCGCGTTCGAGCGCTCTTGCTTCAAAAGCTACTGGTTATCCTCTGGCTTTTATTGCAGCAAAGCTTGGAATAGGCTACGGGCTTCATGAACTTAAGAACTCCGTGACGAAATCCACTACAGCCTGCTTCGAACCGGCTCTGGACTATATTGTTTGCAAAATACCGAGATGGGATCTAAACAAATTCGAGGGCGTATCTCATCATATCGGAAGCAGCATGAAAAGTGTCGGCGAAGTGATGGCAATCGGCAGAACATTTGAAGAAGCCATACAGAAAGGGTTGAGGATGATCGGTCAGGGTATGCATGGTTTCACCGGAAACCGGAATCTGATCTTTTCTGATATTGAAAAAGAGCTTGCAGAACCTACCGACATGAGGATATTTGTCATTGCCGAAGCTCTTGAAAAGGGTTTCTCGGTCGACAGGATATACGAACTTACAAGGATCGACAAATGGTTCCTGTATAAACTTCAGAACATTATCAGCTTAAAAAACGAACTTTGCCAGCATTCTTCACTCGATTCGCTTCCTGAAGGGCTTCTTTCCCATGCCAAGATTAACGGTTTTAGCGATTTTCAGATTGCAAGGCTTGTTTTGAAATCCGATTCAGTAAACATCCATACCGATCTTTTAAAAGTCAGAAAAAAAAGAAAAGAACTTGGCATAATCCCGTATGTCAGGCAGATTGATACTCTGGCTGCCGAGTATCCTGCACTGACCAACTATCTTTACCTTACATACAGCGGATCGGAGCATGATATAGATTACAATGGAAGCGACTGCAAAAAGTCTGTCATTGTCCTTGGATCAGGAGCTTACAGGATCGGATCAAGCGTCGAATTCGACTGGTGCTCGGTAAATGCGATCAACACTATCAGGAAGGAGGGATACCGTTCTGTTATGATTAATTACAATCCCGAGACTGTCAGTACCGATTATGACATCTGCGACCGGCTCTATTTTGATGAGCTTACTTTTGAACGTGTACTCGACATAATTGAACTTGAAAATCCTGCCGGTGTTATTGTTTCAGTTGGCGGCCAGATACCAAACAACCTTGCCATGCGCCTTTATGAAAGCAGGGTGCCAGTTCTGGGAACATCACCCGTTTCCATTGACAGGGCAGAGAACAGGCATAAATTTTCGCAGATGTGCGACACCCTGGCGATCAATCAACCCAGATGGAAAGAACTTTCCTCAACGGATGACATATTTGAATTTGTCGACCGAATAGGATTCCCGGTTCTTATAAGACCTTCGTATGTTCTTTCAGGTGCAGCAATGAATGTGGTATCTAACCGTAATGAACTTATTCACTATCTTGACCTGGCATCACAGGTTTCAAAACAGTACCCTGTGGTTGTTTCCGAATTCATTGAAAATGCAAAGGAAATTGAAATAGATGCCGTTGCCAGGGATGGTGAAATTATTGCCTATGCAATAAGTGAACATGTTGAATTTGCAGGTGTCCATTCGGGTGATGCAACCATTGTATTCCCCGCTCAGAAAATCTACTTCGAGACAGCCAGGCGAATTAAACGCATCTCCCGGCAAATTGCAAAGGAGTTGAATATCGCTGGACCGTTCAATATACAATTCCTTGCCAAGGATAATGATATAAAGGTTATTGAGTGCAACCTGAGGGCTAGCAGGAGCATGCCCTTTGTGTCGAAGGTACTGAAGACCAACCTTATCGAGCTTGCAACGAAAGTCATGCTTGGGCTGCCGGTTGACAAACCCCATAAATCGGTTTTTGAGCTTGATTATGTTGGAGTAAAGGCGCCTCAGTTCAGTTTCTCGCGTCTGGCCAAAGCTGATCCCGTTCTGGGCGTTGATATGGCATCAACAGGTGAAGTCGGATGTATCGGAGAAGGTTTTTATGAGGCTATACTGAAGGCGATGCATTCGGTAGGTTACAAAGTACCTGAAAAAAGCATTCTCCTCTCTACAGGTCCGGCACGGTCGAAGGTTGAACTTCTTAACAGTGCCAGGGCATTACGGGAAAAAGGACATAAACTATATGCTACCAGGGGGACTCAGGAATTTCTTAAAAATGCCGGTGTTGATGCACTTGTGGCATACTGGCCCGATGAAAACCAATCTCCAAACACCATTGAACTGATCAGAAACCGTGAGGTCGACCTAGTTGTGAACATCCCGAAGAATCTCAGCCCTTCAGAGCTTAACAATGATTATTTAATACGCAGGAATGCTGTCGATTTTAATGTTCCGCTGTTGACAAATGCCAGGCTTGCAAGCGCTTATATCCTTGCCTTCTGCAGGATGGATATTGAGGATCTGGCAATAAAGAGTTGGGATGAGTACAAGTAGGACGCTGGGCGGCAGGCACTGGACGCTTGGCGATGGACAGTGGGCAATGTGAGATGAAGGAACCGATAGACTCATGGACGAAGATACTGAGTGACTGAGAGACTTAGAGACTTTGCGAGGGGGAGAGGGGTAGAAGAATGGAGATAAGGATAGGGATCGATCCCGGGGCGTATATTTACTTAATTTCAGAATGAATTAACAAATGGCATAATATGATTACGATCCGGAAAGCCGTACAATCAGATGCTCCTTCAATAATTGATTTCCAGCTTAAAATGGCATGGGAAACAGAAGGAATAAGGCTCGACCCTGAGACTGTGACCAAAGGGGTGAATGCTGTTTTTACCGATCACTCAAAAGGACAATATTTTGTTGCTGAATCAGATCAAAAACCGGTTGCCTCACTTCTTATCACATTTGAATGGAGCGACTGGAGGAACAGGAATGTATGGTGGCTACAATCTGTATATGTTATGCCTGAATACCGCCGGCGCGGGATATTCAGGAAGATGTATCTTTTCATAAAGGAACAGGCCGGGATTAACGATATAGCAGGCCTAAGGCTTTACGTGGAAACCAGAAACCTTAATGCAAAAAAGACCTATGAAGCCCTTGGTATGAGTTCAGAACATTACTCTTTCTACGAATGGATGAGGGTTTAACCTATGCAATGGCTGATACTTCTGATCCTTCTGCCTTATTTTGTCATAATGCTGAAAATGTTCTCCGGACTGAAGAAGATAAGGACTTTTACTCCCCGCAAGACTCCTGATATATTTGTCTCCGTTGTGGTTGCATGCCGTAACGAAGCCGAAAGATTGCCCGGACTTTTATCTGACATTGCTGCACAAACCTACGACAGCAATAATTTTGAACTTATAATCGCAGATGATAATTCAACTGACAATACTGTCGATATTGCATCAGAATTTGAAGGTATCAGGAACCTTAAAGTATTGAAAAGCAACGGGAGTGGGAAAAAACTTGCACTGAAGACCGCCATTGAAGCTGCAAAAGGGGAGCTGATAATCACTACCGATGCCGACTGCCGTACCAGGAAAAGATGGATCTCGACAATAGCTGCTTACTTTGAAGAAGAAAAACCACACATGATAATAAGTCCGGTGGAACCAGTAAGTTCCGGTGGAATTATCGGAAAATTTAGTGAACTTGAGTTCCTGAGCCTTCAGGCAGTAACAGCTGCTGCTGCATCATCTGGTTATCCGGTGATGTGTAATGGTGCCAATCTTGCATTCACCAGGGATGTTTACACCCGGCACTCCCCAAGCATTCATTTTAATCTTAACACTGGCGACGATATTTTTCTGCTTCACAGTCTGAAGGCTGAAAAGGGAAGCAGGATAGTCTGGCTGGAGTCAACTCATGCAGCAGTAAGAACAGAGTTATCCGGAAGAATTATCCCGTTCCTGGATCAAAGAGCACGCTGGCTGTCGAAAGCCGGATACTACACTGACAGCCACACGATCATTCTTGCTGTCTTGACCTTTGTAGCAACGTTGCTTCCTTCTGTTTTGTTGATTTCCGCGATGGTATATCTCTATCTCTTTCCTGTTTTTCTGGCAGCACTGGTGGTTAAATCTGTTCCTGATTACCTTATGATATTCCATACTGCTAGACGGTATGGCAATAAAAAAATCATGAATTGGTTTCTACCATCCATGATCATTTATCCTTTATATGTACTTTCAGTAGTTTTGTTTGTTCTGCTCGGAAGAGGCACTCGCTAGTTTCCCATCTCTGAAAGGAACTTGATACGCATAAGTCTTATTTCTTCCTCTTCGTATTCATTACCCAGTTCTTTAATTGCTTCCTCAAGCGAATCGGATTCGGCCTCCTCTCTGAAATATGCATAAATGTCGTGCTGTCTCTCTTCGTCCATTACCATATTAATATAATAATCGAGGTTTATCCTGGTTCCGTAATTCACTATTGCCTCAATCTCAGTCAGCAGTTCATTCATTTCAAGGCCTTTTGCTTCGGCGATGTCTTCAAGTGGTCTTTTCATATCAATGCTTTGTATGATATAAACCTTTATTCCCGACTTATTGACAACTGATTTGACCACCATATCGAGAGGTCGAATTATTTCCTTCTCCTCAACATATTTCTTAATGATATCAACGAATTCTTTTCCATAACGTTGTGCCTTTCCTGCCCCCACACCTGAAATATTTTGAAGTTCATCTAGTGTAATCGGGTATTGAATCGCCATATCCTCAAGTGAGGGATCCTGGAAGATTACAAAAGGCGGGATTTCCTTCTGCTTGGCGATTTTTTTTCTAAGATCCTTAAGTATGCTGAAGAGTTCTTCATCAACAGCGGCAGTTCTTGCCCCGAAAGCATTTTCCTCATCTGAAGTGTCGGCATAATCATGATCCTCGGCCAGCATGAATGAGGTAGGTTTTTCGATGAATTCCATTCCTTTGGGAGTGACCTTCAACAGCCCGTAATTTTCAATATCCTTTACAAGTAATTTGGCAATCAGTGCCTGTCTTATCACCATGTTCCAGAATTTCTCATCTTTGTCTTCGCCTATTCCGAAATATTCAAGTTTGTGGTGCTTATACGACTTGATAGCAGAGGTTACCTTTCCTGAAAGGATATTTGCAATATGGTCGGCTTTGAATTTTTCCTTTACTGCAAGGACTGTTTCAAGCACGTTAACTACTGCTTCGCTTCCTTCGAACTGTGCTTTTGGATGGAGGCAGTTATCGCATGCTTCGCAGTTTTCCTTAGGATACTCTTCTCCGAAATAATGAAGCAGCAATTTTCTGCGGCATACTGAGGATTCGGCATATGATACAGTTTCAAGCAGAAGCTGTTTGCCGATTTCCTGTTCGGCTATTGGTTTTCCCTGCATGAATTTTTCGAGCTTAACTATATCGTTATAGCTGTAGTAGGCAATGCAATTGCCTTCGCCTCCATCTCGTCCCGCCCGGCCAGTCTCCTGGTAATATCCTTCAAGGCTTTTGGGTATGTCATAATGAATCACAAACCTAACATCTGGTTTGTCGATACCCATACCGAAAGCAATTGTAGCGACAATAATGTCGGCCTCCTCCATCAGGAACTTGTCCTGGTTGGCGGTTCTAGTAGCCGAATCCATTCCGGCATGGTAGGGAAGTGCTTTTATGCCGTTCACCTTAAGTGTTTCAGCCATTTCTTCAACTTTCTTTCGGCTGAGGCAATAAATAATTCCCGACTTTCCCGGATTGTTCTTTATATATTTGATTATCTCCTTGGTAACGTCCTGTTTTGATTTGACCTCATAGTAGAGGTTGGGTCTGTTGAATGAGGATTTGAAGACATCAGCTTCAAGTATGCCAAGGTTCTTCTGAATATCGTGTTGCACCTTTGGGGTTGCTGTAGCAGTAAGAGCAATAATAGGTGATCTTCCTATCGTATCTATTATTGGTCGAATCCGTCGGTATTCGGGCCGGAAATCATGGCCCCACTCTGAGATGCAGTGTGCTTCGTCGATGGCATAAAATGATATGTCCACATTTTTGAGAAAGTCTATATTTTCCTCCTTTGTAAGCGATTCCGGGGCCACATAAAGGAGTTTTGCCTTTCCCGAGAGGACATCTTTCTTTACCCTTGCACTTTCAGTTTTTGTAAGCGATGAGTTAAGGAAATGTGCAACATCATCATCGGTGCTGAAGTTACGCATCGCATCAACCTGGTTCTTCATAAGAGCGATCAGGGGAGATATTACAATGGCAGTTCCGGGCTTCATCACCGCCGGCAGCTGGTAGCATAACGATTTACCTCCTCCTGTGGGCATTAGAACAAATGTATCGCGGCCCTCAAGTACATTCTTAATTATAGGCTCCTGATTCCCCTTAAATGTATCAAACCCGAAGTACTTCTTCAAATATTCATGTATAGCCGCATCACTACTCATCTCGTTACCACAGTTACTTTAGTGTTTCAAACCGTATTTAATTACAGTTTAATAAAGTTATATAATTTCCAGTCAAATACTATAATAATTTCTTTAAAAAAAGAAAGGTTGTTCTGAAGATTTTAAGGCAAGAATAAATTGAACTTGTTTTGCATTAATAGATTTATCATCTTTGCTGACTGAAATTTAAGAAAACTAATTATTGCAGCCTATGGCCAGAAAGGGCAATAGAAGTACGAACAACGAGGGGGAAATGTCATTCCTGGAGCATCTCGAGGAGCTTAGGTGGCATATAATCAGGTCAATATTAGCTATCTTCATTTTTATGATCATTGCTTTCGTTTTAAAGAACCTGATTTTTGACAAGATCATTCTTGCACCTAAAAATCCGGAATTTTTTACAAACCGGGTACTCTGCCAGCTTGGACAACTGTTAAATATCGACGCATTATGCATTAACACCAGGCCCCTTAATCTTATTAGCATTAAAATGGCTGGTCAGATAACGACTCACATAACCGTTGCCATTGTGGCTGGTTTAATACTTGCCTTCCCCTACATTATGTGGGAGTTCTGGCAGTTTTTCAAACCTGCCCTTCACAGTAATGAAAAACAATATACTCGCGGAGCCGTTCTTGCAACATCGCTTCTTTTCTTTACCGGAGTACTTTTCGGATACTTTGCACTTGCTCCCCTATCAATACATTTTCTAAACAGCTACCAGGTGAGCCCAGATGTTGTTAACCAGATCAATATCAGATCTTATATTGGCACGTTAACTTCAATATGCCTTGCCACAGGACTTATTTTCGAACTTCCGATAATTACTTTTTTCCTTACAAAAATTGGGGTTATTACCCCTTCATTCATGATCAAATACCGACGTCATTCAATTATTGTGATAGTAATAATTGCTGCGATAATTACTCCCCCTGATGTTTTCTCCCAGATGCTTGTATGTATCCCATTGCTGGCTCTTTATGAAGTGGGTATACTGATCTCGAAAAGGGTCATGAAGCAGAAAGACAAAGAACATGCCGAGTTCATGAGCGATAAATCCGGAGCTGCAACATGATCTTCCATACATTAATATAGTGCCATGAAGCTCTATACTGAAAACCTGGTAAAAAAATATCATAACCGCACAGTTGTCGACCATGTTTCAATAAATGTGGAGCAGGGTGAGATTGTTGGTCTCCTTGGGCCCAACGGGGCTGGAAAGACAACATCTTTTTACATGATAGTTGGCCTTATAAGACCCAAGGAAGGTAAAATATTCCTCGATGATGAAGAAATTACAACCCTTCCTGTTTACAAGAGAGCAAGACTAGGAATCGGATACCTTGCTCAGGAACCTTCAGTCTTCAGAAATCTGTCTGTGGAAGATAATATAAAGGCCGTCCTCGAAATGTCGGGGCTGTCAATAAGCGAACAGACTGAACGGCTTGAGACACTTCTTACAGAATTCGGTCTTCATAAAATAAGGAAAAACAAGGGTATTCAGCTTTCCGGTGGAGAAAGACGCCGAACCGAAATTGCCAGGGCGCTGTCGCTAAAGCCTAAATTCATACTTCTTGATGAACCATTTGCAGGTGTTGATCCCATTGCAGTTGAAGATATTCAGGAAATTGTATCCAAACTCAAAAATAAGAATATCGGAATTCTTATTACCGACCATAATGTTCATGAAACACTTTCAATAACCGACAGGGCTTACCTGTTGTTCGAGGGCAGGATCCTTATGTCGGGGACATCAACGCAACTTGCCGAAGATGAGCATGTAAGAAACGTCTATCTGGGCAAGAACTTTGAACTGCGCAGGTAACTGAGCTTCTTTGTAATAATAATATTTTTCTGTACTTTTGCGGTGTTTTTTGCGGATGTGTCGTAATTGGTAGCCGAGCAAGACTTAGGATCTTGTGTCCAAGTGACGTGGGGGTTCGAGTCCCTTCATCCGCACATATTTTCAAACCGCCTGTAACCATTATTTGCTGTGCGTTTTGGCGGTTTTTTTAAATGTCATGTAATAATATCTGAAATGATTATCACGAAAGAAAACATTGATGACCTTAATGCTGTTCTTAAAGTACAGGTTGAAAAGGCAGATTATGAGGAAAAAGTTGAAAAAGTATTAAGGGATTATCGGAAAAAGGCAAATATTAAAGGTTTCCGTCCCGGCATGGTACCTTACGGACTGATAAGGAAAATGTACGGAAAGGCAGTAAAGATAGAGGAGATAAACAAAGCTGTTTCCGAAAATATTCAAAAACACCTTACAGATGAAAAGATTGATATTCTTGGTGATCCCCTGCCCAGAACTGATGAACATGAAAATATTGACTTTGACACCCAGGAATCGTTCAACTTTTCATTCGACCTCGGACTGGCACCCGGTTTTGAAATAAAGCTCAGCAAGAAGAATAAGGTTACCGCCTATGAGATAGAACCCGACGAGAAAATGAAGAATGATTACCTGGATAATTACAGGCGCAGGTATGGTAAATTCGAAAAGGTTGACCAGTCAGATGAAAAAGATATGCTGAGAGGAAAAATCGAAGCTCTCGATGAAACCGGTAATCCGGTAATCGATGGTTTATTTGCTGACGACACAACCCTGGGCATCGATCTGATAAAGGACGAGGAAATTAAAAAACAATTCACTGGTAAACATGAAGGGGATATCATTGATTTCGAACTCAGAAAAGCATTGCCTAATGACTACGAGATAGCAGGGCTGCTGAAGAGGCAGAAAGATGATGTAACAGCGATTGATGGCCGGTTCAGATTTACCATTAATGAAATAAGTCGCTTTAAACCTGCCCAACTGGGACAGGATCTTTTTGACAGAATATACGGTGAAGGGGTAGTCGGCTCGGAAGAAGAATTCAGGCAGAAAATTGAAGAAGAAATACGTGCAAGCCTGAAAGAAGAAACAGACTACAAGCTGGAAACAGACCTGAAGACACTCGCAATAGCCAGGTCAGAATTCAGTCTTCCGGAAGACTTCCTTAAAAGATGGCTTCTCAGGATAAATGAAAACACAACTGCAGAGCAAATAGAGAAGGATTTCGATTCATTCAGGCAAGATCTGAAATGGCAGTTGATAAAGAACAAGATTGCAAAGAATAACGAGATCAAGATTACCCCTGAGGAGATGCTGAGCGAAGCAGAAAAAATAACCCGTTTACAATTCCGTCAATATGGCATATTCTATGCTTCTGACGAACAGATAACCAATTACGCAAAGGAAACCCTGAAGCGAGAGGAAGATGTTAAAAGAATCGCAGATAAAATTCTTGATGAAAAGGTTACTGCTATTCTTAAGGACATGGTTAAAATTGAAAACAAAAAAGTATCAATAGAGGAATTCAACAAACTTTATGAACAGCCAAAGTAAATATTCCGCAAATTGCTGATTTTCACATAAGAATAATATCACTAATTCAATCAATACTAAACAGTCCGCAGGGAACCTTCATGATTGCGAATCAATTTCATTATATTTAGTGATTTAGTAATACTAAGGTTTTATATCTTTGTAAGAAATTTAAAACTTTCACCATGAGTACTTTAGACGATTTCGGAAAATATGCATTAGGGAAGCGTGGAATAAGCAGCCTTACGATGCACAGATATTCCTCAATTCTTAACAGTTATATTTCACCAACCATAATTGAAGAGAGGCAGCTAAATGTTGCCTCGATGGATGTTTTTTCGCGTCTGATGATGGACAGGATAATCTTTCTTGGCCTGCCTATCGATGACTATGTGGCAAATATCATTGAAGCTCAGCTGCTCTATCTCGATTCATCCGATCCGGGAAAGGATATCCAGATTTATTTCAACACACCCGGAGGGTCGGTAAATGCCGGTCTTGGTATTTATGACACAATGCAATACATATCAGCTGATATAGCGACAATATGTACCGGGATGGCTGCGTCAATGGGTGCGGTACTTCTTACAGCCGGTACAAAAGGCAAACGGTCGGCTCTGAAGCACTCCAGGATAATGATCCATCAACCGATGGGTGGATTTGAGGGACAGGCATCGGATATTGAAATTCAGGCACGTGAGATCCTGAAACTGAAAAGAGAATTATTTGAGATTATTTCCCTCCATTCGGGCAATCCCATTGAAAAGGTAGAAAAAGACTCTGACAGGGATCACTGGATGACTTCACAGGAAGCCAAAGAATACGGGATGATCGATGAGATTCTCCAGAAAAACGAAAAATAACCCAAATGGATAAGTGTTCATTCTGCGGGCGAACAAAGAAGGAGGTCAGCATTCTGATCGCAGGCCTTGAAGGACATATATGCGACCACTGTATTGAGCAGGCTCACAGCATTATGAACGAAGAGCTCGGTTCGAAAAGAAGTATTTCATTCGATACCATCAATCTGCTCAAACCCGCAGAAATAAAAAATTTCCTCGATCAGTACGTGATAGGACAGGACATAGCCAAAAAGATCATATCAGTTGCAGTCTATAATCATTACAAAAGGCTGATGCAAAAACCCGATGCAGAGGATATAGAGATTGAAAAATCAAATATTATCCTTGTAGGGGAAACAGGTACAGGAAAGACACTCCTTGCAAGGACTGTTGCAAAAATGCTGCATGTACCTTTTACCATTGTCGATGCCACCGTCCTTACTGAAGCCGGATATGTTGGCGAGGATATAGAAAGCCTGCTAACCCGCCTGCTGCAGAATGCCGACTATGACGTGAAGGCCGCTGAAAAAGGAATTGTATTCATTGATGAGATAGACAAGATTGCACGAAAGGGTGACAATCCGTCAATAACGCGTGATGTGTCAGGTGAAGGGGTTCAGCAGGGGCTTTTAAAGCTGCTTGAAGGATCTATCGTAAATGTACCCCCGCAGGGAGGCCGAAAGCATCCGGAACAAAAAATGATACCGGTTGATACAAAGAATATTCTTTTCATCTGCGGCGGGGCTTTCGAGGGAATTGAAAAGAGAATTGCACATCGCCTTAACACGCAGGTTATCGGTTATGGAGCTGCAAAGAAAAGGGATAGGATTGATAAGGATAATCTGCTACAATACATCGCACCACAGGATCTTCGTGCTTACGGGATGATCCCTGAAATAGTGGGCCGCCTTCCGGTACTTACACATCTAGATCCGCTCGACAGGAAAGCTCTCAGGGATATCCTTACCGAACCAAAAAATGCAATAACCAAGCAATACATAAAGTTATTCAAGATGGACAACATCGACCTCTCCTTCGGTGAGGGAGTATTTGATTTCATTGTCGACAAGGCTATCGAGTTCAAGCTGGGGGCCCGCGGCTTGAGATCGATTTGCGAGGCAATAATGATTGATGCTATGTTTGATGCGCCTTCTTCAGGTATAAAAGAACTCACCATCACAACTGATTATGCGATCCGGAAACTCGAAAGGATTGACATGAAGGTGCTGAAAGCATCATAAGGAAAATTAAACCCATATTGATTCTTCAGCGTTCAGTCTATTTACTCCTTCCTTCTTATTACTTGTCATTGGCTTCAGCTTTGTTACAGTTGACTTTACTTTGATTAGAGTTGCCTTCAACCAACTGCAACAGAATCTCTCTTCTTCTTCATAGCTATAGCCCAAATAATTCTGGACTATTGTCTATTTAAGAGGAAAATCTCCACAGCCTTCAAATCAATAATATTTTCTTATTTATTTAATGTGTCCCAGGCTGCTATTAATATATCATGTCATTTATCAGAATCTGGGTTCATTGTGTACGGACCACAAAAAACAGAATTCCTTTTCTGAATGATTGTATCTGATAATCTGTCATTTATCAAATCCGGGATAAAAAATATCTATATTAACCATTTTAACGTTTTTCATAAGCATCCGCATATGATCGTATCACTGTGGAGCAGGCAGACTGTTTCTGATTTAATGCATAAGATCAAGGTTGAAAGTTCTTTCCGGACAAATAAAACAAACTGACAGAAACCGGATTTGAGTGGCCGGATGATTATTATGCCATCTTAAAAGATAATAATCATCTGACAATATTGAGAAAAGATATCTGTAACCAGCTATTTCACAATCAGAAAGTAATGGTCCATGGCGAACTTGAAAGAATTATCCTCGAATTCGACATGAAAAGGATCACAGATTGAACCTGCATCAAAAGGTTAATCCTGAATATATGTTTGATCCCGACTGATTATTTTTTCTTCCTCTCATAAACCACATACGTATACGGAATGCGGTTCTCATCCTCCGATACACATTCCTCTTTCTCAACAATCTTCCATCTCCTCCGGTCTATCTTTGGGAACCAGACATCGGCCGGAGCCTTTTTATGGACATGAGTAATATACAACCTGTCGGCAATGTGCATGAACTGCCTGTAAACTGATCCACCGCCAATAACGAATATTTCCTCATCCTTTTCACATTTACTCAATGCATCATCGATAGAATATGCTGTTATTGAGCAGTCGATACATTCTCCCGGAACATCTGTCAGAACAATATTTTTACGACCTGGCAATGGTTTTCTAGGTAACGATTCCCAGGTCCTTTTACCCATTATGATGGTCTTTCCCATTGTAAGTCTCTTGAATCTCTTAAGATCTTCGGGGATGTGCCAGAGAAGTTCATTATCTTTTCCAATACCCCAATCGTCTGAAACAGCAACAATTATTGATATCATAAGCATCCTATACAGATATTTTTCCCTTAATACCGGGATGGTAAACATAATCTAACAGGTTAAAATCCTCAAATCTGAATTTTGTAATGTCCCTTACATCAGGATTAATAGACATCCTGGGAAGTTTATATGGTTTCCTTGTAAGCTGTAATTTAACCTGATCGATATGATTCAGGTAAATATGGGCGTCACCCAATGTATGAATGAATTCGCCGGGGTTCAGCCCGGTGACTTGGGCCACCATCATTGTCAGAAGTGAGTAGGAAGCAATATTAAAAGGCACTCCAAGGAATATATCACAGCTGCGCTGATAAAGCTGACAGGAGAGTTTACCCTTCGCAACATAAAACTGAAACAGTATATGACATGGAGGAAGAGCCATTTTGCCAAGGTCACCCACATTCCATGCATTTACAATATGACGGCGTGAATCGGGTGAGCTTTTTATTGATTCGATCACATTCAGCAACTGGTCAATTTTCTGCCCGTCAGCTGCAGGCCAGGAACGCCACTGGTATCCATAAACCGGCCCCAGATTGCCATCTTCGTCAGCCCATTCATTCCAGATCCTGACGCCGTTGTCGGTAAGGTACTTTATATTGGTATCGCCTGAAATGAACCACAGCAACTCATGGATGATTGACTTAAGGTGAAGCTTCTTTGTGGTCATCAGAGGAAATCCTTCCTTCAGATCAAACCTCATCTGATAACCAAAAATGCTGATAGTGCCGGTTCCAGTCCTGTCACTTTTATTCACCCCGTTCTTTACCACATGATCAAGAAGTTCAAGATACTGTTTCATGTAACCTTCACTTAGATTTTGCAATTATCAGAGATATCATTTTGATATCATTATGATATTATTTTGGTGTTATCCTGGCAACCCAGCCACCGCCAGGAGCCATTTTAACAGTAATTTTATCGCCCGATTTTATGTTGCTTCTGATATGCTTATAATCTTGTGCATGATTATCCGCATTTATCCCATCCTGGAAGATATCGATCGTATAATCACCTGCCGGAAGGAAGGAAAGATCAAGTTCCAACTGACGGCTCTCCCAATCGGAAAGTCCGCCGACAAACCAATCCTTACCCGATCGGCGGGCCAGCAGAATATAGTCGCCGACCTTACCATCAAGAGCCTTAAGATCATCCCATACTACGGGTACTTCTGCAATGAAATTGGTACACTCCTGCTCTCTCATATAGTTTGAAGGTGAGTCGGAAAGCATTTGAAGAGGGCTTTCAAAAACAATATACAAGGCCATCTGGTGCACACGGGTTCCCTGGCTCGCAGGTCTGGTGAACTGAGGATTGAAATTTATCCTGTCCATATTTATCATTGCACCCGGCGTATAATCCATTGGTCCGGCAACCATTCTGGTAAAAGGAAGTATGACGTCATGTTCGGGTGTGATGTCTTTGCTCCACTTATTGTTTTCCATCCCTTTCACACCCTCCCTGGTCAATGCATTTGGATAGGTTCTACCCATGCCGTCAGGTTTATATGCTCCGTGAAAGTCGATAAGCAGGTGATGCTCTGCAGCTTTTCTGGCAGCTTCATGATAGAAATTAACCATTTTCTGATCATCCCTTTGCATAAAATCGACTTTTATTCCCTTGACTCCCCATTTCTCATACAAAGCAAGAGCTTCATCAATATCATCCCAAAGAGTTTTGAAGACAACCCATAGTATTACTCCAACGTTTTTTGTGGCACCATAGCGACACAGCTCGCTGACGTCAATTTCAGGAACCGGTTCGAGCACGCTGCCTCCTATCCTGTACCAGCCCTCGTCAAGTATAATATATTCAATTCCGTTCTTTGCAGCAAAATCTATATAGTACTTGTAGGTTTCGTTATTGATTCCGGCTCTGAAATCGACACCATAGATATTGTTTGCGTTCCACCAGTCCCAAGCTACCTGACCCGGTTTTATCCATTTGGTGTCAGCAAGTTTCTGAGGAGCAGCAAGCTTAAACACGAGTTCGCTTTCAATCAGTTGCTTGTCGGTAGGTGCCACAACAAATACTCGCCACGGGAAACTTCTTGTTCCGCGGGTAGCTGCAATATAGTCTTTTACAGTTGTGACAAACAGGTTCCGGTCACCCTCAAGTCGTTCCGAATCGGGATATCCTGGATGTACCCCTTTCAGTTTACCCTTACCGTCTCCCTTGATCCACATTCCCGGGTAATCTTCTATATCAGATTCGGTAAGAAGAATGTTTATCCCGTTTGAACTGAAAAGAGCCGGAAGGCTGGCAAGGTGGTGAGGGGCAATTGTGTCGAGCGATGAATAGATATAGCTTCTTTCGTTGTGCGACATAAAGCTTTCTTCAAGGGGATACCATGTATGGGTACCTGATGGCATTGAGAGGTTAAAGATCTCTTCCCTTACTATCAGATCGTTTTTCAATGATGTTTCAAACCGGTATCCGGCTCCGTCATTGTAAGCCCTGAACTGTACTGCAAATCCTGAGCGGAATGAAATCAGGAGGGTGTTGCATTGATCCGGGATCACTGAATGCTTAGCCGCCACAACAGGTTCCAGCAGATTATCTATTTTACCGGTAACGACTTTCTTCACTTTTTCATTTTCTCCGAGTGTCTTCCCGTCAGCCAGGACCATTCCCAGTTTAACTGATGAGATTATCTCCTTACTGTCGTATGTGGCCTTCCATGAAATCCCCGGGCCTGCATCGACTGTTAGAATCAACCTGCCATCAGGTGATGACACTTTGTACTCTGTTGCAGGCAAATAGGATGATGATGCAAAAAACATCAGCAGAAATAAAAATCTTATTTTCATCATATAATTATTTGATTTTAATGAAATGACCGAATTTCCATAATGTTGATCATTAGATCATTCTATATATGTATCTTAATACATGTAGATTTCATCCTATTGATTTTCAAAGATTTTTCTTCTTCAGAATAATGAAAAAGGGACATTGCCTTAACCGGAATCAGTCAGAAAAACAGACACTATTTCTTTTTCTTTCTCTTTTCAATTTCATCCCTGATAGCTGCAGCGCGCTCATAATCCTCTGTCCTGACTGCTTCATCAATCATTTTGTAAAGCTCTTCATCAGAATAATTGACGTATTTTGAATCTCCGGTTTCGTAAAGGCGGTCATCTTCCGGTTCGGATGAAGCAGGAGTACCGGTTGAAGTTATTGTAATGCCGGCTTTGTCGAGGATATCTTCATTTATATATATTGGGCATCCGAATCGCAGGGCCAGTGCAACGGCATCAGATGTCCGGCTGTCGATTGAGAGCTCCTTCTCACCATTGTTGCATAGCAGCTTTGAATAGAATACCCCCTCTTCGAGCTTGTATATCATTACTTCAATAAGGCTGATGTTGAATTTATCCGCGAAACTTTTGAACAGGTCATGAGTAAGGGGACGTGGAGGTTCCAGATTTTCAAGCTTAATTACTATTGCCTGGGCTTCAAAGCCCCCAATAATTATCGGTATCCTTTTTTCCCCATTCTCCTCTATAAGAATTAACGCATAAGCTCCCGACTGAGTCTGACTGTATGAGATTCCCAATACCTTAAGCTTTACTCTCTTCATATCAAATTAATACAAATCAGAAGAATATGTGATGAACTGTTGCCTCAGGCAAATATAAAGATAATAATAGTAGTAAGATAAGTTGAAGGTCATTCTTTTTTTTTCAACACAATCGACCACTGGCCAATATGAGAATTAGTATCATATTTAAAAAACCACTAATATAGATTGGAAATAAATGAAATTATTTATCTTTGCAGTCCGAATTTAAAAATAAAATCCGTCGGGGCTTAGTAAAAGTCATATTAAAATTAATATATATGCGCCTTCCGGAGTAACATAATAAAGTAACAGAATGTACGCGATAGTTGAAATTGCCGGTCAGCAGTTTAAAGTAGAAACAGGAAAGAAGATTTTTGTTCACCGTCTTGAGGCAGAAAAGGAATCAGATCTTAATTTTGAGAGAGTACTGTTGGTGGAGGATGAAGGTAAAGTAATTGTAGGAGATCCTGTTGTAAAAGATTTTATCGTTGCAGGTCATGTGATTGATCATGTTAAAGGGGACAAAGTAATTGTTTTCAAGAAAAAAAGGAAGAAAGGTTACAGGGTAAAAAACGGGCACCGTCAGAGTTTCACGCAAATTGAGATCACCGGGATCGGTGAAAAGGGGAAGATTGTGAAAGAGACCCCAAAAAAGGCCAGGGAAAAGGCATTAGAATCGGTGGATGAGGAAGTAGTTGCTGCAGAGAAGAAGCCGGCAGCCAAGAAGGCTTCAACCAAGAAAGCAGCTGAGATAACTGAAGAGGCCGGAAAAATAAAGGCAAAGAAGGCTTCTGCAAAGGAAGAGACCGAGAAAAAGCCGGCAGCCAAGAAATCCTCAAAGTTAAAAGAATAGGATAACAGACAGAATTAAAATATTTTATCATGGCACATAAGAAAGGAGCGGGCAGTTCACGTAACGGCCGCGATTCTGAAAGCAAACGACTGGGAGTAAAACTCTTCGGTGGTCAGGCAGCAAAAGCCGGCAACATTATTGTACGCCAGCGCGGAACAAAACATAATCCCGGTCTGAATGTAGGAGTTGGACGTGATCACACTCTATTTGCTCTTATTGACGGAGAGGTTGAGTTTAAAAAGAAAAAGGACAACAAGATTTTTGTATCGGTTAAGCCGGTTTCTGAATAACAATATCTTAAAAATATTTGGCTCCCGAAATTCTTTTCTTTCATGGAGAAGCATTTCCGGGAGTTTTATATTTTTACACCTGTTCATCCGGAAAATATAATAACACCTGATTATGCTTAGTATTAATCTGATTCGTGAAAAAAAGGATTTCATAATTGACAGGCTTAAAATCAAAAATTTTGATGCAGAAGAGATTCTTGACAGGATCCTTGAGCTGGATGCATCAAGACGTGAGATACAGATAAAGACCGATGCCCTTCAGTCCGAGATGAACAGTATCTCTAAACATATCGGGGCGCTGATGAAGGAAGGTCGTAAGGAGGAAGCAGACGCAGCCCGTGAAAAAACTTACTTGCTGAAGGAAGAAATAAAGCTTCTACAGGATAAGGCATCTCCGATTGAAGAAGAGCTCAGGAACGAAATAATACGCCTCCCGAATCTGCCATACAAACTTGTTGCCCCCGGACAAAGCGCTGATGACAACGTTGTTGTGAGGGAGGGTGGAGTGATGCCGGAACTGGCTGCTAATGCTATACCACATTGGGATCTGATTAAAAAATACGATATCATTGATTTTGATCTGGGTATAAAGCTCACAGGTGCAGGATTTCCCGTTTATAAGGGAAAAGGTGCCAGACTTGAGCGTGCATTGATAAATTTCTTCCTCGACGAGGGGGTAAAAGCTGGTTATACCGAAGTGATGCCACCAATAATGGTAAATGATGATTCAGGTTTCGGGACCGGCCAGCTACCCGACAAGGAAGGTCAGATGTATCATGTGGTAACAGATAATTTTTACCTCATCCCTACTGCCGAAGTTCCGGTAACAAACATTTACAGGGATACGATCCTTGGTGTCGACCAGCTTCCGGTAAAAAATATTGCCTATACACCATGCTTCAGAAGGGAGGCCGGCTCATGGGGTTCTCACGTGCGAGGGCTTAACAGGCTTCATCAGTTTGATAAAGTGGAAATAGTCCAGATCGCTCATCCGGATCACTCATATGAATCGCTTGATGAAATGGTAAAACATGTTGAGAACCTGGTTTTATCTCTGGAACTTCCATATCGTATTGTTCGTCTTTGCGGGGCTGATATGTCGTTTACGTCAGCTATGACCTATGATTTTGAAGTATGGTCAGCAGCCCAGAAACGATGGCTGGAAGTGAGTTCGGTATCAAATTTTGAATCATTTCAGGCTAACCGGCTTAAGTGCAGATACAAGGAAAAGGGCGGCAAGCAGGCACGCCTGGTTCATACACTCAATGGAAGCGCACTAGCACTTCCGAGGATCGTGGCCGCCATTCTTGAAAACAATCAGAAGGAGAAAGGTATAAAGATCCCAGCAGTGCTGATCCCTTATACAGGCTTTGATTATATTGATTAAACTCCCCTGCCCCGGTAAATCTTCCTGGACCGGTAATTAATTCAGGGCTTACTCAAAACAGGATGGAAAGAACCAGGCAATCTTATTTATATGCCGGTCTGGCTGTATTCTTCTGGGCAACGATCCCTACAGCCTTCAAGATCTGTCTTGGTGAGCTTCCCATAATTGCGATGCTTACAATTGCATCCCTTGTTTCCTCAGCAATTCTTTCTACAGTGCTTCTGTTTACCGGCAAACTGAATCTCATTTTAAGAAGTTCGGGAAAGGAACTTATAAATTCTGCGATCCTGGGCCTTATAAATCCTTTCCTGTATTATCTGATACTTCTGAAGGCCTACGATTTACTGCCGGCCCAGGTTGCACAACCTCTTAACATGATATGGCCGATAATACTGGTATTCCTTTCGGTACCCCTGCTCAAGCAAAAAATAAGAGCGAAAAGTTATCTCGCGCTTTTAATAAGCTTTGCCGGAGTATATCTTATCTCATCTCAGGGGGCTCCTTTACGTCCGGGGCATTCAGATACCCTGGGAGTATTGATGGCTACAGGAAGTTCGGTCTTCTGGGCTCTCTATTTCATCCTCAATCTTAAGGATAAAAGAGATGAAGCCGTAAAGCTGTTCTTGAATTTTCTTTTCGGATCAGCTTATCTGGTTTTAACCCTGCTCATTACCGAACAATGGACTGGCAATTTCTCAGTAAAAGGTATTCTTTCAGCCACGTATATAGGGATCTTCGAGATGGGAATTACATTTTATTTCTGGTTAAAGGCACTTCATCTGGCTCCCACTACCGATAAGGTGAGTAATCTTGTTTATCTTGCTCCATTCTTATCTCTTGTTTTTGTGCACTTTATAATACATGAACCCATTTTTTACACAACTCTGGCAGGATTATTGCTGATAATTTCAGGCATATTTATTCAGAACCGAAATTACGGGAAAGGATAAATAGTTAATTTTGCCATTTGTGAAATCTTGATCTTAGAACTTATATGAAAAAGCTGGTATTGATTATCTCAGCAGTTCTGTTGCTGATAGTATCATGCAAAAAGGATGAAGAAATAACACCCGGTAATAATGAGATAACGGCGATTCAGGCGCGGGATCTCCTTTACACAATTATGAATGCCAACTATCTCTGGTATGATCATATGCCTCCGGTGAAAAAAGAAGATTACGAAGGGCCCGCGGAGCTGATGAATGCAATGATTTACAAACCAATTGATAAATGGAGTATTGTAGTAGATTATGAGGAATTTACGTCTGAAATGGCAGGAGAATTTGTGGGACATGGTATAAGTATCGGAATAGATGATTCTGATAAAGCAAGAATCGCTATGATATTTAGGGAGTCTCCACTCTACAGGGAGGGTGTAAGGCGTGGATGGATTGTCAAATCGGTTAATGGCACCGACATTGCGCCCATTATTATTTCCGGAGACAGGGCTGCATACAATAATGTTATGGGTGCCAGTGTTGCAGGAGTTAAGAATGTATTTGTGTTTGGCCTGCCTGATGGATCCGAGAGAACCATTTCTTCCACAAAATCATCGTTTGTATATAATTCAGTCCTCCATTTCGATACTCTCCATCTAAAATCAGGCATAGCCGGACACATTGTATTTGATTCATTTATAGCAACATCCGTTGATTCTTTGACAAAAGCATTCAAATTTTTAAAGGAACAGGGTGTTAAAGATCTTATCCTCGATCTCAGGTATAACCCGGGAGGATACTTTAATGGAGCCGTGGCCCTTGCAAGTTTCATAGCCGGCAGCAATGTAAGTGCCTCTGATGTCTTTGCCAAGCTTGAATTTAACGACAAGAAGACAAGTGAGAACATGTCGTATATGTTTAAAAACACACCCTATCCTCTTAACATAAACCGGCTCGCAGTAATTACAACATCTGCGACGGCATCGGCCAGCGAGGTAGTAATAAACGGACTGGAACCCTACATGAGTGTTGCCATCATAGGCGATACTACGTACGGGAAGCCGGTAGGAATGGGAGGATGGGAATATGGCAAGAAATATATCTTTTATCCCGTAACCTTCAGGGTACTAAACAAGAATAATGTTGGCGACTTTTTTGACGGACTGCCGCCTGACATTAGGGTTCCTGATGACATAACCCATGATTTTAGCGACAGGAATGAATTATGTCTTAAAGAAGCTATCAGCTATCTTGAAACCGGATTGGTTGGACGAAAAGGTGTTCCGTTGTTTTATAGCCGGCCTCAGATCCAAGAAAGGCCCACATGGATGAACAACATTTTCCTTTACCCTGATGTGGTAAAATAACCGGTTTTAGAATAAACACTGAATTGAAGATAGACAAAAACGAGAGAATAATCCTTGGAATCGATCCCGGGACAACCACAACTGGATATGGTTTAATTAAGGTTACCGGCGTTAATCCTGTACTTATTACCATCGGATTGATTGACCTTTCTAAATTTGGTGATCATTACCTTAAACTTAAGCATATTTTCGACCGGGTTTCAGGCATAATTGATGAATATCATCCCGATGAGATGGCGATAGAAGCTCCCTTTTACGGTAAGAATGTGCAGTCGATGCTGAAACTGGGACGGGCTCAGGGCGCAGCAATTGCTGCAGCGCTAAATCGTTCGGTACCTGTGGCAGAATATGCTCCAAGAAAGATAAAGATGTCGATTACAGGAAGGGGGTCTGCATCGAAGGAGCAGGTTGCCTCGATGCTGATGAAGATTCTTAATTTTGGAGAGACAGAAATGAAGCTGGACGCTACCGACGGGCTTGCAGCCGCTTTATGCCATTTTTACCAATCGGGTGCTCTAATCAAGGAAAAAAGCTATACCAGCTGGAAGGATTTCCTGAATAAAAATCCCGGGAGGGTAAAGAAGGGTTAGCTTCATCAGAGAATTGCCACTGCAAGGGCAGCAACGCTCACCGTGGTGCCACTGGCCTTAAGTATCTCATTTGCACATGACTCAAGTGTGGAGCCTGTGGTAATTACATCGTCCACGAGCAGGATATGGCAACCTTCAATACTTGACTGATCTTTAACCATGAATATTCCTTCGACATTGGTCCACCGGTCATATCTCGATTTCCGGGTCTGAGTGTCAGAAATATTTTTTCTGATAAGGGAGTCGGTATTGACAGGTATCCCGGTAACATCAGAAATTCCCCGCGATATTAATTCGCACTGGTTAAAGCCTCTTTTTCTTTGTTTTACAGGGTGAAGGGGAACAGGGATTATCATGTCTATTCCTATAAGAAAATCTGATGATTTCAGAGAATTTGCATACATTCTTCCAAGTTCAAATCCAATCTCCATTACCCCATTGTACTTAAGATGGTGGATCAGCTTTTTCATCCTGCTGTCTCTGTTATAAAATGAAAAGGCGGCTGCTTTCTCTATTTTACATCTGCCCCAGAAGAGGCGGGCCACCGGATTATCTTCCCTCAGGTGGAAGTTTGTTCGGGGGATGCAGATATAACATTCTGTGCAGATCAGCTTCTCATTTCTGAGCAGATGATTACCACACCCAGGGCATAACCTTGGAAAAAGCAGGCTTATAAAATCATCCCACAGATCATATAAATAATCCATGCAGCGAGAAGGATTATATATGTAAAGATAATCAAATGAGGTATAAACAGAGTATGTTGTGAAAATTTTCCGGGAAAAGGCACCATCATTACGAAGTGCCTGCTTCGGAGGTCTCAACATAATCAGAATACCTGATTTTAGAGTCAAATGAAGTTTTTCACAAAGGGGTATTAAAGAATGACCTTGCTGCTGATTTTTTCAGCCAGCGATTTAAACTCATCATGAGTAAAACGGAGTTTGGGATTACGGAAATTGATATCCTCCATTGAATCCATTGGGACTAAGTGGATATGAACATGTGGCACTTCAAGTCCGATTACTGCCACACCTATGCGATTACATGGAATTATTTCCCGGATAGCTTTTGAAATTTTCTTTGAAAAAACAATAAGGCCTGCAAGTGTTTCATCGTCCAGATCAAAGATATAATCAATTTCAGTCTTAGGCACTACCAAAGTATGGCCTTCCCTTAGGGGGTTAATGTCAAGAAATGCAAAATATCTTTCATCTTCCGCAATCTTATGGCATGGTATTTCACCATTAATGATTTTTGTAAAGATCGTGGTCATTCTGATAATCTAAATTATAATGAAACAGAAATAATCTCGAAAGGAATAATTCCTGAAGGAACCTTAATATCAACAATATCTCCTACCTTTTTTCCAATAAGGCCCATTGCGATCGGAGAGTTTATAGCTATTTTCCCTAGTTTCAAATTTGCTTCGCTTTCAGGAACAAGCTGATATTCCATAACGCTGTTATTGAGCTTGTTTTTAATTTTTACCTTATTCAGGATTCTTACTGTAGATGTATCTATTTTTGACTCATCAATAACCCTTGAGCGGGATAAAATATCTTCAAGTCGTGCAATTTTCATCTCAAGCATTCCCTGGGCTTCTTTTGCAGCTGCATATTCCGAATTCTCAGAAAGGTCACCCTTATCTCTGGCATCAGCTATCTGTTTGGATATCTGAGGTCTTTCCACAAGCCTAAGATGATCAAGCTCTTCCTTCAACTTTATAAGTCCCTCTTCTGTTATGTAGATAACATCTGGCATATTTTCTCCCCAGTTAAAAAATAAGAAGAATCCCGGGGGAACCCGGAACTCTTCAAAACAAACATATAAAATCTTTATTAAATTACAAAAAAAAATGCATAAAAGTGGTATTATACAAGTGTTTATCTGTTTTTCTTTATTTTTTGTATTTTCTTTCTGCAGTCCTAGTATTTTTTTCCACTTTCTTTTTTCTGTTTTTGTAGTATATGTCAGCGTCCTTCCTGTTCTGCTTCATCCTTGAGCGTACTTCGGGAGACTGGATCTCAAGCGCTCTTGATCTGTTCTTTTTTACGTAATCGGCATATTCTGCTTCTTGTTTTTTCTGCATGGTCGCCTGTTTTTTCTTTGCTCTCACAATGCTTCTGGATTCTTTTATTTTAACTTTCTTTTTATTAAGCGACTTCCCAAACAGGTCTTTTTCCGGATTTCTTACATATCTCTTATTTTCCTGTGCTGGTGAAACCGAAACCATAAGAACAAAAACAATAAACAAGGTAAAAATCCTTTTAAGTATTAAAATATACATAGCCTGACTATTTCATTAAACTGTGAAGAATTGCTTTTTCAATATACCGGTATTAATTTTGTACAAATACCGGCCTGGAAATGAGTAAACATTCAAAAATAGTCTTTTTTTCAGTCATAGTTTTAATTTCCATTCTGGGAAAATTGTGCAGGTCGGGTGACACTGAGGTGATTCCGGATGTGGATATTGATTTCACTATTGACTTGCAGGACCCGGAATTTTCGGGATTAATGGTGTCAGGAAATTTTGACACAATTGATGCAAATACTCGAAACTGGGGTGATAGAGCAGCAGGATTTAATGGCAATGGCATCATAATTTACGCAGGTATTAGCGGCTACTTTGCCTATGACAGAACCTGTCCTTTCGATTATGGCATAAACAATCTTAGCGTAAAGGTCAAGGTTGGTTTTGCTGAAGCGGTATGCCCTGTTTGCGGAACAAGATATGCGCTTGCTGCATTTGCCGCACCTATATCAGGCACAAAGGCTTATCCATTAAAAAGCTACCATACCTCTCTAGAGGATGAGAGGTATCTTAGAGTTTGGAACAAAAAGTGATTTTTCTTTTTCCGGCTTTTATTATTGCTGGCGGGTTACTTTCCATCAGTGTCCGCTGCCTCTTCAGGTTAACAAACCAAATTTAGTCCCCAATCCCTAAAAAATCACCTATTATTTTTAACCATATCAACTTAATACCTGTAATGATCAGGCTTATAAGGGCCTTCTGGTTTTACTCCAATGTAATCAGCCTGTTCTCTGGTGAGCTTTGTAAGTTTTACCCCCAGCTGTGCCAGATGAAGTCTTGCAACTTCCTCATCAAGATGCTTGGGAAGCCTGTAAACGCCGATTTTGTATTTGTTTTTCCAAAGATCAATCTGGGCAAGGGTCTGGTTACTGAAAGAGTTGCTCATCACAAATGAAGGATGCCCGGTAGCACAACCAAGGTTTACAAGCCTTCCTTCAGCCAGAATGAATATCTCATGGCCATCGGGAAAAGTATATTTGTCAACCTGAGGCTTTATGTTCGTCCTGACAATATCTTTCATCATGTTGAGTTTGTCAACTTCAATCTCATTATCAAAGTGCCCAATGTTACAAACAATCGACTGGTCTTTCATTCTCATCATATGGTCGAGTTTTATAACATCCCTGTTCCCTGTTGCAGTTACGAAAATATTGCCTTCACCGAGCACATCTTCAACCGTTTTGACTTCAAAACCTTCCATCGCAGCCTGAAGTGCACATATGGGATCAATCTCGGTTACTATAACCCTGGCCCCGTAAGCCTTCATCGATTTTGCACAACCCTTGCCTACATCTCCATAGCCACATACTACAACTACCTTTCCAGCGATCATTACATCAGTTGCCCTCTTAATACCATCGGCAAGGGATTCGCGGCATCCATAAAGGTTGTCAAATTTGGATTTTGTGACGGAATCATTGACATTTATAGCCGGAACCAGTAGTTCGCCGTTCTCCATCATCTGGTAGAGTCTGTGGACTCCTGTAGTCGTTTCCTCTGAAATTCCTGTCAATTCACTTACTGCCCTGTGCCACTTATCAGGATCCTGCATCTGAATTTTTTTAAGGGTGTCAAATATAATTCCCTCTTCCTTGCTTGCAGGAGTTTTATTAAGGATTTCAGGATTGTTTTCCGCTTTGTATCCAAGATGTACGAGCAGTGATGCATCACCTCCATCGTCAACAATAAGATGAGGGCCCTTGCCATCGGGGAAAGTCAGTGCCTGGGCAGTGCACCACCAGTATTCTTCCAAAGTCTCTCCTTTCCAAGCAAATACAGGGATTCCTCTGGCGGCAATTGCTGCTGCAGCGTGATCCTGGGTGGAAAAAATATTGCAGCTTGCCCATCTTACATCCGCTCCAAGCTCAATAAGTGTTTCAATCAGAACCGCAGTCTGAATTGTCATATGAAGCGATCCTGTAATCCTGGCTCCTTTCAAGGGCTTCTCTACAGAGTATTGCCTTCTTATAGCAAGAAGCCCTGGCATCTCCTTTTCTGCTATCTCAATTTCTTTTCTTCCGAAATCTGCAAGATCGATATCTTTTACCTTATACCTGACAGTCTCTAACATTGCATTAATATTACTCATCTTTAAAATCTACCGGTTGGCAAAGTTAACAATAATTCAAATATTCAGGTTGTCGAAAGAATTTGCAAAGCCATTTGTTTGTCTGTTTTCATCTGATCCACCAGCTGAGCAACACTGTCAAACCGCTGCTCGTCGCGGAGCCTTTCCACAAAAAAGACTCGTATTGCACGTCCATAAAGGTCTCCTTCAAAATTGAAAATATTGACCTCTATTGACCGGATATCAGGAATCTTATTGACAGTAGGATTTACACCTATACTCAGCATCCCCATAAAAATATGATCGTCAAGCTCTATCCTTACTGCATACACTCCATTTCCTGGAATAAGCTTGTGTTTATTAGATGGTTTAATATTAGCAGTGGGAAAACCAATATCGCGGCCAAGTCCCTTACCCTTGACGATCTCCCCAGTCAGGGAATATTCATAACCAAGCATATTTGATGCAGTGCGTATATTTCCTTCGAGCAGTGCTTCCCGAATTAATGTGGAACTTATTATTCCATTTTCATACATTACTCCGGTAATCTGTTCAACCATAAATCCGAATTTTTCGGCGCACTCTCTTACAGAATTGAAATTACCCCGCCTGCTTTTCCCAAAATGGTGGTCATGACCAACAATAAGATGCTTTGTTCCTAACTTCTTCACAAGAACTTTCTCTACAAAATCGCATGCCTCCATTCCGGCTAGTTCCTGATTGAACTTGAGTATAACCAGATGGTCTGTTCCGGTAGTGGAAAGAAGCCTTACTTTTTCATCAGGTGTACTCAGGCAGTAGATTCCGCTTTTATTTTCCGCCAGTATAATTCGTGGGTGTGTATTGAAAGTCACAACTACTGATTCTCCGTTTCTTTCTTTGGCGCAACGGACAAGATAATCGAGCAAAGCTCTGTGGCCTTTATGTACACCGTCAAAGATCCCGAGTGTGACAACGGGATTATTAAGGCTCAGTTGTCGCAATCCGTTATGAACTATCATAAATTCAGTTGTCGCGATTGCAAAATTAACAAAGAGAGGGAAAGTAAAATGCAATAATGATTTTGTTTTTGTAATTTTATAAAAAGATATTCAACATTTTAAATCCTATGAATCCTGCCAAGTATTATATATCTGACCCATGGCTTGAACCATTTACAGGCATAATAGAGAGTCGTATTAGCAAATGCCTTGAAAAAGAGAGTGATCTTGCAGTAAATGGTTCATTAAAACAATTCGCAATGGGTCATTTTTACTACGGCCTTCATTTTAGTAATACCGGATGGATTTTCAGGGAGTGGGCCCCTAATGCAAAGAGCATCTTTCTGATAGGTACATTCAACAACTGGAAGGAAAAGCAGGAATTCAGATTATTGAAAATAAACTCCTACGGTGACTGGGAAATAAAGATTCCTCACGATTCGATAAGACACGGAGATTTGTTTAAACTGTCAATTCACTGGGATGGAGGAAAGGGAGAGAGGATTCCGTCTTATGCAACCAGGGTCATTCAGGATGAAAGGACAAAGATTTTCTCGTGCCAGGTATGGAAGCCCGAATCGGAATATAAATGGGAGATTGAAAATTTCACTGCGTCATCCACAGCTCCTGTAATTTATGAAGCACATATAGGGATGGCAACACCCGAGGAGAGGTTAGGGACCTACAGCGAATTCACTGAAAATGTACTTCCGCTAATTATTAGTTCGGGGTACAATACGATACAGCTTATGGCCATCCAGGAACATCCTTTTTACGGATCCTTTGGCTATCATGTTGCAAACTTTTTTGCAGCTTCTTCAAGGTTCGGTACACCGGAAGATCTGAAAGCATTGGTTGACAGGGCGCATCAATCCGGCATAAGAGTTATAATGGATCTGGTACACTCCCATTCCGTAAAAAACATCAATGAAGGACTGGGAATGTTTGATGGAACACCCGGACTATACTTTCATATTAACCACAGGAGAAACCACATCGCCTGGGATTCATTGTGTTTTGATTATGGAAAGGACAATGTACTTCATTTCCTTCTTTCAAACTGCAGGTACTGGCTTGAAGAATTCAAGTTTGATGGTTTCAGGTTTGATGGTGTTACAAGTATGATTTACTATAATCACGGGCTTGAAAAGAATTTTACTTCATACAATGACTATTTTGACGGGGGGCAGGATGAGGATGCCCTTGTCTACCTTTATCTTGCAAACAGGATGATCCATGACTTCAAACCCGGTGCAATTACCATCGCAGAGGAGATGAGCGGGATGCCTGGAATAGCATGCGATACGGCCCGCAAAGGATACGGATTTGATTACCGGCTTTCAATGGGAGTGCCTGACCTGTGGATAAAGCTGGTAAAGGATACCCCTGATGAAAACTGGGACATGGGTATGCTTGGACATGAACTTATTCAGCGCAGACCTGAGGAAAAAGTAATTTCTTATTGTGAATCGCACGACCAGGCTCTGGTAGGTGATAAAACACTAATATTCAGGATGATTGATGCCGAAATGTATAATGGCATGACTAAGTCATACCATAGTTTTACTGTCGACAGAGGAATTGCTCTCCATAAAATGATCAGGTTGATAACATTCTGTACCGCGGGTGGTGGATATCTTAATTTTATGGGCAATGAGTTTGGTCACCCGGAATGGATAGATTTTCCAAGGGAAGGGAACAACTGGAGCTTTAAGTATGCAAGACGTCAGTGGCCACTGGCATTCAGTAGTGAACTGAAATATTCGTTCCTTCTGAAATTTGACAATGCCATGATTTCGTTGCACAAGAAATACAGGATCCTTGATGAATTGATCGTAAGCAGGGTTTATGAAAACAATCATGACAAGGTTATCGCTTTCTCACGAGGAGAATTCCTCATCGTATTTAATTTTCATCCGGTAAGTTCTTTTACTGATTATGGGATACCAATAAAAGGAAAATTCAGGATTGTTCTCGACACTGATGATCCTGAATTCGGAGGTTTTGACCGAATAGATAGATCTTCTCTTTATACTTCAACCAGAAAATTAGAAAGGCCGACCCTTGATCAGCCCTTCTATCTATATCTTTATTTACCCTCCCGAACAGCACTGGTTCTCAAAAAGGAAGCTGTAAAAAAGGCTACTGATATTTAGTCAATCCATCGGAGAAGGTAAAAATCCTGCTTGTGCGGAAGGTCTTTATGCCGCGGGTAAATCCTTACCCCGTAGAAAAAAGTCCCTGCTTTTTCGGGCACAAGATTGGCACGATAAAGGCATTTACCGTTTTTGCTGCTGACCAGTTTGAATTCCTGACTGTCAACAAATTCATATTCACCATCTTTGTTAAGTAGTGTAAAGACGAACTCAACACCTACATTCTCATTCGGGATATTTTTAATATCGAGAATAATCTCAGCTCTGTAGTCGTGACCTGAATGATAAATGTTCCCTTCAGGTTTTTCAAAATTATAGCTGACTACTTCAATATTATCCCACTCCTCCTGCATAGACTTTTTCCAGGCAGCTATTTCCTTGGCCTTTTCAAAATCATTTGCTATCAAATATTTATGTCTGGTCCAGAGTTTGGAATAATATTTTTCGTAATAATCATCGAGCATTCGTTTCATCGTAAACTCAGGTGCAATCTTTACCATCGTATTTTTAATATGGCTTATCCATTCAACAGGGACACCCTGATCATTAAAAGAATAGTATGCTGGGATAATTTCATATTCAAGCATATTATAAATTGTTTCCGCATCAATATCATCCTGAAGGTCCTGGTTTTCAAATGTCTTCTTTTTAGGCAATGCCCATCCTGCATATGCATGATAACCTTCCACCCACCATCCGTCGAGGACACTGAAATGTAGTGTTCCGTTCATAACAGCTTTTTCGCCGCTGGTGCCTGAAGCTTCCAGTGGACGTGTGGGAGTATTAAGCCAGATATCCACTCCCCTGACCAGGCTCTTAGCCAGTTCGATATCATAGTTTTCAAGGAAGACTACCTTTCCAGAGAACTGGGGCATCTGTGATATTTCGAAGACCCTTCTTATGAGATCCTGCCCTCCGCCATCGTGAGGGTGGGCCTTACCGGCATATATAAACTGGACCGGTTTATCGGGGTTGTTCACTATTCTTGCAAGCCTGTCGAGGTCTCTGAAAAGAAGGTAAGCCCTTTTATAGGTAGCAAACCTGCGTGCAAATCCTATTGTAAGAGCTCTCTCGTCAAGATGAGTACTGATGTTCAGCAATGTCCTCGGGCTGACATGCTTATCCATCATTTCTGTCTGAAGTCTTTTTCGGATATTAATGAAAAGCTTTTTCTTAAGAGCGGTCTTAATTTCATATACTCTTTTATCGTCTAAGCTGTAAAGCTTCTCCCACTGGCTCCTGTCAGTCTGGTCAAAATTTATCCGGCCTGTCAGATCCTTATATATTTCCTGCCATTCGGGAGCCACCCATGTAGGATGATGAACACCATTTGTAACGTATCCGATATACAGTTCTTCCTTGAGATATCCAGGCCAGAGCTTATTAAACAATCCCTGCGTAACTTGTCCATGCAGTTTGCTGACTCCATTCAGTTCCTGCGACATATGAGTAGCGAGATAGCTCATGTTGAATTTCCTGTCGGCATCTCCTTCGCACCTGCCTAGTGACATCAGTTCGTCCCATGATATTGAGAACCGGGTATGATAATGGGAAATATATTTCCTGAGCATGTCTTCCTCGAAGGCATCATGACCTGCAGGAACGGGGGTATGAGTTGTAAATAGTGTGGAAGATCTTATTGCTTCCAGGGCCTGATTGAAAGTAAGGTGGTTTTCCAGAATCAATATCCTCATTCTTTCAAGGCTTATGAATGCTGAATGACCCTCATTGCTGTGATATAGATCGGGTTTGATTCCGAGTGCAGTCAGAGCTCTTATTCCGCCAATTCCCAGAAGCAGTTCCTGTTTAAGTCTGTTCTCATGATCCCCGCCGTAAAGGTAATGAGTAATGGTACGGTCTTCCGGAGTATTTTCTTCAAAGTCGGTATCGAGCAGAAACAGTCTGACTTTGCCCACACTGGCTTCCCAGATTCTTATGTAAACTGTTCTTCCCGGCCAGGCAATACTGACTGTAAGATTCTTGCCTTCTGAGTCTTTAATCGGCAAGATGGGAAGGCGTGAAAACTCTTCGGCCTCATAAATTGTAAGCTGCTCACCTTTTGGACCAAGTTTCTGCTTAAAATAACCGAATCTGTACAATATCCCTACTCCGATGATGTTAAAATTTGAGTCACTTGCTTCTTTCAGATAATCTCCGGCCAGTATTCCAAGTCCTCCCGAGTAAGTCTTAAGGCAGGGATGAATTCCGAATTCCATACTGAAATAGGCTACTGAAGGTTTTTCGGTGTCTGCCGGCCTCTCCATATAGGTTGTAAAATCACTGTGTACCCGGTCAAGGTCTGCAACGAAATCTTCATCATCTTCAAGGACCAGGAGCCTCTTATAGTCAATTTTCTCAAGAAGCAGTTTTGGATTATGTGCCACCTCTTCCCACAGGGAAGGGTCCATTCTGCGGAAAAGCGACTCGGCATCAGTGTTCCATGACCACCAAAGGTTTCCTGCAAGGGTTTTCAGGAACATAAGTTTGTCGGGAACATCGCTCTGCACGTAAATATCTTTCCAGACAGGTATCTGATGAGGCTTATGGACCTGCAGGCCAGGGGTTTCAACATACTGTGCAAACTCCCTTGGTTCTTCTCTCCTTTCCCTGCTGCGAGTGAGTGCAATCTCATAAGCATTGAAGTAAAACTTAACAAGATTATCCCACATTGCAATTCGTGAAATCTCATGTGCCGTGTGCCTGGCTTTATCAATCTCCTGATCGGAGAGATTGATAAATTTCCTTGTGAAGTCCTTGATACAGGTAATGACCTCTGCTTCATTATCGTCAGTCCGTTTGATCACTGCCATCCCGTTTCCGGGTTCTTTGAAATATTCTTTTACCCATAGTCCGAAGCCTGAAAGGGTTGTGGAAACAGTCGGAATTGAGAACATCAGGCTTTCAAGGGGGGTATATCCCCAAGGCTCATAATATGAAGGAAATATTGTCAGATCGAAACCGATAAGCAAATCATAATATGACATATTGAATATACCGTCATTTCCATTGAGATAAGACGGTACGAATATGATCTTTACACGAGATTCCCTGCTGTTTGTAAAGCCATTTTGGCTTAGGCTGTTAAGGACGGGGTCTGACGACGGGTAATGAAGACAGTGGGTCAGGTATTTCTCATCGCTCCTTGCCTGCACATCATTATTGAGTGCATCAATAAGATCCTGCCTTGGTCCCTTATGATAAGCCGGAATAAGGATGAATGCAATGCACTCTTTTGAAAGGCTGTCCTTTTTATTTAGCTCTGCTAGCGAGTCAATGAAGATATCAACGCCCTTATTTCTGTATTCATATCTGCCACTGTGAGCAATAAAAACGCAATTTTCCGAAACCGGATACCCTAGAACTGCCTCGGCAACTTTCTTCAGCTTATTTCTGGCCTCCGTTCTTTTAGACGTAAAGTTTTCCCTGGAAGGGACAAAGGAGTCTTCAAAGCCATTGGGGGTGATAATATCAACTTCTTTGCCAAGGAAGAAGGCACACTCAGTTGATGTTATTTCACTTACCGTAGTAAAGACATCTGCAACGGAAGCTGACAGCTTTTCAAGTGACTGTTTTGCGACAACATTGAATTCGCGTGCTACCTGAACAGGATTGTACTCTTTCATTTTACCATACAAAGGCCTGTTATTTCCCGCAATACACCTTCCAAGAACTGTAGCATGAGTTGTGAATACAGTTGCTATCCAGGGAGCATATTTTTCCAGGTACAGTATTCCTGTACCTGTCATCCATTCATGAAACTGAGCAATAATATTAGGCTTGTCACGATAAAACGAAGTAAAGCTTTCTATTATTTTTCCCACTGCATATCCAAACAGAGCCGGTTCCACATAATCCCATTGCCCCGTGATACTATCGAGCTTGAATGTTTCCCAGAATTTTGCAAATATCTCATTCTGCTGGCCAAAGAAAGGAGTAAAATCAACAAGGAAAACAATCGGTTTACCTGCTATATTCCATCTTCCTGTCCTAACTCCCAGCCCCTCGCTTGCAGCAAGTGCTCTCCATTCAGCAAACAGTGTGTCATCAGGAATAAACTCCGGATTGGTTACATCCTCTCTCCAGACATCAGGTCCTATAAGAATATAATTATCACCGATTTCATTAACAAAATTCAGCGCTTTTGTCGAGATTACAGTATGAATACCCCCAACTTTATTACAAACTTCCCAACTGGTCTCAAAAACTAGATCAAGATTCATTATAATTTATATTTGTTCAGATTATTAAAAGAGTAACAGGCTAAGGACTTTTATTGTTTACCCGTAGCGTGCAACAATTCATTTAGGCATTTTAGGCTTTCTTCCTCTTTTTTTTGGTGAAGCTCCGTTTGAAGTAGGAGCATTTGTTTTTTCAATAAGATTTTTTTTGAGGCTTTTCATCATTCTTTTCTTCTTAAGTGTCTCAATCTCTGTCATCTGCTGTTCAATTATCTGTTCTTTTTCCCTGAGCAGATTATTAAGTTGTGCTATTTCGTTTTGCACGGCCACATCGGGAATACATCTGTTCAAACGTAATTCAAAGTCGCTTAGTACATTCATGTAGTTCATAAATGCATCATAGGGTGTATCATATGGATTAAAATAGGCATGAACTACGCCATCAGAAAAGAATTTTGTAGCCATATAATAGAAATGGTCACTTGCCTGCAGGTAAACCCAGTCTTTCTTGATCTGTTTGTCGTTACATCTGTTCACTTTATCAGCCAGATTATAGAGTTTATCGAGGGCCGCAACCTGAAGTTCGTTTCCGTGCCATGCTGTGATGTCTCTCTCCTCGTCTGCCCATGATATTGGCGAGGGTACGCTTATGGCAGATACCGGCTGCAGAAACTCCGAAACTTCTGTAGGAGTCATGAATTTGTAGGGTGTCTTCTTTAGAACGGCTTCGGGCAGATGATACAGGAAATCAAATATTCCGGTGTCTTTCTTATTATGTTCCCCGAAAGTCTCATAGTCGATGAAAACATTTATGAGTTCGCTCTTAGGTGCAAGTTTATTAAGCCATATTGCATATTTATCGGCCGTCAGGGGCCATTCATTCCAGCTTTTATTGGAAAATCTGAATGCAATGTCATCGCTTAGTACAAAGTTGCGAAGCAGTACTTTAAGCCTCGGATTTATTGCGTTGCAATAGAGAAAATTCGGGCTTTTCCATCCGAGGACATGCTTTGCTCCTTCTGTCAGGGCTGACTTGAATCCCATATCCGCAACCCATGATCCTATCTGGTCGGAATATATCAATTCAGTATTTCTGAATGAAGTTGCTTCAACTCCCAGAAATTCCTTTATCATTGATTTATGGACATTTACCTGTCTTTCAAATTCACTTCTGGATTTGAGTGACGCCAGTGAGTGAGACTCGGTTTCGGCCAGAAATTCAACCATTCCTGTTTCGGCAAGTTTCCTGAATGAATCAAGTACTTCAGGGGCATAAAGACGGAACTGGTTTATTACCAGTCCGGTAAGGGAAAAGGATATTTTAAATTTACCCTTATTTTTCAGTATCAGATCCAGGATTACTTCATTAGCAGGCAGATAGCAATTTTCCGCCACTTTTCTCATGATTGATTCATTGGAGAAATCATCATAATAATAATGGTCATGACCAAGGTCAAAAAATCTGTATCTCTTAAGCCGGAAAGGCTGATGAACCTGAAAATAAAAGCATATTGCCTTTTTAGTTACTGCACTCATATTTTGTTCTTATTTTGCCAAATGACTCTGTAATAAATATCTCTGACGTGTCTTGCTGAATTGTCCCACTTAAGTCTTACTACTTCTTCTTTACCGTTTTTGATGAACATTTTTGCCAGGGCCGGGTAAGTAAGTATACCGTATATTGCATCGGCCATTGCATCGATGTCCCAGAAGTCAGTCTTGACTGCATGGGTTAGGATTTCGGAGACTCCCGATTGTTTGCTTATTATTACCGGCACGTTTGATTGCATAGCTTCAAGAGGAGAAATTCCGAAAGGTTCTGATACTGAAGGCATAATATACACATCGCTCATGTGCAACATGGTAAACACATCCTTTCCCTTCAGGAATCCTGTAAAATGAAATCTGTCGGTTATTTTAAGGGCCGCTGCACGCCGCATCATTTTTTCCATCATATCGCCTGATCCTGCCATAACGAATCTGACATTCGGAAGAACCTTCAGCAGTTTGTATGCGGCTTCTATAAAATATTCAGGACCCTTCTGCATAGTGATCCTCCCGAGGAATGTAACCACTTTATCTTCAAATCCTTTACCGATTACTTCATCCTGTGACACCTTAACAGGTTCTACGGCATTATAGACTGTTTCCACCTTATCGGGATGAATATGGTATTTATTGATGACAATATCACGGGTCAGATTGCTGACAGTGATAATTTTAGATGCGGCATCCATCCCTTCCTTTTCAATCCTGTATACCTCCGGATTGACATTACCTCCGCTTCTGTCAAAATCGGTGGCATGGACATGAATAACAAGTGGTTTGCCGGATACCTCCATTGCAGCAATGCCAGCAGGATAAGCCAGCCAGTCATGCGCATGTATAATGTCAAATTCGTTTTCCTGGGCGATTACTGAAGCAACGACAGCATATTTATGAATTTCCTCCATAAGTGAGTCGTCATAACGTCCAGAGAAATCAACAGTTCCTTTGTCATTTGTCTGAATAACATAACCCGGTTCGTTGAATTCCGAGCTGATTTTTTTCCAGTATTCTTCGGGGTCTGTATAAGGTATAATCCGTGAAGATACCTCAATCTTTTCGATAGCTCGTTTAGATCCCTTGTAACGAATCTGCTTGAATGCTACAGGTACCTTGTTTGCACCAATGAGCTTTACTTTCGTCTTTGCTTCATCTCCCCATACTTTTGGCACAACGAATATCACTTCAAGGTCTTCCAGGACCGACATACCTTTCGTAAGGCCATAGCTGGCGGTACCAAGCCCGCCTGAGATATGGGGGGGAAATTCCCATCCGAACATTAAAACACGCATATCTTTCCTGAATTATAGGTTTGCATACTCGTTTTCAAGCAGATCCATTATTCTCAATACCTCTCCGACACTCCATGCCTGTGATATGGCACCGTTAGGAGCATGGGGCGGATCACCGTCATAAATTTCAGAGATTGTACTCACCCCATGTTCACTCATCACTTCTTCAAGTCCGTATATCAGACGTCTTACTTTCTGATATCCTTGTTTGCCATAAACTTTAAGCCATCCTTCGCAGAAAGGACCCAATAACCACGGCCAAACGGTACCGTTATGATAAGCTGTATCCCGTTGCTCCTGATTGCCTGAATAAGTTCCCTTGTATTTTGGATTTCCCGGAGAAAGTGTTCTCAGTCCACGCGGGGTAACAAGCTCCTTATCGGCAATATCAAGTATTCTTTTCATTTCGTCTTTCGACAACATGGAATAGGGCAGAGAAACAGCAATTACCATATTTGGCCTTACGAAATAGTTCTTGCCTTCTTCTTCGTTAACATAGTCAGCCATATAGCCTCTTTCATGATCACAGAATATTTCATGAAACGATTTGTTAATGAGCTCCGGCAGTTTTTCATATTCTTTTACGAACTTCTTGTCTTTGGCTTCTCTTGCCATATCTAAGGTAAAACAAACCGCATTGTACCATAATGCATTGATCTCGCAAGCATATCCCTTGCGTTGTGTCACCGGTATGCCATTAACTACAGCATCCATCCATGTAAGTGATTTACCCGGGGCATCAGCATATATCAGTCCGTTGTCTTTCATACAGATATTAAACTCAGTACCGTGGCTGTATGCATGAATTACTTCCTTCAGGTTATTTCCATACCTTATCCAGGCATCTTTGCCGCCGTGTTTCAGGTATTGTTGAACAGCCCAGAAAAACCAAAGAGGGGCATCAACCGAATTAAATGCCGGATTGCCAATATTCCCCATATTAGGAAACAGTCCGTCTTTCATTCTTCCAATCTGAGTATCGAGTACTTCTCTGTAAAGTTCAAGCTTGTTCTTTCTTGCCAGAGCCAGCCCGGGAAGAGCTATGAAAGTATCCCTGCCCCAGGAACCAAACCAGGGGAAGCCGGCAATTATAAAGGTCTGACCGTTCCGTTTTTCAACGAACTGCTGGGCTGCAGTTTCAAGGCAATGTCTGAAACTGTTTCTTGGAGTCTTACCAGCAACGGTTTTTGTAAACTTTGTCTTCAGTCCGGATGGTTTCTCCTCCTTTGTTGAAGCGGAAAAAACAATCACATCACCTTCCCTGGCATCGACCTCAAAAAAACCAGGAGTAAACAGATCTTCAGAATAATCATAGCCACGCTTCTGTTCTTCAGGATATTCAACCCCAAGATACCAGTCGGGAACCGGAATAAATTCAGCTTTTGTTGAAAATTGCATATTCAGTTCCGGAAAACCTTCATACATTTTTGTTTTTATCCCATTATCAATAAAATCAACTTTAGTGTTGGCAACCATGTTAGCATGTGTCAGTTCATGAATACTTCTGAACGCCAGGAATGGACGTATCTGTAGTTTCATGGGTTCGGGCGCTTCAAGTATGGTGAGCCGCAGCATATACTGCTCTTCATAATGAACAAGCAATCTTTCCTGTTTTAGTATCACGCTGCCAACCCTGTAGATCCTGGAAGGGATAGTTTCCATTTCAAGAGCCTCAATATATTTGTGCCCTTTGGGACTGAAATAGTCGCCCTTGTATTTTCTTATTCCTGTATTAAAACTCTTGTCGTTATACACAACCGTGACATCCAAAGATGAAAGAAGAACATGCCTTTCGCCGCCGAAAGCATCAACGGGGCAAACCAGCAGGCCGTGATACTTCCTGGTATTGCAACCCACAATTGTAGTGGAAGCATATGATCCGGCCCTGTTTGATCTGATTATTTCCCTTGAAAGAGAAAATTCAAGATTAACAACCTGTTCTTTTTCAAACTTAATGTAACTCATAAACTTATCTTTTTGTTCAGGTATTAAAAAGTCTTTTAAGATACTCTTTTTATTTCACATTGCAAAGGAACAATATTAACGAAGCGATATTGTTTTTTAATTTTATTGTCGTCTGCCAGCCTTCCTTAATATATCGTATCCATAATCGGACAGATTAAAAAAAGAATAACTTTGCATTTCATTTATTGGTCTAAATAATTTATTAATCTTTTAATGAACCGCAAGTTTGCATTTATTGCTCTGGTAGTAACATCTTTTTGGTCTTGCAGGAACAATATCGTAGAAATTTCCGGTAAGATTGAAAATCCATCTCCCGGTGAATACATATTCCTCGATGAATTAAAATCAAATGATCTTATTACAGTAGATTCCATAATGATTTCCGGCGATGGGGTTTTTAAATTTAAAAGGGTTGTAAAATATCCTTCTTTTTACCTGCTCAAAATTAATCAAAATAACTTTCTGACAATGCTTTTAGAGCCAGGTGATAGAATAAAAATCCGTACATTACACGATTCGTTGAACTTTCCGATTGAAATTACTGGTTCTGAAGGGACTGAGTTATTGCTAAGCTACAACAGGGAACTGGCCAGGGCCATTAACAGATTAAGCAGCCTGAGCGATATTTATGACAAGAATTTAGGTAATCCTGATTTACCTTCAGTAATTGACTCACTCGACGGACTGGCCCAGTCGTATTTAAATGAAATAAACAGTTTTACCAAGAAGTTTATTGATAGGAACATTTCTTCTCTCGCAAGCCTGATGGTTCTTTATCAGCAGGTTGCACCAAATGTATATGTTCTTGATCCATCCAGGGATTTTGAATATTTCAAAAAAGTTGACTCTTCGCTATATTCACTTTACCCCGAGTATGACCAGGTGGTGATTCTTCATGAGCAGGTAGCTCAGCTTGCAGCCATGAATGAGGAGCGTGGACCAGTTCCAAGGAATCCTGACGAACGGATGATTGCTCCAGATATCTCGCTGCCTTCACCCGAAGGGGATACTGTAAAGCTTTCATCAACAAGAGGTTTTATAGTTCTTCTTGATTTCTGGGCGTCATGGTGCCCCCCATGCAGAAAAGAAAATCCTAATCTTGTGTATGTCTACAAACTTTATCATAATAAAGGGTTCCAGATCTACCAGGTGTCTCTCGACAAATCTAAAGATGCCTGGATAAAGGGAATACAGGAGGATCATCTCGATAAATGGATACACGTTAGTGATGTAAAATACTGGAATTCAGTTGTAGTTCCCCTTTACAAAATTGAATCTATTCCTGTTAACTATCTTCTCGACAGAGACGGGCGGATTATTGCCTCAAATCTGAGAGGCGATGCATTACAAAGAAAGCTTGCCGAACTGTTTAAATAATACTGATCAATATGCAAAAAATCAGCAAACTTCCAATTTTGATGCAAAAAACTCTGTTATTGCTCATGGTTACTCTTGTTATTACAGGATGCCATAAGAAAGAGATGTTCACCATAAATGGAACTATCAGGGAAAATACAAAAAAAGTGATTTATCTTAACAGGCTGAATATTAACACCCTTGTATTATTAGACTCATCAAAGGTCAGTAAGAGTGGCAAATTTCATTTCAGGGTAAGGTCAAAAAATCCTGATTTTTACCATATAGGGTATTCAGATAAGGAATTTGTAACAATTCTTGCAGAGCCTGGTGAAAAGATCAAAATCAATTTCAGCGGGAAGAACCTTCTTGATGGTTATTCAATAACAGGTTCAAAGGGTTCGGAACAAGTGCGTATGCTTGAACAGAGGCTTTCAGAAACAAAATCCAGGCTTGATTCTCTGCGTAATGAGTATGATAAAGTATCTGACAAATCCGGATTTGAAGAAAAAAAGGAAGTTATAAATGCAAAATATGTTGAAATTGTAAAAGATCTTCGTAAAAAGAACATTGAATTTATTATTGAAAACCTCAGATCAATGGCTTCAATTATGGCCCTGTACCAAAAGATTGATGATGATACTTATGTACTTTATGATCAGAGGGATCTTCAGTATATGAAACTGGTTTCCGATACGCTGTCATCCTTATATCCGAATTCGGCAAATGTTAAAGCTCTGACTGAAGACTTCAAGAATGAACTGAACAGGATGTATGCAAGGCAAATTCAGAATATTGCCAACACTAAATCTGAAATAAAGCTTGATCCGAATCTTGAAGATATAAATGGAAGGAGGATATCACTATCATCGCTTAAAGGTAAGATTGTACTTCTTACTTTCTGGTCGGCACAATCGAAAGAATGCATTGCAGACAATCTTCAGCTTAAGCAGATATATTCAAGGTACAGGAACAGAGGATTTGAGATTTACCAGATTAATCTTGATTCAAGTGAAGAGGTCTGGAAGAACAGTGTCAGGTTTGATGATCTGCCATGGATAAGTACCAGGGAAGATGATCCTGGTAATCCGGTAAACGCAAGGCTTTTCAATGTCAAGGTGTTACCTGCAAATTACCTTTTCGACAGGAGCGGCGAAATTGCTGGTTCCAATATTTTTGGAAGACAGCTGCAGATAAAGCTTGATCAGATGATAAACAACTGACCGCAATGGCAAAGGAACACGATAAAATATTCTTTGCTTCTGATTTCCATCTTGGGCTCAGGGCCGGAAAAGATCCGCGTGAAAGGGAAAAAAAGATCGTGGAATGGTTGTGTAAAATTGCTCCTGAAGCTGAAGAGATCTATCTTCTTGGGGATATTTTTGATTTCTGGTGGGAATACAAGCTGGTAGTGCCACGGGGATTTACAAGGTTCCTTGGCACATTATCGGCATTGACCGACTCGGGAATCCCTGTTCATTTTTTCACAGGCAACCATGACATGTGGATCAGGGATTATCTTTCAAAAGAATGCGGGTTAATATGTCATACTGAACCAGTTACAACCAAATTTGGGAACCGTAAATTTTATCTTGCTCACGGGGAGGGGCTTGGTTCAGTCAATTTCGGATACAAAGTACTTCTTTCAATATTCCGCAATAAACCGTTGAGGGTTCTTTATTCATCCATTCATCCCTGGGCCGGAGTTGCATTTGGGCACAAATGGTCGCTCCATTCAAGATTGGGAAAGGGTATTACCCTCGATTTTATGGGAGAAGAAAAAGAAGATCTTATTCGTCATTCAAAAGCCATTTTAAAAAAGGAGACTTTTGACTATTTCATTTTTGGTCACAGACATATTTCCATGGTTCACAAACTCCAGAACGGCTCCCAGGTGATTTTTCTGGGTGACTGGGTAAAAAACGGCAGTTACGCTGAATGGGACGGAGAAAATCTTAGCCTGATTGATTATCACTGATGATTATCAATCTTTATCTTTACGGTAAGGAAATAATAGGAAAACATTTCGTTGATCTTTTCAAAACTGTATAACAGCTTGCTTCCCGATTTCCGCGCGATATCTATTAGCCCCATATTCCCTGTGCTGTCAGAATCCATAGTCTGGGCAGACAGTGATTCGGAAAACATTTCCCTTAGATCAGCTGCATTATTCCGGTTTACAGCGTCAAGTTTTGCTTTCAGTTGCCCTACCGCTGAATTCACAATAAGATTTCCTGTTGAAAGAATAAATTTCCGGCCGTCGAGGCCGAACACGACAATGGGCAAGCCGTATCTATCCTCCAGATCGCGACCAGGATTATACCTTGACAGATTTTCAAGGATCTCAACCTGAATACTGAATATTCTTTTTCGGATCCTGAGTTCCAGGTCTTTCCCCGTAAGTTTTGTTTCTGTAAGTGAAAGCACTTCGTCACCCACTTCAGCAGAAAAATGACCTGCCCATATCATATAAATATTGTTTTCTGCCATCATCTGTTCGATCGAAGTCAAAGAACTTCTTTTAAACGCATCCAGTCTCCCTCCTTCATTTATTCCCACTCCTGAAGCATCGACAGTTTTATTCAGAATGAAGTATGTGTGCCTGCCGTCAAAAGGAATGAAATCATAATCAAGTCTTTTCCCCGTTCTGATTGCCATCTCAAGAAGGCCCAGACCAGCTCCTCCCTTACTGCTTAGCTCAGATTTGTTTAATATTTCCAGATACCGCGACTTTATTTCCTTATCAGGTGAAGCATTAATCTGAATCAGCCGGCTTTCAAGATCGTTCACATAGGCTGTATCAATCATGTTGCCGGTAGTAACTGAATAACCATCCCCTGCTCTTGAGTATGTTACCAGTGACATGTCAGCATGGTCCCGGTTGCCGTGTTTTATAATATTCTGTATACTTTCCAGGACAAACATGAAAAGTTTCTTACGGCCGGCAAGTCCATACGAATCTGATTTCATTACATTTTCTATAAGTGTGATTAGAGGTAATGAATTCCTTTCGGAGATTATTCCCCTGTAAACGAATAAAAGACGTTCGTTCATCACTCTCTTATGAATTGAATGAATTAGATCCATGAAAAATATGATGATTAAGTAA
>CAZTJT010000021.1:0-71978 GCA_964613785.1 uncultured Rikenellaceae bacterium
TCTAAAGTATATTTTGCCATCTGTTTCTTGTTGAATTGAATTTTATTTAAAATCTTGATATGAATTTTTATATTCAACAGAATATTAACCAATTAAATTCACAAAAAGATTGCTTATTTCTTTCACTTTTCTTTCATTTAACAGATGATTTTTTTCTACATATTCTTTAGCTCGTTCACAAAATTCTCTTGTGACTCCGGGTCCTTCCATAAACTTGATTATAATCTCCATATTACCGTTCGCAACGATTCCCAGATTCATCTTCTTAATTACATTTCCAGGATCGACATAAAGTGACAAAACTGGAATGCCAACAGACCAGGCTTCAAGGAAAATATTAGGAAATCCTTCTCTGGGGGATGTTGATATGAGTGCTTTTGAGCTTGCTATCTGCTTATAAGTGTCAGAATGGGGTAATTTACCAAGCAATTTTACATTGCTAAAAGATTTCAGTTTGTCATAAAGGTAAAATGCAGTCTTATCACGGGGTTCTCCGATTATTTTGTAAGATTGATCAGGAGTTCGTTTAATAAGGTTGAATAAAATATCGAATCCCTTTCTTTTATCGAGAGCTCCCACATAAACATAATCTGTTGTATCAGAGCAGTTTATTACAACTTCATCGGTAAATTCAATCAGATTAGGAAAAACTTGTGATTTGATATTTTTACCTGAAAGGATTTCCTTTTGTCCTTCATGCTGAACAAGAACAAGATCAGATTTCCTGAGTAAAAAAGGGTAAACAATTTCTGAAAGAAAACCGTTGGTGAACCACCACAGGTTTCTTACATCTGTGAGATATAGGTATTTCAACCTCTCCTTAAAACCCAGCAAGTCTAGGTCTGCTGCTGTACCAAATACAAATTTTGCTTTTACTGCACGTGCTGCCCAATATGCTAAAATATGTCTGAAGTCACGTATCCGACAGTAATAAATGTCTGCTTTCTTATCTTTCAGACTTTTGTATATAAGACGTAATCTGGAAGTTAGATTTCTTAATCCCTTGATTCCTTTTTCATACCCCCTGATACCGTAGACTTTAATCCCTTCTTTGGTAGAATAATCATTTTGAACTGTATAATCAACATAAATTACTTCATGTCCGGCTTTAACCAGAGCCTTGGCCAGCAAAGCGATTTGTTTTTCCCCTCCTCCAAGAGGATTCCCATCAAGTGCTCCAGCAATCTCTCCCCAAAAACAAATTTTCATTTTAGTTTTATTCTATTAATGAAATATCTTGATTACTAAATTTAAAAACAGTAAAATCGAGCAATATTTCCGCTCAAATAAAATTCACATTTTCCTTACTGTTTATTACGAACAATTGTTTTTTGTAATTTAAATGAATCAATAAACCTTTTAAAATTTGAGTTCAAGGTCCCAGGGGTATAGCCTAATCTATAAAAGCTCCCATAATTTCTTATTTTTTTCGGATTTGCCATAAACCTGTTCAGTCGTATCAGTTCCCCGTTATTTACAGGAAGAGTGTTTTTTCTGGGTTCGGCTGTAAAGGCATATTTAAATCCCACTTCTTCGGCTACTTTTAAAGTGTCATTGCTATAATAACCATTTGGAAAAGCTAATGAAGCCGGAAATTTTCCTGTAAAATCCACAAGATATCTATTTGATTCATCGAATTCCTTTTTTATTTCGTCCCGGCTGATATCATTTAAAATAGTATGATTAAAAGTATGATTTCCAAATGAAACGTAAGGATTGCCAACCAGTGATCTCACTTCAGTTTCAGTAAATGGCCGGTCAATATCTGACCATGGCTTTATGGAATCGGCGCCAAAATTATTAATCAGATACTCATCTATTTTCTTGTAGTTTAGCAGCTTAAGCATATTTTGTTCTTTTCTTACCTTTTCGATGCTATGCCCTTGTCTGATCCTGAATTTATAGATGACATCCCACCAGAATGATCTGTTTTCAATTATGTTTCTTATGGTAATAAAAAAGACTGCTGGTATTTTGTATTTTTTCAGTATATCGATAGCCAACATGTTATTAAAATAACCATCGTCAAAAGTAAGTATTACATAACGCTGATCTTTGCTGATTTTAGAATGAAGGTCTTCCGGACAAATAAATGCATAATTATTATCAAGAAAATACTCAACAAATTCATCAAACTGAGCTACTGTCATATTCTGCTGAGGATCAATATGATTCATGCTTTTATGCCTCATTGTCTCAAACAATCCGTGAAAGTAAAATGCAAGCAATTGATTATTCTCACTGGATAAATTCAAAAACATTGGATTTATCAGGTATCCAAGTTTTTCAACCAATCCACGCATCAGGTTATTCATCTCTTATTATTAAGTAGGTAGAAATAGTTTTCAAATTATTCCGGCGTTTATAAAAACGACAATAATAGTAAACGATAAGTCATCGTATCTATTATAATCATTTGTCGGCAAAAATACTTTCCAGGTCCTGATGATTTAGCAAACATAATATTACGGTTAAAATCAATAGTCACCTCCTTAAAGAGATATTCTCTCGCACAAAGTCATTAGCTGCCTCAGTTAATGTCAATGAAGGAATATTTTTTTGCTGCAGAAGCTTGAAAAAATCCGTCAGGAGTCCATACAACCTGTCAATTGCATCTGTGTCTTTCCAGTACATTGAACAACCTGGCATGAGCTCACTTGAATGAAACATCATCACTATGTAAGGAAGTTTAATATCAATAGCTTCTTTTAACAAAGTTTCAAACATACCTATGTTCACCCAATCGAAAGGTCTTAACCAGAAAGGTTGATTTTTAAAAAAAATCTTGCGTAAAACTTTCAGAAAATAGCTCTTATCAACATTACGAAAATAATGAAGCGCAATCGTTCGTGACTTATTCAAAGGAAATGCCACAGGTAGAACTGTAACAGGGATCTCCACCAGGGACTCTTCATTAAATTCATAAACGTATGGGTAAGGTGTTTTCTCCAGAAAATCAGGGCCACCGCTTCCTGTTGAAAGGCCCTTATTGAATGTCCAGTCAGTGTAAGGAGTAACAGACGTATCAACCAGGTATTTTTTCCTTATAAGGGACTGAGCAACAAATTCATTGAATCCATACCTGCCTGAGCGGAATGAAAGAGGCCTTTTCCCGAATGCTGATTCGATCTGATCTGTAATATTCTGCAGTTTCATTTCGAGTAATTCTTCAGGAATTTCAGAGGCATAAGCATGCTGTGGATCATTGTACCTGAATCCATCTTTATCAAGGAATGGAGGAGTTGTCCAGGAATGTAAGTGGGCTCCTATTTCTGCAAGATTATTGGACATATAATCTGAAAAGATCATTTTTGCATAAGCATCTTCACAAATCTCAGAAGTAACCAGATAAGTGGGTTTAACCGAAAACCTGTTACATAATTCCTGAAACCGTGGAACAAAACGGACATTTTCAGATGTCAATGCCCTTCCATGTTCCCATTGATTATCTCCTTCGGTGTCTATTGTTAAAATGAATTTCATCGTTTTTAAATTTTATATAAAGGGGATTTTATGAGCTATTCTCTTGGCAAGAAGAATTAATTTATAAATTTCATATCCATAAGGAACTAGATCTATATTCATCTTCTTTGCAAAAAAAGTGTAATAGCCCCCAAAACCTTTCTTAAAATAATTGATATTGTATATCTGATCGGATGGATCAACAAAATGGTTATAGCCCCAGAAATCAAAATAATTAAAGTTATTTTTTTTTGCCATAAGTATGGCATGGTACAGTAAACTGTGCAATACCGGGATTTCTTTTCTGTCAGGATCCGAGGCACCTTTAAGGTATCTTACTGAAATACCCTGGTTTACAAAAATTGCCCCGCCCAATACTATACCGGAACTATCTTTGATAATATAAATTTTGCCGCGGTCATTGCTTTCAAGAAAATCATAGATCTCCATTATACTTTTTTTCGAAATTTCGTGGTCATCTATTTGACGTATCCTGCACATTTTGAGATAGACCCCGAGAAAAGATTCAAGACCTTCCCGATTATTAACTGTTTCAATTATTGTTCCAAGTTTTTCACTCTTCTTTATATTTCTTTTATGTCCGTCTTTAAACCTTTTCCAGATATCTTCAACAGAATCTTTGAGGTTAAGTTCTATGGAAGATTTGGTATTATCACTATTAAAGAAATATCTTATATGATACTTTTTGTTTAAAGCATATTCAATATAGTCAACATCAAATCCTGATTTCCAATACATTTGTATTGCCAAATAAAAGTATCCCTGTTTCTTGTAAAATTTTATGATCGATTCCACGGATTCAATCATGGTATCTCGGTCAGAACAAACTGGGCCAAAGTGAATAGATGCTGTTCTGAAACTCTCGTTTATCTGACAGAAGCTTTTAATTCCCGATTCATCTTTCATGTAGAAATAGCGAATTCTGGTCTTGTAAAACAATCTGCTCCAGCCTATTAATTGCTCAACTGCGCAGTAATCAACTGAATCACAAAACTTCTTAACTTCAGCTGTTTCATTTTCATCAAGGTCGTATTTAAACCATACTTGTGTTGGCATCTTGTTTGATAATTTAAATTGTGATCAAAATTGTGATCAGCATCTCAAAATGATCAGTAATGAGTTGATGATTTATTGCCTGCAGGTTTTAATTGTGCATATAGCAATTCTCATCTTAATTTGTAGATCAATCTTTTAAGAAATGTTAAAAACATGCAAACGTAATATCCTTGAGGAATAAGACTGATGTTCATTTTTTTGGGAAAGAATGAAAAATAACCACCAAATCCTTTTTTGAACTGATTGATATAAAACACCTGGTCATGTTCATCTGCAAAATGATTATAGCCCCAGAAATCAAAATATCTGAATTTCTCATTCTTAGCTTTGACTATTGCTTCATAAATCAAGAGATGTGAAATAGGTAAATCCCTTCTGTCGGGATCGGTAGCACCCTTATACATTACCACTGAAGATCCTTGATAAACAAGCATGTCAACTCCGACAATTACACCCTCGGAATCTTTTGCCAGGAGGATCACGCCTTTATTACGTTGAACAAGGAAATTATACAGTTCCTTTAAATTTTTTATTGGGAATCCATCATCTGAAATATTCCTGGCTTTGCACATTTTATTTATTATAGAAATAAAGGCCTCAAGATCAGAATCATTCTCTGCCCGGCTGATTGTAACTCCCATTTTGTGAGCCTTTTTGATACTTTTCTTGTGGCCCTCGCGAAAGTCATTCCATATCTCTTCCACACTTCTTCCAAGATCTATCTCAATTGAAGATTTTGTATTTTGGTTATTGAATTTGTATTTAATATTATTTTTCTTATTAATGCAATACTCAATATAATCAGTATCATAACCAGTTTTTCTGTACATCTGTACTCCCAGATAGAAATAACCCTTTTTCCTGTAGTATGAGATTATTTCATTTAGAGATAATACAACAAGTTCTCTGTCATCGCAAACAGGCCCGTAATATATTTGGGCTGACTTGAAACTCTCATTAATCTGGCAAAAACTCTTTATTCCAGAATCATCAAGCAGATAGAAATAGCAGATCCTTGCTTTGTAAAAAAAATCTGTCCATCCGATCATCTGTTCAATTGAACAATATTCACATGAATCACAGAAGCTATTAATACTTTCTTTCTCCTGTTTATCAAGATTATATTTGAATATTGCCTGCATAAAAAGAAATGATAAGTTATACTTGAAAGAATTATAATGATTATAGATTTTCAATGAAGTCAATAATCCTTTTTGCCTGATAACTATAATTAAACACAGAGTTAGTTAAATCTTGACCCTTTTTGGCAACTTTTAGGGCCAATGGGAAATCATGCATTACCGTATCCAGTTTTTCTGCAAGTCCTTTAACATCCCTGGGCTTTATCAGAAAAGCGTTATCCCCGTCAGTAAGGTAATCTGGAATTTCACTCACCTCAACTGCTATTACAGGATTACCTGTTGCAAGAAATTCGGTTAGTTTGCAAGGAAATGAAGCATTGGTATCAGGATCATCGCTCCTGACAAGTACCAAAATGTGTGAGTTAATCAGGTACTGTACTATTTCTTCCCTCGACAAATATCTTAATAAATGTACTTTTGATTCAATTCCTCTTTGTTTTACAAGATCTTTTATTAATTTTTCTTCTGCAGTTGCATACATTCCGCCCAGGACAAGATGTAAATCGGAGTGTTTTTCATGGATATCTGCAAAAGAATTGATTAATAAATCAACATTATCCCTATCGAAGTTTACAGAACCAAAATACCCAATATACTTAAAATCAGGATTATTTGTTTTGGGTTTTTTGAATCGTGTAGGATCAACAGTTGATGGAACAAGTAAAATTCTACTGTCCCCTCCAAGTCTGGTTTTATAAAACTCAACAAGACTCCTTGTGATAAGGAGGATTCCATCCAGAGTTTTCAATTCAATGAACAATTTAAGTTCTCCTATGATTTTCCTGAAAAACCCTTTCCGATAGTATCTTAGTGGATGTTCACTATTCTCTATTATCAGCAAAGCACCAAACAATCTGGCCAGGCACCATGCGAAAACATGTGTTAATGATAATTTTGTATAGACAATTAAAGCATTAACCTTTTCAGTTTTGTTAATAGCCTTTATAAGAACGTAAGTGTTATAATATTTGGCAATTTTATGCCAGTTCCTGACAATAAAATGTCTGTTCCTCTCTGACTGGTTTAAAGGATGGTAATAACGGATCCCTTCAATTTCGCTATTTCCATTCTTTACATAATCGTTGGTAAAGCAAATGACATATGTGTTTATATTGTGCTCTTTAAATCCTTTTGCATAGGTGTAGACTCTGTTTGTTGCCGCGTTGCCCTCAGGAAATGAAAAATTATCCCCAAATATTATATATGACATATCTGAATAAGTATTTTTGGAATTAAAGAAGCTATGAATTTTTTGCTTTTGCAGTTTTCAATTCTGCTTTGATTGACTTATCAAGGTAATATTTTAAATACAGTACTGCCAGCACAATACCTACTTCATTGAAATTGAAATAGGTAAATGTGGTGTTCGCAAAACAAAAAGAAATAAGTCCATAAAAACTTCCCCAATAAAGATGTTTTTTTCCAGCTATCCATGCACCTCTTAAAAGATAGAACAATGATACGAGAAGCAGGGAGAATCCAACTATTCCATAGAAATATAGATAGGAAAGATAACCGATATGTATCGATGTTGTAATTCCCTTAAGCATCTGCAACACATCATAACCGGTTTGTGGCCCCACTCCAAACAGCGGATGTGCCGGGAACACCTCAAGAAATACATAATATGAAGCTATGCGGGCTCCCACTGATTGTCCTCCTGTTCTTTTCTCAAGTATCCTGTTGGATATTACCTGTTGAATATCATAATTATAGGCATTGGCAAGGGCAATCAGAATGGTGAACAGAACCAAGATCATCAAAACGAGATATATCTTTCGCCTCAATTCTAATTTTTTCCCGAAAAACAATTGCGAAATGACTATTATGGTGGAAATCATGACATACCTGGCTTTAGTCAGGAAAGAAACAATTATGCCACTTAAAATTACAAACGGGAAGGATTTTTTGTTTTTATCTGCAAAACTTAACAGTATAGAAATTAATATCGGGAAAGTAACACCAAGCGAATTTATGTTTATCCAGCTAAAAATTGAAAAATTCCTGTGCTGCTCAATATAAGTCAGAGTAGCTGGATTATTTACAATTTCTGGGCTGACAAAAAAGGTTACGAATTTTATCTGGATTATACTCACGACTAATGATACAAGTACGATCAGAAAGATGAAATTATTCATCATACCAATGAACCAATCCTCAAAGTCCGTATTTTCTACAACAAATAGGATCATACAAGCAAGCAGATATATGTCCGAAAGAATAAAATAAATCAGATTGATATTTGGAGGGACAAGTTTATTGACAAAAATAGATCCCATGTGGTATATCGTAAAAAGCATCAAAAAAATAAGATAAGTCGGGATCCTGGTTTTTTTTGTTGACAGATAATAAATAGCAATAGGAATAAAAATCAGAATGGTAAAAATTCCAATATTCCTCTTGGTCAATGAATAAGCAAGGAATGCCCACAAAGGATAAAAAGGGAGCAGTATAAGAAGAAGGTACTGGATAACTTTGTTCATACAGGAAGTTTAGCGGTTAAGATGCAATCGACTATTTTACCTACATCTTCCAAAGATAGCTCATAAAATAATGGTAGCCTCAGGAGGCAGTCAGTGTACCGATCACTGTTGGGCAATTTCCTGCCATCATGTTTGTTAATATAGTAAACGCTATTATGGAGACTTAAATAATGAGATACTGCGTAGATGTCATTATTTTTCAGAAGATCAATTAAATAGTTTCTTTGTTCAAGGCTTTTTAAAATGATATAAAACATATGTGCATTGTTTGTAGCATACTCTGGTAAGAACGGCAACTTTACTCCATTCGTGGAGCTCCATTTTTCCAAACCTTCAAAATATGCATTCCAGATAGTCCTTCTTTTATTTTGAATGGACGTCAGATTTTCAAGCTGAGCAAAAAGGTAGGCTGCAATTATTTCAGAAGGAAGAAATGATGAACCAATATCCACCCAGCCATACTTATTTATCTCCCCTCTGAAGAACTCTGCCCGGTTGGTACCTTTTTCCCATATAATTTCTGCCCGTTTGAAATACTTCTCATCATTTATTACAAGCATACCTCCTTCGCCAGAGTTTATATTTTTGGTCTCATGAAATGAAAATGCGGCAAGATGACCGATTGAGCCCAGTACTCTGCCTTTGTAGTATGAATCGATTGCCTGTGCTGCATCTTCAATTACCAGCAGATTATATTTTAATGCAAGTGACATTATTTTATCCATATCACATGAAATACCTGCGTAATGAACTATAACAATCGCCCTTGTTTTTGATGTAATCAGGTTTTCTATAAGATCGGCATCAATGTTCGGATTAGCTTCAGAGCTGTCAGCAAAAACAATCTTTGCCCCCTGACGAACAAATGCCAGAGCTGTAGATACAAATGTGTAAGAAGGTACTATAACTTCGTCTCCTGGCTGAATATCAGCCAGAATGGCACACATTTCAAGGGCGTCTGTACACGATGTTGTCAGCAATACTTTTTTAAAACCAAATTTTTCTTCAAAGAACTTATGACATTTCTGAGTAAACATACCATTGCCTGATATCTTTCCAGAATAAATTGCCTGATACATATAATGCATCTCCTTACCGGTCAGATAAGGTTTATTGAATGGAATTCTTAGCTTATCCATAAATGATATACATTGACTATATTTTTAACTTCAAATCCAATAGATTTGTAAAACCTGCATGCGCCCTCATTTGCTTTTTGTGTTGCTACCTCTGCGATACAGGCACCTTTCATCAAGCTATACAGCATTGCAGCATTCATCAGCTTTTTTCCGATTGATTTTCCTCTTTCACTTTCATCAACAGCTATCAGACCAATAGTTCCTGTGTCGCTCCTAACACTTATTGTAACAAAACCTTTTATTCCCAGTTTATCACTGTACACCAGTACCTCATCAGCAAATTCTTTTCTGACTGACTTTTCTATCCACTCAGTATAAAGATTTTCAAATTCATTATTCTTGAAGTTAGTATCAACTTTAAAGCGTGAATAAATTCCGCTCTGTAAAGTCAATTCTTTAAGCTTCAAATTAGGTTTATCAAGCCCATAAGGCCTGATGCAGATATCCTTATCTAAGTCAATATTCTTATTTATTGTTTTTATATAAGTAACTTTCTCATCAACCAGTTTAGCAGAGTATTTAAATAATGTATCATTCGATTCATGATCCTCAGGAGCTACAAAAATATATAGAAGCTTAACCTGAGAATCTTTAAGTTGTTGTATAATATTACCTGCTTCTGCTTTCGAGAGATTAGCAGGTCTCAGTGCAGCTACCTTGTAGCCAAAGAAAGACGAGTCCCATTTTAAGATGCTTAAACCACTCTCCATCATTCAGGGAATTTAGATCCAATAACCTTCTCTATTTCTCTCATTTGAACGTCTGGTGCACAAAGTTTCAATGCCAGTTCACGACAATTTGCACTATATCTTTCAGCAGCAAACTCATCGAGGCTTAATACATTCATAACCCCCTGGGCTAAATCATAACAGTCGGCCAGTCTAGCCATATAACCAGTTGATCCTCGAATCACAAGGTCCAAAGATACTCCCATTTCAAATGAAACTACCGGTGTTCCGCACATCAACGACTGGTTTATCATTGAAGGTCCCGAATCTTCAATTGAAGGGCATAAGAATATATCTGCAGCCTGAAATGCTGATGCTATGCCATAATTATTGTCAACAAAGCCCAGATAACGATATGGAAAAGGCAATAGATCAGCCATTCCCTCTATCTGGCGTCCGGCTATAAGAAGCATAATTTTATTCTCAATGCTTGTTCCAGCAGATTTTTCCTTAATGATCTTCAAGCTATCCAGCAGGTACTTCATTCCCTTGCGACGATGCCCCATATATACGGATCCAAAAAAGATGATCTTTTTATCCTGTGGTAATCCCAGTTTGATCCTTGTTTCATGCTTTTTACCAAAGTTGAAAATCAAAGGGTCAACTGAAAGTAAAATCTTATGAATTTTTTTCTCACCAAAAAGGGAACTTGATCTTGCCTGTCGGTGTTGCCATTCAGAAGCTGAGATTATTTCAATCTCGGTTTTACTGATATATTGTTTCTTAAACATAAGATTCTTATAGCTCGCATCATATTCATCAGAAGAATACAAACCTGGACAACAACCACACTCTTTCTGATATCTGACACAATCCCATGCATAATGACAACCACCGGTAAAGGGAGCCATATCATACATTAACCAGAGAATTTTTGCCTTTGTTTTTGCATACAATTCATAAATATTCCGGGCATTAATAAAGTCTTTGGCAAACAGGATCAGTATTACGTCGGGCCTTATTTTAGCTTTTTTAAGAATCTTTGATGTAGTATAAAACTTCTTCCTTTCATCTAATTCGTGGAAATGGAAATCGGGATTTGTTTTTATTTCTTTTTTGAAAGGTAGTCTCTTTTCAATTCTCCTCTTAAATTTGTTCTTTTCAATTATTAAAGGCGTTTCCAGGCTTATTATATCGGGAGGATAATTTTTATCGTAACAGTTAACCAACAGTTTTACATTGTAACCTCTTTCTTTAAACTGTCTGTAAAAATCATAGCCGACAAGTCCTGATGCCTGAAAAGGATTATTATTATTTAATATTAAAATATTCATTTTCCTATTTGTTCCAGATCCCTGTAGCTTTTCTATTGACTAATTTCCAGTATTGAATTGGAGACCAGATTGCACTAACAAATCCCAGAATTGTAGTTGATAGCACCACACCGTAAATGCCGAGGTTTTTCCCAAGGAAAATAGCCATTGGAATATTAAGAATAGCTCCAATCATTCCACTATATAACTGGAGCTTAATTTTACCCACTCCATTAAGAAAATGCGAGAAAATGCCACACCAGGCATTAATCACAACGAATAACGCCATAACAATAGAAATGCTGAAGGGTACAACTACCTCTTTACCAACCCATACTCTGTAAATGAAATTTGAAAAGATGAGCATTATAATTGCTCCAAAACTAATAACACTCCATATCAGGACAAGGTTTTTTACTGTATTCTTTATCCATTTTGTGTCTTGCTTAATCCATGCTTCAGTAAATGCACTCCAAAAGGGTACCATTATTATTCCAAATCCCATTGGTATAACACTGAAATATTTATATGCAATATTATATGGAGTAACCTGAGCTGGACCAAAAAGTTGTGCTATTATTATGTTGCTTGTCTGATAGATGATAACTGAGGCAATCTGAATAATAAAAAATTTAATCCCCAGGGTCATTAAATCTCTTGCATAATGAAACTTAATATATTTAATTGAGGGAGCATAATCCCTGTAATCATGTGTATAATACCAAAGACTTGAGGCCACCAATACCAGCACCGGAGCAAAGCCTAACGCCAGTCCCAGCAAAATAAGATCACCCTCGGTGGTTTTTGTCAGAATAAATATTACTATAAGTGAAAAAATTTGTCCGAGAACATTGAAAAAGGAAGCTTTGGCAGGTTCCTGGTTAGCTGTCATTACTGTAACAACAAGTTGTAGAACAAATTGTATGCAAAAAAATACAAAGACAATCATTGCCAGAACCGAAAGTTCCTTAGCCATATCAGCAGGAGTGTTAAGTATCTTTGTCCAGTCGATAAAGGAATTGACAACAAAGAAAACCAGTAAAACAAATCCTATGATAATGCTCAAGATTGCATATGTTGTACTTACATAAGTTCGAGCCAGTTTTTGTTCTCCTTTAGCGACAGCTTCTGCAAATTTATTTCTCAATCCATTTCCAAAACCGATATCGAAAAAGCTGAACCAGTAAATTATTGAGGTTAAAGTAAGCCAAATCCCATAGCGAGTTGGATTAATATAATGTATCGTCAGGGGAACAAGAACAAGACTAAGGGCAATGCTTATTCCTTTTATGAAAAACGAATATAGTATATTCTTTTTGGCTTTTATGCTTCGCTCATGACCTTTAGTCAGAGTATTGTAGATATATGAGAATCCAAATGTTTTTGAAAGTATCATGCTTTTTTATACCGGTAATTATTTGAACAAAATTTATGTCTATAATCTTAACTTTGTTTTAAAGCTTCGCTCCCTCAGTCACAGACATTTGAATCGACTAAGTGATTAAAAAAATACTCCCTCAACCAATAACCAATCCGGTCATGGAGTTTAAGAACGTTGTAATTAATGGATTTCTTGTATCCAAGGATGCAAAACTATTTAAAATTTATACTTGCAATCCTGTATTTTGTAAACCATTGTAAATAGTAATGAACACTATTCAGTAGATGTGTTAATAAATGATCAGCCATGCATTAAATAAATAATAAACCATTTTCTTAACGGGGAATGCCTGATAAATATTTTAATCTTACTTAATATCATTCAAGACAAAAATATGCATTGAAGAGTATTCATTTGGGCTTTTCAACCGATTGAATTAATGCCTATTTTTGAACCATCAATTAATTTGATACAAGCTTTATTATCTATCAAAACATAAAATGAAACGAGTTTTATTGATATTTTTAATTTCAGCATCCTTTCAAACTGAAGCTTCAGTTTTTTACGTTTCGACTGCAGGCAATGATGAAAATAATGGGGACCTAAATTCCCCATGGAATACCTGGCAGAAAGGTTTCTCATCTCTAAAAGCAGGGGATACCCTTTACATAAGAGGGGGGACTTATTTTTCAACAGGTTTGCCAGGTGGAGGATATTTCCAGTCTGTGTATATTTCTGGGAAACTCGGAACAAAAGAGAAACCATTTAAAGTATTTGCATACCCCGGAGAAACTCCAGTTCTCGATTTAAGCAATCTCACAGGCAATAACCGGAGGTTCGGTATTAACTTAGTTAACTGCAGTCACTGGCATCTCAAAGGGCTTACAGTTCAAAACCTCAGAGCCTATAGTCCGAGTCTTAACACAGGATTCAGAAATAACAATTGCAGGAATATAACCTTTGAAATGTGCATTAGCCGAAAAAACGATGGAGCAGGTTTTGCCCAGTCGGATGGAGGCGATGGTAACAACTACATAAATTGTGATGCTCATGATAATTATGATCCTCTTAACGGAGGAGAAGCTGGTGATGGTTTTATTTTTGGATTGAATCTGGATCAGTCGGTTATTACAATATGCAGGGGTTGCAGATCGTGGAACAATTCAGACGATGGATTTGATACTTACGGAAATGAAGGAACAATAAAATATTATTCATGCTGGGCATTTGACAATGGTTACGGAACTGATGGGGATGGAGCAGGATTCAAATTAGGGAAAAATAATATTAAACCTCTGAAAACCCCTCAGAGAATACTAGTCAACTGTTTGGCATACAACAATAAAGGCATTGGATTTGACCTTAGCGAAGGAGATATTCAGGTATTAATATTTAACTCTGTTGGATTTAATAACCTGATTGGTCTTATCATAAATAAGTATTGCCAACCTTCCTCGATAATCAGAAATAATATAAGCTTTAAGAACACTCTTCAAAATAGCATCAAAGCCAAAATAATTCAGGATCATAATAGCTGGAATGGCCTTAATAAAGTAAGTGAGCTAGATTTTAAAAGTCTTTCGGATGATGGAATGGCAGGTCCAAGAAACAGGGATGGCAAGCTGCCTGAAACCAATTTTCTGAGACTGGCACCAGACTCAAAATTAATTGATGCAGGTACGTATATAGGCATTCCCTATTATGGCAAAGCTCCCGATATAGGAGCATTCGAGACAGAATTTGCAAAGAATGTCAGGTCAAAAAACGATAAAGCAGGATGGCTCAAACAACTTTTCGATGATAATCACGAATGAAAAACTGATTCATTATATTCTACCCTTTATCAATCAGTTACGAAAAATGGTCAGGTCGACCCCATTTAAAGAGTTGTTATTAACAAAATAGAAGAGAAAATTGATTTGGTTTTTTAATAAAAAATGATATTTTTATAATAAAATCTCAAATTTATTTGCCAGATTTGCACCGAAATAATCATAAACTAAAATATAGCTTAAGATTATTATTCCTGAATTGGTAATATCAGTCTTAGATTAACACATTGAATTTCAATGAGTTTATATCTTTTGAAGATAAATATTCTATTGTTTGATGGTAAAAAATAGAAAGGAATTTTCATATCGATGTAACAAAATGATCAATTTGTCGTTGGTTAATAAGTATTGGTCAAAAAAAATTGATTGTTTGTCAAAATTCTTTTCTATGGAGAAAATTTACCTGGGTGTTTTATTACTCATCATTAATTATTCTCTGTCTGCAACTACTTACTATGTTTCCCCTAACGGAAGTGACAATAACAGCGGTTCCAGCAGTCAACCTTTTGCAACATGGCAAAAGGGAGTTAATGTAGCAGCAGCAGGTGATATCGTTTACATCAGAGGTGGAATATATTACACATCAGGTAGCCTAAGGACAACGGGCTACTGCGGAGTTTTCATTCAAAATAAAAACGGCACCTCTGACAATCTGATAAGCATTCTGGCATATCCCGGTGAGATTCCTATCTTAGATTGCTCGGGAATGACCCAGAGTGGAGATCAGCATATTGGGATCTCAATTGAAAGCAGTTCCTATCTGCATTTAAAAGGATTAAGAATAAGAAATGTTAAAGCTGCATCAGGCTATACTGCGACCGGAATTTCAACTTACCGAATGAATAATTCGAAACTGGAGCTCATAAGTGTTAGTGGTACTCAAGGGCCCGGTTTTGGGATCGACGGTAATAATAATCTGATACTAAATTGTGATGCATTCGATAATTACGACTCACAAAGCGGGGGAGAACATGGAGACGGGTTCATTTTTGGACACAATGACAGCAGGACTACAAACTCGTTGTATGGTTGTCGATCCTGGAACAATTCAGATGACGGTTTCGACACCTACGGAAATGAAGGAACAATAATATGGGAAAAATGCTGGTCATTTAATAATGGTTATGGCTCAAATGGAGACGGAGCAGGTTTTAAACTGGGTGCAACACACCTTACCCCACTTTCAACGCCACAAAAAGTATTGATAAATTGTTTGGCAGCCAATAATAAAGGAATCGGATTTGACCAAAGTGAAGGCAATGTCCTCATAAATTTATTTAATAATACCTCTTTTAGCAATTCAAGAGGATTTGAGTTTAGCAGTGGTGGTAATCTGGCATTGGTTTTTAAGAATAATCTTAGCTATGCCAATGATAATCCTGACACGTTCCAATCAAACATGATCAGGATAAATAACAGCTGGCAGAATGGAATCTCTGTGAGTTCCTCAGATTTTCTGACTCTTGACGATTCTGGTATTAAAGGGGAAAGAAATTCTGATGGAAGTCTCCCAAATATCAGTTTCTTACATCTTGCTTCAAGTTCTGATATGGTCGATGCCGGTGTTTATGTAGGTCAGCCATACAATGGTGATGCTCCCGATATTGGATGTTTTGAATCAGGTGGAACTGCTTCTGCTCCTGTTCCCGTATATGTAAGCTCTTCTGTTCAGAATGCTGCCCCTTCTGTTGTTGAAATTAATTTTAATCTAAATCTTGCGAGTATTGTTCCTTCTGCATCAGCTTTTAATGTAAGTGTAAACTCTTCATCAAGGGCCATTAATTCCGTTGCAGTTTCTGGAACAAAAGTTACATTAACTCTTTCCAGTCCTATAGTTTATGATGATGTAATTACAGTTGCCTATAGCAAACCATCTTCAAATCCTTTGCAAACATCATCTGGCGGACAAGTAGCATCCTTCAGTGCAAAGACAGTAACTAACAATGTAAATGCGCCTAAACCAGTTTTCACCAGCGCTTATATTAACAATGAAAGTCCTGCCTGGCTGGTAACCACCTATAATACAACACTGGCCAGTATAACTCCTTCTGCTTCATCATTTACTGTTCGTGTTAATTCAGTTACCAGGGCAGTAAACTCTGTGCTGGTTACTTCCAACAAGGTTTGTCTTACACTCTCAAGCTCAGTAACCTACGGGGATGTGATAACGATCTCATACACCAAACCTTCCTCAAATCCCATTCAAAGTACATCCGGCACTCAGGCAGATTCTTACACATCTCAGCCGGTAACAAATAATGTTCTGGCTCAGGTACCTGTTTATTTAAGCTCAGCGGTTGAAAATGCTTCTCCATCTACAGTCGAAATAACCTACAGCCTAACCCTTGCAAACATTGTACCTGCAGCTTCAGCATTTAACGTGCAGGTCAATTCCACTTCAAGGAGTATTAATTCTGTCACGGTCTCTGGCACCAAGGTTACACTTACACTGGCGTCACCAGTAGCATATGGAGACGTAGTAACTTTCTCATATACCAAACCCTCTTCCAATCCTATTCAAACTTCTGCCGGGGCACAGGCAGCCTCTGTCAGTGCACAGAGCGTTACAAATAAAGTGGGTGCACCAGCTCCTGTGTATACAGGCTCCTCGGTTGAAAATGCCAACCCATCGAGAATCGTGCTTGTGTATAATTCCACACTGGCTAACATTGTACCTCCTGCTTCGGCTTTCACAGTTAATGTCAATTCCACCAGAATAACAGTAAACAGCGTCGCCATTTCAGGCGCTAATGTTTATCTCAATCTTGCCAGTCAGGTATCCTACGGTGATGTAATAACATTCTCATATACGAAACCGTCCTCCAATCCAATACAGACATCTGCAGGAGGACAGGCAGCATCTCTGAGCACACAGACAGTAAAAAACAACGTGTTACCGCCGGTACCGGTTTTTGTATCTTCTTCCATTGAAAGTACCACCCCATCAAAGATTGACATTATATATAGCCTTACTCTTGCAAACGTGGTACCTCCTGTCTCAGCATTTAATGTTAATGTAAATTCAACTTCGAGAAATGTCACATCAGTAGTTGTCTCCGGCACCAAGGTCACATTGACTCTTGCCAGCGCTGTTGCATTTGGAGATGCAGTTACTGTTGAATATACAAAACCCTCTTCCAGTCCGCTGCAATCTGCTTCTGGTGCACAGGCAGAATCATCAGGTGTAAAAAGTGTACTTAACAAAGTCGGAGCTCCTGTACCTATACTTTCAGGTGCAACAGTTGAGAATGCCTCACCTTCCAAACTGGAAATGACATTTAATCTAACCCTTGCCAATATTGTTCCTTCTGCTTCGACATTCAGTGTTAAAATAAACAATACGGTCAGGGCAGTCAGCAACATAAGTATCTCAGGCACCAAGGTCGTTCTGACTCTTGCATCCCCGGTTTTAAACGGAGATGCTGTCACACTGGCTTACACAAAACCGGTTTCAAACCCACTTCAGGGAACAGCCGGAGGACAGGTTGCTTCATTCTCTGCTGTTCAGGTAACAAACAGAGTCCTTCCACCACAGCCTGTTTACGTAAGCTCTGCCATCGAAAATTCAAATCCTTCAAGGGTCGATATAACCTACAACCTTACACTTGCAAATATTTTACCTCCTATTTCAGCTTTCAGCATAAAAATTAATTCCAATGAAGTTACAGTAAACAATGTTACTATTTCAGGTAATAAAGTTTACCTTACCCTGGATACTCCTGTCAAAACCGGAGATGTTGTAACAATGTCATATACAAAACCCACTAATAATCCTATTCAGACACCTGCAGGAGGAGAAGCAGCCTCAACCAGTACACAAAATGTTGCAAATAACGTTGGAAACACTAACTCTCCACCAGTTATTGTTGTGGATTACAAAACAAACAGCTATTCTGGTTTTGTAAATGAACTTGATGCCAGCGGCAGCTATGATATCAACAGAGACAATCTGACTTATACATGGACTGTCCCTAACAATATTCCGGTATCAACCACTATGGGACCAAAGATCCAATATCTTAGCCCCATCGTGTATGAAAGCATAAATGTTGAATTTACGCTAACAGTAAGTGATGGTAAAACAACCCGAACAAGTAGCATACCAGTTAATATCCTTCCATACAAACCTGAACTTGAAGTTGCTGAAGTAATAAGTGTTAATGCTAGCAGCTACCAGGCACCAAACTATCCTTATAATATACTCGACGGTAATATAGCCACTATGTGGTCAGTAAATGGTGACAATGAATGGATAGTCCTTGAACTTAAAGAAATGTTTAATGTACAGCATGTTAAGCTTGCATTCCATAGCGGACAGAAAAAAGAATCATATTTTGACATTCTTGGATCAAATGATATGGAGAACTGGGAACCGGTACTGACAAAATCAAATTCGTGTGCATTTTCAGGAGATATGCAGGTATTTGATTTTCCACCTTCAAAAACCGGAAAGGAATTCAAATACATCAAGCTTGTGGGGCACTGCAATTCAACCGACACCTGGAATTATATTTCTGAATTCAAAATATTCGGCTACAGACACAGGTACCCCTCATCATACGAAAATCAGATTGTTAAAATATTCCCAAATCCGGCAAGCGAATATATTAACGTGAAAATAGAAGAGGCAAACATTACACCTGATTTTATAAGAATTATTAGTCTGTCAGGTAAAATAATGCATGAAGAAAGACTTGATCCTGGAATAAATGAGTTTACCATGCCAATTGACCTGATAAAAGGAATATATTTAATTCAGATGGGTGAGGGTAAAATTACCCTCTTTAGCCAAAAGCTTGTTGTTAGATAGATGGATTTTCTCCTTAGTCTTTTATTAATCACTTACTTATTATAAAATCTATTCTTCTGTTTAATTTTCGATCAGCTTCTGTCATGTTTGATGCCACAGGCCTGCTGCTTCCGTAACCCTTGGGTATCAATCTTGCCGGACTGATTCCGTTCATAATAAGGTAACTTGTCATTGCCTCGGCCCGCTTCTGAGTCATCATCTGATTTGCTGTTGCAGTACCGCTATTGTCTGTATGACAGGCTATTTCCAATTTGAGATTAGGATATTTGGTAAGTAATCCCAATATGAGGTCAAGTATCTGCGTTCCTGCAGATGAAAGAGAGATTTCATTCTTTCTGAAAAAATTATCAGCAGATACACCAAAAACTTTCTTCAGGTTATTAAGTTCTTTTGCTGCAGGATCTTCAAGGGTATAAGACCTTATTCTTGCATTATCAAAACCAAGCGCTGATATCTCTTCAAATGCAGGACGGGTAGCCATAAGATTCATTTCTTCACTTATAATATAACTATAGACCTTTTCCGCTGGCAGAAATATTTCCCTTACTGAATACTTTCTGGGGATGTTATTAAATGCTTTATCTTCAGGCTGAAGCTTAATTTTTGATGATAACGCCTCAACAAGGAAAACAACATCCTGATTATACCGTTCCTCCTCATTGTAAACAGTTTCGGCAAACGCATGGTCATAATCAAAGATACTGATATGGGGTTCTTTGGCTGGAGATATTTTATCATACTCCTCTTTCTCCAGATTATTATCAAAAACACGTATTGGTTTTGAGGCACATGATTCCTGTATTCTACCTGTTTTTCTGTTCCTCACTATTAATCCCAGCTGGACCTCATATTGGCCTTTCTTCCCAAAGGAATGAATCTGTGATTCTCCTTCAGCTTTGGACCCATCTCCAAAATACCATGTATAATTCAGGATATCTGATTCAGGAAATGCTGATGATAAACCGTCTATCTTTATCTGCTGATTAACCATTGCTGATTTGGGTATATTCAGTACAGGCTGTTCAATATCTTTAAGTTCAATATTATATAATGATTTGGCAAAAAATAACTTTCCTGTGTTTCTATCCAGAATATCTAGGCGAACAGTATACTTGCCCGGCCCCTTGAAACAGTGTTCTACATTCTGACCTGCTGCTCTTTCGCCATCGCCAAAATTCCAAACAACCTGGAAAAAACGTTCATCAACCTGAATGTTTCCTCGGTCGGTAAAAGTAAAACAGCGCTGATTAGATCTTTGATTATCACAGAAAAAAATCTGATGAATATTTGTTTTGTAATGATAGATATCAACCGTATTGTTTCTCTTTGTTGAGAAATAACCCTCGCTCATTATTGAATCAGCAATAAGAGCAAAATCATCATATTGAGAGTTAATTGGTTCATCAAGGCGAACAGGAGGCATCCACTTATTTCCTTTCTGACGGGTATAAAAAATGTCTTTCCCCCCAAAACCCGGGTGTCCATCCGAGGAGAAAAACAATCCCCCTCCACGGTCGACAAAGGGGAATGATTCATTCCCTGTTGTGTTGATATCAGGACCCAAATTCACCGGTTCATCCCAGTAATCACCTTTCCATTGGCAGTAATAGATATCTGAACCACCGTATCCGGCCGGATTATCAGAGGCGAAGAACAGTCTTTTACCGTCAGGTGAGATATAAGGTGTTGTAATATTATAATACTCATTATTGAATCTAAGGTCACGTATGTTAATCCATTTTCCATTATCATTAACTGCACTAAAAATACCCAGCTTATTCCTGGGATTTGAATTTTCTTTTACTGAGCCATCAATCTTTATGTTCCTCGAAAAATAAATAGTATCACCGTTCCTCGAGAAAGAAGATGGGCCGTCGTTAAATCTTGATGTAAGGCTCTTTGAGAATATCCTTGGTCTTGACCATTTGCCATTACGTGAGGTGTCAACATAACTAATTTTAAGAGGCCTTTTGTTATCCGGATTAAAATAATTTGAAAAAAGACTGTGATATCTGTTTGTGCAGAAAACAAGTCCGTTTTCGAAATAAACAGGTGAAAACTCGTCGTATTTGTCTGAACTCAATCTGGAAGGGGTGACAGAATAAGTTGCAGATTGTCCCTCTGCCAGGGAATTAATTAAAAACAAAGCAATAATAGCTGAGAATAATTTTCTTTTCATGATAAATATTTAGAAGTTCAAAGGACTTATTGCATTAATCCTGTACCGAAATTCATATCTGAGCATTACTTCGTGAGAACCGGAACTAAAAGTCCTTAACTTATTAAAATCAAAATCATAAGTATATGCGAATTTCAATTGATTGGTCAGATGAAACTGGAACATTCCCGTTACTGACCGGTTATTTCTGTATGAAGCGCCTAACCAGAAACGGTCCATAATCCTGAAATGTGCATTAACGTCAAAAAGAATCCTGTTACCCATAGAGAGTGCTATCATTGTGGAGGGTAGAAATTTAACCTTGGGTGAAACATCAACCAGATATCCTGTATTCAACAGATATAAGTATTCCTTAAAGTTATTCTTCAGAACATACTTGTTTTTATCAAAGTCAAATCTTTGCCCGATCAGTTTGGGTATTGAAAGACCAGCAAAAAATTTATTATTTGAATAATATGAACCAAAACTGAAATTAGGTACAGTGAATACTTTGGAATCAATCAGGTAATACTCATCACCTTCATCCAGTACCACCAGGTCTGACCATGCTGTATTGGTAACAAATAAACCCGCACCCAGTCCAAGTGAAAGAACTCCTTTTCCCATTTCAATCTTATATGAATAATTGGTGTTAAACTGTGTTTCCTTAGTAACGCCAATCTTATCACTAATGACAATTAGTCCCAAACCGATTTTATCATTTGCCACAGGGGTATCCATGGTAAGAGATACTGTTTCGGGAGCGCCCTTAATTCCGACCCATTGTTTACGATAAAATGCTGCTATGTTCATGACGCTCCTGTTTCCTGCAAAGGCAGGGTTTATTGTAAGCGGATTAAGAACATAGTGATTGGTCACCGGAGTTAATTGTCCTGATACACTCAAGGGGATCATAAATCCAAATAGTAATTTGATGATATGTTTCATTTTAACGTCTGATTACAATAAATCCATTTATAGCATTTTTCTTTTCCGGCTGAAGGATAAAAAAGTATGTATCAGCAGGCAGGGGATTGCCTTTCAGGTCAATACCATTCCAGTCATTTGAATATTCATTGTCTGAATATACTAATACTCCCCATCTGTTAAAAACAGTCAGACTGGTTTTTCCCATCGACTCAATTCCCTTAAGAATGAAGAAATCATTTTTTCCATCCATATTGGGGGTAATTAGATTGGGTATTAAGAGGTCGTTAACAATTATTTCAACAGTGTCAGTTGATACAGGACATGGTCCATTGCTTACACTCCATATAAAAATATTTCTGTTAATTGAAAGATCTGTAACAACTGTTGAATGATTATTTTTTTCCATGAAATTACCGCTGCCAAAAAAAACTGTCCATTCGCCCGATTCATTATGGTTTAAAGGATTTGCTTCCAGGGTGGTTTCAAATGAATAATCAAGGACTTGATCCGGTCCTGCATATGATGAGGGAATTTCCCTGACCTCGACAATAACCTGGTCGCTGTTCCTGCATCCCCAGCTATCAGTAAGAGTTACCGTATAAACTATTGATGTTTGAGGAGTTGCCACCGGATTACTGATTTCAGGGTGATTGAGAAACTGAGCGGGAGACCATAAAAAAGACCCGCTTCCCTGAGCCAGCAACTGAGTGCTGGTTCCCTTGCAAATAACTCTGTCATCGCCAGCGCTGACGGCTGGAGGAGAATGGAACACTACCTTAATTATGTCTGTCGATGAACATGTATTATTGACTTCTGTCCATGCAAAGTCATACTCTCCGTATTGTGTTACTGTAACCCTGGCATTAGGATTGTGTGTATCAGGGTAGAAGGAGGCATTCCCCGGTCCTGTCAGCTTTGACCAGGTTCCTATACCGGTTCCCGGAATTGCATTCAGATTAAAATCCCTGTCACATTCATTTCCTCCGTTACCTGCATAAGCAGACATCTGTTCTAGAAATATAATAGTAATATCTGCTCTGCTTGAGCATTCCCCATTGGTTTCTGTCCATCTTAAAATATAGGTACCAAAGGTGGAAGCTGTAACTCTTGGATTAGGGATATTCGGACCGGGAATGAATGTAATCTGACCGGGGCCGCTCACTCGTGACCATGTACCTGATCCTGAACTTGGAACAGCACTTAGAGTAGTTTCGAGCCCGCAAATATTGCCACCGCTTCCAGGATTGGCAACAGGCTGTTCAAGAAATGTAACAGTAACATTTGATGTTGCTGAACAAGTGCCATTCACAACGGTCCATGTAAAAACCTTTGTTCCATATTCTGACACTGTGACTGTCGCATTGTTGCTATTGACGCTGGGGGAAAAGACTGCCGTTCCTGTTCCGCTCGTCATTGTCCAGGTACCAACACCAAATGCCGGACTGGTGGCTGCAAGCTGATAGATCCTTCCACAGGTACTTCCCCTTGTTCCGGCATTTGATGAAGGTTGCCGGTAAAAATTTACAGTAATCTCGTCAAATGATGTACAGGATTCCCGTGTCTCGGTCCAGCGGAAAACATAAGTGCCATATAAAGAAACTGTAACTGTTGCGGTTGGAGTGCTTGCATTGGGTGAAAAGATTGCATTGCCAGGTCCTGAAACCCTTGTCCATGTACCATTACCGATTAAACTGACAGCATTTAGTACAAAATTAAGGTCACATTCATTTCCCCCGTCTCCTGCATTGGCCTGTGGACATGGGAGTGTTGTTGCATTAAGCCGGACGGGCATAGCTTGAAGCACATTTTTTCTATTGGCCGCAACAACATAAATAGTATACACCTGATCGGGATCAGGAACATTAAGCACAGCATTCAGGATCCGGTTTAAGTTGCTTTTGTTAACTGAAAGTGTTGCGGTTTCAATTATTCCTCTATCAGTTCTTAAAATAGCCTGCGACCTGACATAGGAAGAAGTAAGAAGTGCTGTATTATTTCCACTGTATACTATTACATACACAGTTCCTTCGACATCTATCCCATAACTAAGGTTTAAACTGAAGGGTCCTGTAGACATTACAGAAGGAGTCCCTGGAACCCAATGTGGCTGAGCATGGATGTCAAACATCAGCATCAACATGAATGATCCTGTAAACAATATTTTAGCAATTGCATTCAAAATAAACCACTTCAGCGTCTTATTACGATATAACCACTTAATGCCCTGCTTTTTTCGGGTTTTAAAACGAAAAAGTATGTATCATTAGGAAGCTGATTATCATTATCGTCTACTCCGTTCCACTTATTGTCATAATCTTTATTTTCAAATACCCTTGCTCCCCACCTGTTAAAAATTGTCAGCGATGTTTTTCCGAGAGTCTCAATTCCCTTGATTATAAAATAGTCATTCTTACCATCCTGGTTGGGTGTGATCAGTGTGGGAATCAGGAGATCCCTTACAAGGATGTTAACCGTGTCGGATGCGACCGGACAAACACCGTTAGTGACCGTCCATATGAAATTGCTTTCACCTATATCCAGATTGGTTATCTCCGATTCAGGATCATTAATATTCGAAATATTTCCTTTTCCGGAAAGTCTTGTCCATTCGCCGGTTTCATTTAGTGCTGGCATGGATGCCTGCATTTTGGTTTCGAAGAGGTAATCAAGGACCTGATCAGGCCCGGCGTTAGCAGTAGGTTGAAGCCTTACTTCGACATTAATCGTATCTGAGTTTTTGCAACCGTTCTGATCGGTAAGATTAACAATAAACCTTGTTGTAATTACAGGAGTAGCAATGGGATTACTAATATTTGCATTATTCAGCAGATTACCGGGTGTCCAAAGAAATGTACCTGATCCTGAGGCATTAAGTTGAATACTGTTCCCTTTGCATACTGCAAGATCGGGGCCGGCGTCAACAACAGGACGATCATTGAATGTAACCCTGACAATGTCTGACGAGTTACACAAACTGTTTGAAATTGTCCATGCAAAATCGTAAGCACCAAATTGAGATACTGTCACCCTGGCATTAGCGGTATTTGCATTAGGAGAAAAGACAGCAGTACCGGGTCCGCTGACAAGCGACCAAACGCCTCCTGAGGCTGCAGTTGCTCCAAGAACAAAATCCCTGTCGCATTCAATTCCACCGTTCCCTGCATCGGCAGATGGCTGCTGAATAAAAGTAACCGTGATGTTTTCAAAACTCGAACAAGTACCATTTGTTTCAGTCCACCTCAGAACATATACACCATAAACCGAAATAGTGGCTTTTGCATTTGGAGTATTCGCGTTTGGAGAAAAAGTTACAGTCCCTGGTCCGCTTACTCTTGACCAGATACCATTTCCGACACTTGGTACAGCATTAAGGTTATAAACATTTCCGCAATTGTTTCCTCCTAGTCCTGCCTCAGCTACAGGTGGTTGGTAGAAGTTAACGGTTACCGTTGCAGTATCTGAGCAGTTCCCATTAGCTTCAATCCAGGCAAAGACTTTTGTACCGTATGTGGAAACAGTAACCGTGGCAGTTGGGCTGTTAGCATTTGGGGTAAAACTTGCTGTTCCTGTTCCGCTGGTCATTGTCCATGTGCCAATTCCGATGCTGGGTACTGCACTGAATGTGAAATTCAGATCGCACTCATTCCCCCCTGCCCCTGCATTTGCTACAGGAGTCTGATAAAAGTTAACAGTTACAACTTCGCTGCTGCTGCAGGGTCCATTTGTTTCAGTCCAACGGAATGTATATGTGCCGTATACTGTGACAGTAACAGTTGCATTTGGAGATGTTGCATTTGGAACAAATGTCGCCGTACCTGGCCCGGTAACCATGGTCCATAATCCGGTCCCAACGCTTGGTACAGCATTTAGAACAAAATTCAGATCACATTCAGTCCCTCCATTTCCAGCCTCAGCCACCGGAACATCATAAACAAATGCCCTTGTTGTGGCAGTATCTCTGCAACCATTTGCATTTGTGGCAGTAAGGGTATAGATCCCCGCCATAGCCAGGGTAGCATTCTGAGAGACCGTCGGACTCATGGCAGTTGAAGTAAAATTATTTGGGCCTGTCCATGAATAAGAGGTCATGCCGGCAGGACCTCCGGTCAGGCTAAGGGGCGATCCGACACACACAGGTCCGTTATTTGAGGCAGTTGCTACCGGGGAGGGGTTAACAATAACTGTGGTAGCGGCAGTATTGCTGCAATTTGCACCGTTGGTAACAACCAAAGTATAAATGCCGGCCATAGCTGTTGTGGCCGCATCTGAAACGGTGGGGTTTTGGAGGTTTGATGTAAATCCTCCGGGCCCGGACCATGAGTATGAAATCATTCCGGCAGGGCCTCCTGTAAGTGTCAGTTGAGTACCAGCACAAATGGGGCCGTTATTGGAAGCAGTGGCTACTGGCAGGCTGTTAACCGTCACGGATGTGGTCGCCATACCCAGGCATCCATTGCTATTGGTAACAGTCAGTGTATAAGTTCCTGCCATTGCTATTGTTGCAGAATTTGAAACAATGGGATTCTGTTGGTTGCTCGAAAATCCATTTGGTCCTGTCCAGTTGTAGGTATTCATACCAGCCGGTCCTCCGGCAAGAATTAGAGGTGAGCCAATACAGACCGGACTATTACTTGAAGCCGTAGCTACCGGCAGAGGATTAACTACAACGTCGGTTGAAGCAGAACTTCTGCAGGTCGTAAGAGAATTTGTAACAGTTAATGTATATGTTCCTGCCATATCCAGCGTAGCATTATTTGAAACAACAGGATTTTGCTGGGTCGAAACGAAACCTGCCGGGCCAGTCCATGAATAACTGTACTGCAGTCCGGATGGACCTCCGTTGAGTGTAAGCCTGGTCCCAATGCATACTGGTCCGTTATTTGATGCGGTTGTAGAAGGAAGAGGGTTAACTGTGATTGTACCTGAAGCGGTAGCAGGTTTACAGTTCCCTGTAGTGGTAACGGTGTAATTAAATACGCCCGAGACGGTGGGAGATGGAGATCCGCTAATCGTAAAAATTCCTGAGCTGTAAGATCCGTTAACTCCAGCTGGCAAACCTACAACAACTGCTCCTGTTCCACTACCCGAAACAGCATAAGTGATATTGGAAATAGGGCTGTTTGCACATACCGTCTGTGATGTTGTCCCCGGTGCTGAGGTAAGTGTAATGACCTGATCCGGTATTACTGTAATTGCACCGCTAATAACCCCCATACAACCTCCCAGGGTTTGCAGAGTATAAGTATAAGCCCCCAGGGATGTTGGTGCTCCAGTTATTGTATAAGTAAATGTTAAAGCTGAAAATGTTCCTGTTACACCTGGCGGCAGATTTGTTGCTAATACACCGGTAACACCAGGGACTACAAGGTATGTTATCGTAGTAATTGAGGCATTAATACATACTGTCTGATTGTCAGTGCCAGGTGGTGAGGTAAGAGCAATACACTGAGCTCTGGCTGTCTCAAAGGACAAAAAAACGAATGCGATCAAAAACAATAGCTTAAAATGTTTCATTAGGCTTTGATGTTAATCTTTGATATAACTTCATTAGATTTCAAATCATAATAATCATACTAGTCTATCTAACCTTTTTTAATGGAATCAAATTTCATCCCGGTAAAGGTGATAAGATATATTCTGATAAACCGTCCTATCCTATATGTCTTTTGCATATTGATAACAATGACTTCAGAAGAATCAGAAAAAAGGTATTTATCCCAAAAACTATCTCAAGGCTAAATTACATAATAATCCGGTTGTTTTATTACCTAATTTGACCAATTAGCGTAATTCATACATAAACAGAAGATTTTCAGCACTTAAAAACAAATGCCTTCGAGCTTTTTAGTAAAACTTCCGGAATGCTCTGAAGAATAGATTATTGTCAGCTGGTTTTCAGCTTTCCGGTATCCTTTCTGAACACGCTCCATATCCCGGTCTATATCCTTCCGGTTTTCCTTACTTCCGTTTCCATCCGTCGGATCAATAAGCAACAACCGGCGTGGAGCAAGAGAAGCAGCAAGATCCGGGAGATCATATTTTTCTAAAGCGCCAAATACTGTACTCGGTATAAATAAAGGATTATATAACCGGCAGTTTACGATTGACCTATAGGATGAATAAGGCTCATCAAGTACAATAGTTTGTATTTCCGGGTTCAAAGCTGCGGCATGCAACAGAACGGAACACATTTCCCTCCTGGCAAAACCAATAATCTCAGATCCCTGATTTTCCTTCAGTATCAATCTGACCAGCATGGCCACATCTTCTGCATTTACTCCAGTAATACTTCTTCCGGTCAGAATTGAAGCATACCACAGATTGTGCGAAGATCCGCCAAAATTGGCATCTCCTTCAAAATCACCTGATCCCATTTCTCCGGTGCCCAGCAAATCCGGAGCCAGAACCGCAATACCTTTTCCGACAATCTTTTCAATCGGGCCACCTGCAACAGATGCATTCTCTTTACCGTCCGGATCAAGATAAATCATTCTCCTTTTTACAGGTACTTCAGGACGAAATAACAGGTATGGAATAATATATCCGTCCTTTCGCCCGATGAAATACTTTTCTATTGAATAACCATCTCTTAAAATTCGACCTGTGAAAACGGGATCAACAGGATCCTCAGGTTTCCTGTAACCAGTCAGGCTCTCAACAGATTTTAATACTTCAGGATAAAATATCTCAGGGCTTCCTCTCAAATTATCAAGTTTATCAGTTAGTATTTTTAACCTTTTAAGATTAAGTGAGTAAACCGTTTCTCCTTTATAGGAGGTTGAGACCTGACCGGTTGGAGTAACCCGGAGTTCATCATTTTTAAGAACCTCTGTTTCAAGATCAGCCGGGCTTCCCGGGTTATTAAGAAATTTCTGAAAGAAAGCATACATTGACTCCCGGTTTTTAACAGTTGACTCGTGAGGTGCATCATCCTCCACCATGTAGAAATTCTCACCTGCACCGTAAGAATTAAAGATTTTTGATACTTCATCACGTGTTTCTCTCGCTCCCTGAATACTAAATATATCCCTTGTGGTGGTAATTATCATTGTTGGTTTCGGAGCTCTGACAATTAAAAAATCGGGATGATCCAATCCACTAACAATCATCTTACTGATATTCTGTTCAGCATCTTGTGGGCCTATGGATTGAAAAAGCCTCCTGTAGTTTGTTATATAATTCTCAGGCGCTGCTGCAAGTATACGGTCATCGACTGCCGCAATATAGGCCGATTGGGTCCCTCCTCCAGATCTTCCTGTAATTCCTATTCTTGAGGGATCAACCTCCCTTCTTGTTATTAGGTAATCAACTGCCCTTATACCGTCCCATATCATGTACAGGGCCTGTGAACTGCCTGTGATAAATGCCTGTGCACCAGGATATGAATGCTCCTTTGTAGGGCCACCAACCAAGGAACTCCCTGATGCAGGATCATAATATTCCAGCCTTTCACCCTGCCCTACCGGATCAAAAGCAAAAACAACAAATCCTTTACGTACAAGATTCTGAATAACATGAATATAAACAGGACTTCTGTAACCTTCGGCTGAATGCCCGCTGCAATAAATGACAGCAGGGGCTTTATCATTTTTTTTAAGCCCTGCAGGAATGAATAGCGATGAAGTTACATAAAACCCTGGCTGAGATTCAAAAACAATATGTTCGATTTTGAAATTCGGTTTTTCGATGCTCCTGATAACTTTTGCATTTAAGGGAGTTTTTGAAGGATAGGGGCCGATTAGTTTATTCATTGTCTCTCGTATATAGTCCTGCCTACACTTCCATTGTTCCAACGTAGTTATTCCGGAAATTTGCAGTTTGCGCTCCTTCAGCAAACCATATGCTTTTTCTGAGAGGTAATGGTAGAGTGAATTCCTGGCATCAGTGAACTCAAGCCAGCTACCTCTTACAACGTCCAGTTCGTTTTGTGCCATGACAGGTCGGGTTACGATACCTATTATAAACACCATCATTACAATTGCTTTCAAGCCTGCAGAATTAAAGAATTCAAAAGCTTTTTCAGATCTTTTCATGTGAGGGAGAATTTGTTTATTATTATAAAACAAACGATTCATATAGTACCAACATGAATTCAAATTTTCCATAATAAATGTGATCTGATATCATGCGGGTTTAATAGTAATCAATTCGCTTCTGAAGTTATCTGACATCGAAAAAAATTTGATAAATAAAAATACCTATTCGCAGGCTTATTTCAATCAATTAGTCACTGATTAATTCTTTAAAAGTGGAGGCTTTATTTCCAGTAAAGACTGATCAGTTTGAAAGTACTTTTAAAAGGGATAAACATTTACCTGAAATAAAAATATTTGCCGGTTAATTACGTTAAAGAAGTAATAAAGATTTCCGGAATTGATAGTTTAGTCAATGAAAAATATGAAAATCAATATTTTAAGTTTTGCTGGTATTTTGGCTGTGGGTTTTGGGCTCTTATCAACTGCGATGGGTCAGGACTCAGTGACTGATGTTCTTGGCAAAAGTACACTGAAGGATCAGATGAATTATATCCAGGAAAAGACAAGAGTCTATGATAATTACCGGGCTATAAGGGAAGATATATTTCAACTGATTAAGAGAAATTCTCTTGATTCACTTGAGGCATCAAGAAATGAGATTTCAGGATTAAAGATGCTGGCAGCTACGAAAAGCAGGGAGATTGACTCGCTTAATATAACCATTGCAGCAAATAAGAAAAAACTGGAAGAAATAACTACTTTAAAAAACAGCATACGGTTTCTTGGAAAGGACATAAACAAGCGTACTTACAACGGAATGATGTGGTCGCTGGTAGCAATACTGGCAATTGTGATTATAAGTGGTTATTTGTCTTATAAAAGAAACCGGATAGTGACCCTGAATGCCAAGAAAGAATTCGAGGATCTTAAAAAGGAATTTGATGCCTATCGTAAAGCATCACGCGAAGCTCGTGAAAAAATGTCGATGGCACACTTCAATGAAATAAAGAAACTAAGAACAGGCTGAGAATCTTAAAATTGCGATAAGCAAACTGTTGATTAATTCAGATTTCTGTCTTCTGCCGGTATTTTACCGCGAAATCATCAACTATTGAATTGATCTCACTATCAGTGAGATGTGATCCGGACTGAATTACTATCCTGTATTTAAATGTAGCTGTTCCTCCTGAAGGAATTGAAAAATCAACCATTTCTTTTCCCTTTGTAAAATCAACGGCCCCCAGAGGATTGGCTGAAAACAGACCATATCCTCTTGCATGCCAGTAGGTGGGATAAGAAATATTATCCGGATGATCACATATCACTATTGATATCTTTTCATCATTTATTGTTCCAGATAAATTCATCCACCTTGCCCTGGTTCCCCAGACAGCATCTCCTTCAATGCCCTCACTGCTTCTGTAATTACCTGTGACACCGACATTTTCACTGGCTTTCTCAGATCCCGGTTTGCCCGACTGGTCAAGCAGGAAAACATCTTCTTTTGAAGGCAATTCAAGCTGACGGGCAACACGGATCGCATACATTCCCTCTTTCGTATCCTTCATTGTAACATCTGAATCCTGAGCCGTCAGAATAGTGATCCGGTCTATAATATAGTAATTCCCCCTGGCAAAGAAATTAAATTCTGTTTTTTCAGATAGTAATTCCTTTCCGGAGGGATCCTGCCAGCTTGCCAAAATGCTCATCGACCCTTCTCCTTTACCACCTTTAATATTTTCTATCTTTACCAGCTTTATTTCACCACCATTTTCACTTTTATACCCCTGCGATCCATTACCCCAGAAGTCAATCCCGTTAACATTCCCATAATTGAACCATATGCCAACCTGATGTATATGGTCATCACGTTCACCAGCCCTCGGATTCAAGGGGAAACCCCGTGTAACCTCAGTACCGCTTAGTGTATAAACAGGGTAGAATACCGGTTTATATACATTCTCAGGCCAGCAGAAGGATGTAATAAGTTTACCTCCGGCAAGAATATCAACTTTTCTTTCTTTGTCCTTCCTGACGATGGTAATTTCCTGATTTTTTCCCCCTATTTCTGACGAGCATGAAATTATTACGGTCGCAATTAAAAACAGACCGCTAATACTTTTAAATAAGTCTGAGATTTTCATAAATGTTTTTTTTGTGTTTAATCACTGCCTGAACTTGGTTTAATGAAAGTCGATCGTGGCTTATCAAAATGTTATCAGATCCGTGAGACTCTTCAATTAAGACTGCCAAAAATCAGCAATAAGTGTTCTTAAAATCTTATTTTCCGTGCTGCAGATGTAGCCTTTTGCATTACCTTACTGATCTCGACTGGCAGGCCGCCTTTCTTTTTACTCTCTTCAGCAGCAGCCATAAAAGCAAATATCTCAATAGTTTCATTTTGATCTACCGGAGGATTACCTGACTGAAAGAAAACAACTATCTGTTCCAATAAAGGATTATAACCTGCATATTTTCCAAGATCGACGACGCCTTTTTCGCCAAACGCGGTTCCTCCGTAATCCCCTTTTCCTGATCTGATTCCCCTGAAAGTCCCTATTCTGCCATCATTCCAGGTACCTGCAACAAGATCTGTACCTTCTGTGTAGATTCTTGTAACGCTTATACATCCTGTTCCCATAACTGCGAAAAGTGCCTCAACTCCATGAATTCCGTACCAGAAGAGATCCGGATGGCTTTTTTCGATAGTTGCGGGGCTGTATGTATCAGCACCAATGATTCTACCTGCAGAACCATTTTTAACATCCTTTATGCCCGGCAAATACCTAAGGGAGGAAGAAGAAAAGACAGGTACATTAAAATATTTTGATGCATTGAAGATTGCTATTGCATCTGTCAAAGAGGCTGCTATTGGTTTGTCAATAAACATCCTTTTCCCTGCCTTTAACACCGGCAGGGCTTGATCAAGGTGGATCCTGCCATCATTTGTTTCCAGAAGGATTACATCGACTCTGTTTAAAAGTTCGTCTATTGAATTGACAATTTCAACTCCAAATTTTTTAATTTCTTCTGTATAGCCCGGAATTCTTTCAACGCTCGATTTGATGTCGTTGCTACCTTTTGGATAGGCAGCTACAACTCTGAAACCAGCGAACTCACTTCCTGCAGAAGGATCATTAAGGGCTTTTGTGAATGCGATACTATGTGAAGTATCAAGGCCTATAATGCCAATCCTGTTTCTTTGTGCATTTTCAAAATCGCCTGCTGGAAAACTGATTCCTGACATAGTCATACCAACGCTGCCTGCTGTAACCGTTTTAATAAAATGCCTGCGTTCCATTTAAGAATAATTAATAAATAAAAAATTCTGATCCATTTAATTCCGTTATCATTCAAACCCTTTCATTAACGATATAAGGACTCCTGTAGTTTCGGGTCAACATAAGGTCTGCTTCACTGTCATTTACAAACTTTTCATTATCACCTTCAAATGTAAGTTTCCTTCCCAGCCGGTAAGAAATATTTGCAAGGTGAGGCAGAGATGATGACAGGAATCCTTCCATTATATTGCAGTGAAGGTCTTCGTCTTTACCCGAACGAATGGCATCGATGAAATTCGCATAGTGTTCCGTACCCCCGGGTGCTGCCAGGTAGGAATTCTTAGGAGCTTTTTGTTCTCCAACGGAGGATCCGGCAAATGGTTCTTTCTCACGTCTTCTGAAAGCCTTCCAGGTACCACCATCAATTTCAAGGTATCCTTCAGTTCCATAAAAAATATTACCAATACTTATTCCAAGGCTTGATTCTTCATTGGTATAACGCCCTCTTGTTTCAAACTCAAGTATCTTGCCATCTTTATAGCTAAAAAGTGATGTCTGGGTATTAGGTGTTTCCTGCTCACACTCTGATGGATCGATTCCAAAAATACCCCCCATCGAAAAAATTGCGACTGGATGCTCATGTTTATTGAGGCCCCATCTGGCAATATCAAACTGATGAGGACCCTGGTTCCCTGTGTCGCCGTTCCCGGTATCCCAGAACCAGTGCCAGTTATAATGAACCCTCTTCTCATTATAGGGCCTGTATGGTGCCGGCCCGAGCCACATATCATAATGCAGTGAAGCAGGCGGCTCACTATCGGGAGCAATACCGAAAGAATCTCTTGGCTTATAGCATAGTCCTTTGGCCATAAAAACCTCACCTATCCCACCTTCATGAAGGAATTTGATTGCGTCAATTACATTTTTTATTGAACGATTTTGAAAACCTGTCTGAACCTTTACTTTGTATTTACGGGCTGCTTCCACCATTTTCCTGCCTTCAAAAATATTGTGACTGGCAGGTTTCTCAACATATACATGCTTTCCGGCCTGACAGGCCCAGATGGTTCCCAAAGCGTGCCAGTGATTTGGCGTTGCAAAAGAAACAGCATCAATGTCCTTGTCGTCAAAAACTTTCCTCATATCCCACTGGGTAACAACCTTCTCTCCAGTCTTTTCAAAAACTGTTTTTGCTCTCTCCTCAAAATATTGCTCATCGACGTCACATATCGTTTTAAGCCTTACATTACGGTTATCTTTTAGTGTGCACCAGTTATTGATGTGGCCTCCTCCCTGCCCTCTTATTCCGATTACAGCAACATTTACTCTTTCATTTGAGCCGACTATTGAGCCATAGGATTTGCTGCTAAAACCCATGCCTCCTATTACTATTCCTGCTGTGCTCAATGCACTGTTTCTGATAAATTCTCTTCTCTTTGTCATATACTGTATTTTCTGTTGTAAAGATTTTTTAAATCATACTTAACGTCTGGCTAACCGGTTAAAGATTTCCAGTTGTTCTTTCATGGCCTGAATCCTGTCTTCAGGCTCTGTCCTTGCTTCAAGCAATATCCATTCATTATACCCGATATCCTTTAAAAGCTCAAATAGTTGCCGATAAGGGTAATCTGGTGAATTGAGCTCCCTTACATGGATGGTATCTCCAATCCAATGTTTAACCATGTTGAAATTAGCTTCAAGGCCAGGAGGTATAAGGTCTTGATCATTACAGTTCCAACATATTTTTACATTAGACTCCGTTACCTGGTCAAAGATCGCCTTCATCACAGGTAATTCCTGTGTAATGTTTCCATGTACCTCCACCCTTACTAGCTGGTTGAAATCCCTGGCAAAGCGTCCTACCTCATTAAGAGACTGTGCAATCTGGGCGATGGTTTTTTCGCGCGGGACCTCAGGGGGCAGATTATTAGGTTTTACTTTGATGCCTGTTGCACCTATATCCCTGCAAAGTTTTATGTATTCTTTCGTCTGATCAATATTCTCCTTCAGTTGAACGGGATCGGGACTATGATACTCAAAATTCGATCCATACCCTATACATCTTACAGGGCTGTCGTCAAACATCTTTTTAATGTCAAGTCTCTGGGATGAACTGAGACTGGCCTCGACACCGTGAGCATGCTGAGTCCTTAATTCGACACCCTCATATCCCGCCTTCACACAATTGGCTATCAGCGTAGGAAGATCCCAGTCTCTCCCCCACTGATACGTCACAAGCCCAAACTTCATTTTATCTGAGCCAATTGCAGAACAACCATATATGGAAGGTATGACTGCCAGTCCTGCACCGGCAGCAAAACTGTTTTTAATGAATCTTCGTCTGGTTAATTGATTTTCCATGACTTATTTTTTTAAAAATTCATCGACCAGGAATTATGATCTACGGGAAGTAATAATAGTAATTTTTATTCTTTTAATGTTACAAACCGGTTTTTATTTTGCATTACCTTAATGTTCCAGATTATGGTTAATGAGCGAACCCTGATAGAAATTTTCAGTCATACAGCCAACCTACCGGGAAAGTTGTTATCTGTGTGGTTTCAAGTCCATTGCCCGTTTTGCGGTTTCCCGCACAATATCCGAGCAACACTATGTTTCCTGAAAATTCGATGGCTGTATAGCAATACCACCCGTCAGGATTATCCTCAAGTATTTTTAAGTTTTTCCATGTAATACCATCATCCTTTGAAATAGCTGCGTTGAGAGGTGTTCTTTTTCCTGTTTCGCCGGAAACAGGTCGTGAATTATTCCATATCAGAAGAAGATCACCGGTAGAAGGGATTCTTTCAATCGAAGCTGGAGACAATGGTGATACAATTCCCGAGGGTCTGAATTCTGACCAGCTAAATCCCTGATCTTCAGAAAACGAGATATACTGGCTTCCTGCATCAGTTCTGCAGTACATCATAAGCCTTCCGTCTTTAAGTTCAACAACACCCGGCTCCTGAAGAATCACACTGCCATCTGATCTGGTCGATTTTCCATCTTTCCAGGTCCTTCCGTTATTGTCTGAATAATAGCATAATATATCAGCATTATTTTGAAATTTGTTCTGGACTGGGGTATTATGAAGCGCTGCCGGAGCCACTAGCCTCCCACTGGTTAGTATCACTACCCTGTCATTATTTGTAACGAAATATCCCACCCGGTCTCGGAAACATAGTCTTGGTCGACTCCATGTAATGGCTTCGTCTTTCGATGTCCGCATAAAAAGTCTGCAATCAGTATCGGAGTTTTTTCTAAGGTAGAAAAGCGCTATTGAGTTGTCAGATAACCGCAGAAGCGATACTGACATAATATTTGTTTTTCCTTCGTTAGGTAAAACAATAGCATCTTCATCCGACCAGGTTTTTCCTTCGTCGTCAGAGAACCGCGATGCAAGATAGGCCTGTCCAAAATCACCAGGATTATCTGTGAAATGCGAATAGATGAAAAGTATCCGGCCATCTTCAAGCTTTATGAAGTCTCCTTCACTGTTTCTGGGATTTCCCGGCCCCGGGGGCAGCAACATAACCTTTGAAACGGGCTCTTGCTCCGGAAACCTTATTTCAGAATCATCAGCCCTGGCTGAATCCTGGCCTGTAAGAGGCAGAAAAAGACAATCAGGATCAGTAAGCATGACAAACAAAATTAACAGAAGCGGCATTTGCCAGCGATAAACCGTCATAGCAGTAATTGTTACAGATAATTTAAGTTCAAGCTATTAGTGGTCATTTCTTCAACTGTATGATTTCAGCCACAGGTAATCAGAATCGAATATTTCGTTGTTAAAATGCAGATCAGGATCTTCCATCAGAATATGAACTGCAAAAAACCAATCGGAAATCATTGTAAATCTAAATTATACCACTTTACAGCATTGTGGCGGTATATTTTGTCTATTACTGTCTTTGGAAGATGCAGGCCTTTGAATGTTCCTCTGAATTTATCAGATCTCATTGATACATCAGTTGCAAAATATTTCCAGTCATCCAGCCATGTTTCATGCATTTCCTTTTTGAAAACATCAGGATCCTGTCTGTCACTGTAGCCTACATCAGTTCCATACAGAAGCCTGTCCTGGTATCTGATGCAGAAGTCCCTGACTCTTTTTCTGTCAGTAGCTGATTGATACTGCAGATGACATATCCTGGCCGACATATCTACTACCATGTTTGGAAATTCATCAAGTTTCCTTGCTAGGGTATCGACATTCCATTCAATACTTGCAAGATGGCATCCAATGAATTTCAGATCGGGATGAGCCTTAAGGAGGTTGTCGCGAGCTTTTATCTGATCGCTATATGAAGGGAATTCAGGATGAAGGAACATATGATACTGGGGATTAGCTGCGAAATAGCTGCTATCGCTCCTTACTGTCATCTCGCTAAGAGGCAGCCAGCAGTTTCGTGGTTCTCCAATATGGCCTGTAACAGGAAGGTTCTTGCTTTTTATAAACTCAAAAACATTATCCAGACCCGGGTTATCGACCATAATGAATTTCCCTGATCTGTCACGCACGGTCATGCCTATATTTTTCCAGATCTTTACGGTAACGGCACCTTCAGTTAATGAATTATCAAGATATGATATTATTTTTTGACTCCAGGAATTTGTACCCCATCCGGCGGTATCGAAGTAAAATGTCGGTCCGTAAAATACCATTCCTCGATTCCTCCTGGCTGACAGGGTGGCAAACCTTAACTGATCGGCCAAATTCAATGTGTCGCCGTGGTCAACGTTTAGCGTCACAAGGACAAAGTTATCTGTTCTGGCAATCTCTTCAAAATGACCTTTGTCGCTGTTTATGTGAATATGTGAATCAATTTTCCTTACAGATGCAAAGTCATCTTCCGAATAATATTTGTCCATACAGCCGTTTAAGGCTAATGTAACAATAAGTAATGGGATAATTGTATATTTCATTTCATGTTAGCTGTTAGGGTACTAAAAATAATTAAAAAAGGCCACCCTGCTATGCAAAGTGGCCATTTATTATGTATTTTTTGCTGTTTCCTGTAAAAGGCTTGAAAAATCAGTCATATAATTATCACAGTGGCATTACCACGTAATCAGCAGCATTAAGAAAATCGAGGCTCTTTGCACAACTTGTAAACTGGTCAAAATTATATTCTTCCACCTCCACTATGCCGTATTTCATTCCCGATTGGGCGGCTGCAGCCCAGATGGCAGGGAAATCCATCATTCCGCTAGCGCCTACCTCTTCTTTGTCTTTAATATGCCATAATTCGAAACGTCCCGGGTATTTGTTGAAGTAATCAACCGGATTTTTACCACCAACCACGCACCAGTAAAGATCGAGCTGGAAAACAACCTTTGAAGGATCTGTATTCTGCAGCATAAAATCATAAACAGTGGTTCCGTCAAGCTGGGTTGAAAACTCCCTGTCGTGGTTATGATAGCCAAATTTAATACCTTTTGCCTGACATTTTTCTCCGATCAGATTGAAATAGTCGCAATACATTTTAAGAGTATCCAGTGCCCTATAGGCATTTCCTCCCATGAATGGCTGAACAAGATATTTGACTCCTGCAGCTGCATGCGCATCTATACATGCATCCCACCAAGCCATTGTCTTGTCCCAGTTTGCTGAATCAGGGAGAGCCTGACCAGAATGGGAGCTTATTAATCCCAGTCCATTTTTTGAACATAACTCTTTGAACGCAACAGGATCCATGTTATAAAACTGACCATCACGGTATCCTGCAGGCTCCACAAAAGTATAGCCCATTGCTGCGACTTTTTCAATAGCGGCAGGAACGTCCCTCCGTATGGAGTCGCGGATTGAATATAACTGAAGCCCTATATTCTTTTTAGGCACATTTCTGCACGAATTGAATGGTAATGAAACAAGGCCAAAAAAGGCCAAAACAAGAAAAAGTGATATCAGGCTACTTTTTTTCATTTTTTTCGGTTTTAAAGTTCTATAATATAATATCAGGTTTATCCTATGCTGTGAGTTTTCAAAGTTAATATTTATCAATTATATGTCATCACATATTGATATGATTCATATATTTTTTTAATTCACTTATAATACCTGAATCGGACTCTCTGCTGAATCCGAGATATTCAACCAGTGTATTCTCAAAATCTGAATAAAGCGCATCTAAAAGTACAATATCGTACTTGAAAAAGGATCCGTTTTCATCCACAACTCTGAAAAAGAAGCCATATGACATTGCCCTCAGAATCTTATCATAAGGTTTACCGTGATTGATTCCAAGCTTTACTGCACCCATGAACCGGTCGTCAGAACTTAGCTTTCTGCAAAGGTCGTGGCCAACCCTGAAAACAGTATCCTTGAGATATATGTTACTGAATCTCGATAACAAATCTTCAATATGTTCTTCAATATCCACGGCAGAAAAATCATCAGGATATGCAACAAGCAGAATATCTGCTGATTGCATCATAACATCGCGAGTAAAATTAAGAACTTTTGTGTCAGCGAGCACCTCGTACATAAAAACTGCATCATGATGAAGGTAATGTCCGTAATAAGCAGCAGTTGCATGCCCAAGATTGTGGATGAATGCTTTCCTGTCAACCCATGCTTTAATATTTTCCTTAGGAGCCAAACCTTTTATCTTTGGAATGGGATTCCTGAATCCTTTCTTATCGAGGATGAGTGTATTGTAAGGTTCTGCAAAAACCTGAAGAGGATCTTTTTCAAGATCCGTACCGGACATGATCGGTACCATTTTACCTATGCTTGTTTCTACAAGTCCGGTCATTTTGTTAAACTGAAATTCAGGAGGCAGGTTTTTCAAAAGTTTTTCCTTCATGAAATCCCCTCCCGAGATCATGTTCTCTGCAATAATAATATCAAGAGGGTGACCTGGAAATCTTTCATTTCTGAGTTGCAATCCGGCTGCGATCATCGGGATTACCTTTTCGACTGCATTTTTACCAACACTTACAGCAAGAATACCTGCAGTTGAAACGGATTCTGAGACGGCATCAAAATCATCAGCCCAGATAGCACTGACATTTCCTATTTCGATTATCTCTTCTATTTCTGATTTGGTAACTACCTTATAGCATTTCCTGCTGTTAAGAAGGTCAACCAGGTTCCTGTCAATATCAACAAAAACGATTTTGTAACCTGCCGTTCCAAAAAGCTGGCCTATGAATGAGCGCCCTATTTTTCCGGCTCCAAAAATTACTATTTTCTGCTCATCCACCTGAAATTTGTTCTCTGTAAGAATCATAATAAGGTTTTATTCTGGAAAGTTTCTCTCCCTCCCGGTCTTCAAAGTAAGTTCCTCCAACATAAAAGCAGGTAAATCCGCCAGATACAATTCCCCAGCAGCAGGCTTCAATCATATCAGGTTGTGAAGATGAGTTAATCATCTGGTTGACTATTGAAGCTATGACACCTCCAGCAAAATTATCTCCGCAACCGGTGGTATCACCGCCATCGAAATTCGACAATTCATTCATCACTCGCGCAGATGCAGGTAATTCACTCTTTCCAGTCCGGCTGAAAAATCTTCCGTCCGAAAAAAGCGTAATATTCCTTGATCCATTGGTTATTAAGAAAGATGATACCTTACGGTTTTTAAAAAATTCCGATGCTCCTTCAATGGTACTTTCTCCGCTCAGTCGAAGAGCTTCTTCCCTGTCAGTAATCAGCAGATCGATGAACCGGTAGCTGTTGTCGTCCTTACCGAGAAGCCATCTTCCTGACGGATCGGCCTTTTCGCTCCTGAAGTCATAAACAGTATTCACAATAGTAATGCAGCCATTTCTTTTGGCTTTTTCCAGAAGTATGGTAAGATCATCATGAAGCCTGGGAACAAGTGCTGTTCCTCCAAAAACTACAATATGTGAATTGAAGAAGTCGTCATCCAGATCTTCCTTTCCAAACATCCAGGCAGCCCCGATTGAATTGATAAACATCCTTTCTCCATGTCCCTCTTCAAAAAAAGGATCAGACAATACTATTGTAGAAGGGGTGCTTCTGTCAATAAGCCTGTAGTTTCTAAGTTGAACTCTTGTTCTGCCCAGTGCATCGACAAGAAAACGGCCCATCTCGTCATTTCCCCCCAGTCCGTAATATCTTACTTCGCATTGATATTTATCAACTAATTGGGTGATATTTATCAATGAAACAATTGACGGACCTCCTATGTTTAACTGATCATGTTTTCTGCCTCCGGTAATTTTCTCAAGAGCTTGACTTACAGGGATTCCGGAAAATATCTCAAATTCTTCGGTAAATACAAGATTTCCCGGAACAAGTCCTCCATCACCTCTTTTTTTAGAGAGGAATGGGGCCATATTCTGACTTTTAAAATCAATGTCATTATAAAGCATATCGACCAGGCAGCAACCTGCTCCTGAAACTATGATTTTTTTACTCATTGCAGTCTGAAGGTTTATTGGTAAATAAAAGGCATATCGGCAGGCAAGTTATTAAAGAAATCCTGTCCCACGAATGTGAAGCAATCGATATACTGCAGCTGTCATTATCGGTCGAAAAAGCTGTATGTGTATGGAATTGAGGGTTATCAAAGATATTTTTCATAGTCATTCACCAGCAAGTGCACTGGTTCGACATCCTCAGTGATTTCAGGAAATCTACCTATCTCTTCAAAAAATCTGTTATCGTGTGCATCGTCATTGACAAGACTGACTTCGCCTATAAGCACATTACCCTTTCCTTTCTGTCCGTAGAATTTATGATAAACTCTGGATCTTAGGCATATACTCTGACCTGGCCGCAGGATCAGAGGCTCACCCGCGTTAACAGTTGTAAGCACTCCGTCGATGCTGACAGTCACCGGAACCTGAGAAAGTTTATCATCGATTGTTGCAATATAAAGTTCCATCACCAGGTTACCACCACCCCTGTTAATAATGTCTTCCGATTTATTCCAGTGAAAATGCATTGGTGTTTCCTGTTCTTCACCAGCCATCATTATCTTTTCACAATACATTTTATCCTTCAGTTCCCAGTTGCCGTTTCGAATGGTAAAAAGGGCCAAACCAGTTCTGGTGAAATCACCGCTGCCGAAATCAGTTATGTCCCATCCGAGTTTATTGTCGACAATCTCAGAACAAATATTATATTTTCCTTTCCATTCACCGGGGCTCCAGAAGGCCCACTCGGGTAAAAGAAATTTGTTTTCCTTAAGAAAGGCTGCAAAGGATTTTATTATCGTGTTAACCTCACTTCTTTTCATGATCAGGAGTGGAATTTTCTATTATACGCTCAGTCAAATATAAATATTTTCTTTTTCCGTATGGCAATGGATTAAGTAATCAGCAGGTAAATTTTAATAGCATAAGTAACAATTTAAGGATGATAGTTAGAGTTAAAAGACACCCTATTAACAGGGCCTTAAAGTAATAAATATCATTTTTTGCCTTATTTTGATAACATTTATTATTATTTGAAGCATATTTTTGTTTATATTATAATAATTTTATTTATTTTGCTTCAAATTTTAAATCAACGTCCAACAAATACCATATAAAATGGCATTTCAGACAGACACACTGCAGGTTTCGACCAGACAGGATTTTCTTCTTACAGAAGAGATGATTGATCTCATCAAATCGGATTTTGGTAAGAGGCTTGCCCGTAATCTTAATATAGTCAAGGTCTCTTCACCTGTAGCTGTACAAGACGGTACAGGTATAAATGATGACCTGAACGGAATAGAAAAGCCTGTAAGTTTTCCTGTAAAGTCGCTTGACAATCAAAAAGCTGTAATTATCCAATCTCTTGCAAAGTGGAAAAGGATTAGGCTGAAATATTACGATATAGAAGCCGGGAAGGGGATCCTTACCGATATGCGTGCAATAAGGCCCGATGAAAAGCTTAGCCCGATACATTCAATTTATGTTGATCAGTGGGACTGGGAGAAACGCATTCATCAACAACAGAGGAACCTTAATTATCTCAAATCAACAGTCGAGGAAATATATGGAGCTTTCAAGGAAACTGAGGAAAAGTTGTATCAGAATTATCCTTGGCTGGTTCCTCAACTTCCAGAAAAGGTTACCTTTATCCATGCCGAGGAATTATTGAGGCAGTACCCGTATCTTAATCCCAAACAGCGCGAAAACGCGATAGCACGTGTGCACGGTGCCGTATTTATTATAGGCATTGGCGGCAAACTAAGCAATGGAGAGCCGCATGATGGCCGTGCTCCTGATTACGACGACTGGAGTACATTAAACGAAGACGGTTACCGTGGGCTGAATGGTGACATAATATTCTGGAACCAGACTCTTGATTCTGCTTTTGAAATTTCCTCGATGGGTATTCGTGTCGATAGTAGCTCAATGAGACAACAGCTCAAGCTTTGCGGATGCCAGGACAGGGAGAATCTGCTGTTTCACAGCATGCTCCTTAAAGACCAGCTTCCCCTCAGCATTGGAGGCGGAATCGGACAATCAAGGCTTTGCATGTTCCTGCTCAGAAAATCCCATATAGGTGAGGTTCAATCGAGCATCTGGCCCGACGATATCATGTCGGGTTCAGAGGAAAAAGGATTGAAACTGCTCTGATTCTTGCAGAAAATTTCCGGGCATCAAACATCTTAAATCTCCGGGTAATAAAAGATCTGGTCAAAGCTGAAGCATCAGGATAAATATTTTTCGTCATTCAGACATTTTTCACAAAATGATTAAAAAAATGCAGTCATTTATTTGATTTATTAAAAAAATCAATACTTTTGTCGTTCAATTTATCAAAAAAGTGTATAGAAATATTTTCCATATTATTCTCCTCGTACTTATTCTCACAAGCTGTGAATGATCCGGGAATAATATGTATAAGGATAAATGTACAAAAGCTTTCCGGATCGACCGGGAAGCTTTTTTTTATAATTAAAAGTTCTGATTTATGGCAACAAAGATAAACCTGAGAAGTTCAAAAACGACCACCGGCAGAAACATGGCAGGAGCCAGGGCTTTATGGCGCGCCAATGGCATGAAGGAGGAACATTTTGGAAAGCCTGTTATAGCAATTGTGAACTCTTTTACGCAGTTTGTCCCCGGGCATGTACATCTTCATAACATAGGCCAGTATGTAAAAATGGAAATTGAGAAATCAGGCTTCTTTGCAGCCGAATTCAATACAATTGCCATTGATGATGGTATTGCGATGGGTCACGACGGAATGCTTTATTCCCTTCCGTCAAGAGAAGTCATAGCCGACAGCGTGGAATATATGTGTAATGCCCATCAGGTTGATGCCATGATCTGTATCAGTAATTGTGACAAGATTACCCCGGGTATGCTTATTGCATCAATGAGACTTAATATACCAACAATATTTGTGTCAGGTGGACCGATGGAGGCCGGGTTTCACAAAGGCAGGTTCCTCGACCTTATAGATGCCATGGTAGCTGCCGCCGACAATTCGGTTACAGATGATGAAATCCGCGAGATAGAAATGTCTGCATGTCCAACCTGCGGGTCATGTTCCGGCATGTTCACAGCTAATTCAATGAACTGCCTGGTAGAGGCTCTCGGACTGGCCCTGCCGGGCAACGGTACTATTGTTGCCACTCACAGTAACAGGCTCAGGCTTTTTGAAAAAGCAGCGGCATTGCTTGTCGATATAACCAAAAAGTACTATTACGAAGGCGACACAAGTGTTCTCCCAAAATCGATAGCAACAAGGCAGGCATTCATGAATGCGATGGCTCTCGATATTGCCATGGGTGGATCGACAAATACAGTACTTCATCTTCTTGCTGTGGCCAATGAGGCAGGAGTAGATTTCAAAATGAAAGATATTGATGAATTGTCAAGGAAAATACCAAATATCTGCAAGGTTGCTCCCAGTTCAACCTTTCACGTTCAGGATGTTAACCGTGCAGGCGGGATACTTTCAATAATGGGTGAGCTAGAGCGGAACGGACTCATTGACGGAAGTGTAAAACGCATTGATTATCCCACGCTTCATCAGGCTTTGCTTGAATGGGACATTATGGGAGAAAAGCCATCGGTTGAAGCATTGAATACCTATAAAAGTGCACCCTCAATGAGAAAAAACCTTGAGATGGCTTCCAATGACACAAAACATGACTCGCTTGATACCGACAGGGTTAAAGGATGTATCAGAAGTATTGAAAATGCATATAACAGGGAAGGAGGACTGGCAGTTTTATATGGTAATATTGCTTTAAAAGGATCCATTTTGAAAACCGCCGGTATCGATCAGTCAAGGTTTTCATTCAGAGGCCCTGCGGTAGTATTTGAATCTCAGGAAGAAGCTGTAGAAGGTATCCTGAACGGCAAGGTAAAAGAGGGTGATGCAGTGGTTATCAGATATGAAGGACCCAAAGGCGGACCAGGCATGCAGGAAATGCTCTATCCGACATCTTATCTGAAATCGAAACTGCTCGACAAGAAATGTGCCCTTATAACTGACGGGAGATTCTCGGGCGGAACGGCGGGTCTTTCAGTCGGACATGTTTCACCTGAAGCTGCAGCCGGAGGTTCCATCGCCCTTATCAGAGACGGCGATCAGATAGAAATTGATGTCGTAAACAGAAGCATGAACGTCCTGCTTTCAGACAGTGAACTTCTGGCAAGAAGAAAAGAGGAAGAAGCAAAAGGAAACAATGCCTTCAGAGCCTCTAAAAGAAACAGGACAGTTCCTTCATCCTTAAAAGCTTATGCATCAATGGTCAGTTCTGCAGACCTCGGTGCCATAAGGATAATTTAAAGAACATGGAGCAGAATTCCCCTTCAAGGATCGCCTGCAATAAAAACTTGAATTAAATATATAGTCGTTTTTTAATATATGAAGACAGAAAAAGAACCCATTGCGGCAACTGAAACAAAAAATGGCAATGAAATGATAACAGGAGCTGAAGCCCTGCTGAGATGTTTGATTGAAGAAGGTGTTGATACCATATTCGGATATCCCGGAGGTGCCATAATGCCGGTTTACGATAAGCTGCTCGATTATGGCAGCAGGATCAAGCATTATCTGTCAAGGCACGAGCAGGGTGCTGCCCATGCTGCACAAGCTTATGCAATGGTTACCGGTAAACCAGGTGTCTGCTTTGCCACATCAGGCCCTGGAGCAACAAATCTGATTACAGGCATTGCAAATGCTTATCTCGATTCAGTTCCGGTAGTGTTCATTACAGCCCAGGTACTATCCAACCTTATTGGGACTGACGCCTTTCAGGAAACCGATATTCTGGGAATATCTATGCCGGTTATAAAATGGAATGCTCAGATAAAAAAGCCTGCAGATATCCCTGAAACAATCGCCAAAGCATTTTATATTGCTAAGACAGGAAGGCCAGGACCAGTTTTGATCGATATAACCAAAGATGCTCAGATTGAAAAACTAAGCTTCAAATACAGGAAATGCAACTACATAAGAAGTTATAATCCCACTATTCCTCTGCACACAAGAGCAATTGAATCTGCAGCAATAATGATAAACCATGCAGAGAAGCCCATGATCCTTGCCGGTCATGGGGTTCTGATCTCGGGGGCCGAGAAGGAACTTCTACAGTTTGCAGAGAAAACAGGAATCCCGGTAGCATTAACGTTACTTGGACTTTCAGCTTTCCCGTCAGGGCATCGCCTGTTTACAGGATTCCTGGGAATGCATGGCAACTACGGCCCGAATTTACTTACCAATGAAGCTGACCTGATAATTGCCATTGGGATGCGCTTTGACGATCGTGTTACCGGCAACCTGAAAAAATATGCAAAAAATGCCAGAATAATACATATTGAGATTGATGAGGCTGAAATCAACAAGAATGTAATTGTTGATGTTGAGATTAATAATGACGCTAAAGAAGCCCTTAAGAATCTCATACCTCTGGTTAAGGAAAAATCGTACGAAAAATGGATACGTGAGTTCAGGATCTGTGACAAGATTGAATACGACAAGGTTATCAAAGAAGAAACCCGACCTGAAAGAGGCAAACTGCGGATGGGTGAAGTAGTAAGGATCGTTTCTGAAATTACCAGGGGAGATGCGATTATTGTAACCGATGTAGGACAACATCAGATGACTGTAGCCAGATATTATAAATTTACCGAACCTAGTTCACTTGTAACTTCCGGTGGGATGGGAACCATGGGATTCGGACTTCCGGCATCAATAGGAGCTAAGATCGGAAGGCCCGACAAGCAGGTAGTTGCCTTCATAGGTGATGGAGGATTCCAGATGACAATACAGGAACTCGGAACAATTATGCATTTCGGCATTCCTGTAAAGCTGATAATCCTGAATAACAGCTTCCTTGGTATGGTCCGCCAGTGGCAGGAAATGTTCTTCAAAGGCAGGTACGCTTCAACAGAACTTGATAATCCTGATTTCCTTACTATAGCAAAAGGATATAGAATACCTGCAAAAAGAGTTGACAAAAGAGAAGATCTGGAGAGTTCAATTTCCGAAATGCTCGAATCAGAAGGACCGTTCCTTCTTGAAATAATGATCGACAAGGAAGGTAATGTCCTTCCTATGGTCGAACCCGGAGCTTCGGTTTCTGAGGTTACATTAACATATAAACATTAAGACCTGTTTCCTCTTATGGAAATGCATCCGGGAAATTGGCATAAACAGAACAGGCAGAATATGAAAAAATACGGATATCTATGAAACACGAATACACTATTTCCTTATTTACCGAAGATCACATCGGAATACTGAGTCAGATTACCATAATTCTTACCAGGAGGCAGATAAACATTGAAAGCATAACCGCATCCGAATCAGCTGTAAAGGGAGTGCAGATGCTCACCATTGTTGTCAAAACCACGGCAGAGATGGTTCAGAAAGTTGCCAGGCAGATACAGAAGCTTGTTGATGTATTAAAGGTATTTGTTCATACTCCTGATGAAATAATATACCAGGAACTGGCACTGTTTAAAGTTGCTACAAAGGGGCTGATGTCGGGTCACATGATTGAGCATATAGTACGCACCAATCATGCAAAAATCCTTGAGGTATCTCCTGAATATATCGTTATTGAAAAGACAGGACATAAAGCTGAGATCAACGAACTGCTCCACCAGCTTGAGCCCTGTGGTTTGCTTCAGTTCGTAAGATCAGGGAGAGTTGCAATCACAAAGCAGGTTAAGGAATTGAATGCCTATCTGGAGGAAATGGATGCAGCCAACCATTATAAACCTGACAAAATAGAGTCATTTAACTGAAAAAACATAAGGACTGGATATTACAGCGTTCTATTGATACCTGTCTTATCTTCTGGTCTGATTAGTAACGAAGCGTAATCTAATAAGTAAACAAATATTAAAAATTAAACTTAATACCATGGCAAAAATCGATTTTGGCGGAGTCCTGGAAGAAGTTGTGACCAGAGATGAATTTACAATTGAAAAAGCACGGGAAGTGCTCAAAAATGAAGTTATTGCTGTAATTGGTTACGGTGTCCAGGGTCCGGCCCAGGCACTTAACATGAAAGACAACGGGATAGAGGTAATTATCGGGCAGGCTCCCGAGTTTAAGGCTGACTGGGACAAGGCTGTTGCAGACGGTTTTATTCCTGGCAAGACATTGTTTGATGTTGAAGAAGCCGCCTCTAAAGGAACAATTATTCAGTATCTGGTTTCTGATGCCGCACAAAGGGCACTCTGGCCCAGGATTAAACCGAATCTCAGGGAAGGGGATGCACTTTATTTTTCCCATGGGTTTTCGATCACTTACAAGGAGCACACTGGTGTGGTTCCTCCGGCCAATATCGACGTTATTCTCTGTGCCCCAAAAGGTTCAGGAACAAGCGTAAGAAGAAATTTTCTTGCAGGCGCCGGGATCAATTCAAGCTTTTCAGTTTTTCAGGATTATACCGGGAATGCAACCAACAGGATATTGGCAATAGGGATTGCCATAGGATCTGGATTTTTGTTCCCGACAACTTTTGAGAAGGAGGTATTTAGTGACCTGACAGGTGAACGCGGAGTACTGATGGGAGCACTAGCAGGCATTATGGATGCTCAGTATCAGGTTTTGCGCGAAAACGGGCATTCACCTTCAGAAGCTTTCAATGAAACTGTCGAGGAACTCACTCAAAGTCTTATAAGGCTTGTTGATGAAAAAGGGATGGACTGGATGTATGCCAATTGCAGTGCCACGGCACAGCGAGGAGCGCTCGACTGGCGTCCAAGGTTCAAGGCGGCAGTGCAACCTGTCTTTGACGAACTTTATCAGAAGGTAAAATCGGGCGAAGAATGTGTAAGGGTCCTCCAATCTACCGGAGCCCCTAACTACAAGGAGCTTCTTGATGCAGAACTGAAGGAATTGGGGAATTCGGAATTGTGGAGGGCAGGAGCAGCAGTCAGAAAGCTCAGACCCGGCAACAGGTAAGTATTATGTAAAAGGTAAAAGGGAAAATGGAAGAAAAGGTCATTATTTTCGACACCACTCTAAGGGATGGTGAACAGGTGCCCGGGTGCCAGCTTAACACAATTGAGAAAATTGAGGTTGCACAGGCACTAGAAGCACTGGGTGTTGATGTTATTGAAGCGGGATTTCCCGTTTCGAGTCCGGGCGATTTCAAAAGCGTGGTTGAAATATCAAAGGCCATATCTAACCCGGTGATTTGCGCACTTACCCGAGCAGTAAAGAAGGATATTGAAGTGGCCGCCGATGCTCTTCAGTACGCAAAAAAGAAAAGGATTCATACAGGAATCGGAGTCTCTCCAATGCATATTAAATATAAAATCAAAACAACCCCTGAAGAGATTATTAAGAGGGCTGTTGATGCTGTAAAATATGCAAAGAAATTTGTTAATGACGTTGAATTCTATGCTGAAGACGCAGGCCGGAGTGAGAATGAATACCTTGCCAGGGTAATTGAAGCAGTCATTAAAGCGGGAGCTACGGTAGTGAATATTCCTGACACAACCGGTTATTGTCTGCCCGAAGAGTACGGGGAAAAGATAAGGTACCTGAAAGAAAACGTTTCCAACATACATAAGGCTATTATCTCAACCCATTGCCATAATGATCTGGGAATGGCAACAGCCAATACTATTATGGGGGTAATAAATGGGGCCAGGCAGGTGGAGGTTACAGTGAACGGCATCGGTGAACGTGCAGGTAATACTTCACTCGAGGAAGTGGCAATGATAATTAAGAGTCACCACAGTATGAACCTGAAGACCGACATTAATTCAAAACTCATCTTCAGCACTAGCAGGCTGGTATCAAACCTTATGAGCATGCCCGTACAGGCTAACAAGGCCATTGTGGGAAGAAATGCCTTTGCTCACTCATCCGGGATCCACCAGGATGGAGTTCTGAAATACAGGGAGAATTATGAAATCATTGATCCTGTTGAAGTTGGGATAAAGGAATCTTCAATCATTCTTACCGCCCGAAGCGGAAGGGCTGCACTGAATCACAGGCTTGAAATGCTCGGATTTGCCTTTGGCAAGGAGGAGCTTGACGACATATACCACAGGTTCCTTTTACTTGCTGACAAAAAGAAAGAAATCAATGATGAGGACCTTAGGATACTTTCCGGGGAAGTATTTTCAGGAGAGAAATCACTTAAACTTGAAGTTCTTCAGGTAACATGCGGGAAATCAGCTGTACCTGTTGCCACCGTAGGGATAAAGATAAATGGGGAGATCCATACTTCTACCGCAACAGGCAACGGCCCCATTGACGCAGCATTTACTGCAGTGAAACAGCTTATAAGCAAGACTGTCCATCTGGAGGAGTTCTTAATACAGGCTATAACTAAAGGCAGTGACGACATCGGGAAAGTACATATCCAGATTGAACACCAGGGCAAAATTTATTACGGATTTTCAGCACATACCGATATTATTACAGCCTCAGTGGAAGCCTTCATTGATGCAATCTCAAAGATCAAATAAACCCCGCTCCGGCTGATTATCGCGGGTTAATAAGGCCCAAAAGCCCTGTTATCAGAAGAATGTTGTTGAAATTAGCAGGAAAAGCAAAACATATCGCATATAATATAATGAAACCAAAAACACTTTTTGATAAAATCTGGGATTCTCATGTTGTGCGCTCGATAGAGGGCGGCCCTGATGTACTTTATATCGACCAGCATTATATACATGAAGTTACCAGTCCGCAAGCATTCAATGGTCTGAGGAAAAGAGGAATACCTGTTTTCAGACCCGAAAAAACACTGGCAACAGCCGACCATAATATTCCAACCATAAACCAGGATCAGCCCATAAGGGATCTTTTATCAAGGAACCAGGTTGAGAAGCTTTCAGAAAACTGCGCTGAATTTGGTATTGAGTTCTACGGACTTAACCATCCGCGAAACGGCATCGTGCATGTTGTGGGTCCTGAGCTGGGATTTACCAGGCCGGGAATGACTATTGTATGCGGTGACAGCCATACATCAACGCATGGGGCATTTGGAACTATTGCTTTCGGGATAGGAACAAGTGAAGTTGAGATGGTTCTGGCAACCCAGTGCATTCTTCAGCCCAAACCTAAGAAAATGCGAATAACGATAAATGGCAGATTACAGAAAGGGGTCACATCAAAGGATATGATAATGTACATAATATCTCAGATTTCAACGGGTGGTGGAACAGGATATTTTGTCGAATATGCAGGGCAGGCAATCACGGATCTAAGCATGGAAGCCCGGATGACAATCTGTAACATGAGTATAGAGATGGGTGCCCGAGGTGGTTTGATAGCTCCCGATGAAAAGACACTTTCTTATCTTAAAAACCTGAAATCATTCCCTGAAAGCTTTGAATGGAGTTCCCTCTTGGAGAAGTGGAAAGATTTTAAAAGTGATCCGGATGCTGTATTTGACCGTGAGATAGAATTTAATGCTGACCACATCCAGCCTATGATAACTTATGGTACAAATCCGGGAATGGGCATAGCAATAACTGACTCCATTCCATCGGGTAATGATTTAAATCCGGAATCTTCAGCATCATTCCTCAAGTCGCTTGATTACATGGGATTTGCACCTGGCATGAAAGTTCTCGGACAACCGGTTGATTACATTTTTCTGGGAAGCTGTACAAACGGAAGGATTGAAGATATAAGGGCTTTTGCTCAGATCGTCAAAGGAAGGCAAAAAGCTCCGAATGTTACAGCAATTATAGTACCCGGGTCGAAAATGGTTGAAAAGCAGGCAAAAGAAGAAGGACTTGCAACTATTCTTGAAGATGCTGGATTTAATCTTCGCGAGCCCGGATGCTCTTCTTGCCTTGCCATGAATGAAGATAAAATACCCCCTAAAAAGTATGCCGTATCAACTTCAAACAGGAACTTTGAGGGGCGCCAGGGCCCGGGTGCAAGGACTCTTCTGGCTAGTCCCCTTACAGCCGCTGCCGCAGCAATCACGGGAAAAATAAGCGATCCCAGGGAATTTATAGACTAAACACGTTTAAACAAAAACAAATGTCAAAAGAAAAATTTGAAATACTCGAATCAACCTGCGTTCCCCTGCCATTGCAAAATGTTGACACCGATCAGATAATCCCGGCCAGATTTCTAAGTGCAACTTCACGGGAAGGATTCGGAGAAAACCTGTTCCGCGACTGGAGATATGACAAGGAGGGGAATCTAAATACCCGGTTCATCCTTAACAATCCGGATTTCGGTGGTAAAATCCTTGTTGCCGGTAAAAATTTCGGAAGCGGATCAAGCAGAGAACATGCTGTTTGGGCAATATATGATTACGGATTCAGGGCAGTTGTATCAAGCTTCTTTGCTGATATTTTTAAAAACAATGCATATAACAACGGGCTTCTTCCGGTTGTTGTCCCGGAAGAATTTCTCACCTATCTGCTTGATCTTATTCAGAAAAACCCCGGAACAAAAGTCAGGATAGACCTGATAAACCAGGTAATCAGTATATTATCAGACAATAGATCCACAAGTTTCGAGATAAATCCGTACAAAAAAGAATGTCTTATCAATGGACTTGATGATATTGATTACCTGTTAAGCATAAGGGACGAGATAGTTGCTTTTGAAAATAATAAGGAATAAAATGAAAATCGAAATAATGGATACTACCCTCAGGGATGGTGAGCAAACACAGGGAGTATCATATTCTCCGCTTGAAAAGCTACACATTGCGTCAATTCTTCTTAAAGATGTGAAAGTCGACCGCATTGAAGTGGCTTCAGCACGAGTATCGTCAGGGGAGTTTGAAGCTCTCCGAAAGATAACTGAATGGGCAAGACAAAACAACATACAGAGGAAAATCGAAGTACTCGGCTTTGTCGACGGTGACATCTCTCTGAACTGGATACATGACGCGGGCGGAAAAGTTATAAACCTTCTTTGTAAGGGTTCAATGAACCATCTTGAAAAACAACTGCGCAAAACCCCCGAACAGCATGTCAGTGATATCAGGGAGATCTTGCATAAAGCAGAGAAACTTGATATACAGGTAAATATCTATCTTGAAGACTGGTCGAATGGTATGATCCATTCACAGGATTATGTATATTATATGATTGATAATCTGAAAAATGATCCTATTGCCAGGTTTATGCTTCCCGATACTCTTGGAATACTTAATCCCGAGTTGACCTTCAGTTTCATAAGCAAAATAGTTGAGAGATACCCTGATTTGCATTTTGATTTTCATTCACACAATGATTACGATCTTGCAGTTGCAAATGTTTTTTCAGCAGTCAGGGCCGGAGTAAAAGGTGTTCATACAACTGTCAACGGACTTGGTGAACGGGCAGGCAATGCGCCTCTTGCGAGCGTCATAGGGGTTCTTCACGATCAACTGAGTATCGAGACAAACGTAAACGAGTCGGAAATCACTAAGGCCAGCAAAATCGTTGAAACTTTCAGCGGAATAAGGATACCCGTCAACAAACCGGTTGTAGGGGAAAATGTCTTTACCCAGACTTCAGGTGTCCATGCTGACGGAGATAGCAAGGCCAACCTTTATTATAACAGTCTGCTTCCTGAAAGATTCGGGAGGAAAAGAAGATATGCTCTTGGTAAACAGTCAGGAAAAGCCACAATAAAAAAGAACCTTGAAGAATTCGGTTTAAATCTGAGTCCTGAATCAATTGCCAAGGTAACCCAGAGAGTGATCGAGCTGGGAGACAAAAAGGAAAATGTAACTACCGAAGATCTCCCCTTTATAATTTCGGATGTTCTGGGAAGTGATCGCACCGAATATAAGATATTCATCAAGAATTATTCACTATCCCTGTCTTATGGATTAAAACCCTTCGCAAGCGTCCAGATTGAGATTGATGGAAAAGTATACCAGGAGACATCATCGGGTGACGGACAATACGATGCTTTCATGAAAGCACTCCGGATAATATATGATAAACTGGGAAAAGGGCTTCCAACCCTTACCGACTATGAGGTGTCAATACCTCCCGGTGGCAAGACCGACGCCCTGGTTGAGACAGTCATTACATGGAACTTTAATGGAAGAGAATTTAGGACCAAAGGGCTGGATGCGGATCAGACGGAATCGGCAATAAAAGCTACCGAGAAAATGCTTAACATTGTCGAGGGACTTAATGGTACGGAAAAAAAATACATGTCAGTATAAGTATATCCACAGCACAAATCAAAACCATATCAATAACAATTTGAACAATAATCAAACAAATACTTTATGAGCAGAACGTACAATATTGCCGTAATTCCGGGAGACGGAACGGGTCCCGAAGTAGTGAGGGAGGGGAAAAAAGTGCTTTCCGCTGCAGCATCAAAATTCGGATTCGGATTAAATTTCACAGAATATGATTTCGGTGGGGAAAGATACCTCAGGACCGGCGAAGTTTTACCGGAATCAGCCTCAGAAGAATTAAAAAAATTTGACTCTATCTTCCTTGGAGCAATAGGCCATCCTGATGTTAAACCAGGCATACTTGAAAAGGGAATTCTTCTTAAGCTAAGGTTTGAACTGGACCAGTACATTAACCTTCGACCAATAAAATTATATCCGGGAGTTGAGACTCCTCTTAAAAACAAGGGGCCTGAGCATATTGATTATGTTGTAGTCAGGGAGAATACAGGTGATGTATACACCGGTAGCGGAGGAGTTACAATGAAAGGGACTCCCAATGAGGTAGCCATGCAAAACATGGTATATACACGTTTTCTTGTCGACAGATGCCTGCGATATGCATTCGAATACACCAGAAAAAGGAACAAAAAGAAAACCCTTGCACTTTGTGGCAAAACAAATGTGCTGACCTATGTATTTGATCTGTGGGAAAGAGCATTTCATGAAATTGGTAAGGCTGAGTATCCCGACATCAAAAGAGAATATTATCATGTTGATGCCACATGCATGTGGATGGTAAAGAATCCGGAGTGGTTTGACGTGATCGTAACAACGAATATGTTCGGAGATATAATTACCGATCTGGGGGCTATAACGCAGGGCGGGATGGGTATTGCCGCAGGAGGAAATATCAATCCGATGGGAGTCTCAATGTTCGAGCCTATAGGCGGATCTGCGCCAAAATACACCGGATTGAATGTGATCAATCCACTTGCGTCGATAGCCTGCGGGGCTATGATGCTGGAACACCTTGGAGAAGATGCAGCCTCAAGGGCGATAGAGAGCGCAATAATGGATGTTACAGCCAACAAACTGAAGGATATGGGTGCAGGCAGGATGGGTTACTCGACCACCGAAGTAGGTGACCTTGTTGCTGGAAGAGTCTGAAAATCTTTTCAGGATCAATGCATTTCCCATATTCAGTCAACTCTCTCAAACAGCAAAGCTGCTGTACTATACTTGCTTCTAAGAAAAAAGCTGCTGATTAACTTTTTATGATATTTTTGTAATTATTATTCATGATTTTGTATATTTGCATGTCATTTTCGTATTAATGAGTCAGATAAAATTACATCATCATCATCATTTTCACACTTGCTCTCAGGCGAGAGGAAATTGATATGTCAGTTAAATCAAAATATCATAAAGACCCGTCTGAGAGAGCAGGCGGGTTTTTTTATGCCTTTAAATCAACCTAAATAACTAGTTATAAGAATGAAGAACCTTAAGATTGCGATCCAGAAAACAGGAAGATTAAGTGAAAACTCACATAAACTGCTTGAGGAGTGCGGAATTAAATTCTCAAACGGAGTGAATGTCTTAAAGACCTCAGCTGTTAATTTTCCGGTTGAAGTTTTATTCCTGAGGGACGATGACATTCCTCAGTACGTTGAACAAAAAGTTGCCGACATTGGTATTCTTGGCGAGAATATGGTTCTGGAGAAGAACAAGGACGTTGATATTCTTGAACAGTTAGGATTCGCACATTGCCGCCTGAGTCTGGCCATCCCCAAGGAGGAAGAGTATACAGGGCCGGAGTATCTGATGAACAGGAGGATCGCTACAAGCTATCCCAAACTTCTGACAGATTACCTCAAAGAGAACAAGGTATCGGCCGAAATAGAAGAACTAAGCGGAAGTGTTGAGATTGCTCCTGGTATTGGCCTTGCAGATGCCGTTTGCGACATAGTAAGCTCCGGAAGCACATTGATGATTAACGGATTAAAGGAAGTAGCAACAATAATGAAAAGTCAGGCGGTATTAATTGCGAATAAGAATCTTGATGCTGACGATCTTGACATCCTGAATAAACTTCTTTTCAGGATAAGGGCGGTGAAGAATGCAAAGGAAAACAAATACATTCTTCTTAATGCGCCTGAGTCAGCCATTTCCGGTATCTGTAAAATACTGCCCGGAATGAAAAGTCCCACAATACTTCCACTGGCGGAAAAGGGATGGTGCAGTCTTCACTCAGTGGTCAAGGAAGATGAATTCTGGGAGAGAATTAACCAGCTAAGGAATGCAGGTGCAGAGGGGATTCTTGTGATACCAATCGAAAAAATGATTATTTGATGAAGACAATATTAAATCCGGCCACGGAAACATGGAATGGACTCTGTAAAAGACCCTCATTGAATAATTCGGATCTTAGTGATCAGGTCAGGGAAATCCTTATGAGAGTCAGGACAGAAGGAGACAAAGCACTTCTACAATACAACAGGCAGTATGACGGTGCGGAAACAGATGATCTGAAAGTTCCCGATGATGAAATTTCACGTTCAGAAAAATTCATTCCTGACGACCTGAAAAAAGCCATAGCTGTTGCTGTCTCAAATATTGAGAAATTTCATTACTCGCAGCTTATAGTTGAAAATCCGGTAGAGATTCAGAATGGGGTTACATGCTGGAGAAAAAGTGTTCCTGTAGAAAGGGCCGGCCTGTATGTTCCGGGAGGAACGGCTCCCCTCTTTTCAACAGTGCTTATGTTGGCTGTACCTGCAAGAATAGCTGGCTGCAGGGAAGTAATAATGTGCACGCCCCCTGGTAAGAATGGGCTGATAAACCCTCTGATCCTCTATGCGGCAAAAATTTCAGGTGTTTCATCGGTTTTTAAGGTAGGTGGTGCACAGGCTATTGCGGCAATGGCATACGGAACGGAAACAATTCCGAAAGCCGATAAGATTTTTGGCCCTGGCAATCAGTACGTTACCAAAGCGAAGGAGATGGTACAGCTTGACGGGATTCCTATAGACATGCCCGCCGGCCCGAGCGAAGTCCTTGTAATAGCCGATGACAGTGCCGAACCTTCATTTGTGGCATCTGACCTTATTGCCCAGGCTGAACATGGAATCGACAGTCAGGTAGTGCTGGTGTCGACAAGCACTAGGCTGTTAATGGAGGTAAGGGATGAAATTGACAGGCAACTTTTTCTGCTTCCAAGAAGAGCTATTGCAGAAAAAGCTCTTGAAACCAGCATGCTAATCAGCTTTGGCTCCGTGGAACAATGTATAACATTCAGTAATCATTATGCACCCGAACATCTGATTATTGCAGTATCAGATCCTGCTTCTGCAGCAGAACGTGTAATAAATGCAGGATCAGTATTCCTTGGAAAATACAGTTGCGAAAGCGCGGGTGATTATGCCACCGGAACAAACCATACCCTTCCCACAAACGGCTTTGCAAAAAGTTACAGCGGTGTTTCTACAGAAAGTTTTATGAAAAAAATCACATTCCAGGAAGTAACAGCGGCAGGGATTAAAATTCTCGGACCGGTAATCGAACGAATGGCTGAAGCGGAAATGCTCGAAGGACATAAAAATGCAGTTACATTACGTCTTAATTCACTGAAAAATGTTTGATATTAATTCGCTGGTTAGGGATAATGTGCGGGCTCTCATTCCATACTCATCGGCAAGAGATGAGTTCCAGGGGAAAGAGGGGGTCTTTCTGGATGCAAATGAAAATCCCTATGGTCAACTGAACAGGTACCCTGATCCATACCAGAAAGAGCTTAAATCTCAAATCAGCAGGATAAAAAAGGTACCTGAGGAAAATATCTTTCTCGGAAACGGCAGCGATGAAATTATTGACCTGGCCTACAGGACGTTCTGCCGTCCAGGGATCGACAAAGCTCTGGCCTTCACTCCCACCTACGGTATGTATGAAGTATGTGCAGGTATTAACGACATCACATTCATCAAAGTACCACTGACTGACAAATTCCAGATAGACAAAGACAAAGCAGCTTCAGCCCTTGATGACCCCTTTCTTAAGCTTATTTTTATCTGCAGCCCGAACAATCCTACTGGAAATTCGATTAATTATGCTGATATCGAATCAGTCATTGCCGGAAGCAGGTGTATTGTACTAATTGACGAGGCTTACAGTGATTTTTCCGGAAATCAGTCATTCAAAAACATGACTGACAAATATCCTAATCTAATTGTGATGCAGACATTCAGCAAGGCGTTCGGGCTGGCTGCAGCAAGAATCGGAATGGCTTTTACAAACCAGCAGATAGTAAGATACTTCAACAAGCTTAAGCCCCCGTACAACATCAGTTCATTGAACCAGAAAGCTGCAATCAGGCAGTTGATAAAATACGAAAAGTCAATGGATCAGGTCAGACGGATAATCAGAGAAAGGGAGAGGTTAAAGGAAGCTCTGGGTAAACTGAAGATAGTAGAAAAAATATTTCCGTCGGATGCAAATTTCCTGCTGGTTAAGATTCGCGACCCAGATTACGTATACAACACACTTGTAGAAAGAAACATTATCGTCAGAAACAGGAGCAGAATCATTCCCGGATGTCTTAGAATAACTGTTGGAACCCGATCTGAAAACAACAGGCTTCTGACTGAACTTAACAGAATATAAATTAACGACCTTATATTTGACAATTGATAATTACTACCTTGAGAATGCATGTCATGATGCATAATAACTGAAGATGAAACATAATTTGCAAAGATGAAAAAGGTATTGTTTATTGACAGGGACGGCACAATAATAACAGAACCGATTGATGAACAAGTAGACACTTTTGAAGATCTCAGGTTTCTACCCGGCGTTATAACCGCATTGTCGAGGATCGCAGCCGAAACAGATTATGAAATGGTGATGGTCACTAACCAGGATGGTCTTGGAAGTCCGTCATTTCCTGAAGAAAGTTTTTGGCCACCTCACAATAAGGTTATTCAGATCCTTGAAGGAGAAGGCATCAGGTTCGCCGAAGTTTTTATTGACAGGACATTTCCTGAAGATAACTCACCCACCAGGAAGCCGGGCACAGCAATGCTGACAAAATATCTTGCCTCGGGAATTGACCTTGAATCATCGTATGTGATTGGAGACAGGTTAACCGATATTGAATTGGCAAAAAACCTTGGTTGCAAAGCAATATATATCAGCGACAACAAACATCCCGATGCAGTTCTGAGCACTAAAGACTGGAATGATATCTATCTGCTTCTTAAAGATATTCCCAGAAGGGCATCCATTGTTAGAAAAACAAATGAAACCTCGGTGAACATAGATATCAATCTTGATGGTACAGGAAAAAGTTCCATAAACACCGGTCTGGGATTCCTCGACCACATGCTCGATCAGATAGCAAGGCACGGGGTATTAGACCTTGCAATAAAAGCAACAGGGGACCTGCATGTTGATGAGCATCATACTGTTGAAGATGTTGCCATTGCACTTGGTCAATCAGTCTTCAAAGCTCTGGGGAATAAGAAGGGCATAGAGAGACACGGATTCCTTCTTCCTATGGACGATTCTCTTGCCCAGGCAGCCATTGATTTTGGAGGAAGGCCATGGCTTACTTGGAATGTTTCATTCATGCGCGAGAAGATCGGCGACGTCCCCTCCGAAATGTTTTTCCACTTTTTCCGGTCATTCTGCGACAATGCAGGATGCAACCTCAACATAAAGGCTGAAGGAGAAAATGATCATCATAAGATCGAAGCTGTATTTAAGGCTTTCGCCAAAGCTCTAAGAATGGCTGTAAAAAAAACAGGATGCAATCAGTTACCTTCAACAAAGGGAACATTATGATAGCAATACTTAAATATAACGCTGGCAACATTCAATCGGTGCGGAATGCGCTGAACCGGCTCGGTTGTGCGAATAAGGTCACCGATGATCCCCATGAGATCCTCTCAGCCGGGAAAGTAATCATACCCGGAGTAGGAGAAGCAAGTTCTGCTATGCGTTACCTTCGCTGTGCAGGACTGGATAAGGTCATCATCTCACTGAAACAGCCTGTTCTTGGAATTTGTCTGGGGCTGCAGCTGCTGTGCCGCCATTCTGATGAAGGAGATACACAGTGCCTGGGCATTTTCAGATCGTATGTGAGGCGGTTTCCCTCTCTCGACAAGGTACCACATATGGGATGGGATAATCTCGAATCAACCAGTGGCAGACTTTTCAGAGGCATTGAAAAAGACGAGGATTTCTATTTTGTTCACAGTTATTACGCAGAAATATCCACTGAAACCACAGCAGTTTGCAATTACATAGTGCCTTTCAGCGCAGCTATGCAGAACGGGAATTTTTATGCAACACAATTCCATCCTGAAAAATCTGCCGATACCGGAGTCAAAATTCTTAAAAACTTCCTGGACCTATGAGAATTATTATTGCCATGGATATTATAGGCGGTAAATGTGTCAGGCTAACTAAAGGTGATTACTCCACCACCAGGATTTACAGTACAGATCCCCTTGATTTTGCCAGGCAGGCAGAAGACCATGGCATCAAATACCTGCACATTGTAGACCTGGATGGTGCCAGAGAGAAAAAAATCATCAATTCCCGGATATTGAAAGAGATTTCATCCAGCACCTCCCTGAAAGTTGACTTTGGAGGGGGAATAAGGACCACCGATGATTTAAGACTTCTCTTCGACTCCGGGGCCGATCAGGTTACAATAGGCAGTATTTCAGTGACCAATGAGGCTCTGTTTATAAAATGGATTGAAATGTTTGGCCCTGACAAGATTATACTTGGTGCAGATTCACACCACCGGCGTGTATCGTACGGAGCATGGATGGAGAAGAATGAAACAGATGTTATTCAATTCATTAGTGATTACAAAGCACGGGGAGTGAAATACACTCTTTGCACCGATATTGAGAAAGATGGCATGCTCCGGGGTCCTTCATTCGATCTGTACAGGGAAATACTGCAAATCCCCGACATTAACCTTATTGCCAGCGGAGGTATTTCAACGGTTAAGGATCTGGAAAGACTTTCAGAAATTGGCTGTGAAGGAGCTATAATAGGTAAAGCCCTGTACGAAGGATTGCTTGACTTAAACGAACTTAGCCAGCTATGCTGAAAAAAAGAATCATTCCATGTCTTGACATTAAAGACGGAAGAACCGTTAAAGGAATCAATTTTGTGAATATCCGCGATGCGGGTGATCCTGTTGAACTTGCCCGTGAGTATGTGAATCAAAGGGCCGATGAACTTGTTTTCCTCGATATTACAGCTACCGTTGAAAAAAGAAAGACTTTTGCAGAACTTGTAACCCGTATTGCAGCTGAAATAAATCTTCCTTTCACGGTTGGCGGAGGTATTGATTCGATTGAAGATGTTGCCTTACTAATAAATGCAGGAGCTGACAAAGTAAGCATTAACTCATCGGCTGTAAGAAATCCTCATCTGATAGGAGAAATTGCCGGCAGATTCGGCAGCCAGTGTCTTGTAGTGGCCATCGATACAAATCTTGTCGACAATGAATGGATCGTCTTTGTTGACGGAGGCCGCACCCCTACAACCTTAAAAACAATCGAATGGGCAGCTAAAGTGCAGGAGCTTGGTGCAGGAGAGATCCTGCTTACCTCCATGAAAGCGGATGGCACAAAAATGGGATTCTCAATAGATATAACAAGAGAAGTGAGTAGTAGTATAAGCATCCCTGTCATTGCATCGGGAGGAGCAGGTAGTATGGAGCACTTCGTAGAAGTATTTAAACTGACAGGATGCAGTGCAGCCCTGGCAGCAAGCATTTTTCACTTCGGAGAAATCCCTATTCCTGAGTTAAAGAAATATCTTTCAAACAAACACATAAATGTCAGACACTAACCACCTTTATTGTCGCCGGACCATTTCAAACAGTTACCGATAAATGGCCAATTAATTAATTGCTCGGCAAGGGCCGTGGAGCAATAATCTAATCCGATCCGGGACATTGGTTTAAAATTCTAAAAAAAGAGCAATGGAAACAATAGATTTTACAAAAGGAAACGGACTGATTCCTGCAGTTATACAGGATTACAATACCCTTCAGGTTTTAATGGTAGGTTTTATGAATAAAGAAGCATTAAAAAAAACAGAAGCTGAAGGAAGGGTTACATTCTTCAGCAGGAGTAAAAACCGTTTATGGACCAAAGGAGAAACCTCGGGCAATTATTTATTTGTTAATGAAATAACAGTTGATTGCGACCGGGATTCAATACTCATCAAGGTCAATCCTTGTGGCCCTGTCTGCCATACGGGAAGCAAGTCGTGCTTTGGAAAGGAAGCTGCAAAAGGTTTTATTTACGAACTTGAAACTATTGTTAACCAGAGAATTGATGAAAACATTCAGGACTCCTACACTAACAAGGTATTCAGGAAGGGAATTAACAAGATTGCTCAGAAAGTTGGGGAAGAAGCTGTTGAGCTTATTATAGAATCAAAGGATGAAAATATTGACCTTTTTAGGAATGAGGCGGCAGACCTTCTTTACCACTTCCTTATTTTGCTAAAAGCAAAAAAACTTTCATTTTCTGATATCGAAGAAATACTTCTATCAAGGCACAAATCAGGTTAGATCTACAGATTCAATGCCCTTGCCATTCCTCGCAAACAATACAGCTAGGTTCATTATAGCCATTAACAGTTTCTCCTTCATGAATTAAATATTTACAGCAAACTTCAATTTTATATTTATTTTTTTTGGAAATATTAATAAATGCATTATTTTTGTTGCCCAATAAAGTGAACAAATGAATATTGTATACAACTATTTCTTCTTTTATTTCTTTTTTTATTCCAAAAAGAGATAAGGGGATTTTTGTATACGTATAAGAAACATTATAAGAGCAAGGGTCCCCGACGAGGGACCCTTCTTTTTTTAAATAACTCTGGAAATGAAAGTATCAATACAAGGAGAACTGGGGTGTTTTCATGAAGTAGCGGCAAGGCAGTATTTTGGAAACGATATCATTGACATTGTTCCATGCTCGACTTTTGATATGACGCTCAAAGCGGTACTGGAAGGACATGCAGATGTGGCAATGATGGCAATAGAAAATGCCCGTTCCGGCAGTATATTGTACAACTACAACCTTATAAGGGAATCTGGTCTGAAGATGCTTGGAGAACATAATCTCAGGGTTGTTCAGAATCTGATGGCATTGCCAGGTCAAACCATCAATGAGATTAAACAAATACGTTCACATCCCATAGCACTGTCGCAATGCATGACATTCCTGAATAACTATCCCGATATAACGCTTGTTGAGGCTGACGATACTGCAGGAAGTGCAAAACTCATATCCGAACACAGGCTGAAAAAGATTGCTGCCATTGCTTCAGCAAAAGCTGCGGAAATATATGGGCTGGAGATTATTGCTCCGGGCATTGAGACATACAAGAAGAATTACACAAGATTCCTTGTAATTGGAAGTGAAGACAAGGGGAGAATGGACGGGAACAAGGTATCAGCCTGTTTTGCCACGGGTCATAAACCCGGATCATTAGCGGCCGTACTTGTCAGGCTTGCAGAGATTAATATAAATCTGTCGAAGATTCAATCTGTTCCCAGGCTTAACGGCGAGTGGGAATATATGTTTTATCTCGATCTGGAACTTCCTGCCGGGACCACCCTTGAAATGATTACAGAGGTTTTAAAAAAAGACACCAGCAATCTGGAGATCCTTGGAATCTACAATAAAGGAGAAATACTTTATGAAAGTTAAACCTGCTGACAGGACATTACTGGTTGAGGAGTATTACTTCTCACGCAAACTTAAGCAAATCGATGAGATGCGTAAGAGAGGGGCCGATGTCATAAATCTTGGTATCGGAAGCCCCGATCAGCCTCCTTCTGTAAATACTGTAAACCGGCTGGCTTCCGAGGCTGCGAAGCCTAACGTACACGGATACCAGAGCTATAACGGAATCCCAGTACTAAGGAAAGCATTAGCGGACTGGTATGAGAAGTACTTCAAGGTAAAACTTGATCCTGATAGCGAAATCCTGCCACTCATGGGAAGTAAGGAGGGGATAATGCATATCAGCATGGCCTTTGTTAATCCGGGAGATAAAGTCCTGGTTCCTGATCCGGGGTACCCTACATATTCATCGGTTACAAATCTGGTTGGCGGGAGGGTTATATACTATGATCTCAAGGAAGAAAACAATTGGTTACCCGACATTGACTCGCTCGAGAAAACTGATCTCACTGGAACAAAAATTATGTGGATAAATTATCCCCATATGCCTACCGGAGTAAAAGCTTCGCACGAGGTTCTGAAAAAGCTTGTTTCATTTGCATCCGGGAAAAATATCCTTTTATGCAACGATAATCCTTACAGTTTCATTCTGAACACTGAATACCTTAGTGTTTTTAATGTTGAAAACGCAATGGATACAGCCCTTGAACTAAACTCTTTGAGCAAATCCCACAATATGGCAGGATGGAGGATTGGAATGGTTGCAGGCAACAGGGAATACATTAAAGCAGTTCTGAAGGTAAAGAGCAATATGGACTCTGGAATGTTTATGCCTGTACAAATGGCAGCGGTTGAAGCACTTAATAATCCCGATTCGTGGTATGAAAGCGTAAACAGCCTTTATCAAAGGCGCCGGAAAGAGGCAGAATCGATACTTGAGATTCTTGGATGTACTTTTAACAAGGAGCAGTCGGGATTATTCCTCTGGGGAAAGATTCCTGAAGATGTAGAGAGCGGGGAACAGTTTGCCGAGGAAATTCTGATGAACACACACGTATTTATTACTCCTGGTTTTATTTTTGGGAAAAACGGCAAGAGATATGTTCGTATTTCGCTCTGTGCCACTGAAGAAAAGCTTTCGGAAGCAAGGGAACGAATATCTTCTTTTAAAACAAACTATTCAAATATAACTTTAACTTAATGACAGTAGCTGTTGTAGGTATAGGACTCATTGGAGGATCGTTGATGATTGATCTTCGCAAACGCGGATTTGCACATAAAATAATTGGCGTCGACCTTAATATGCAACACAGGAATATTGCCCAGTTATGCGGGATAGTTGATGAAACGGATTCTCTGGAAATGGCGGTAGAGAGAAGCGACCTTATAATTTTAAGCAGCCCGGTGGATGCAAACTGTATGATGCTTCCTGAAATCCTCGACAGAATAGAGGGTACAAAGAAGGTGGTGACCGACATGGGGTCAACCAAAGCAAGTATTGCAAGGATCTCTGAACATCACCCTGCCAGGGGAAGATATGTCGCCCTTCACCCTATGGCAGGAACCGAATTTTCAGGTCCGCTTGCGGCAGTCGGAAAGCTCTTTGACTACAAGATTGCAATTATATGCGATTCAGAAAAAAGCGATCCTGATGCTCTCAGGATAATTGAGAACATGCTCGAAACTCTTAATATGAGGAGGATATATATGGATTCTGCCGATCATGATGTACACGTGGCGTATGTCTCGCACATATCCCACATCACCTCTTTCTCCCTTGCTTTAAGCGTTCTTGACAAAGAAAAGGAGGAGGAGCATATAACATCTCTTGCAGGCGGGGGTTTTGAAAGTACTGTCAGACTCGCAAAGAGCAACAGTGAAACATGGGCTCCCATATTCCTTGAGAACTCCGAATTCATTCTTGAAGTGATGGACAATTATATAGAAAAAATGAATCTGTTTAAAAAGATGATCAGGGAAAGGAATAAGGAGGGTCTGAAAGCACTTATGGAAGAGGCAAACAAGATAAGGAAGATTTTACACTAACAAAAACGGAACATGGTACTTGAATTAGGAACATCGCTAATTAAAGAATGGAGAGGTTACAAGGGAAGACCTTTCCTGATATCAGGCCCATGCAGTGCTGAAAGTGAGGAGCAGGTTATGGCAACTGCAAAGGAACTCGCCAGCATCAAAGAGATAAGCCTTTTCAGGGCAGGAATATGGAAACCGCGAACAAGGCCGAATTCCTTTGAAGGTATAGGCACAGAAGGGCTTAAATGGCTTAGAAACGTGAAACAGGAAACAGGCCTTATGGTAGGCACTGAAGTTGCCAACGAAAAGCATGTATATGAGGCTCTCAAGTATGGCATTGACATGCTCTGGATCGGAGCCAGGACTTCTGTTAATCCTTTCACTGTACAGGAAATCTCCGATGCCCTGAGCGGAGTCGATGTAATGGTGTTGGTAAAAAATCCTATCAACCCCGATCTTGATCTATGGATCGGAGCCATTGAGCGAATTGCAAAGGCGGGAATAACACGCCTGGGCGCAATTCATCGCGGATTCTCCACCTATGAAAAGACTGTATACAGAAATCAGCCTAACTGGCAGCTGCCGATTGAGCTCCGGAGACGTATCCCGGACCTTCCAATACTCTGTGACCCAAGTCACATATCTGGTGCAAGAAAATATCTCTATGAAATATCACAGAAAGCGCTCGATCTGAATTTCGACGGGCTGATGATCGAATCACACATCAATCCTGATAAAGCACTCAGCGATTCCGCACAACAGCTTACTCCAAACGATCTGAAGGAACTTCTCAGCAGGCTCATCCTAAGAAGCCCTGTTCCATCTGATCCGAAACTGCTCGACATACTTGGTGAATTAAGGCAACAGATTGACATCTTCGACGACTACCTTCTCGATATACTTGAAAAACGCATGAAAATAGCCGAAACGATAGGACAATATAAAAAAGAAAACAATATTACTATCTTGCAGACAACCCGCTGGGATGAAATTATAAGCAAAGTGTTGGTAAACGGGGAAGCCAAAGGCCTCAGCAGGGAATTGATAGATACTGTTTTCAAAGCCATTCATCAGGAATCAATCAACCACCAGATGAAAATTATGAATAATGGGATATCGGCTGTTTCTGCTGAAAAATACTAATTGACGATCCTATGGAAAGATCTGTTGATCCATCCTTTATCAGTGGAGAGATAAAATCACCTTCTTCCAAGAGCGTGACACAAAGAGCTATTGCGGCTGCAGTACTTGCCGAAGGACAGAGTCTTATTATTAATCCCTCATACTGTGATGATTCATTGGCAGCAATGAGCATTGCCGTAGGGCTTGGAGCAAAAGTCGAACCATATGAGAGTCAGATGCTCATAACAGGTTGCCGCGAGATAAAAGAAAGAAAACTGAATTGCGGAGAATCAGGTCTGGCGATAAGGATGTTCTCACCAATTGCTGCACTGTTTCCTGAAGAGATAGTCATGAATGGCTCCGGTTCGCTTAAGAACAGGCCTATGAATATGATCGGCGATGCTTTGGTTCAGCTCGGAGCCGGATTCCACAGCACCGGAGGATTCCTTCCTCTGACAATCAGGGGACCAATAAGAGGAGGAAGATGCGAAATTGACGGATCTGTCAGTTCACAGCTGCTTACCGGACTGCTTATGGCATTGCCTCTAACCGCTGAAGATTCAACGGTATCGGTCACAAATCTCAAAAGCAAACCATATGTTGACATGACCATAAATGTCCTGAAGGATTTCGGGATAAGTGTAACCAATAAAGACTACAGGGTATTCCATATAAAAGGCAGACAAACATATAAATCAAGAACCTTTGAAGTGGAGGGTGACTGGAGCGGCGGGGCATTTTTAATCGTTGCCGGAGCAATAAACGGCGATATTGTTGTCAGAGGCTTGCATACAGGGAGTTATCAGAGTGACAGGGCTATACTGGAAGCTCTTTATAAAGCTGAGGCAAGTATAAGGATAAGTGATGGCACCATCGAAGTTTCCAAATCAAAACTGAAAGCTTTTGAGTTTGATGCCACTGATTCACCCGATCTCTTCCCTCCCCTTGCTGCACTGGCTGCCTATTGCCAGGGCACAACAAAGATAAAGGGAGCATCGCGCCTTGCTCATAAGGAAAGCAACAGGGCAGATGCCCTCATAAGCGAGTTCGGTAAGATGGGTATTAAAATAGTGTTAGAGGAGGATATTATGTTAATCACCGGAGGAAGGGTGACAGGAGCCTCGGTATCCTCACACAATGACCATCGAATAGCAATGGCAGCCGCAGTAGCTGCAATTGGAGCTGAAGGAACGGTACATATTAAAGACTCACATTGCGTCGCGAAATCCTATCCGCAGTTTTTCGAAGATCTGAAGAAGGCAGGGGTAGTTGTTCATGAATGATGCAGTTATTAACTTATACCGCTATAGCGGTTTTCATATACGATTCGCCGACAAATGATTCATCAGAATATTTATCGTAAAACAATAAGAAACACTACTATATTCAGTAATATTTTTACCCAAAACAATATTAATTTATAAACAGGCCCCTGCAATATATATCAGTAAGCTATCAGCTGAAAATAATAACAAATCATAATTTTTTTTACCTTTTACTTGCAGAATTAAATTTTTGTTTATTTTTGATGCCATGAAATTTACGAAGTTATATATCTGGTCCTGGCGCAGCCTGAGTTTTTAAGCTGTGAATAAGGCCAAGATATAATCTTCAGAAAGATATTTACCATTGAGGCATGCTGTTCACAGCATGCCTTTTTTGTTTTGAAACTTGTTAACCACTAATAAATAAAACTATGAAAAAAAGCACAAAAATTTCACTCAGCGAAAGGGAGATCCCACGACAATGGTATAATATTGTGGCAGATATGCCCAACAAACCCTTGCCACCCCTTAATCCCATCACACGCGAACCTATTGGTCCCGAAGCACTTGCTGCTGTTTTCCCTATGGAGTTGATCAAACAGGAGGTTTCTTCTGAAAGGTATATTGACATACCTGATGAAGTTATGGACCTATACAAGGTATACCGACCTTCCCCAATGTTCAGGGCTGTAAACCTTGAAAAAGCCATAGGGACTAAAAGTAAAATATTTTATAAGTACGAGGGAGGCAATTATTCCGGTTCGCACAAAGCCAATACTGCAATTGCACAGGCATATTATAACAAGAAGGAAGGCATCAAAAGGATCACCACAGAAACAGGAGCAGGTCAGTGGGGAAGTGCCCTGAGTTATGCCTGTCAGCATTTCGGACTGGAATTGCTTGTATTTATGGTCAAGGTAAGCTATTTCCAGAAACCCGGAAGAAAGCTTCTGATGAACTCTTACGGTGCAAAGGTGGTACCGTCGCCCAGTACAATGACAGAAGCAGGCAGAAAAATTATTGAAAAGGACCCTGACTCTCCCGGTAGCCTTGGTATCGCAATCTCTGAAGCGATGGAAATCGCAGTTCAGGATCCCTATACCAAATATTCACTCGGGAGTGTGTTGAATCATGTCTGCCTTCATCAGACTATAATCGGGCAGGAAGCACTGATTCAAATGGAAAAAGCCGGGGATTATCCGGATGTTGTAATAGGATGTTTCGGAGGGGGATCAAATTTCTCAGGCATCGCATTTCCGTTTATGCACGAAAATATCGTAAACGGGAAGAATACAAGGTTCGTGACAGTAGAACCCTCATCATGTCCGAAGCTTACCAAAGGAAAATTCATGTATGATTTCGGCGATACGGCAGGAATGACGCCATTGTTGCCAATGTACACACTGGGTCATAATTTTGTTCCTGAAAAGATTCATGCGGGAGGATTGCGATATCATGGCGCAGGAGTACTTGTCAGCCAGCTCATGAAGGACGGTTTAATAGAGGCTAAATCAAAGATGCAGAGGGAATGCTTTGAAGGAGGTGTTCTTTTTGCCAAAACTGAGGGTATCCTTCCGGCACCTGAATCAAACTATGCCATAGCTGCTGCCTTGGATGAAGCCAGAAAAGCAGACCTTGAAGGTGTTTCCAGGACAATTCTGTTTAACCTCAGCGGCCATGGACATTTTGATATTTCTTCCTATGAGAAGTATTTTGAAGGCAACCTTCCGGATCATGAAATGACCAATGCTGAAGTAGAAGAGGCTATTTCAAAAATAGAATTACCCAACTGATCAGGTTAGTACCTGTAAGATCTGCGGGAATAATATTATTCCCGCAGGTCAGGCAGGTTGATATTGAATGTTAAAAATCCGAATATGAAGTGGGATGAAGCAGATATGCATTTGGTTTAATAACTGTATTGGCATATTCCTGCTTTGCTGAAAGGACTTTCCAGTCGGGATGACTTCCAAAAGCCTTCCAGTGTTCATCTCTCGACTGTCTGTTGGAATAGGTTGTCATGTACATTAATCGTGGTTTAAGGCTGCCAAACAATACCTGCCCGTAAAATACCGCGTTGGCACCTATCTTTTCAAATATGGCTATCTCTCCACCCTCGTTGAACATGTGAATTTTCTTTGTAGCCTTGGCCTCTGTCCAGCTTTCGTAACTTCTTAATTCATAAACTCTCTCTGAGGGAGGGGTTTCGAAAGAAGGGATACGGTATCCGGGCATAAAAGAAAAGGCTTTCATGAAAACACTTTCATATCTGATAAAGGGAGGATCATCGTATGGAGCATCAAGAAAATCTTTTCCTGTTTTCTGGTGAACAGGATCATTTTCCAGTATTTCTGCCGCCCTGGCATACTGATCCATTGTGTTGTATGGGATGAAAACATAAACCATCTTTCCGAAGGCGGTATCTGACTCAATCGGCTTAAATACCCCGATTGCATTTATTCCCGCTTTCCTCATAGCAGGTATGAAAGCATCTTTTAAATATTTGTCGATCACATCATTTTTCCCAGGATCCTTCAACCTGTAAATTCTCAACTCATAATACTGTTGTTTCTCCGGAGGTGTGCCGGACGCTGAAAATGAATACATTAACATGCCGGCTACAATAGCAGGCACAATCATTGACAAGAGTGATTTTTTCATTTTTACAATTTAT
>CAZTJT010000022.1:0-67622 GCA_964613785.1 uncultured Rikenellaceae bacterium
TGATTTTGGAATTCATTAAAAATGATTTTCCGAATTTCTTCAAAAGAATTGAAGGTTTTTGGCTGGGTAATAAACAAAAGAATAGGTACCTGAGATGGATAACTTATTGTCTGGTTATTACTATTTTAATTATTCTTGGTAACAAAGAACCGCAATTTATCTACTTCCAGTTTTAATGATGAAAAATTTTATTAAAAGAATTTTCAATTTCTCCATATTCTTTTCCTTTTTTTTTATTGGAATAAATATTGTATATTTCGCTATCATCGCTTCAACAGATCTGAATCTGAAAAAAAGATTTGAGATACTTAAATTCAACAATCCTGATTATAATTTATTAGTATTTGGTAATAGCCTTGCGTTCGATGGTATAGATACAGAATTACTTACACGTAATGGTATAAAGTCCTATAATTTGGCCTTGGGTGGTAGCTCGATCCTGACAAGCTATATTCAGCTAAAAGAATATTTAGATAAAAATAAAGTAAAACCACACTATGTTTTACTTGGCATTAATTCATATATGGAATCATTCGATGACAGAGTGATACACCCTATAGTTGAGGTTACCATGAAAGATCATAAGTATAAGATTAATGATATACCAATACTAAAGTTCAAGTGGTTCAGTGTGGAATTAGCCAAAAAACTTGTCAGCAAAAAGCACAGGAAAGCGAAAATGGTTAACGGACAATGCAAATTTCAAAAAGAAATCACAGACAATACAAACTATATAAAATATCATATAGACCTGAATAAGTTCAAATCATCCGACCTGATTGGAGATATGGCGAAATTGTGCCATGACAATGGTATAGAACTAATAATAATAGAAATGCCTGGGTATAAAAATACTCAGAATGTCTCGGAGTATGGCCCTTATGAACTCCGATTTATAAATGGTTGTTCAGCAAAGTTGTATAATTTTAACTATCAGGAGTTTTGTTCACTCCTTGATCCTAATAAAGATTGGGTTGGTAAATCACATTTAAATGAATTTGGTGCAGCTAAATTTACCAAAGAACTCGTCACTATTTTTAAGAAATGAGAAACAAATCAGTTTTCTTTTGTATTTGAAACTTAATTTCAATCCACTAAATTTTAATTTTTTTCATGAAGCTTAAATTATCATTGTTGGCCTGTATTTTTTTATTCAGTTGCCAGTATAAACCAACTCAAATGCAAAAAATAATATTTCTTCATCACAGTACCGGACAAATTATCTGGAGGGGCAAGACTAACAAAGTTGTTAATAAACTATTTAAAATAAGCGAAGTTGAAAATTACTTTAAAAAGTATAACAGGAAAAATAAGTCAAAATATTACATCACTGAGAGATATTTCCCGAGCGATCAACAATATGGCTGGAAGAATTTTCCTTATGACTATTATAATATCTGGGTAAAAAATGCAGGAATAAAACCTTATCTTAATGAACCTACATTAGAAATTCTTACAAAAGAATATAATATTATTATTTTTAAACACTGCTTTCCTGTAAGTAATATTTTGGAAGATACAGGCAAACCCGACATAAATTCCGAAGAAAAAAGACTTGAAAACTATAAATTGCAATACTTGGCTTTGAAGGAAAAGATGCATGAATTTCCGGATAACAATTTTATAGTCTGGACACCAGCAGTCCATATAAAAGGTAATATGACGCAGGAAGAGGCCGAAAGAACTCACGAATTCTACAAATGGATCATGAACGAATGGGATGAAAAAGGCGATAATATCCTTATCTGGGATTTTTATAAATATGAAACTGAAGATGGTTTGTACTTACTTGATAAATATGCACGAAAAGTAAACAATTCTCATCCGAATAAAACTTTGGCTGCTAAAACTGCCCCACTGTTTGCCCAGTTTATCATTAATGTTGCAGAAGGAAAATTAAAATAAATTTGTCGTTACATTCATAACCATCTTAATTAGTTATAAACTTAATTTCCTGAATCAATTCCTGCGCTATTAAGTCCATTGATAAAATTCTAAGATCACATTTTTTAAAAATATTTTCTTATTTTCAGTAGTTAGTAAAATAATAGAATTTCAGCATAAAAATAAGATAGAAAGAGGAGACGCCTTTCTCTTAAACTCTAGAAATCAAACAACCTGAATGATTTTAAATCTATTTTTATCCATTCTGTAATGGAAGTATTTTTGAAGTGAGAAAATAAGAAAGTGCCGTAACAAAGCATACCAAATCAATTAATGAAAAGTACTAATCCTATGAAAAATATTTCCATTGTGATATTAGTTTTTTGTCTGAGCCTACCTGCAAGTAGTTTTTCTCAAGACAGCCTGAACTACAAGAGCTTACGGAAAAAAAACATTTACAATACAATTCCTGTAATCGGAGCTTTTGCATTGACCTATACTAGTGGATTTGTATATGCAAATAACAATTACTATCCTGATAGCAACAGGGTCCCATTTTATTTTACCAACGATAACAGTGGATTTCTTCAGGTAGATAAGTTTCAACATGCATTTGGCTCATATGTAGAGAGTTACCTGGGATACAGGTATTTAAGATATAACGGTGTTAATAAAAATACAGCTTTGATATTTGGAGGAACTTTGGGATTTTTTGTTCAAACTCCAAAAGAAATTATTGATGGATATTATGAGGGCGCTGGTTTCTCATGGGGAGATGCGTTAGGTAATTTAGCAGGCTCATTTTTTATGATTGGCCAGGAATTGCTTTTTAATGAACAGGTTATAAGATATAAATTCAGTTTTTGGCGATCTCCTTACGCAGATCAGGCAAATGGTTTACTTGGCCGTAATTACTTTCATAGCTATTCTCTTGACTACAATGGGCACACATACTGGTTCAGTTTAAACGCAAACCGCTTTCTTTTAAAAACTAAATTACCGGATTGGGTAAGTATTTCACTCGGGTATAGTGCTAATGGAATGTTTGGCCCTTTTAACAATTTGGATTCATATAATGGAGTTCCAATTCCTGAAACAGAAAGATACCGTCAGTACCTTATTTCTTTAGATATAGATTGGCCAAAAATTAAAACAAATTCAAAATTTCTTAAATTTATATTTAATGGACTTGTCTTTATAAAGATTCCTTTCCCGGCTATTGAACTGAATTCTAAAGGTCAGATTAAAGGTTACTTGTTATATTTCTAAACCGAATTACTTGATTCCGTATATTAAACTGGTAAAATGATTATATTTCAGACAAAGGACCTAAATTCGGAATTGTATTTTGTTTAGAAAAAATCACTTTTATTGTTTCAGACAAATAATAATTCTATTCCATGAAGAAACTAGTTTGCTTCGAGAAAATCTCTGTTATTTTGTTTTACCTGTTTATAACTTCATCCTCATGTAATAATGTCTCATTGGCATTACTGGAGACAGTTGAACCAAGCCTTATCACATCAACAGGAGCAATATCAGGAGGAAATATAACCTCTGATGGTGGAGGCATAATAAAATACAGAGGAGTATGCTGGGGAACGATGACAGATCCCACAATTAATAACGATAAGACATATGACGGGAGCGGTACTGGAATTTTTTCCAGTTCGATCACAGACCTGAAGCCCGCAACAACATATTATGTAAGAGCATACGCAACCAATAAAGCAGGAACCTCATATGGGAATTTGAAATCTTTTGCTACTTTAGATGGAAATGGAGGCAACAAAAATCAAATAATTGCAGATCACCAAAGCGTTTTGGACTTCAGTAAAATTCCACCCATATATTTAGCTCAAGCAAAGAAAATGATGGTTGCATTCCTTGGTGAATCACATTCTATGGCTTTTTTAACCGGAATGGAATTACTGGAAAACTCAAATTCTGAATATGCATGTAATGTTTCAGGTGGCGAACCATTCACTGATAAATATTTAAGAATTATTGCAGGAGAATCCACGGGAGAAGCAAAATGGTTCACCTGGTTTGCACATCCCGTTGCATCAAGACCACCTGAAGGGGATTATGTAAAAAAAATCATTAAGGATTATTCATCAAGCGGAATGCCAATCAGTGTTCTAGGATTTGTCTGGTGCATAGATCATGTGGATGGAACTCCTTCTGCCACTACTGATGATGTTCACCATGTACGATGGTACGGCCTTTCACTTGGAGGTCCTGATGGTAATAAATGCTGGGGACTTGATGCAGCTGACTATTCTATCACCGGAAACAGAGTCTGTATGGATACATATTTAAATGCGACTAATGAATATATTGAATTTTGCAAAACAAACAACTATGTTACCAAAGTGGTTTATACTACCTGTCCGCCTCATGGTTATTATTTTGATGAAAGTGGCTACCAGGGTCACCTGAAGCTGGAATATATCAGAAATTATGTGAAAGCCGATCCATCCAGAATTCTTTTTGATTACGCCGACATTTTATGTTATGACGATGATGGCACAACTGCAACCAACTCCTGGAACGGTCATGTTTATCCTACAATAACACCTAAAAATCTCGGTGACGGTAGCATCGGACATATTGGTGAGACTGGTGCTATCCGACTGGCCAAAGCTCAATGGTGGCTCCTTGCACGAATCGCCGGATGGGATGGGAAATGATTTTTTCCTTATTTTTGAAATAAAAACCTAAAATGAAAACATTTCAAAAAATTCTGACTCTAACAATTCTTATTGGATTTTCTCTTCTTGCCTCCGCTCAGATCCCTGAGCAGATGATCAAGGTAATAGTAACCCCAAACCATGATGACTGGCTCTATAAGCCCGGTGAAAAAGCCTTTTTCACAGTTCAGGTCCTCTTCCATAATAATCCCGTTAAAGGTGCAAAAGCAATATATGAGGTGGGACCTGAAAAAATGGAACCAGTCAAAAAAGACTCTGTTATTCTCGATGGTAAGAACCTGATCATCGACGGGGGAACAATGAAATCGCCAGGCTTTCTAAGGTGCCTGGTTACCGTTAATTATGAGGGGAACAGATACCGGGGACTGGCAACTGCAGGATTCAATCCCGAAGCTATAAAGCAGACAGTGTCCAGACCCACTGATTTCATTGATTTCTGGAACAATGCAAAATCAGAACTATCAAAAATTCCACTCGATACACGAATGACTCTCGTTCCTGAGAGATGTACCGAAAAGGTGAATGTCTATCACGTAAGTATCTTAAATTACGGTTATTCAAGGATATATGGCATGGCTGCCATCCCCAAAAAGGAAGGAAAATATCCTGCTGTGCTTGTTGTTCCAGGAGCAGGCGTCCGTGGATATTCCCCCGACATGAATCTGGCCGAAAAGGGGATCATAACCTTCGTTATCGGTATCCATGGGATACCGGTGAATATGGATCCCGGAGTATATCTCGACCTCGGAAGCGGAGCCCTGAGGGAATACTGGACATTCAACATGGACAACAAAGACAGATACTATTACAAGAGGGCCTACCTCGGCTGCGTAAGGGCAAACGATTTTATAACCTCACTTCCTCAGTTTGATGGGCAAAACCTGGCCGTAACCGGAGGAAGTCAGGGCGGAGCACTTTCAATAATAACCGCAGCCCTCGACCCCAGGGTCAAATTCCTTGCAGCCCTTTATCCCGCACTCTGTGATGTTACTGGCTATCTTAACGGCAGGGCAGGGGGATGGCCCCATTTCTTCGACAAGAACAATGCACAATTCCATAATCTGAAGGAAAAGCTCGAAACATTACCCTATTACGATGTTGTTAATTTTGCAAGGGAGCTGAAAATTCCCGGCTTCTATACCTGGGGATTCAACGATGAAACCTGTCCGCCAACATCAATGTATGCTGCGTATAATCTGATCAGTTCACCAAAAACACTGACTTTGATACATGATACAGGCCACTGGACATATCCTGAGCAACATTTCATGCTTAGAAACTGGCTAACAGAAAAATTGGGAATTAAATAGAAAATATTTTAAATAAAGAAAGGCTTTTTCAGTAAATTGAAATAGGATAACCATAGTTCAACGGCAGTGTTAATCTTTAAAGACTCCGTAGAGCTGCGGGGATTTCATTTATGCCTCTTTTTTCTGAGAAAGCCTTTTTCTATTTTTTACCCTCTGATAAGAATTAATAAATGTTATGAAATAAAGAAATAATGATATATTTTTAAAATATATCATCAAAAATTTGAAAAAGAATTTAACTTTAAAACCTTTTTACTTTTAAAACAATAAAAATGTCATCGTTTGCTCATCAGTATAATACCGAATCACCAAAAAGTTCCCAGACATACATCGTTGCCACCGCCTTCCTTTCTCTTTTTGCCCTCGTTGGATTTGCATTTTACGGCTTACCGTTTTTCTTCGATTTCATGACAAAGGAATACGGATGGTCAAGGACGGTAGTGACATCTGGAAACGCTGTCGGAAAATTACTTGTAGGCCCTCTTTTCGGTTTCATTGCAGGCTGGCTGATTGACAAGTACGGGCCGCGCCGGCTAATGATGGCAGGTGTGTTAATGATGGGAACCGCTCTGGTAGGTTTGAGTTTTGCCGATTCACTTGGTCTATTTTATCTGTTTTATATTTTCAATGCTCTTGGTTATGTATGCGGAGGTCCACTTCCCTGCCAGGTTCTTATTTCAAGATGGTTCGACAAGAACAGAGGAAAGGCAATGGGTATTGCCTACCTGGGAATTGGTGCAGGAGGGGCTCTTGTTCCTCTTATTGCCGCCGCCCTTGAGAAAAACTTTGGATGGCATAACTCACTCGCCGCACTTGGTATTATGGTTGTGCTGATTGCATTTCCAATGGTATTTTTTATAAAAGGTTCTTCTTCCAAACCCGTAAGGCAAGGGAAACCCGAACCTGCTGTCCCAATAAAAAAAATTCTTACCAATCGGAATTTCTATCTGTTAGGAATAGGCAGTATGTGCGCAATCGGAGTAGTTGGAGGAATAAATCAGCATCTTAAACTTTATCTCAGAGATCTGAATTTCTCACAATCAGAAGCAGCACATGTTATTTCACTTGTTCTCCTGTCAAGCCTGGTTGGACGTGTCTTGATGGGATGGCTTGCCGACCTGATTCCAAGAAAATATGTTATGATGCTTATCTACCTTACGGTAGCCTCAATTATCTCTCTTCTGCTTGTTCCTGATTTTACAGGAAGAATATACATTTTTGCCGTCATCTTCGGAATAGGGCTTGGAGGAGATTATATGATAATACCTCTTATGGCCGGAGATCTTTTCGGTGTACGAACCCTTGGACGGACAATGGGAATCATACTTGTGGCAGACGGGGTCGCTGAATCGTTGTTCCCTATGCTGCTGGGTGCCTTGTACGACATCAATAAGAGCTATACAATGGGATTTACAATACTGATTGGAGTCGCTCTTGCCGGTGCACTGATTATTTCTTTTCTTCCGAAAAAAGCTGTTGAAAACTCCTGATTCACATTAACCGGTTAATATGTTGATACAAAGTCATCTGTTAAAAGTTATTAAATATCCATTAATAAACTCCTTCAATTCCCGTTTAATTCTAAAATTGCTATTTTTGATTGAAAGTGAAAAACCAATATGAAACCCACATGATTGAACACAAACATAAATACGAATGAATATATTTCAAATCAATCATGCGTGGTTCCCCCGCTATAGCGGGGCAGGCTATCCGACCATTGAAATAAATTATATACGGATGAAATATTATAAAACCAATTATATAACTCATAAAAAACTATTTGAATCATCATGAAAGATAAGCACTCTTTAACTTCAATGCAGATGACAGCCCTGGTAATCCTGCGGTTCCTGATAGGCTGGCATATTCTGTATGAGGGATTTTCGAAACTTTTAATTCCGAACTGGTCATCCCTTAGTTTCCTTCAGGAGTCAAAATGGATATTGTCGGGATTTGCTAATTGGATCATAAATAATCAGAATGTATTAAATGCTGTAGATTTTTTAAATACATGGGGGCTGATTGCCATTGGACTTGCATTGATACTTGGTTTATTAACACGCATTGCTTCTGTTTGCGGAGCTGTGCTGCTATTTATATACTATCTTAACAATCCCCCTCTTATAGGGCTGGAATACACATTGCCGTCAGAAGGAAGTTACCTTATTATAAGTAAAACATTAATTGAAGCAGCAGCCTTGGTTGTATTGGCTGTCTTCCCTACAGGTATGTTTTTTGGACTTGACATGCTGATTAATAAACACAGGAACGATTATAATAATTAGGAGGAATAAATGATGGACAAGACAAAATCAACAAATCAGACCTCTTCGTCAATCAATGGGAAGAATGATAAATCACATCTGAAGAGAAGAACTGTGTTGAAGGCGCTGGCAGGAATTCCAGTGCTTGGACTTTTCGGACTTGGGCTTGCAGAGAAACGCAGTTACGATAATGAAAAGAAGAACAGGATTTTAAGAGATCTGGGCCTTGATAATATACAACCGCCTGTATTGCATCCAATGTCTTCAAAAGGCGATGTAATCAGGATTGGCATTATTGGTTTTGGCAACAGGGCAACAGCCCATGCAAACGGATTAGGTTATATGCACCCCGCCGATGTTGAAAAGAATAAGGCAAATGGAACACTCGATGACTGGCTTTTACAGGAAGATATGAATGTTGCAATTACCGGCATCTGTGATGTTTTTGATCTCCATGCCGAACATGGCCTTGAAACGGCAAGAAATACAATTAGGGCAGGTGGCGGAAAAGTGTATGACCTGCCGGTTAAACGGTATTTGACCTATCAGGAGATGTTGGATGACAAGGATATTGATGCTGTAATGATAGCCACTCCTGATCACAGCCATGCTCCTATTACTGTAGCCGCTGCAAAAGCTGGTAAACATGTATATTGTGAAAAATCTCCGGCACATACTGAAGCTCAGTTATACGAACTTTACGATACAATAAAAAACAGCAGCATCGTATACCAGTTGGGCCATCAGGTACCTCAGAGCGTTGTTTTCCAGCAGGCAAGGGATATTATTAAGAAAGACATTCTGGGAAAGATTACACTGATCGAAACAACTACCAACCGAAATACTGCTGACGGTGCCTGGATCAGACATCTCGACAAGAATGGAAATCCTAAACCCGGGGATGAAAAAACAATAGACTGGGATCAATGGCTCGGACCAGCACCAAAAGTTCCTTTCAGCCTCGACAGGTTCTATAATTGGACGAAGTTTTTTGATTACGACATCGGCCTTATTGGTCAGCTGTTTACTCACGAGTATGATTCTGTCAACCAGCTCCTGCACATAGGAATCCCAAAATCAGTTATGTCATCAGGTGGAATCTATTTCTGGAAAGACAACAGGGAAATGGCAGATTTGTTACATTGTGTATTTGAATACCCCGACAAAGACATGACTCTATTGTACAGCGCAACTCTTTCAAGCAGCCGCAGCAGAGGAAGGGTGTTTATGGGTCATGACGCCTCGATGGAATTGGGAAGTGCTATTAGTATCACAGCAGACGGCGATTCAACCCGCTATAAAGGGCAGATTGAAGCCGGGTTGATAGATCCTTCCGTTCCGATGATCTCATTCAATCCAAACCTTGGTACCATCGATGCTGTTACCTCAGCAACAGAAAAATATTATGCTGCCAGAGGACTAACTACAACGAATATTAATGGCCGTCAGGTGGATGTGACCCATCTTCACATAAGGGAATGGATCAACTGCATCAGAAACGGAGGAACCCCAAGCGCTAATATTGAAATGGCTTTTGAGGAAGGAGTAACATGCCTGATGGCACATAAATCCTATGTTGAAAAACGAAGGGTAGAATGGGACCCTGTTAACAGGAAAATTGTCTGAAACATTCACCAGACAGATAGTGGATATCATTACCCGAATTCAGGACCGCTTATCAGATATTGTAATTCAGGCTTCCCTGGGTACTTATTGCTTTTAAGGTACATTCTTGTGAAAGATCTCTGGATCTGAAATCCATAGCCTTCAAGCCATCTGATAAAATCATTCTTGTCTTCGTGAATATCCAGGGCCATGGGGCCTCCGGAATTGGCAAAAAGAACCTGTGCAACAATTTCTTTTACTGCGTCTGCCGTTACTCCGCATGCAGGACCCAGATACGAATATTTCATTCCGGTCCTGCCAAAGATGTAAGCTTCTGTTTTTCCATTTCTTGAAATCGTATATGAACTCTCTGGTTTATTTTCCAGAAGATAGCTAAGCAGAACCGAACGGTCTGATCCAAATATTACCCTATCAGATTGTAAAATATTTGAAATATTGGTTTTATTTATTTTTTCACAATTATCTAAATTGCATTCCGGAGTTATTGAAAATGAAGTGTTTGTCATGCGGTAAAGGCTGTATTCTTCATTGAAACCAAGCTTCCGGTATAGAGGCAATCCTGCAGGAGTGGCATCAAGCTTGATGGATTCGATATGATCGAGCCTGTTAATAATATCTGTCATTAGCATCCTGCCAATTCCCTTTCCCCTCATCTGTTTGTCAACAAGTACCATTCCAATCCAGGCCAGGCCCGGAGGATGAACAAGAGCCGTGGCCGTGCCCGCAATTTTGCCGTCTTCTTCTGCAACAATGCAAACATTCTGCCTTCCTGAAAGCAGAAATCTCCAGTCCAATTCAGTCTGATTCCATCCTTCAGCCGCTGATAACGCGCAGGCTGAAACCAGATCGAGGTCTGTCATCAGTCTTATACGCATATTGTTTTATTCAATACAGGCATTTAAATTATGCAAGCCATCGGTCAATATTAGCTGCCACAAAATCATCATCATTAAGTTCAGGGTAAGCCCTGTAAACCCGATCAATTTCTTCCTTTTGTCCCGGTGAAAGCTTTTCATCCCTGTCAATCGTCCATATCCCATCAAATAAGCCCTGCCTTCTCAAAACTTCATGCAGTCCTGTAATACATCCCCTGAAATTATTGGCAGTATCGAAAAATGCAGCGTTGCAGTCGGTTATCTTATTGGCAAGTATCATGGTGTTGCGAACATCATTATCGAACTTTCCATTGTGAACTGACTCAAGAAGATCGACAGCTGATTTTGTCCATACAGCCCAATGCCCAAGCAGACCACCTACAATCCTTTTCTTTATTATCTTATCTCCAGCATTTATCTGATATTCTGACAGTAGGTCGATAAGTATATTGTCATCATTTCCTGTATACAATGCAATTTCGTCGGCCCTGCCTGATTCAGCTACACCTCTTACAACATCAAAAGTATAATACCTGTTAAAAGGAGCTATCTTAATAGCTATTACACCGGGAATCCTGGCAAATTCTCTCCAGAAATGCACATCCAGTATTCTTCCACCCACAGCAGGCTGAAGGTAAAATCCTACAAGCGGAATTATCTTTGCAATTTCTTTACAATGATTCAGTAAATCCTTGTTGGAAGAATCCTGAAAAGCGGCAAGGCTCAATAAAACGGCATGAAATCCCCTGTCAAGCCCCGCGGCCGCTTCCTTAACCGCCTGAGGTGTTTTTCCAATTACGCCGGAGATCCTGATCACGGGCTTACCTGATTTTTGAGTGAATCTGTCAAATTCTTCCCTGGCAATTTCAAGTAGAGGCACAAACAGATCTACTTCAGGTGAACGTATGGCAAACTGTGTAGTATGAACTGCAACGGCAACACCGCCAGCCCCTGCATCAAGATAGTACCTGATTAGAGCTCGCTGTCGCCTTTCGTCCAATCTGCGGTTTTTGTTCAGGGCCAGCGGAAGGGCAGGGATTACGGCTCCCTTGTGGAGGGTATCTATTATATTTCCGGGAATATTCATAAGCTTCAGTTTTATATTAAGATATCGTCAATATTTTCCATCCCTGACTTCAAAATGAGTGGGCTTTCCCAACAACCGCCTGTCTTCCATCAGCCATCCGGCAATCCACCTTATGACATTCGAAATTTCCACAGCAGGTAGACCAAACAACTTATGAGCCTCCGATGAGTTACTCAGAAGGGCAGTCTCAGATTCGGCATTGACGAAGATGGGTTCAATACCCATGAGATTACCAAACTCGGCTGCAACAGAGCGAACTGATAAGATATCCGGACCAGTCAAATTAAGTATCTTCGCCGGACTTGAAGCTATCTGTAGTGAGCGAAGTACGTAATTGTTTACATCTCCCTGCCATATAACATTAAAGTATCCCATGCTTAAATCAATTGGCTCCCTTTTCTGGACTTTTGTTGCTATATCGACAAGTACACCGTAACGCAATTCAACAGAATAATTAAGCCTGATCAGAACACATTTTGTATTGTATCTCAGGCTCTCGTACTCAAACATTCTCTCACGCCCAAGACACGATTGTGCATACTCACCTATAGCAACGGGGGTATCGCTTTCAACAGAACCTCCTGAACTAACAGATACAAGCGGGTAAACGCATCCTGTTGAAAAAGCTACAATTGACGAATTTCTATATCGCTCGGCCACTAAGGCAGGCAGATATGAGTTGATTGCCCATGTCAGGGGTAGATTATCAACCGCACCAAACTTCATCCCTGCCAGGAAAAAGATATTCTCTGCTTCAGGTAGTCCCTTGACAAAATTCACATCCAGCAAATCGCCTTCAATAGTGTCAATGCCGTTAATGTTGAAACCGGAGCGCTGTTCGGGGGTAAAGTTGCGGTCCACACCAGTTATTGTCTTTCTCACACCAGCCTGCTCGCAGGCACGTATTGCCATTCTTGCCAGTGAGGGACCGATCTTTCCGTTGATCCCAAGTATCAAAATATCTCCTTCCAGTTCTGAGAAAAAATTCACAAGTTCATCATATGGTCTCGAAATAAGCTCCTCAAGCTGTTCTTCGCTGTTAATTTTTTCGGGTAATTCAATCATGCCTGTTACTTTTAAAAAATTAACCTGCAAGGTAACAAATTGAATTCATTTGTTTGACACAAGTTTTGATTTTGATTTCATATTTCCGCGTATAAAATCGACAAACATTAATTGTTTTAAACAAAATTTAATGCTAATTTTCTCATTGTCACACAAGCCTAAGTAAATGTTACAGAATGATGTAAAAATAAGTGAGCATAAGATAATTAATCCTCAATCGCTTGCAGCTTTTGAAGATTTAAATCCGGAATATCCCCTGTTGGTTGTTCTTGTTGCAGGTAAAGGCACACGTTTCGGCAAGGAGCCCAAATGCATTCAAAAAGTTCACGGCAAACCCTTGGCCCGGCATTCAATTGAAGCCTTCAGACGATTCTCTTCCTCACCTGTAATATGCATAGTTGGATACAGATATAGTGATGTTGTTGAAGCACTGGGAGATGAAAATACCTATGTGCTTTCAGATAATCCTGTTGGGGGAACTGCCTTTGCAGCATTCGAATCATTTTGTATACCCGGTCTGATCGAAAAGGATCCCTATATCATAATAACTATGGGTGACAGGATTATTCCCTCATCTGTTTTCCGAAGGATAGCAAAGGTTCATATGGAGGGAGACAGGGAAGCAGATCTGACTTTCATGAGTGCAATCTACGAACCGCCTAAAAATTCAGGAAAAGGACGTGTTTTCAGAGATGAGAAAGGAAAGGTTATCCGTATAATGGAAGAAAGAGATATTGTCAGAGAAGAAAATCCCGTGACAATGCAAACACTTCTGGGCCTTACCGAAGGAAACTGTCCATTGTATATGATAAGGGCATCCGCACTGTTTACTCATCTGTCAGAAATCTCCAACAATAATGCCCAACGACAATATTATCTTACTGATATAGTTCAGTCAGTTTCCGAAAGGGGGGGTGAGGTCAGGACAATAACCATCTCAGTTACCGAACCTGAATATGATCTTCTCACCTCTGATGTCACACAGCCTATGGACCTTGCTATGCTGGAAGGGTTGCTGGCTTCAAACATCGGACTTCTTGTTCCTGAAGAATTGGAGATTGAAAAAGCTGCCAGAAGTATTATCGATGAAAAGCCGCCTGGCCAGGTGGAATCAATCATCAGGCAGATCAGTGACCTACTGACTATGATTAAAAGGGAAAAACTTCCCTTTGATCCTGGAAAGCCTGTTGGCATCGGTATTTCAGGTGGCCGCCTAAGAATTGCTTTTATGCACCCGGATATGGTAAGGTTTTTCGGACCAGCCTGGCAAATGCCTATTGGAGCCAGATCTTATGATGGTGATGAACAGATCGTTGTATTAGTTCAGGCTGCAGAAGATGGACGAATACACTATGTACCCTTTAATCAACAATACCGGGAGAGCATCAACTTTGTTCCTTCAGATTTCAATGCCATGTATCCTGGAGATGAAGTATCAGACATGAATACTTATGAGAAATTCGGAACAAGGATGAGTGAAGACCTGCTCTTGTCGCTCGGATATTTTAGCGATGAAGAACTGAGTGAAAGGAGGAGAAAAAATCTTCCCCTGCCTCCATCCTCACTATGGATATCAAGCAACATGCGGCGGCCTTTTGCACTGATCGGCAATGCAATTGCCTCACTCCGGACATTGCGTGCAGGCAGCCTGGGAGCAAAAATTAAAGATACGCTTGGACCATTGAATTTCAGAGGTTTGAGGATTGTTTCAACAGGAAATATCCCACAAGGTGGATTTTCAAGCTCCTCTGCAGTTACAGTTGCTGTAAAAAATGCCATCAATTCACTTTTTGAAATTGGTATTTCACCAGATCTGCTTGTTCATCTTGCATGCCAGGCCGAATATGGAACAGGAGTCAGAGCAGGGTCACTCGACCAGGCCACTGAACAGAAAGGCACAGCCGGCCAGGGTACTCTAATCTCTTCAAATCCAAAAGACAATTACCGGATCCTGGGGACCTTCCCGGTGCCTGACAACAGATACCATATCATCTTCCCCTATAGTGTAGAAAGAGACCGTAATGCATGGAAATGGTCATGGGGAGTCTATGCAGAGAATTCCGGAGATGGACATCTTACCACAACTGAGATGCGTAAGCTTACCGGAAAGGCAGCCGAAATTGCAGCAATACTTGTAAGGCTTCCTCTGGAAACAGATTTTTTCAAACATATTGAAGATGATCTTGTTGCAGATGGTGAACTCAATGATGAAAATACATCATGGATATGCGCCCTGCTACTCAAAATTCCATTGCTTATAAAAAAACAGGAACTCTTCGTCAAGCTTAATGAAAACCATACCTGGCTCACTGAACAGATAATGGAAGTTAACCGTCTTGATCCGGTAAGTGCCGTCCGCAAAGCTGACGATATCATCAGTTCAGTGCTCGATGGCTGGCATGATCCGGTAATGAAGCGAACCGATTCTCAGGGCCTTCCAGTGATTGAGAAAGGAGTCCCCCTCAGAGCAATGTTAGCATATCTCTTTGCAGAAGTTGCTAAGAATTTCTATATGATTCATCATCCTGAGAAATGGATTGAATGCGTTACTCTTTCTCAAAGAGGTGATTGCTGTGTGAAATTAGATTATCAAAAAATGCCTGACAAAGCCGGGATGGAAAGCAGGTTCAGCTGGGAAAACGGAATAAATGGTCCTGACCTGCTAAATCTTTGGCTTGACAAGTTCGGAGCTGTACCCTTTAATTATAATACAGGTATTGATGATGAATCGCTTTCAGCTTCAGTAAAGCCGGTCATAAGAGAGCTTGAAGGAACTAACTTTTTCAGAGGATTAGCATTAATTGATCTGGCTGAAGCAATGCTTAAAAAAGCTTTTGGCAATGATGCCGTGGCTGTCAGAATTAATGCAGCCGGTCAGGGCGATTACTTTCAGGTACATATTGATGTAAAAAAGGCGGATCCTGAAAATGTAAAACAGTTTATCAGGAAGGCAATCTATAGAAGGTTCGGCTTAAAACCTGATCCTGATTTTGTCGATGTAAGTTCCGGGGGAGGAGCAACCGGAGTAAGGTTAAGCCGCTTTGACACCCTGCCCCAGCTTCTTATGCAGCTGAATTCTGAGATCCATCCGGGATCTAAATAGATTATGCTTCTGAAGTCCTGAACATATCATTTGTCTTATTTGTTTATCACATGCGTACCAGATAATTATAATTTTCCCGCCATTAAACAGAGAAATGAAATCTTTTGCTTTTTACCTGCCAATCATTCTTTTGATGATTTCTCCTGAATTGCACAGCCAGGACAAGAACCATATTGATAACATTGTCAGGGCATTAAAGGAAAAGGACTGCTCTTATGCAACGGCACTTTCCTCACAGGTGTCTGATATCAATTTCAGGGACAACTACGGGGGAACCCTTCTGATGCATGGTTCACTGAACGGATGCTATGAACTGGTAAAAGCTCTGCTTGACAGGAGAGCCAAAACAGATCTGAGATCCAATGATGGTTTTACAGCATTGCATATGGCTTCACGCAACGGTCACACTGAAATAGTTAAAATATTGCTCGAAAAAGAAGCAAATGTCAATATTCTTACAAACAAGAAGGCAACCGCACTTTATCTAGCCGCCCAGAACGGACACCAGGAAATATTGAAATTGTTGATTCAAAAAGGCGCCTTGATCGATGTTGCTGCAGAGGACGAATTCACTCCTTTATTTATCGCCTCACAGAACGGTCATATCGAGGCAGTAAGAATTCTGGCCGAAGCAGGCGCAAAAATTGATAGTCCAACATCCAGGGGCGCAACACCTTTATTTATAGCTTCCACATCCGGAAATGTTGAAATAGTTGACTATCTTCTCCAAAAAGGCGCCAATATTGAAGCAAAGACCAGGAGGGGAGCAACTCCTTTGTTTACTTCTTCCCAGGAAGGAAGGGCTCAGGTTGTAAAATTATTGCTTGAAAGAGGGGCTGACAAGAACATGAAAACAAATGACGGGATGACTTCACTGGCGGCAGCTGCTAACCGGGGCCACCTTGAAACTGTGAAGATACTGCTGGAACATGGTGCTGATCCCAATGTGCAGTCGGAACAGGGATTCTCTGCACTGCATATGGCTGCAGAACAGGGATATACAGAGATCGTCAGCCTGCTCCTGGAAAAAGGCTGCAGAATTGATTTAACGGCAAATGTGGGATCAACAGCCCTTATGTATGCAGCAAAAGCTGGAAGAGAAGAAACGGTAAGGGTTCTCCTTGGCAAAGGAGCTGATGCAAATATTCAGAACGCTGATGGTTTTTCTGCTTTATACGTTGCTGTACAAAACGGTCATTCAGGGATAGTTAAGATGCTGCTGAAAAATGTGCGCAACGTTGATATGAAGACTGTTGATGGTTTTACACCGCTGATGCTGGCTTCACAAAAAGGATTTACAGAAATTGCTACTGCTCTGGTTGAAGGCGGCTCCAGAATCGATCTCCAGAATAACGAAGGTGCAACAGCTTTGATGATCGCCTCTGCTTATGGCTTTCCTCAGATTGTAAAGCTCCTTCTGGATAAAGGCGCCAACACTGCACTCAAGACTAATGATGGTCGCACAGCGGCAGACCTTGCACTTAATGAGGAAATCAGAAATCTGATCCTGTCACGCAGCATAAAACTTTAAAATAACTGGTGAATAGTAACATGCTCTCCTTTTATTTCATAACTGACTTTAATATTTCAAAAGTCTCATCTGATGCTGCTTTCATAACTTCAGCTATCCGTTCAGGCTGCCCTGCCGACAGTGCTGAACCATCCAGAACGGCGGTGTAGGTTTCACCATCATCTTTCATGTAAACCGAGATCCGGCACGGCATCATTACCGACATTATCCGCTCATCATTCAATTCAAGCATCTTGCCCGAATATGCCGGTTTGCATATTTCTATAACCTTAACTGGCCTGACCTCTTTCCCCGATTTTGCAAGAGACTGCTGAAGGTCATGGACAAATGGTACCTTCCATTCCCTTTGTTCAGCTTCTGAAATAAGTCGGTCAACAGTTTCATCAAAGCCATACCGGCTTTTATTTTCTACGACAATACTTTTCATTTTCATGACAGATTGTTATTAATAAAAATTGAATTCATGCTTGGCTTTTATAAAAGTATTCAAATTTTGATTTAACTCTAATTAATCATATACTTTGTTACCTTTGTGTAAACCTTTGATTCCTTTGTGGTTATATTTTCTTTACCACAAAACCCATAAAGGTCATCACCAAGTAACACAAAGGAATACAGTATATTAATATCTTTTATAAATCAATCAGGTTAAAGTAAATCAAAAGTTCTGTTTTCATCATATCTTCATATTGACAGAGTACCTTTGAAATGCAAAATATAATATTTTTGCATTATATTGGTTATTATCAATGAATTATTATTAAGATGAAAGCGGTAGCCATGATCGCTTGCCCGAAATGGCATAGTAAGCGACTGATAGTTTTAGCTGTCTGCCTGATTTCAGGGTATTTTCTATATGCCCAACCCGGCAGCAGAACTGCCGACACACTTAAACCTGGGACTCAGGGACGGCAGGAAGAAGTGAACGATAACGGATCAGCCTCAGTTACAGGTAATCAGGTTCAGGCGTCAAGGGGACAGGCATCTGGTAATGTTAAAAGGATCAGAAGCGGCCGACCCGACATGAGTAAAGCCAGGGGAGCGCGCCCCCCGTCAATAGTAAGGCCGTCCGGACCGAGTATTCCGAAAGGGGTTGGAAAACCCGGAGGGGCAGGCCGCAAAGGTGGCAGATAATTATAAGCGTAATCCATGCATAAGTCCGGCATTTCATATATGCGAATCAAGTGTTCTCTTTTAATCATAATTTTTATTCCTGCCCTGGCAGCCCTGTCGGCAAATGATCCTTGTTCAATCACCACCGACTCCACGGGAACTGCGCATAAGACATCAAATCACTCATTCTTTTCCGGGGCTGGGTTCGGAAGCAACATGATCTACCTGGGATCAACCATCTCTGAAAATCAGCCATATCTGTATGGTAACCTTACTTATGGTTTTAAAAATAAACTCTATGCTTCGATAACTCCTGTTCATCTGACAGGATTAAACACATTTTTCCCTTTCTACATCGGAGCCCTGAATTATTCTAAAACAATCAATTCATGGTTCGACATTGCGCTTGGAGCTTACAGGTATCAGGTCCCTGTATCACTGGCCGATACGCTCTTTTCAAGTTTTACATACGGTGATCTTACTCTGGGGTTTGACTGGAAAATTCTCTATTCAAAAATAACTATGGGAGGATTGATTTCAGAAGAAAATCAGGTATATCTTCAATTCCGCAACTCACGGTATTTCGAAACCGCATATTTTATGAAGGGTAAAGCTAACATCTCATTTGATCCTTATGCCAACCTTCTTTTTGGGACGCTCTTTGAAGTACAAACAAGCGAAGAAACCACCATTATTGCATCAACTCCCGGACGGCAGTGGAGGAGATATACAAACCCCGGAACTACAGGCAATATATCATATGTCAGAAAGATAGGAGCTTTGGCAGCAGATTTCGGAATTCCGGTATCATTCAATACCAATAAAGTGGTTATCGAAGCTGAATTGAACTATACACTTCCTTTGTCGGGCAAACAGAAAGATTCGAGTCCAAAAGGATTTGTGTTTCTACTTAGTGCCTTCTTGAAGATTTTCTAAATCGGCCTATATGAACATTCTTATTGTTGAAGACGAAAAAAGCCTTGCAAATGAAATAGCTGAATTTCTCCGAAAAGAGAACTTTCTTTGTGAAATTGCCTTTACAGGAGCAGATGCCTCTGAAAAAATTGCTGTCAATCTGTACGATTTTATATTGCTTGACCTTGGACTTCCGGACTATAACGGACTCGATTTGATAAAGGAGGCAAAAACGTACGGAAGCGAAGCCTCATTTATAATTATAACTGCCAGAGGTGCAGTTGAGGATAAGGTAAAAGGACTAAACCTGGGTGCAGATGACTACCTGGCTAAACCTTTTGCACTTATTGAGTTGCTTTCAAGGATAAATGCTGTTGCAAGAAGGAAATTCAATATAATCGATCAGGAAATTGTACTCGGTGATTTCCTTATTCAGATTCAGTCGCGCAAACTATTATACGGGAATAAGGAAGTTGAACTGACACGTAAGGAGTTTGATCTGCTTCAGTATCTTGTGATCAATAAGAACAAGGTACTGACACGTCAGCAATTATATGAGCATATTTGGGGAAATATCCTTGAAGACCAGTATGACAGCAATTTCATCGACGTTCATATAAAGAACCTGAGGAAGAAACTCAATCAACATGCCCCATCACCATGGCTTGAAACAGTAAGGGGAATAGGCTACAGGATCACACCCGAAATATAACTTATTCCATATCGATATGATCAACCTGAAGACGAAGCTGACATTATTTAATCTCTTGTCAAAACTTGGCTTTACGGTCCTATTAATCATTTTTCTTCCCTGGATCGTTGAAAGGCTCAACTTAAGGCAGGTTGATATAGATCTGGTAAATAAAAGGGAGAAAATCATTAAGCTTATTGAAAATATTGGTATAGAGCCATTTATTAGTTCAGATTCTCCAGATGCGTTTGGATCATATAACATTCTCAAGGATGAATTCATAAGCCTCGAGGTTACAGATACTACAGCCGACCTTAATTTTATCGATGTAAAAAACAGGGAAATTGAAGATGAAGAGATAACATACCGTGTACTCAATTACACTATCCTTGTAGATGGACGGAAATATCTTCTTGAGATAGGAAAAAGCATGTCGAGCATCCAGTATCTGAGAAGAAATATCACAAAAATAATCCTCATCTTCCTTGCCGTTATAATACTCATAACTCTTTTCGCTGATCTTCAGTATACAAGATTAATATTAAAACCTCTTGAAAAAATAACAGCCAAGCTTAAATCTATCTCAAGCCCCTCAATTTTTGATAAAACACCTGTTCCGACACGTACCTCAGATTTTGTAAAACTCGACAATGCATTGAGAGATCTTATGATCCAGATTAATGAATCATTCCGGAAAGAAAAGGAAATCACAGTAAATATATCTCATGAACTGCTTACCCCTGTTTCTGTAATAAGGAGCAAACTTGAGAATATCATGCTTGATGAAAGGCTTAATACCGAAACAGCCGGTAAAATTGAAGAATCCCTGAGAACTCTTCATAGACTGCAAAGTCTCATAAATTCACTGTTAATGATAGCACGCATCGAAAGTAACCAGTATCTGATGAGCGACTCATTTAATATCAGGGATATTTTAAATGAAATTGTTGATGAACTCTCTCCTCTGGCCGATGATAAAGGAGTTATCATTGTAAGAAATAACGGACCCGACTTCATGCTTAGAAATGCCAACCGTTCATTGGTGTTTTCAATGTTCTACAATATAATAAATAATGCACTTAAAAATACTCCCTCGGGAGGATGTGTGATCCTGAGCACCAGCATGGGTCACAATGAATTTATGGTAAAAATTGAAGATACCGGAAAGGGGATGGATAAAGAACAAATGGACAGACTTTTTTCACGATTCAGTGCAAAAAGGAATAATAACGGAACCGGAATAGGGCTTGCAATTGCAAAATCAATCGCCGATCATCATAAGATCGACATTACTGTATCGTCCAGCCCTGATAAAGGAACAGTTTTTTCACTCTTTTTTCCTGAAAATTCATGAAAAATTCATTTTCATTATAATATTTTTGGCTGGTTAAGTGTGAAACTAAAAACAAGGTTATGAAAAAATTTCTCTTTTTATTAATGGCATTATCAATAATGCTGTTTTCAGGATGCGACAAAATAAATAATGATCTCAAAGGACGACTTGTCATCAGCATTACAGATGGCCCTTTCCCGATTAATTTTATTGAATCAGCCACGGTGACAATCACCAAAATTGAAATAAGAAAAGCAGGTGATGGAGTCAGCGACGGGAATCCTTTTTTAACGGTGTGGGAAGGCACTGAATCATTTGATCTGCTCCAGCTCAGGAATGGTCTGATTGAAACACTCACTGATATAGAAGTTCCCCAGGGCAGGTATGATCTGGTCAGACTTTATGTTGACCAGGCTGGTCTAAAAATAAAGGATGGAGGTGCCTTTGACGTAAAAGTTCCATCAGGTCCTCAGACCGGCATAAAAATTTTCATAAATCCTGAATTGATGGTTGAAGGAGGCCTTACTTCAGAACTGCTGCTTGATTTTGACCTGTCATCTTCCTTTGTGATGCGTGGCAACCTGGAAAGTCCGGCAGGTATCAGCGGATTCATCTTCAAACCCGTTATAAGGGCTGCAAACAATACTGAAGCAGGCAGGATTGAAGGGTCAGTTACCGACAGCGAAGGAACCCCCATCACTGAAGTTTTGGTTGAAGTACTGCAGGATGATAATGTTGTTGGAACAGCTTATACCGATTTGTCAGGTAAATATGCAGTAATAGGATTGGCTCCGGGTAAATATACCGTGAAGGCATCAAAGACTGAATATGAATCACTGACTGTTGATGACACGTCAGTATCTGCAGGCAACAGAACAATTGTCGATATTGTTATGACAAAGATAACAACCCCGTAAAAGGCAGAAAAAAGGAGTCTTTTAAGGAGTCTTAAAAGAGGTCTTATAAGGAGTCATTTATTTTTAGCGATAATTCTCCGTCTGAATTCCGGCAGCATTTTTAATCCATAAGATTTCCGGTAAATGATCGAGCCACCAGTAACAGTGTTTTACAGGTGGCTCATTCTTTTGTGATCCCGACAGGATTCAAACCTGTAACCTTCTGATCCGTAGTCAGATGCTCTATTCAGTTAAGCTACGGGACCCTTCCATATTTAATAACGCAAATATAACGAAATATTGTCTTAAGGAATATTTTGTAGTTTTATTTGATGAAAATGCAAAATATTTCATTTTTTGATTCGTTGGCAATCTATCGACATAATGAAATCATGAAAAAGAAATCTTACCTGATAATTAAAATCATTGGGGGCCTTTTGCTGGCAATCATTGTTATTTTATTCACAATCCCTGTAATCTTTAAAGATAAGATAAGAACAACTATTGAGAATTCAATCAGTGAGTCAGTCAATGCACAAGTCAGATTTGGTGACTATAAACTGGGGTTCATCAGAAATTTTCCAAATATCACATTTTCGATCGACGATCTTGCCATTGTGGGAATTGACAAATTTGAAAATGATACTCTGATTGAATTCAGATATCTCAGCCTGGTTTTAAATCTTCCAAGTTTATTTAAAAAATCAGGCTATGAAGTAAGATCTGTCAGAATCAATGAGGCAAAAATAAAGGCAATTGTTCTTGAAGACGGATCCGAAAACTGGAACATAATGAAGGAAGAAGTTGAATCAGAAACTGAAGATGATTCGACCACTGGTATAAAAATTCTTCTCAAAAAGGTGGAAATGCTCAATAGCAGAATTACCTATCTGGACCTTGGTTCTGATATTATGACAAACCTTGATGATGTGAACTTTCTTCTATCCGGCGACATGACCGCAAGTGAGACAAATCTTAAAATGCTGATTGATGCGGGTAAATTAACATTTTCTATGGAAGGCATGAAATACCTGAATGGTGCTAAAGCCAGCGCAGATATCGACCTGTTTGCCAATCTCGACAGCATGAAATTTTATCTGAAGGAAAACCATCTGCTTATCAACGACCTTAAACTCAATTTTGCAGGAGTGGTTGCAATGCCCGGTGATGACATTGAGACCGACCTTACATTCCGTACGCAAAATACTTCATTAAAGTCACTTCTGTCGCTGATTCCCTCTGTTTTTATGTCTGATTACGCCAACCTTACAACATCAGGCGATATTGAGATTTCAGGTTTTGCAAAAGGCATTTACAGTGATTCCGACAGCACCATGCCCGACATTTCTCTTTACATTAAAATACGTAACGGCCTGATAAGCTACCCATCACTACCGGAGAAAATTAAAAACATACATCTCACCTCTTCATTATATGCCGATGGGACCGATATGGACAAAAGTACATTCGATGTTGAGAATTTTCACATGGAACTGGCCGGTAATCCATTTGACCTGAAGTTCTCACTAAAAACACCATTAAGCGATCCAGACTTTTCCGGATCTATGATTGGAAAACTTGATCTGACAGCTTTGAAAAAAGCCTTACCCATGGATAGCCTCGATCTTTCTGGAGTAATAGATCTTTCAGTCAGAATGGCCGGAAAAATGTCAATGATCGACAAAGGTCAGTACGAAAGGTTTGAAGCTGCCGGAACAATGAATATAAGCAGGATGCTGGTTGCCATGACTGGATATCCTTCAATTATAATAAACAATGCAAAATTTGAATTCTCGCCGCAATACGCGTCACTTGATAATTCCAGCATAAATGTCGGCAGCAGAAGTGATTTTACCCTGAATGGCAGAATTGAGAACTACATTCCCTATTTGATTAAAGATGAAATTATTAAGGGTAATATCAACCTGCGTTCACAAATGCTCGATCTTTCAGAAATTATGTCCTCACTTGCTGAAGAGCCGGAGGACGAAACCGATACCACCAGTCTGGCTGTGATTAAAATTCCTGAAAATATTGATTTTGATTTTAACGCGTTAATTGATCAGTTTGTCTACAATAAAATAAAAGCAAACAGCCTTAAAGGACATATTATTGCAAGGAACGGAATTCTTAGCATACGCGAAACAGGAATGAAAATTCTTGGTGGATCGGTAGTTCTTAATGCCGATTATGATACACGCAATATGTTGAAACCATTTATGAGTGCTGACCTTGAAATCCAGAACCTTGGTATAAAGGACGCCTTTAATACTTTCAACACCGTCCAGAAACTTGCTCCTGCAGCAAATGGAATGGATGGCAGAATTGGAATAAAATTATCATACAGCAGTCTGCTTGGCAGAGATTTCATGCCTGTTATTCAGACAGTAACAGGAGGAGGAAAGCTTCAGTCGGATGAAGTAAAACTAATGGCATCGGCCGCCTACAATAAAATGAAAGACATTCTGAAACTTAATGAAAATTACAGTAATACATTCAGGGACATTAATTTGAGTTTTAAGATAAATCAGGGGAGGCTTTATGTAAATCCCTTCAACACCAGAGCAGGAAATATAAAATTCAATATAAGCGGTGATCAGGGTCTGGATCAGACGCTGAACTATATTGTGAAAAGTGAAATACCCAGAACTGAGCTTGGAGCACAGGTCAATACTCTTATAAACGGACTTTCAGCTCAGGCTTCGGCATTTGGATTTGCCTTTAAACCATCTGAATTGATAAAGGTAAATGTAAAAGTAACCGGAACATTCCTGAATCCTGTGATAACTCCATTTTTTGGTGATACTCCCCCTGATGGCACTTCACTAATAACAAAGGCGGCGAAGGAGAACATTAAAGAGTTTGTTGAAACAAAAACCGATGAGGTAAAACAGACTGTAAAAAATGAGTTGTCAGAGCAGGCCGACCGCCTCATTCAGGAGGCTGAGGAACAAGGAAAATTTCTAAGGAGTGAAGCTGAAAAAGCTGCCGAAACGATCAGAAAAGAAGCAGATCTTCAGGCGCAGAAGCTCATAAAAGAGGCTGAACCGAAGGGGACAGTTGCACGAATAGCCGCCAGTAAAGGAGCTGAATCAATAAGAAAGGAAGCTGATAAAAAGGCAGCTCAGCTCGTAAAAGAAGCAGATGAAAAAGCACTAAGGCTGGTTGAGGAAGCCAAAATTAAAAGGGATCAGCTTCTCAAAGAAAATCAGCAATAGAAACCAACAGTAATATTATCTTCAGCCCGGCGCAAAGGTTAATCCGGATTAGGCACAGAACCGGGTTCTGTTTTTGCAGCGGAAAATGGTATTGTGCAATCGGTAAAAATCATACCCGGCTGTCTCTTTTGTCCTATTTTTTTAGTACTTTATCGGGAAGGAATAAAAGAAAGTGACATAGCTAAAAAAGAAAGGGTGCCTATTGTGAGACACCCTCTTTGTATTATATTAAGTTTTGTCAGAATTTCTTTTCGCGTATGCGTGCTTTCTTGCCGGTAAGATCCCTGAGGTAAAATATCTTTGCCCTGCGTACTTTGCCATGCTTGTTTACTTCAATCTTGTCAATAAATGGTGAGGCAATTGGAAAGATCCTTTCAACCCCAATATTTCCAGACATTTTTCGCACTGTGAAAGTTTCAGTATGGCCACTTCCTTTTCTCTGAATAACGACTCCGCGAAATTGCTGAATCCTTTCCTTATTTCCTTCCTTTATCTTGTAATGTACAGTAACTGTGTCTCCTGCAATAAATTTTGGAATCTCAGCATTTACTGCCAGTTCCTTTTCAACCACGTCCATTAAATTCATTTCCCGAAATTTTATTTCCTATTATAGAGCTTAAAAAACAGGTCGCAAATATACATAAAAAATTGAACATCAAAGAATCGTTATTAATATTTTTCAATGCCCACCCTCTGAGGGAACAAGCAGTTTATTTCCTGTATCATTTATCACTGATTTCTTCCACGAATCAGGATAGCCCGGTTGTTTTGGCATCATTGGATATCCGGTAGGTGTAGTGGAAAACCTGCCATTTGATTCATTCTTAATATTGCCATCGATGTACTTAACCAAAAGATATTCGCTGAGTTTTTTCCACTTTTCAAAGGTGGTGCCGGCAGCTTTGAGTGAGTAGCTGGTAAGATAGTCTCTTGCCTGTTTTTCACTCTGTAAATAAAGTTTCAGTGCGGCATCATCAACAGAAGCAGTTCCCTCAATGAAACTTGTTTCGAGTTCTTTCTGCAGTTTAATTGCATCAGCACTCATCATATCATATCTTGAATAGCACATATTAGCAACAAGATTGAACAACCAGAATGCAGAAGTTGGTGAATATGTTAACATATCACCATTTCCTTCCCTGAAACATTCAGGTATTTCTGTTATGCCGCAATACATAGGAGTAAATACTGTTGTTGCTGCATCGTCTACACCAAACCAGAAGATTCCCCCGATTGGATCAGGTAACTCTTTTCTTGACTCTGCCACAAACACAAATCCGGTCTGCTGTGTGGCTGTTGCTCTTTCATTACAGTACATTGATGCGTTGGGGTCGTCGGAGACCTTCCATTCCAACGGCCTCCATCGATATGGAGCTCCGAAAGGTCCGGCACCTATATCTTTTCTCATGTCGAACGGGGTCCCTTCCAGGTGGTCGCGCATAAAATTCATGAGATCGTAGTTTGAAATCTTACGGTTGGGTTTGATCCATAGTGGCAAACGCTTACTCAGATCATGCCCCGAGACATAATTCAAATACTGATCCATTTCATCGTTAACCGATCTGAAGAAAGCCCATACCCTCATATCGCAGAATCTTGCTCCAGAAAAAGTTATTGGATTATAGGTGTCGGAAAAACTGAATTCACTGTCAGCACCTGAGAAAAGATTATTTGAACGGGCCACATCAATAACATCATATGCATAGATGCATTCAACCAGTGGATCATTGAGTCTTTTAAAATCTTTTGATGTAATTGCTATGCTATTCTTCTTGCGGGTGGCAAGCGGGAAGGTTTGAATTCTGGCCTGATTTGCATGACCGCTAACATAACCATCAGGGATACGGCGTGCAACCCATACCGCGCCTTTATTACCAGGCCCTTTGCCAATGATCTCGAAAATCCATGCTTCATTGGGATCTGCAATTGAAAATGATTCTCCTGAGCTTGCATAACCATACTCCGAGACGAGATCAGATATGGTTTTGATTGCTTCCCTGGCATTTCTTGCCCTCTGCAAGGTGATGTAGATCAGGCTTCCATAGTCTATTATCCCTGTTGTGTCAATCAGGCTTTCAATGCCTGTATATGTTGTCTCACCAATCGATAACTGGTGTTCATTCATATTTCCAACCACGGAATAGGTGTGGGGTACCTGTCTGATTTTTCCCAAATAGCGGCGTGTATCCCATTCATAAACGTCGAGCATCGTACCTTCAGGATAATCTCTTGCAGGCCAATAGTATAATTCACCGTACAGCACATGTGAATCGGCCGAATAGGTTATCATAGTGGATCCCTTTACCGATGCACCTCTTGTCACAATGAAATTTGTGCAGGCCATGGTTACAGCCACATTCAGGGCAGACATGATTAAAAGAAAACTAATTGTGGTTACGAACTTTTTCATTTATAATTACTTTTCATTAACTTACTAATATCTGGAAAAAGTGCAAAGGTAGCATGCAGGATAGAATTTCAAAGAAGAATTCTCAGTTCTGCTTAAGAATATTTAAAATTTCGCGGATTTTATCAATGTCGGCAATCTTTCTTGTATACTCAGTAAGTTCCGGATTGCTTCCCATTTTGATGTTGTCTCTTCTGAACTGCATCTCGCTGCTAACTGATTTCCTTCCGGTTAGGTGAACTTCTTTAACATTTGTTTCAAACACAATTGACAAGATATTCGTATCATCAATACCTCCACCCGGCATTATGATTATCCTTTCACCAGCCTGAGATACCAGACGGTTTATCAGTTTAATCCCGTCTTTTGCCCTGGTTGCCTGCCCTGAAGTAAGAAGTCTTTTAGCTCCGGTTGCAATGACATCTTCCAGTGACTGCAGAGGATCGGCGCACATGTCGAATGCTCGGTGAAATGTCACAGCCATCGGCCAGGCGAGTTCGACCAGGCGTGCGGTCCGCTCAATATCAACAGTACCGTCAGAACGAAGTACGCCGGTAACTATACCATTAACGCCACATTCGCCGCAAATATCAATATCCCTGCGCATAATATCCAGATCGAGGCCAGAATACAGGAAATCGCCCCCACGTGGTCTTATAAGAACATGCAGATCGATATCAAGATTATGTCTTGCCGAAGATATTGAACCGTACCCGGGAGTAGTTCCCCCTTCGGTAAGGTTATCACAAAGCTCCACCCTGTCGGCTCCTGCACTTTGTGCTATAATAGCCGACTCCACACTGTCAACACATATTTCAAGCTTGCAATCCATCCACAATTTCATTTGGAAATATTAAAAATAAAAATATTTTCCTTATAATTGCTGCATAAATTCTCATAATGATGAAACCACATGATATTACATCATAAACAAACATTAAAAAGATGAATTCATGTGGGTCAATGTAAATTGCTTATTTTTCAATAATTTATAAATTTATTTCACATGAAACCTACATTGCTGGTTCTGGCTGCAGGTATGGGAAGCCGCTATGGTGGAAACAAACAGCTTGATGAAGTTGGACCATCAGGTGAAACCATAATTGATTATTCCATATTCGATGCAATCCGTGCAGGATTTGGCAAAATTGTTTTCGTAATCCGACGAGATATTGAGGATCAGGTTAAAGAGCGGTTTGTTGAAAAACTAAGTGACAAAATAGAAGTAGACTATGTATTCCAGGAAATAACAAATCTTCCTGAAGGAGTAAAAGTCTCACCTGAACGCTCAAAGCCTTGGGGCACCAGTCACGCTATTCTTGTTACAGAATCAAAAATAAAGGAACCTTTCGGCGTGATCAATGCCGACGATTTTTATGGCGCTGAATCATTCAAAATCCTGAGAGACTTCCTCGTAAATGATAATAATCCGAATAACTACTGTATTGTAGGTTACAAACTCGGGAACACTCTCTCCGATCATGGACACGTAAACAGAGGGGTTTGTCAAGTGGATGAAAATGGCTTTCTTGTTAATATAGTGGAAACACGTCAGATCGAAAAGACAAAAGGAGGAGCCCGTGCTCCCGGTCCCGACGGAAATTATCAATATTTCACAGGAAATGAGATCGCATCAATGAATCTCTGGGGATTTAAGCCATCCTGCTATGGTTTCCTGAGAAAAGAGTTCCGCAGCTTCATTGACAAGAACGGTATGGATCTGAAATCAGAGCTTGACATTCCAACATCAGTGGACAAATTTGTAAAAAGCGGTGAAATTACCATTAATATACTTATGAGCAGCGAAAGATGGTTTGGAGTTACATATCGTGAAGACAAACCTTTTGTGGTCGACAGTATACGAAAAATGATCAGGGAAGGAATTTATCCTGCAAGAATATATCAGTAACGTATAATGACCGCCTGCCTTAGTCAGGCTATCCGGAAATTTTTCTACCAGTAGAATTCACAACTGTACAAAGTTACATTGTCTTTGTTATCGGTAACCTTGAGAGTCAGATAATGCTTTGCATTAGTGGTTATCCGGGTGGGATCAAAGGTGTAGGTAAGCATGTTGTTTTTTTGGTCATATTCAAAAAGTGCCCATCTGCCGTCGATGACCGGTTCATATGACTTAATTCCGGAAAAATTATCGGTAATCCTGATCCTTATCTCCCGTTTGCCAGTGAGATTAACTCCGTTAACCAGTCCATTTGGTGATACGGTGGGAGGAACGGTATCAATTCCTACATAAAAGGACCCGAAACTGATAGGTCTTGCTGACAGGTATCCATTTTCCCATTTTGTCTGTACCGGTAATCTGACGGAACCATTAACCTGTTGAACAATAAGAAGTTTTGAGCTTTTGCCCTGGGGAATAACCCTTGGCTTGATAAGGAGACTGTAGGATTTATGCAATGGAGTGTACCTGTTGTGGATATGGTAAATATCAGAATACATATCGGGATTCCCTTCGGTTTTCATGAACTCAAAAAGAAGGGTATCATATAATGCACCCTGTGGAATATTAACTATTAGGTCACCTGAAACAAACTTATTGTTCCTGCTAAAAGGCATTACTATTGCATTATCATCGCTTTTACAAACCTTGGTCTTGGGAGCTTCAGAGTTGACCTGAAAAGCAAGAGTTGACCTGTTATTGAAAATGTCACCGACAACAACTTCCACACGATGTTTCCCCTTGTCAGTAAAATTGCAGATGCCTCTGTTTACCAGATTGCTGTATACGCCAAGTTTGTTGTTGGGAAGAACAAATGCACGTTCAATAAAATCATTTTCTTTTATATATGTCTCATAATCAATATGACTATTGATATATCTCGATTCGCTGAAAGAAAAGGAGTTCATCCTGTAGCTGAACACAAGAGTGGAATCAACTATAAGGTCGATAGAATAAACAGAACTTTTATTAGGGCTGTTGGATGAAAGATCGTAGGACTTGAATCCAAATCCTACTGGTCCGCTAACATTAATTTCCTTTCCATTGCTGATATGGTATCTGCCTGAATTTCCCGACACTTTAAACCTGATGTTGCTGTTGCTATTTTCAATTACTGTATTCCTGCCTGCCCTGAATATTACCAGTTCTTCAATAACTGGAGCTATCCTGTCTTCAACTCCGAAATTGAACAGTAACGGATTAACAGGCCTTTCGTCATCCGATTTACGTATCTCATAGTGAAGATGGGGTCCTGAAGAGCTTCCGGTATTTCCTGAATAGGCTATGACATCTCCCTGTCCAAACCTGAATCTGTCTTTTGGAGGCCACAATGTGACCATGTAACTCTTTTGTTCATATTGCTTCGATATAACATATTCTTCAATTTCGGGTATAAATCTGTCGAGGTGGGCATATACAGTTGAATAGCCTGAAGGATGTCGCAAATAAACTGCTTTCCCAAAACCTCCCGGTGAGATGCTAATCCTGTAAACATAACCTGCTGCAGCCGCTACTATCTCTTTGCCAGTGGTCCCCTGAGTTTTGATGTCAATCCCTGAGTGAAAATGGTCATACCGAAGTTCACCGAAATTTGCAGAAAGGGATAGAGGAATTCTGAGAGGTGAAATAAAAGCCTCACGGTTTACGGGATCATCACCCTTAAATGCAGTCAGCCATATAATCATGATAAATAGTATCCCTGAAACACGCATCAGATTAATGTTATTATCCGTTATCCCGTTGCAAAACTATCACTCGGAGCAATTTTGCCAAACTATTTAAGTTAATTTTTTGAAAATTTCATTAACAGTATTACCTTTGTAATAAAGATTTTAATATGTCTGGTAACGGCTATGAAGAGCTTAATTTATTGAACAAAAAGCTCGATGAGTTGTTGGAAAGATATATTGATTTGAAAACACAAAACAGTGAACTGAAGACAGAAAATGAAAAACTGAAGCTTATGCTTCAGGAAAATGAAGAAAGAATTAAAATTCTGGAAACCAAATACGAAAGAGTTAAATTATTAGGAGCATTGACAGGAGGAGGGGAGAATGCTACGGAGGCAAAAAGGAAGATTAATGAATTGGTGCGGGAAATTGACAGATGTGTTGCTCTTTTAAAAAGCTAAGATATAATAATGGATGATAAACTATCTATCAGGGTTAATGTAGCAGACAGGTATTATCCATTAAAGGTGGAAAGGGAAAATGAGGAAAAAATCAGAAAAGCTGCCAGGATGATCAATGAAAAAGTGCTTCAATACAAACAGCGCTATTCCGACAAGGATGTTCAGGATTTCCTGGCAATGGCAGCTCTTCAATATGTTATTAAACTTACTGAAGATGAAGATAAGTTGAATGATAATCATATCCCTGAAGCCATTAAAGAGCTGATAAATAAAATTGATGCAGCTCTTTAAAGCAAGAGTGACAGCGTTCTTTTAAATAGATAAACTTTTTGCCCGCATTGTTTCTTCATTCATTTTTGAAACTCAACACTTAAAACTTTGGGGTTCCCCTTAGTTCATCAAGAACAGGCCTCATCCTGATTCGTCAGGATTCCGCTAAGGCGGAACAGTGGACGTTCGAACTGAATTAGAGGCCCCATCCATAAAGATATGGGGTTTTATAAAAGTTGAGGAGACTTTGCGGGTTTTTTTATTCTAAATACTATCTAATATGATGTTGATAATTAATGCAATAAATGGAGGACTAACACTCATCATAAGTTTGTCATCACTTGTCCTTGGTTTTGGCGCTTCATACCTCGTATGGCAGAAAGCTCTGAAAAGCAAGAGCCGTAAAATTATTTCAGAAGCTGAAGCTGAAGCCGAAGTGATAAAAAAGGAAAAGATTCTGCAGGCAAAGGAAAGATTTCTTCAGCTGAAAGCTGAACATGAAAAGGTGATTAATGAAAAGAACAACAGAATTACCATAGCCGAAAGCCGGATAAAGCAGAAAGAGTTGATGTTATCACAGAAAATTGAGGAAGTCCAGCGAAAGAAGAACGAAGCAGATGCAATCCGTGACAACCTTACATCTCAGCTCGAACTGGTGGAAAAGAAACACGAAGAGCTTGTAAAACTTCATCGTCAGCAGGTGGATCAGCTTGAAGCAATCTCTGGATTGTCAGCCGAAGAAGCCAAAAATCATCTGATTGAATCTCTTAAAGAGGAAGCCAAAACAGGCGCAATGTCATACATAAATGAAATTCTTGACGAAGCAAAAATGACCGCCAACAAGGAGGCTAAAAGGATAGTACTCCAGACCATCCAGAGGGTGGCGGCAGAAAATGCAATAGAAAATGCAGTTACTGTGTTCCACATTGAATCGGATGAAATGAAAGGCCGAATAATTGGCCGTGAAGGACGAAACATAAGGGCACTTGAGGCTGCCACTGGTGTTGAAATAATCGTCGACGATACCCCTGAAGCCATAGTACTCTCTGCATTCGATCCAATTCGCAGGGAAGTGGCCAGACTGGCACTACATCAGCTTGTTACCGATGGGAGGATCCATCCTGCCAGGATCGAGGAGATAGTTGATAAGACCAGGAAACAGGTTGAGGATGAAATACTTGAAGTAGGTAAACGAACAGCGATTGACCTTGGCATTCATGGTCTTCATCCTGAACTTATAAGACTTGTCGGAAAAATGAAATACAGATCCTCATACGGACAAAACCTTCTTATGCACTCGCGCGAAGTGGCAAACCTCTGCGCAATAATGGCAGCCGAACTCGGACTTAATGCAAAACTGGCAAAAAGAGCCGGCCTTCTCCACGATATCGGGAAAGTACCCGATGATGAACCGGAACTGCCACATGCCATACTTGGAATGAAAGTCGCTGAGAAATACAAGGAGAAACCTGAAATATGCAATGCCATAGGAGCCCATCATGATGAGACCGAGATGACAACACTCATAGCGCCGATAGTCCAGGTTTGCGATGCCATTTCAGGAGCAAGGCCGGGAGCCAGACGTGAAGTTGTCGAATCATATATTAAACGCCTTAAAGAGCTTGAATCGCTTGCACTCCAATACCCCGGAGTAATGAAGACATATGCCATACAGGCAGGAAGGGAGCTACGTGTAATTGTGGGAGCTGAGAAAGTTAATGATAAAGAGGCCGAAAACCTTTCTTTTGAGATAGCCAGAAAAATTCAGAATGAAATGACATATCCGGGGCAGATAAAGATCACCGTGATAAGGGAAACCCGGGCAGTAAACTACGCCAAATAGACCTGTACGGCACAGGAAAATATTTATACCTTTGTTGCAAATCAATGCTGGTAATTCCGGGAAATGTCAAAGATCAAATTAATGAATATTGTTGGGGCAAGGCCTCAGATCATTAAATCATCAGCGATAAGCAGGGCGATAAGATTGAAATTCAGTTCATACCTCGAGGAACTGACCGTTCATACAGGTCAACATTACGATAAGGAACTTTCAGAGGTCTTTTTCGACGAACTTGAGATCCATAAGCCTGATTTTAACCTTGGAGTCGGGTCAGCTCATCATGGTCGGCAAACTGCCATGATGATATCAGGAATTGAAGAAGTACTCCTTAGTGAAAAACCTGATTGCATTCTGCTATACGGCGATACAAATTCCACACTCGCGGGCGCCATTGCTGCAGCAAAACTCCACTTTCCGGTAGTCCATATAGAAGCAGGCCTTAGATCCTTTAATAAAAGCATGCCTGAAGAGCTGAACAGGATCATAAGCGATCATTCCTCAACACTTCTGTTTGCTCCCACAAATGCTGCTTTTAAAAATCTGATAAATGAGGGTTTCAGGCCTGAGAATCAGCCGCCCTACACTATTGACAATCCCAAAATCTATCTTACGGGCGATATAATGTATGACAATTCGCTTTTCTTTGCAGAGCTAGCGGAAAAGAAGAAATCATACCTTTTCGATGATATGTCACTTGAACGGGGTAATTTCATACTGGTAACTATACACCGCGATATCAATACAGATAATCCTGCCAGGCTTCAGAGTATTCTCTCAACCCTAAATGAATTGGCTGAAGAGTACAAAATACCTTTTGTAATGCCTTTTCATCCCCGTACAATGAACTCACTGAAGACGAGCCTCATGCCTCTCTATGAGGAGCTTAGAAAAAGCAGTTTCATAAGGATCATTCCTCCAGTGTCCTATCTTGAAATGACTCTTCTTGAAAAAACATGCAGAATGATAGTTACTGATTCGGGAGGTGTGCAGAAGGAATCGCATTTTTTCAGGAAACCGTGCATTGTTCTGCGGAAAGAAACCGAATGGATTGAACTTGTTGCAAATGGGACCGTCAGACTGGCAGATGCTGCTCCCGAGAGGATAAAAAATGAGTTCAGGTCATTTATGACACTCAACTATGAGCTTGCATATCCTGGTTTCTATGGAGACGGAAAAACATCTGAATTTATCCTGAACGAAATTTTATTGCTCTTCGAAAAATAAAAAGCTGATTAATCAGTTTCTATTAGTCCGGGTTCTCATCTAAACTGTATTATATGAAACCCACATGTTTTGCAAACACAAACACTCATAAATATAATTTTATAAAACATGTGTGGTTCCATCATACCTTTAAAATCAAAATTATATTATGATGAAACAAGTGGTCAGCAAAAAAAGAGTCCTTGTCACAGGCGGTGCCGGATTTATAGGCTCAAACCTGGTGGAGTCGCTTCTGAATGAAGGCAATTATGTTGTATGTCTCGATAATTTCTCAAACGGGAAAAGAGAAAATCTGATCTCATTCCATGACAATCCGCAATTCAGGCTTATTGAAGGCGATATCAGAAATTATTCAGACTGCCAAAAAGCAGTGGAAGGGATAGACTATGTGTTTCATCAAGCTGCTCTTGGATCTGTTCCGCGTTCAATAAAAGACCCTGTTTCATCAACAGACGTAAATATAGGAGGTTTCGTAAAAATGCTCTTTGCATCAAAGGAAGCAGGAGTAAAAAGGTTTATTTATGCCGCCAGCTCTTCAACTTACGGGGATCATCCAGATTTGCCAAAAGTTGAGGATAAAATAGGCAAACCTTTATCCCCATATGGAATCACCAAATATGTTGACGAACTATTTGCGGCAAACTTTGCCTCAACTTACAATATTGAGGTCATTGGCCTGAGATACTTTAATGTATTTGGCAGGAGGCAGGATCCGCTAGGTGCTTACGCAGCAGTGATCCCACTCTTTGTAAAAAAGATACTTCAGCACGAGGCACCGGTAATAAATGGTGATGGAGAATACTCAAGGGACTTTACGTATATTGACAATGTGATTCAGGCAAATCACCTGGCAGCATTGGTAAAGGATCAATCAGCGGTAAACCAGGTTTACAATATTGCCTATGGCAGCCGGACAACCCTCAATGAACTTTTTGAGATGATCAAAACAATAATAAGTAAATATGATCAGAGTGTTCTTGATATCAAACCCGTTTACGGTCCGAACAGACCAGGGGATATTCCCCATTCACTTGCATCGATAGAAAAAGCTGGAAAACTGCTTGGTTACAAACCAACTCATTCGGTAAGGGAAGGGATGGAGGAGGCCATAAAATGGTATCGTGAGTACCTGTGATGCGCTGGTGATGATATCCTAAATTTTTCTCATTATCTCCACTGCCAGATCCTCTATCAGTGGTTTATAATCGGTCATAAACTCGCCGGTTACCCTGTTCCCTATTACTGCACATATTGTTAATGCTTTGTGGCCCAATAACCCTGATAACCCGTATATTGCTGAACTCTCCATTTCATAATTACAAATTTTCCTTCCCATGAATACGAAACCTGCGAGCTTCTCATTGATTTCACTGTCAAATGTATCAAGGCGAAGGCGTCTTCCCTGTGGTGCATAAAATCCGGGGGCTGAAATAGTTATTCCATTAATGAACTTTTTACCGGAAAATGATTCGAGAAGAAATTTGTCTGCATTTACTGCATAAGGAAATGAGAGTGTGTCGGGCCATTCAAGATATTCCGCAAGGACTGAGGCAAGGGTATTATCAAGAAGCCAGTCGTAACCTTCATAGAAATGCAAAAGACCGTCAAATCCCACTGCAGTTTCCGTAATAACACATGAACCAACTGGAACATCAGCCCTCAATCCTCCTGAAGTGCCAAGCCTTATAAAAGTAAGTGAAACAGGTTCATCCCTGGTCTCGCCTGTTGTCAGATCGATATTAACAAGAGCATCAATCTCATTGATAAGGATATCAATATTATCCGTTCCTATTCCTGATGAGATCAGCGTTATTTCATTCCCCTCAAATTCGCCGGTTATTGTCCTGAATTCCCTGTTTTCCCTTTTTACCCTTATATTATCAAATAAGTTTCCGAGCATGTCAACACGCCCCGGATCACCTACAATAATTATTCTTTCAGCAATGTCATCAGGAAAAAGGCTTAGATGAAAAATACTTCCATCCTTATTGGTTATCAGCTCTGTTTTCTTTTGCATAAAATGAAATGAAAGACAAATATAGGGAATAACATTAAGCCACTATTGGTAATAATCTGAAATATTGCCGGAAATAAGCATCAATGAAACTTCTGCAAGCTTAGCCTGATACTCAACAAGGATCAGCCTCTCCCTTGCATCCAGCAAACTTTTCTGAACTTCCCTAAGATCAATCCCGGAAAGACTTCCTAGCTTGTATCTTTCCATGGCAATCTCAAGATTTTCCGCCGCAGTCTGCAGATTCTGCTGTTCAAGATTTACCAGGCGGAGGTAATTGCTGTATGCATTATATATTGAAATGAGATCGGCTCTCACTCCCTGTTCGATCTCCTTGTATTTCAATTCCCTGTTGGTCATTTCGATTGATAAATTCCTTAAATTACGGCGTTGATTCAAACCATCGAAGATATTAACGCCCATCGTGAGTCCGTAACTTAATCCACGGTTGCTCTGATTCTGCATGGTACCTGATGAATAATTATTGTAACTGAAATTATACCCGGAAGTGGCATTCAGATAAGGAAAGGAACGTGATCTTACAAGTTTGTAATCATATTCTGAAATGACCATATTCTTTGATGCGATCAACAAACTGGTATTCTGATTTAACGCATCAGTAAGCAAACTCTCGTAAATAAGTCCCGGATTTATCGTGATTGAAGTGTCTGTAGTAACAAATTCCATAGCAAGGTTATCTACAGCCATCAGTTCATTCAGCCTTATTCGGGAGCTCCGGACTATCTCATTCTGCCGTGACAGCCTCGAGCTGTCGGCATTAAGATATACTCTCGACTGCAATACCTGGAGCTTAGAGCTCGAACCCAGAAGATAACGGTCTTCATCTATTCTGAGTCTTTCTTTTGAGAGTGACAGTGCATATTTAATATTATTAAGGATCTCAATCTGCTGCACATAATCATAGTAACCTGATATTAAATCTGCAAGAAGATTCTCGACCGACATTCTGGTATTAAGTTCACCAATTTGCTTCAGCTCGTTCAGCTTTTTATAGTTAGTCTGAACGCTGAATCCGTTAAAAATAGTGATGTCGGCATTAATAAGTGCGGAAGATGACGTATTATGAATGCCTTTTGATTCATTGCTGCTTCCATCCGCATAATTCTGGTTGGTATTATTTATGGTTCCACTGTGTCTGCCTGTAAGGTCAACACTTGGCAGATAACCTGCATTTCCCAGGGTATAATTGTTTCTTGCAATTTTTTCGCTGTTTCTGGAAATTAGGATGGAGAAGTTCCTTTCGAGTGCGATCCTGATACAGTCAGTCAGATTGTAAACGACCTGCGAGGACAAAGAAAGACTTATTCCTGAGATCAAAAAACTAAGAAGTAACTTTTGTTTCATCAGTATACTTTTTTGATTCACTGGAGATGAAAGTATAAATTGCAGGAACAACAAAAAGAGTCAGGAAAGTTGAAAATATCATACCGCCAACAACAGCAATACCCATTGAAACGCGGCTTTGTGCGCCTTCTCCAAGGCCGAGAGCCAATGGTGATATCCCAAGTATTGTTGCCATACTTGTCATAAGGATGGGTCGGAAACGCGAGGCAGCAGCAGCCTTTATTGCCTCTATCTTTGATTGTCCTGCATTTTTCCTCTGGTTGGCAAATTCCACAATAAGAATTCCGTTTTTCGATACCAGTCCGATAAGCATGATAAGTCCTATCTGACTGAAGATATTCATTGTAATATCAAAATACCACATAAACAAAAGAGCGCCTGTAAGGGCAAGAGGCACTGTCATCATAACAATGAGTGGATCCTTGAAGCTCTCAAACTGAGCTGCAAGGACAAGAAAAATAAGTATCAGTGCGAGCACAAATGCAAACATAAGGCTTGAGGAACTTTCGCGGAAATCCTTGGAATCGCCGGCCAGGGCAGTTCTGAATGAATCGTCAAGGACTTCGTCGGCTATACGGTCCATTTCTGCAAGTCCTTCACTGATCGTTTTTCCTTTTGCCAGACCGGCGGAGACAGTTGCAGCGACAAACCTGTTATAGCGGTATAGCTGCGGCGGGGCGGTCTCCTCAGAAAGGCTGACAAGATTATCAAACTGGATCATATCACCCTTATCATTCCTTACGTAAAGAGACTTAAGATCCAGCGGTTTGTTTCTGTTTTCCCTTGCAAGCTCTCCGAGGATCTGATATTGTTTCCCATTCATGAAGAAGTATCCGAATCTTTGTCCACTCAATGCCAGCTGAAGAGTCTGCCCGATATTTTGTGTTGACACTCCGAGAGTTATGGCCTTTTCCCGATTGATATGTATCCTGAGTTCGGGTTTTGTAAATTTAAGATTTACATCAGCCATTTGGAGGACCTCACTATCCATCACCCGGCTCATAAACACAGGAAGTACTTCCCGGAGTTTATCAATAGATGTAGCTTGAAGTACATATTGAACCGGCATACCTGACCGTCTGCTTCCAAAAGTTGACTGTTGCATTACAAAAGCTCTTGCTTTTGTCTTCTTTCTCAGGTCAACGCTGAGCTGATCAGCAATTTCCTGCTGGGTTCTCTCTCTTTTATCGGGTTTGGTGAGCGTAACCCTGATATTTGCAGAGCTTCCACCCCTGACCATTACAGTATAACTTATCCGCTCAGGAACTTTTTCCTCAACCAGTTTGGCAATATCATCTGCATAAGCCAGCATGTATTCATATGTTGAACCCTCTGTTGCTGTTGTATTTATTGTGATCTGTGAACGATCTTCAAGCGGAGCCATCTCCGAGGGGATAGTCTTCCAGAGTATAACAACCACTGTTAATGCAACAATAAGGATAAGAAAGGCATAATTCCTTCTTCGTAGAAATGAGTCGAGTCCGTTTTTATAAGCCTGGTTCAGCCGGTTAAAAAAACGTTCAGTCTTCCTGAAAAACCAGCTATGGCGTTTTTCGTGCCGCAGAAGCTTCGTAGAAACCATTGGAGTAAGCGAAAGTGCAAGAAAAGCGGATATTGCCACAGCACCTGCCATTACTATACTGAACTCCCTGAAAAGCCGCCCGGTTATCCCTTCAAGAAATACAATCGGGAAAAACACGGAGATAAGCGTAATCGTGGTTGATATAATCGCGAAATATATCTCTTTTGAACCTTTAAGACCTGCTTCCAGGGGACTCATTCCCGATTCAACCTTTACATAAATATTCTCCATTACCACTATTGCATCGTCAACAACTATGCCAATCGCCAGCACCAATGCCAGAAGAGTAAGTACATTTATGGTAAATCCGGCCAGATACATTATGAAAAACGATCCGACCAGCGAGACAGGAATTACAAGGATTGGGATGAGTGTTGCCCTCCAGCTCCTTAGAAAGAAATAAATAATTACGACAACCAGTATAAAAGCAATAAATATTGTATCCTTTACCTCTTTGATTGAAGAACGAATATATTCGGTATTGTCATAGTTGACGTTTACCTTAACATCTTCCGGGAGATCTTTGTTAATGTAACTTAGTCGCCGGTAAACTTCATCCACAATATCGATATGGTTTGAACCTGGCTGGGGAATGATAACTACCATAACCATTGGAACCCCGTCGCGCTTAAGAATACCTCTGATATCTTCAGGGCCCAGCTCTGCCCTCCCTATGTCTCTGAACCTTACGATCTGATCGCCCGATTGTTTAATAATAAGCTCGTTAAACTCTTTGGGGGTTGTCATCAATCCCAGAGTTCGTATAGTCAGCTGAGTATTTGTTCCTTCTATTGAGCCCGATGGAAGCTCAACATTTTCCCTGTTTATTGCATTCCGTACATCCATGGGAGTCAATCCATAACCAGCAAGCTTGACCGGATCGATCCATAAGCGCATTGAATATCGTTTCTGACCAAAGATTCCCACTGCGCTGACCCCCGATACAGTCTGAAGCTGCTCTTTAAGCGTAAGCTCAGCAATTTCGGAAAGTTGTAAAAGTGACCTTTTACCACTTTCCACAGTCAGAAATAGAATTGGATTGGCATCGGCATCTGCTTTTGCCACAGTGGGAGGATCGCAATCGCGTGGAAGCAATCTTGTAGCCTGTGATACCTTATCACGAACATCGTTGGCAGCTGTTTCAAGATCAACCGACAACTCAAACTCAACGGTAATGTTACTGCCTCCCTGCCGGCTTACACTCGTAAGTGACCTGACGCCGGGGATACCGTTAATATTCTGCTCCAGAGGCTCGGTAATTTGAGTCTCAATCACATCTGAATTGGCTCCGGGGTATGATGTGCTTACAGTTATAATTGCAGGATCGACACTCGGAAATTCCCTTACACCAAGATACGTTAGTCCAACAAATCCAAACAACAGTATAATTATAGCAAATACTGTAGATAAAACGGGTCTGTTGATACTGACTGACGATAAACTCATATCTTATAATTCCCTTTTACTTTTTCACAATAAGCGTATCAAGCGCAACAGGCAGATTATGTCTCAGCTGAAGAATACCTGAAGTGAGAAGAGTGTCACCGAAATTGAGTCCATTGGTTATCTGTATCAACGACTCGGTTCTGAGTCCGGTCGTTACTTTAACTGACTCTGCCCTGCCTTTTCTGTATACATATACCATTTCGCCCTCCATTTCAGGGATCAATGCTTCCGATGGAATTGCTATAGCATTTTCAATTTGCGACAAAAGAAGAGTTACAGCAGCAAATCGTCCCGATTTAAGTTCTTCATTTCTATTTGGATAATAGGCTCTTATTACTATAGTCCGGGTTTTCTCTTCAACCTGTGGATCCACGGCATATACATTGGCTTCAAAGATCTGGTTAATGCCATCGACAACAAAAGTTACCGGGAAACCAATGGTAACCTGATTGGCATATCGCTCTGGAATAGCAAATTCAACCTTTAGGGGGCTTATTTTGACAAGCCGTGCTATTTTAGAAGAAGGTGTTGCAAATCCCCCTTCACTCATATACCTCAATCCGATTATACCATCAAAGGGGGCTCTGAGTTCTGTTTCAGAAATACGGGCTTTAATCAGGTTGATATCTGCCTGTATTGTCTGCAGTTCTGTCACAATCTGGTCATAACTCTCCTGGCTGATGGCATCCTTCCCCAAAAGGCTTCGCTGCCTGAACTCCTTCTCTTCTGCAAGTTTATACTGTGCTTCAAGTTTTTGCAGCTGTGCCTGCAACGGCCTGTCATTGATCTTGGCCAGAAGATCTCCTTTTCTTACCCTGGTCCCCTCAGTGAACTTTATACCCACGATCTTTCCTGAAGTCTCAAATGTAAGATCAACCTCCTCATCTGGCCGAAGCGTTCCGGTACTGTTATATAAGTCGTTGAGTTTTGATGGCTGTATCAGAAAACCACTGACGTTTAAAACCTGCCTCCTCTGCATCCCTCCGGAAGCAAGTTCCTTAGAAGCCATTAATTTAGTATTGCCATTTGAAAAAAGCGGCTTGATTTTTGGATAGAATATGATCATTGCAATCACAACAACCAATGATATTATTATTATCAACTTAAACTTGCTTTTCATTTTCAAATGATATTTTTAACCGGTTCTCTATATGAACATATTGTATTTGAAAGTGTTCAACAACCTCCGGATAAGAGATAGTAAGAGGAACCAAAGGTATGTAATTTGAGCCTTTCTGAATATTTCATTATCGGAAATCTATGTTAAATTTTCATAAAACGGTACCAAATGATCATTGCAGCTGAATTCTTTCCTGGCATAAAATTTTAAATAAATACTGCTATTTTTGCGTAGTAACCAGAAAACATAAAGATGCTTCAAAGGATACAGTCGCTTTATCTTTTATTGACAACAATACTTTCCCTGCTATTCCTTAAAGGGAATTTTTTAAGAATTATTAACAAAGCAGGTAATCAGCTGGCAATGAATTTCAGTGGTATATACCAGGCAGACGGGGCTGATGGATTTTTCCTGGTCACCAGAATATTTCCTGTATCGGTTCTGATAATAATCATTCCGGTCATTTCGTTGCTATCAATCTTCTTTTATAAGAACAGAAAATTACAGATGAAAGTTGTGGCTGCACTTATAGTATTGACGGTCGTGTGGATTGGATTGATAGTTTATTATATGCTGGCATCTGCCGAGGGTTCCGGTGCATCCTTTATCCCAGGTGTAAAAGTTTTTCTGGCACCAGTGATATTTATTTTTGCAGTTCTTGCATACAGAGCCATCAGAAGGGATGAAAACCTGGTCAGATCTTACGACAGGCTGCGCTAAATTATCTAAAGGTTTTCCTGGCTGGTTATTTTATCGCAGTAATGACAACGGAGTGCTACATTTTTCTTTGAAACAACCCTGAATCTTGTAACAACCTGTTCATAGTTGGTAATGCATTTGGGGTTCATACATTTGGCAATTCCAACAATTGTATCTGGTACTTCCACAACCTTCTTTTCAACCACCTCATAATCACGTATTATGTTGAGCTTTGCATCGGGGGCAACAAGTGCGATCCTGTTTATGTCAGCGTCCTCGAAGTACTTATCGGATATCTTAATAATGGCTTTTCTGCCAAGTTTTTTACTTTCAAGATTGGTCCCGAAGGTAATCTGCGTATCAATATGATCCAGTCCCAGGATCTGGATGACCTTGAACAGGTTTTTTGCAGGAATATGATCAATGACCGTACCGTTCTGGATGGCACTTACGCTTAATTGTTTAGGCTCTTTCATGTTTTTTTTCATGGTTATTTTATTCCTAAAAGTGAGCACAAAATAGCCTGACGGGTATAAACGCCGTTGAGCGCCTGCTCAAAATAATATGCTTTGGGATTTGAATCTACATCGGTATGGATTTCATTTACCCTGGGCAGGGGGTGCAGGATCCGCATATTTGGTTTAGTGTTGGCAAGCATTGAATTCTTTAGTACATATACATTCTTAACTTTTTCATATTCGATGGGATCTGAGAATCTTTCTTTCTGAACCCTGGTCATATAGATTATATCAGCTTTTGATATGATATCGGTGAAATCTGAGTGTTCATAATATTTCAATCCAAGGTTGTCGAGGTAAAGTTTGAATTCATCCGGCATCTTAAGTTCATCGGGTGAGATGAAATTAAAGGTTGTGTTCCACCTCGACATTGCCATCATCAGGGAATGCACCGTTCTTCCATATTTAAGATCACCCACCATGAAAATGTTCAGATTATCGAGTCGACCCTGTGTTTTGCGAATTGAAAACATATCAAGCAGGGTTTGGGTTGGATGCTGGTTTGCACCGTCGCCGGCATTTATCACAGGAACTGATGATATTTCGCTTGCAAATCTCGCGCTACCTTCAACGGGATGACGCATTACAATGAGATCACTGTAGTTGCTTACCATTTTTATGGTATCGTGAAGTGTTTCCCCCTTTGAAACACTTGAACTTCCTGAATCAGAAAAGCCTACTATTTTACCCCCAAGTCTGTTTATGGCGCTTTCAAAGCTTAGACGAGTACGTGTGGAAGGCTCAAAAAACAGTGTGGCAATAACCTTACCGGAAAGAAGCGGCTGAGAGGGATTTTTTTCGAATTCAGCTGCAAGATCGAGAATATTTAAAATTTCATCCGTGGTCAGATCATCTATCGATACCAGGCTTCGATTATTCATATGTGAGGTTTTTCGTATTTCAGGAGATATACAAAGTTACCTAAGATAGATTTTTTTATGGACAAATGTTGATAAGTTGCTAAAAACTTTCAGCAGTCAGGATAATGTTAATCTTTGTACAGAAAGGTAGTTTTCAGCCCTTCAATCCTTGATAAAAGTTCAAGAATCCTTTCGGTCATTGATTCTGCAAGTCCGATCGTAATACGGCACGTTTTCTCAAAACTTTGGTCAGTCGTCAAAAGATTATGATCTTTAACAACCTTCATTACAACTTTCATTAGCGGATAATCGAATTCAAGCCTGAAAAAATTGTGTATTTTCATCTCTGTAATTTCAGAGTTTTTCAACGCCTCGTCTGCTGCCGACCGATAAGCATTGATCAGCCCGCCTGGTCCAAGGAGTCTGCCTCCGAAATACCTAACCACGACAATAAGGACATTGGTCAATCCTCTTGTATTTATCTGGCCAAGAATTGGTTTGCCTGCAGTACCTGATGGTTCTCCGTCATCGTATGTCCTCCAGTTATCCCTTTTCTGACCAAGCATATAAGCATAGGAGTGATGCCTTGCACCATGATACTCTTTTCGTATCTCGTCAATAATAGCCTTTATTTCGGCAACAGAACGTACCGGGTAGGCAAGAGCTATAAAATTGCTTCCTTTCTCCTTATACACACCCCTTGAGAAAGCTTTGATTGTCAGATAAGTATCAGTCTCAGCCATATAATAAGTCCGGTCCGCAGCCGTTATTAACATGGAATACAATATTAATAAATCCGCAGAGTTGGTCTTCGGTTATTGAGAAAAATGGTATTTTTGTTACTTATTTATAAAAAAGATGGGTGTATTACTGGATGAAAAAGATCTCCAGAAACTGATAGTTATCGGAGACAGAATTCTTATCAAACCAAAGGTGCCGCAATCTCAGACCAAAAGCGGTCTGTATCTTCCTCCCGGTGTAAATGAAAACGAGAAGGTTCAGATAGGTTTTGTGCTTAAAGTAGGTCCGGGTTATCCGATACCTACAGTAAGTGATGCAGATGAACCTTGGAAGAGCAGGTCTGATGAACCCAAATACGTACCCCTTCAGCCAAAGGAGGGAGATCAGGCTGTCTATCTGCAGAGTAGCGCAATCGAAATTGAATTCAACAAGGAGAAATATATTGTTGTTCCACAATCGGCAATTTTACTGCTGCTCAGAGATGAGGGACTATTTGAATAAAGCCGGAGCAAATGAATAACGAATATCTCAAAGGAAAAAAGATATTAATTGTTGAAGACGATGTCTCAAGCAGGTTGTATCTAAACAAGATATTAGAAAAAACCGGAGCCACATTGAGAAATGCCTGTGATGGTGGTGAAGCAGTTGAAATAGCCTGTTTAGATGATTCGATAGACATAATCCTGATGGATATTCAACTGCCAGTTATCGATGGTTACGAGGCTGCAAAACGGATTCGGGAAACCCGCGCAGACATAACTATAATCGCACAAACTGCATACAGCCTGACCGGGGACCGTGAAAAAATAATTGCAGCGGGTTTCGATGAATACATTGTCAAACCTGTCTTTCCCCAACAGCTGATTGAAAAACTTGTGGAAACACACAAAAAGAAGACCTGATAAAACCGGGTATTATTTTCTCCTGCCTCTCTTGTCAGGATATACTGCCAGATAGTCAAATTCTTTCCTGAAATCTTCAATCTCTTTGTGCCAACGCTGCTTCTCCCACTCCACAGGGTCCTTCCTGAGAAGAGAAGTTCTCATTAGAGAATCACCGGAAAGAATATCAAATGGCATAAGGTTAAATTCATACTCATAAGGAGGGTCTTTAAAGCTAAAGGAATTTTCGGGCGATGTTTCAATAATAGCATCAAATATTTCAAGAGCGGTGGCTACTGGATAATAATTATCAGGTGCGGTGACATGAATCTGAATTCCGTTGCAATAGATTCCCTGGTACTTGTTGAAAGTTGGAATAAAGCTGTGTTTTCTGAATACACAACCCGGTATTTTCCTGGCATCAAGGTTTTTCTTAAGTTTTTCCTGATCAATAAAGGGTGCACCAAAAAGTTCAAACGGCACTGTGGTGCCGCGTCCCTCAGATATGTTAAGCGCTTCGGCCAATACCATGCCCGGATATACCATGGCAGTCTGAAGGGTCGGCATATTAGGGGAGGGCAGCACCCATGGAAGTCCGGTCTCGTTGTAAAATGTGTTCCTGTTCCAGTTTTTCATCCACACTACATTCAAATCGCACGCCGGATAATATTTTTCCTTCAGCCATACTGCCATTTCTCCAATAGTCATCCTGTGACAAAGGGGTATAGAAGCACCTCCTACAAAAGTAAAGAACTCTTCCTTCAGAACAGGCCCGTCGAACGGAAGCTTTCCGACGGGATTTGGACGATCCAGAATCCATATCGGAATACCTGATTCAGTACATGCTTCCATACATAACTTTACGGTCCAGATATATGTGTAAAGCCTTGCACCTACATCCTGTAGGTCAACCACTAAGGCGTCAAGTACACCAAGCATTTCGGGTGTAGGCTTCCTGTGTTTACCGTAAAGACTGTACAGCGGAACTTTATAATAGGGATGAATCTGACTCTCCCATTCAATCATATTGTCCTGAGTCTGACCATGTATTCCGTGCTGTGGACCAAAAATAGCTGAAAGAATGCACTCCTTCGAGTCATAAAAAAAATCTGCTATGTGAACAAAATCCGAAGTAATGCTCGGGGCATGACATAAAACTCCTATCCGCTTCCCTTTTAGGGCTCCTGGAAGCTTAAACCTTATCTGATCCAAACCTGTCTTTACCATAATTTATATAATTCCGTAATTTTATATTTGAGTTTTATAGTCTGCATTAATAGCAACTGACATCAAAATTACCTGAAAGTAAATATTCTTTCCTAAGTTTACAGATTAATTTAATAACAGATATGTCTTTTTGTAAAATATTCCATACCCCAGTCAAGGCTGAATATTATGCCTGTCGGGAAAAATTCTCTAACAATATTATCATGATCAAAAAATTTATGATAACTTTTTTTCTGATTATATGTATATCATTGCTGATCACTTCATGTGATGAGGATAAGAATCAGGTATTTACAATTCTTGCTACAACAGACCTTCATGGTACAATACTGCCATATGATTTCATTGAAAAGGAAAAAGCAAATGTATCACTTGCACATTCTGCTTCATATATAGGCAAAGTCCGTAACTCCTCAATGAATGTAGTACTTCTTGATAATGGCGATAATCTGCAGGGTCAGCCAATAGTATATTACTACAATTTTATTGATACTGTTTCAACTCATATTAATGCCGAGGTAATGAATTATCTTGGATATGATGCTGTTACAGTTGGTAATCACGACATTGAGGCAGGACATAAGGTTTATGACAGACTTATGAAGGAGTACAGATTTCCCATGCTGGCTGCAAATGCTGTATCCATTTCAACAGGCACCCCCTGGTTTACTCCATATACAATCATTGAACGGAGCGGATATAAAATTGCTGTTCTCGGACTAATAACCTCTGCAGTCCCCAACTGGCTTCCTCCCGAACTATATTCCGGTATCGAATTCAGCGATATGGTTGAGACTGCCAGGCACTGGATGGCGGTTATTGAAAAAGAGGATCCTGATATTATAGTAGGGTTGTTTCATTCTGGCTGGAATCCAAATGAAAATGGTAGGGATGATGATAATTATGATGAGAATGGAACCGTGGCGGTTGCCTGGGATGTTCCGGGTTTTGATATTATATTCGCCGGACATGATCACAGGATTGTGAATGAGAAATTCGTTAATTCAGCCGGAGATACTGTATTGATACTTGACGGTGGAAGCAGGTCGGAAAAGATTGCCAGAGCAGATATAACATTCTTCAATGACGAAACATCAGGCAAGAAGAAAAAACTGCTGAAGGGTAGTATTATTGATGTAAGCAAATTTGACACTGATCCGGGCTTCATGAGAAAGTTCGGCGACCGTAAGAAGGTAATTGACACCTACGTAAACAAGGTAATTGCAAAATCTGGAAAAAGAATCTCATCGAGAGATGCATATTTTGGTTCTTCTCCATTTGTGGATATGATACATTCCATTCAAATCAGAGTGACGGGTGCTGATATTTCGTTCGCAGCTCCTCTTTCGTTTGATGTCAGCATCCCGGCCGGTAAAATAACTGTTGGCGACATGTTCAAACTTTACAGGTTTGAAAACATGCTCTATACGATGTCAATGACCGGTACAGAAATCAGGAAATATCTTGAATACTCATACTCAGGATGGTACAATACTATGAAAGGGCCGGGCGACAACATTCTCAAATTCCGCACTGGCAAGGATGGAAAACCAGTTATTACCAATGGTGTTGCATGGCTGAAAAATCAACCCTATAACTTTGACTCTGCTGCAGGAATCGATTATTTGGTCGATGTCAGTAAACCCGAAGGGAAGCGTATAAGTATAAACTCATTCTCCGACGGACGACCTTTCATTCCTGAAAAGACCTATACGGTGGCAGTAAATTCCTACAGGGGCAATGGAGGAGGCGGACATTTTTATATGGGTGCTGGAATCAACAGGCGAAATCTGCAGGAAAGACTTATCAAATCGACAGAGAATGATCTAAGGTATTACATTATTAAATATCTGGAAAATATTAAGACAATAAATCCTGAGGCTCTGGGAAATTGGAAAGTTATACCCGAAGAATGGGCATCAGCAGCTTCAAGGAGGGATCGCATATTGCTTTTCGGAAAATAAAATATGTAGATATTGCGTTATTAAATGGGGAATAGAAAAAGAAATAATCATGATAGCATGATGCTGCCACTGGTTGAAGAGTTCCTGACGATCCAGGGCGAAGGATATCATGCCGGAAAGGCTGCATGGTTTATCCGCCTGGGGGGATGTGATATAGGATGCAGCTGGTGTGATTCACGCTTTTCCTGGAATCAGAAAGATCATCCTTTGGTTGAAACTGATATCATAGTTAAACATGCTGTTGCATCTGGCATAAAATCTGTAGTGGTAACCGGAGGAGAACCTCTGATGTGGAATCTGGATCTTCTTTGCAGGGCTCTTAAAGAGAACAATATTTCAACATTTCTTGAAACTTCAGGAGCTTATCCTCTTTCCGGTGAATGGGATTGGATCTGCCTGTCACCAAAAAGAATTATGCCCCCTATAAAGGATATCTGCAAAAAGGCTGATGAACTTAAAGTTATCATTGATGATTCGTATGACTTTGATTGGGCTGAGAAATACCGTAGTCAGGTAAGGGAAAATACACACTTGTTTCTTCAGCCTGAATGGAGCAGATTTGAGTCTGTCATCCCGGTAATTATTGATTATATTTTAAAAAATCCTGCGTGGAGGGTTTCATTGCAAATCCACAAATACATGCATATACCCTGAAAAAGAAATGAGATTTGCATTCATCATATCAATTATTTTTTTATTCACCATCGCTGAGTGGAGTATTTATTCTCAGCAGAAAACTCACACATCATCAATTAAAGCTCTCAGGTTATACAGGGAAGGGGTCAAATACTATGATTTTGTTGATTACAGCTCTGCCGAGGTCAGTTTCAGGCAAGCAATAGATGCAGATCCGGGATTTTATGAGGCATACATGATGCTGGGGGAGCTGATGGCAAAGCAAAAGCGCTTTACTGAAGCTGTTCATAATTTCAGAATGGCCGTTAAGATCGATTCAGCATTTTATATGCCAGTCTATTTCAGTCTGGCAAATGCCGAGATTTCAACCGGAGATTATGAGTCGGCTAAACGACATTATATTATTTACCTTGGCCTTGATAATATATCTGAAAAGAACAGGAAGATTGCAACAAGAGATATAAAGAACTGTGATTTTGCAATTGACGCGGTAAAAAATCCTGTTCCCTTCAGCCCTGTAAGCGTAGGTGAAGGGATCAACACTCCTGATGATGAATACTGGCCTTCGATAACTGCAGACGGTCAGATGATGACCTTCACAAGGCAGAGTACCTCAAGGGAAAGGATACAGGGCTATAACATTGCACAGGAGGATTTTTATATTAGCTATTTTGTGGATAACAACTGGCAAAAGGCCTTTAATGCCGGAGCTCCTCTCAATACCCGTCAGAATGAAGGGGCACAGAGTCTATCCTCAGACGGAAGCTATATGTATTTCACTGCCTGCGACCGTCCGGGAGGAAAGGGCAGCTGTGATATATTCTTTTCGGCATTCAATGATGGAAAATGGTCAATGCCTGTAAACGTCGGGAGTCCTGTCAACTCAAAATACTGGGAATCTCAACCCTCTATAAGCGCCGACGGTAAAACTCTTTATTTTTCGAGCAGCAGACCCGGGGGATTTGGTGGCAAGGATATATGGTACAGTAAAATTGAAAAAGGTGTATGGCAGGTACCTGTAAATATGGGAAATGTCATAAATACTCCGGGCGATGAGATGTCACCTTTTATTCATTTCGACGGAAAAACACTATACTATTCATCTGACGGATTGCCAGGAATGGGCGGATTCGATATCTTCTTTACCAGAATGAAACGCGACAGTTCATGGACCGAACCAAAAAACCTCGGGTACCCGATAAATACATATACTGACGAAACAGGTCTTGTTATAGAGTCGAATGGACAAAAGGCTTACTTTTCATCGAAAAGAGATGAACAAAACGGGAAAAACATATTCTCATTTTATCTCCATGAATCCATTCGACCTGACCCGGTTGCATACCTTAAAGGCAAAGTTGTTGATAAGGAGAGTGGTAAAAAACTTATTGCCGACTATGAACTTATTAACCTTTCAACCGGAAAAAGTGTACTGGTAAATACCTCCGATGAGGATGGAAATTTCCTGGTATGCCTGCCTTCCGGTTTCAATTACGGACTTAATGTCAGGAAAAAAGGATACTTGTTTTATTCTGAGAATTTTATGCTCGAAGGAACACACCCGGTCATCAAACCCTACCTGAAACAGATAAGCCTGAGCCCCCTGAAAGTGGGAGAGAGCATGCTTCTTGCAAATGTATTCTTTGAAGTGGATTCTTGGCTTCTTAAAAAGGAGTCGATTAAAGAACTGAATAACCTGTTGACATTATTAACCGAAAATAAGGATATTGTGATCGAGATCGGAGGATATACAGATGCAACCGGAACCGACGAACATAATCAGATCCTTTCTGAAAAAAGAGCTCTTGCAGTTGTTGATTTTCTCATCGAAAAGGGAATTTCTGCTGAAAGGCTAAGATATAAAGGCTATGGTAATTCATTTCCAAAGGGCGACAATATTACATCAGAAGGAAGAAAACTAAACCGTCGTACCGAAGTCCTGATTGTCGGATTTACCCCCAAAGCCAGGTAGACTGAAGTCTTATACCTTTGTCCTGTTGGCAATTAAATATTAAAAAAAATTACCATGCCAGCAAAGAAAAAGAGGGTGCACTTTAATTTCAGGGCACCCTCTGTTCTTCACGCTTTGGTCAAGTCAGACATTGACTTTAATCAGATAACCCGCATCAGACAGTGTTAATGGTATTTTGGAGGTATGTAACTCATAATTAACCGGGTCAGTATCTCTGATTCTTTTTGATTACCGTGAAGTAATATTCTTCTGATATTCATTTAATGCAAACGTCTCAGTATCTGTTTTGCATTTCTTCTGTATATACTCTCTGAATCTGCAATCTTGGCAAGCTGATCTTTAGCCTTTCTCAGTTCATCTGTTTTTAAATAGCACATGGAAAGATACCACTGCGCATGATCGATAAATAGATTGTCATCATTATCAATCACCCTTACAAATGAAACTTCGGCTTCAGGATAATTGCTGATTTCAAAATTCGATATCCCGTTCAGCAGGGTTGAATGCATGTCTTCAGGCTCTTTTTGAATTACTTTACTGAAGTATATTGCTGCATTTCTGTAATCTCGAACATTATAGTATTCAATGGCCAGATTAAAATCCTGGTTAACTCTGTTTAATCCTGACCTTACTGATAATGAGGGTTCATAAGTTTTGTAGTATTTGTCAAACAATTCATCAGGTCCGGGTCTTCCTCTGGAAAGCAGAATGCCAGCCCCAATAATTACAAAAACCACTATTGCAGCAGCATATTTGATGCGGCCTGATTTATGATGCTCTGAAACTGAAGCATGTTTCTGCCCGATATCGGCAAGCTTTCTGCGTAGATTTACAATATCCTGGCGTTCAATTATTTTTTCCGCCTTTCGCCGTAAATCAACCTCAAGTTTTAAATCACGGTTTCCTTCCATCTCCTTAAGAAACCACTGTTTCTCTTTTTCATCCATTTCACCTGCAATGAACCTCTCGATGAAATATGAAAAGTCGATTGTTTTCATAGGGTATAAGTATTTTAGTTCATAATAGTTTTATTCTTCATTATTTTAATGAATTATACATTTATGCTGTAAAACATAATTACAGCGTGTAAATATGTTACACAACATACTTGCTAACAAGTAATTATGTCATTATATCACTGCAACGCCTGTTTTGAATCCATCAACACAGACAATCAAGACATATCCCTCAGAAGTGGATCAGCCTGATTTTCAATTCACTCCGGCTGCTGTTTTACAAATAAAGGTCCTTCAAATTCTAGGTTTGGGAGGATTTGGCACTACTATAGGTTCACCTCCATCACCACCTTTTACACGTATCATTTCTTCTGATGTCATTACATACTCACTGTAAACTGTACTGATCTGTTCAAGGGTAAAATTTTTCATCTTTTTAAATTTTTATTGTTTGAATATTTTTTGAATCAGTTATTGTTTTAATTTCACTGCTACATGTCACAGGTTTGCATTTTGTGACAAAAAAAAATCGAATTTTTTTTGTTTTTTTTATATATCATTGTTATACAGTACTTTATATATGATAATTTTGAAAAATCAAGATCCTGTTTTTGATTTGAGAGATTGTCTTTTAATTTTTTCGGGGAAATTTGCATAAGATTATTGCGAGACTTATGCGGAAGGTTTTTTAATGACCAGGCATAAACTTTTTTTAAAACTAACTATTCTGGTTTCTATAGCCATTGGTATTTCTTTCCGGGCTGAAACATTGCATTTCGATGATAAATCATATGCAGGCACCTTCTTTTCAGGAAATCCCTCTTCTGCAGCTACAGATCTTAAAGAACTTAATAAGGCATTTTATTACTCATTGGCTGGCGGCGACACTGCAGGATCACGATCACTGCTTAAGCAGATCCTCATTCATTTTGAAAAGTCAGGAGATGACAGCTTAACAATATCAGATTCTCATTATTATACAGGAATCTATTTTCTTCTCAGGGAAAGATTTGACGAATCTGAAAAGCACTTAACGAAATCTGTGGAAATTCGTGAAGGCCTCTCAATATTCGATTCAACCTATGCCAAAACATATTACAACCTCGGAGTGGTTTACAGTTCTCTGGGTGATTACAGCAGAATGGAACGATCAGTTTTAAAATCGGTTGAAACTGAAAAACAGTTATTCGGTGAAACCAGTCCAAAACTCGCGGTAGGCTTTTCAAGCCTTTGTACTGCATGCATGGGGATGAAAGATTATGACAGGGCAATAATTTATGGTAATAAAGCACTCATAGTTATTGCCGGATGGGAAAACCTTTACAAAGAGGTACTTGCTGACCTTTACACCAACCTGGGAGTATGCTACATAAAGCTTTCTGATTATTCAAAGGCAGTTTTGTACCTCGAAAAAGGGGAAGCGGTATTCCGGAAGTATAATCTCAGGAGTGATGACAGATATGTTAATCTCTTAAATAGTCTTGCTGCTGCTTACTTTTTTATGGGCGAACAGGGGAAATCTGACAAATACTATGAGATGGGTATTGATATTGCAGATGCAGGAAATACTTTTTTATCACAAAATTTTATAAACAGTTTTGCAAAAATAGTCGGTAATTCAGGTAATATAGAAAAGGGTGAATCAATAATGCTTTACTCTTTGAAAAAAGCAAAAATACATTACGGCCCTGGGTCGCGGAATTACATTTATGTTCTGAAAAACTATGCAGACTATCTCAGGGAGTTTGGTATTGATGCAGAAAAATCTCTGATGCTTTATGAAAAGTGCATGGAATATCTGGAAAATAATAAGCAGGATAATTCACTGAAAGGACAAATAAACCTGGGTTATGCTCTGGCGCTTACGGGTAATGGCAAACATCTTAAAGCTCTTGAAATTGTGGAGAAACTAATAAATGCTGAACTTCCGGTTAACGATCAAACAAAAGGAGCAAACAGCAACAGTAATGCTGTGATAAGATACGACCAGTGGTCGCTTAGTCTTTTCAGGGCGAGGTATGAAATACTCTGGAATCTGTTCAGGGAATCTAAAGAATTTAAGTATATGCGAGAAGCCGCAGAATCATCCTATATGATAGTTACAATTATTGAAATGATTAGAATGAATATTGACGAAGAGGAGAGCAGGCTTATTCTTGGTGACCGGTACAGGGATTATTATATTTTAGCCATCCGCGATTGCGATGTATGCTACAGAGCTACAGGAGAAAAACAATTCATTGACAAAGCATTTGAACTATCTGAAAAGAGTAAGGCAGCTTCACTTCTTGCTGCAACCCGTGAACTTAAAGCAACCCAGTTCCACATACCAGCAAAAATGGCAGAGGAAGAAATAAAACTCAATAACCAGATCAGTCTCTACAACGCAAGAATCACAGAAGAATCTGCCAGGGAGAATCCTGATTCATATCGCATCTCAGAATGGAAGGATTTTGTTTTTAATTCAATCCGGAAAAGAGATTCGCTGGTCGCAATATTCGAAAGGAATTATCCGGGGTATTATATGATAAAGTATAACACCAGGGTAATTAATCCTGCTGAAATATACTCTTTAGCCGGAAGAAATATCAATTATATTAATTATGTGGCATCCGATACATTAATGTATATCATGGTTTTAAACAGAAAGATCCATCAGATGATAAGAGTTAAAGTCGGCCCAGATTTCTACTCTGATCTGAAGGATTTCAGCGATTTGATTAAATTTCCTTCGTTTAATGATGCCAGATCAGATTATCAAAAGTATCAATATCTTGGCAGCAGGATATACGGAAAAATTATCAAACCTGTTGAACCCTATCTGATATCCGAAAAGCTATTGATTTCCCCTGATAATATCCTGGCCTACATTCCTTTTGAGGCATTACCGATGCATGAGGTCAATACGGAAAGGATTTCATACAGAGATCTTCCGTATATGATTAAAAAGTTCAATATCTCCTATGCCTATTCAGCTACTTTTCTTTCTGAATCACAAAGATCGGGATTAAAGTTATCAAATAACCTGATTGCGTTTGCCCCTTATTATAGCGGTAATCTGAATGTGGATACTATTATTTTGACACGACAGCCATATTATTCCGTCCTTAATGATCTTCCGTACGCAAGAAAAGAAGCCGAGTTTGCCAGCAGCTTTATCGGCGGCAAGCTCTACGCGGGTAATGACGCCAGAGAATCATTATTCAAAAGTGAGGCTGGCAAATATGATATTATTCATCTTGCCATGCATACAGTGATAAATGACAATGAGCCTATGCATTCAAAAATGATCTTTACACAAATACCCGACAATGAGGAGGACGGATTGCTAAATACCTGGGAGGTATATGGTATCCCTTTAAAAGCAAGAATGGCCATACTGAGTTCATGCAATACGGGAAGCGGTGCGCTTCATTCAGGGGAAGGCATTCTTAGTCTTGCTAGAGGTTTTATTTATTCAGGCTGTGAATCGGTCGTTATGTCGCTCTGGGAAATAAATGATATGTCTGGCTCTGACCTAATTGAAAACTTCTACAGGTCGCTGAAAAAAGGAACCTCTAAAAGCAGCTCGCTAAGAAAGGCAAGGCTCAATTACATAAAAGACTCAGATATGCTGAAATCGCACCCTTATTTCTGGTCATCACTTGTAATTTATGGTAACAATGGATCTCTCTATTATAGATGGTATCTTCTGCTAATCCCGTTGATAGCAGGTTTTATAGCCTGTTTTATCTATTTCAGGGAGAGGTAATCTTTATATTCGGGATCTTCTTTTATGAGTCCGATCAAAGCCTCCTTCGACAAGTACTTTTTCCTCCGTGCATAGGTCTCATTCTTCAGGTTCATTTTTTCAGCAATTTCTTCATAGGAATTTCCCTCAGAAAAAAGCCTTAGAATAGTTTGTGCATCGGGCTTTAGCCTTTGAAATACTCTGTTTACAATCCTTTCAAGGATATAATCTTCTGCATCAGTCCCTTCATCATCCGAGAGATCCGTTTCAAGGTCAACAATTCTTTTTCTGCGTCTTAACTGAACCCTCCAGAGATTTCTGGCAATGCCAAAAAAGTAGCCTTTCAGGTCGGATGTAAGATTCAGAGAACCATCAGTAATCTGTTTGTAAAGTTCTATGACAGCATCCTGAAATATATCGGATACATCTGCCTCAGAACCGCTGTTTTTCAAAACATGATTCCTTATCGACTGAAAATAAGCACTGTATATCCAGGAAAGAATTTTATCATCTTGCTGGCGTATACCTTCAATTATTGCATTATCTGAATACTTCCTGAACAACCGCTGATTTGATTGGTCTTTGAAGTGACAAATATAATATTTCCCTGCAGTTTCGGCCTGACACGTGTTTTGAATTGATAGGCATACTAACAATTTCAACAAAAAACATATATTTACTGATGCGAAATACTATATTCCTGAAATGATTTTCCCTTTTACACAGCAATATGATGCAATGGACTGTGGACCTGCATGTCTTAAGATGATTGCACGGTATCACAAACGGAATTTTTCCCTTGCATGGATCAGGAAAAAATGCTATATAACAAAAGAGGGTGTATCATTTCTGGGGCTTTCAGAAGCAGCTGATTCGATAGGCTTTAAAACGCTTGGATTGAAAATTCCTGTTGATTTCCTTATGGAAAAGATTCCCCTGCCCTGTATCGCACACTGGCGGCAGAATCATTTCGTGGTTGTTTACAGGATCAGAAAAAACAAAATTTATATTGCAGATCCGGCAGCCGGTAAAATATGCTGTTCACCTGAAGAGTTTGAGAAAAACTGGGCCGGTACCTTTATTGATGGTAAAAAAACCGGACTTGTTCTTATTCTGGAACCAACTCCGTCATTATACGACACCGATGAAGAGAAGGTTGAAACGAAAGGATTCAGATTTTTATCGGAATATTTCCGAATGTACAGAAAGTACCTGAGTCAGCTGATACTAGGACTGATAATAGGCAGCTTTATCCAACTGATCATCCCGTTCCTCACCCAGGCAATAATTGACATAGGAATAAATAACAACGACATAGGATTCATTTATCTTATACTTATTGCACAACTGGCCCTGGTGATTGGCAGAATGTCGGTAGAATTCATACGAAGCTGGCTCCTGCTGCACATAGGTTCCAGGGTAAATGTTGCGATAGTTTCAGGTTTTCTTAAGAAACTGATGTCTTTACCTATAGCATTTTTTGATACTAAGCTGACCGGAGACATTCTTCAGCGCATAGAGGATAACAACAGAATCGAAGATTTTCTGACCTCAGCAAGCCTGAGTATCCTGTTTTCATTCATCAACCTTGTTATTTTCGGAATCGTACTGATAATTTATAATATTAATGTGTTTCTTATTTTCCTGACCGGTACATTTCTTTACATCCTATGGATATCGCTTTTCATGAAGAAAAGAGCTCTGCTCGACCACATAAGATTCCGTGAGATGTCAGTTTCAAATTCAAAACTGATAAACATAATTAACGGGATGCAGGAGATAAAGCTTAACCAATGTGAGCTTGACAAACGATGGGACTGGGAAAAACATCAGGCTAAGCTTTTCGGGTTGAAAGTAAAGGGGCTGGGTCTGATACAGAAACAATCTGCCGGTGCTGTGCTTATCAATGAAATAACAAATCTGCTGATCACTATTGTATCTGCCGGTGCCGTCCTAAAGGGTCAGATGACACTTGGAATGATGCTTGCTGTACAGTTTATTGTTGGCCAGCTCAATGTTCCTGTAAGCCAGATTATTGGTTTTTTCAGGATGTCGCAGGATGCGGGTATGAGTCTCGACAGACTTGCCGAGGTTCATAGTATGGAGGACGAAGAAGCCGGATCAGAGAATAAGTTGATTAAGATCCCCGAAAACACATCAATTCATCTTAAGGGGATATCCTATCAGTATGAAGGGCCACGGTCCCCATATGCCCTTAAGGACGTAAATCTGAATATCGAAAGGAATAAGGTAACAGCAGTTGTAGGAGTCAGCGGCAGTGGCAAGACAACACTTCTAAAAATGTTACTGGGTTTTTATAAACCTGCTGAAGGTGAAATCCTGATCGGAGAAACGCCTCTTTCAGGAATTAACCTTAGTATATGGCGTCAGGTGACAGGAGCAGTAATGCAGGATGGATTCATCTTTCCTGATACCATTGCAGGCAATATTGCGCCGGGACCTTACGAACCCGATGAAGAAAGAATGATCAAAGCCGCGGAACTTGCAAATATCAGAGGATTCATTGAGTCACTTCCTCTGGGCTATAACACAAAGATCGGTGCAAACGGGCATGGAATAAGTGAGGGACAGAAACAGAGACTTCTTATTGCCAGAGTAATTTACAAAGATCCTGACATAGTGATCTTTGATGAAGCCACCAACTCGCTCGATGCAAACACTGAAAAAGCAATTGTTGAAAACCTTGCCGGTTTTTTTGCAGGAAAAACAGTTATTATTGTTGCACATCGCCTCAGCACAGTTAGAAATGCTGACATTATAGCAGTAATGGAAAACGGACGGATTGTCGAAACCGGCAATCATGATACTCTGGTAAAGAATAAAGGCACCTACTATAAGCTGGTCAGGAACCAGCTTGAGCTTGGCAATTGAATTAGCGTATGACTGAAAAGACTGACAAGAGGGAAAAAGCGACTCTGTACTCCGAACCTGTGAACGAGATCATGGGGGAGGTGCCGGCATTTTTTATAAGATGGGGCAATGCTGCTATTTTTATCGTCTTTGTCATTTTTCTAGTCCTTTCATGGCTGATAAAATATCCTGACCGGATACCTGCTCCTGTTGAAATAACAACAATCAATCCTCCAGTAACCCTTGTATCAAAAATAACTGGCAGAATTAAAAAACTTTATGCCCGCGACAAGGAACATGTTCACCAGGGAGAAGTAATTGGTGTTATGGAGACTGCTGCTTCAATGGAGGAGTTTATACGACTTGAGCGGTTCATCGATACATTGAAAAATCCTTACAAAATTGCAAACGTAAAGATGCCGGAGTTCAGTGAACTGGGAGAACTTCAGGAATATTGGAGCACTTTTATGACAGCATCGGCAGATTACTCCAATTACCTCAAAAATAACTATTACGGCAATAAGGCTGTTGCTGTAAAGAGGGAGATGGAGAGTATAAGGGATTATATAAACAGGCTTGCGGTTAAAGAAAGACTATGCCGTGAAAATATCAGCCTCGAAACTAGAAAATTCAGCAGGGATTCGCTGCTGTCAGGAAGCGGAGTCTATTCAGAAAGCGAACTTGAAAAATCAAAACAATCGCTGATTAGGATGAATATTGAACTTCAACAGGTGCTGCTTGACCAGTCGGAAAAGAACATTGAACTTGCAGAAAAGAACCAGCTTCTTCAGGATTATACTATCAAAGGGCTTGAGGAGGAAGAAAAATATTATTCGTCACTGCAGGAATCATTTATGAACCTGAAAGCGCAGATTAAGATATGGAAAAACAATTATCTGCTGGTTTCTCCTGTTGATGGTATCGTTACATTTACCAGGTTCTGGAGCGAAAACCAGAGCGTAAACAAAGATGAAGCCGTTCTTAGCATTGTACCTGAGGAGACGGGCGATTACATAGGAAGGATAATCCTTGGAATGAATCGATCGGGAAAAGTTAGGGTGGGACAGGCTGTGAACATCAAATTCAGCGGGTATCCTTTCCTTGAATATGGAATGGTCAGGGGTATCATAAAATCAAAATCAATGGTTCCTTCAGGTGACGGATATATCATCGAGGTAAATTTGCCCGAAGGACTTACAACCCTTTACGGTGAAAAGCTTACCTTCACTCAGAATATGCAGGGGACTGCCGAGATTATTACTGATAACCTTCGTCTTCTGGAGAAAATAATAAACCCGGTTCGCTACCTGATTTCGAGAAACAGACAATAACTGCTTCTTCAAAAGACCCATATTCTTCATTTGCCATACGATTTTTCCCCGACCGCAAGAACTTCTATTCCAGAAAACTGATGAATGCACTGTTTTTAGTAATATTTTCCACTAAGTCAAAATAATGCAACAACCGGACCAGTGATAAGTGCAATGCAATATTTTTGATGCAATAAACAGATCATGAAATTTCAGCATGTAATATCAATGCTGCTTATGTTATGCAAATTCCAGTCATGATATTCAACACCTTTGACATTTATGAATCGACTGTAGTACATTAATTTCCGTAAATCTTTGAGTTTTAATAAATATTTCAATATTTTCGTACTCTGAAAAATCCATGGGTAAAATGGGTGTTTTCGGTATGTAATGCACTGAAAAATAAAGGATTGATTATGATTAAAGAAGATCCGGAAGAGACTGTTCGTGATGAACAGAACGGGGCAATTAATGATGCCACCGGTACTAAGAGCGCTGAAATTTCTGCTGAAGCAGAAGACAAAGTAAAAGATATCCAGGGGGAGATCGGGGAGACTATGAAAGAGGAATCGGGAATCACACCGGAAGAAAGTAAGGCGCCCGACGAAAAGACGCCTTCAGTGAAACCGGCCGAAGATTCTGAGATCGCTGGAGATCAAACTGATGAGATGACCGATCTTGACGATATCGAATTGCCTCCTGTTGATTACTCAGGCTACTCAAAGTCTGAGCTTGTGGAAACACTTGCCCTCATCATTGACAACAGGCCTCCATCAGAGATAAAGGATGATGTTGAACGTATAAAGACTCTGTTCTATAAAAAACTGAAGCATGAGTCGGAGGAAAGAAAGGCAAAATTCATAGAAGGGGGAGGAAAAATAGAAGATTACAAAATATGGGTTGACCCGCTTGATTACCGCGTTAAGGAACTACTCGAAAAATACCGGGACAAAAAGAACGACTATAACAAGATTCAGGAAGCTGAGAAATACGAAAATCTCAAAAAGAAATATGATATTATTGACAGGATAAAAGATCTTGTCAACAGGGAAGAATCCATAAACAAAACATTTCATGAATTCAGGACCCTGCAGAATGAATGGCATTCAATCGGAGTGGTTCCGCAATCGTCTTTAAAGGACCTTTGGGAAAATTATCATCACAGCGTTGAAATATTCTATGATTATATCAAGATCAACAAGGAACTTAGGGACCTAGATCTTAAGAAGAACCTCGAAGCCAAGGTCCTGATTTGTGAAAAGGCCGAGGAACTCCTGCTTGAACCAAATCCGGTAAATGCTTTCCGTATCCTTCAGGATCTGCATAACCAGTGGCGTGAAATAGGACCTGTCCCTCAGGAATCAAAAAACGAAATCTGGGAACGATTCCGGGAAGCAACTTCTCAGATCAATAAAAGGCATCACGAGTATTTTGAAAAGCAGAAAGATGAACAGAGAAGAAATCTTGAAGCAAAGATAGCTCTCTGCGAAGAAGTTGAAGCGATTAATCTGATGGAGATTACCAGTTTCAAGGACTTCGATGAAAAGGCGGATAAAATCGTTTCACTCCAAAAAATGTGGCGGACTTTGGGATTTGCACCAAAAAAGCAAAACAACAGAGTCTATCAGCGATTTAGAGAAGCATGTGATTCTTTCTTCGAGAAGAAAAGGAACTTCTATGCCGATAACAAGGAGACCCAGCTTAATAACCTTCAGCTAAAAAATGAATTATGCATTCAGGCGGAAGCTTTGCAGGAAAGCACTGACTGGAAAACGACATCCGATGCCCTTATTCGTCTTCAGAAAGAATGGAAGGAAATCGGACCAGTTCCAAGGAAGCATTCAGAAAAAATATGGAAGAGATTCCGTAAAGCATGTGATCATTTCTTTAACAGAAAAGCAGAATTTTTTGCAAATCTCGATACTTCTTATGAAGATAATCTTAAAGCTAAGATCGCAATAATTGAGGAGCTCGAGAAATTTGAACCTGGTACTGATGTTCAGGTGGCTTTCGATCGTCTTAAAGAACTTCAAAGGAAATGGACCGAAATTGGTTTCGTTCCATTCAATAAGAAAGAAGAAATAACCAGCAGGTACAGAAATGCACTTAACCGTCAGTTTGATAAGCTTAAAATCGCTGATGAAGACAAAAGCATTCTGAAATATAAGACCAAGCTCGATAATCTGAAATCAAATCCGAAAGCTTCCAGGAAAATACGAAATGAAAGAGATAAATTCTATACAAAGATCAAACAACTTGAAAGCGACATAGTTTTGTGGGAAAACAATATCGGATTTTTTGCCAAATCGTCGAATGCCGACACAATGATAAAGGAAGTAAGGGAAAAGATCGATAATGCGCGGAGAATGATAAAGACACTTGAAGAAAAAGTGAAGATGATAGATCTTTCGGGTCTCGATGATTGAAAAATCATAAATTAAGTTCAACTTAAAACTACTCATAATTGGCTGAGGTTAAATATGTATTTGTAACAGGTGGAGTGACCTCTTCATTGGGAAAAGGCATTATTTCTGCATCACTGGCTAAGCTGCTGCAATCGAGAGGGTATTCCGTAACCATCCAGAAACTTGATCCATATATCAATGTGGATCCGGGAACACTTAATCCCTACGAACATGGTGAGTGTTATGTGACACTCGACGGAGCCGAAACAGATCTCGACCTCGGGCATTATGAAAGATTCCTTAATGTTCCGACAAGCCAGGCAAACAATGTCACCACAGGAAGAATTTACCAGACTGTTATTAACAAGGAGAGAAAGGGTGACTATCTGGGTAAAACCGTTCAGGTCATACCACATATCACCGACGAAATCAAAAGAAGGATCAAGCTTGTAGGTTCAGGAAATAAATTTAACATTGTTATCACCGAAATAGGAGGTACTGTTGGCGACATTGAATCACTTCCATACATTGAATCGGTAAGGCAGCTTAAATGGGAAATGGGAGCTCAGAACTGCATTGTCATTCACCTTACTCTTGTACCATATCTTTCTGCATCCGGAGAATTGAAGACAAAACCAACACAACATTCTGTTAAAGTACTTCTTGAAACAGGAATTCAGCCCGACATACTTGTACTTCGAACAGAAAAAAATCTTACGGCCGATATCAAAAGAAAAGTTGCACTCTTCTGCAACGTAGAGGAAAGCGCAGTGGTACAGTCGGTCGATCTTTCTACAATTTATGAGGTTCCTGTCAAAATGTATGAGGAAAAGCTTGATCAGACTGTTTTAAAGAAACTGAATCTGCCGTTTGAAAATGAACCATCACTCGATAAATGGAAGGAATTTCTTACAAAATTAAAAAACCCCAAACATTCGGTAAAAGTTGCATTGGTGGGCAAATATGTAGAACTGCCCGATGCATATAAGTCCATTTCAGAATCATTTATACACAGCGGAGCATCAAATGAATGTGCTGTAAATGTTGAATTCATCCATTCTGAAGAAATTAATGAAAGTAGTGTAAATGACAGGCTGAAGGGATTCGACGGAATACTTGTTGCACCAGGTTTTGGATCGAGAGGAATTGATGGAAAAATACTGACGGCAAAATATGCAAGGGAGAACAATATCCCGTTCCTTGGCATTTGCCTGGGTATGCAGTGCGCAGTCATTGAATTTGCCAGGAATGTACTTCATCTAGAAGGTGCCCACTCCACAGAAATTAACCGTAAAACCCGGTATCCTGTAATTGATCTTATGGAAGAGCAGAAAAGTATTATCGACAAAGGCGGAACAATGAGACTTGGAGGGTATAAATGTGTCATAAGAAAAGATTCCAGAGTGTATGAAGCCTATGGCAGGGCTGAAATAATTGAACGACACAGGCACAGGTATGAATTCAACAACATTTTTCAGGATGAATTCATTAGAAACGGAATGATTCCGGTAGGAATCAATCCGGATTCGAACCTTGTTGAAATTGTTGAAATACCATCACATAAGTGGTTCATCGGGGTACAGTTTCATCCCGAATACAGCAGCACGGTATTAAACCCTCATCCGCTGTTTGTAAGTTTCATAAAGGCATGTATAGGCAAATAAACTAATGATATAGATAACTGACAGGTGATGGATAAAAACACTATTATAGGTATTGTTCTTATATTTGCGATCTTCATCGGTTTCAGCATTTACAACAGCAGCCGCCTGAATAAATCATACCAGCAAATAATGGAGGTGGCAGATTCTCTTTATTCAGAAGGCGATATGGAAAATGCCCGTGCCGAATACATAAATGCCCTGAGGTTTAAGCCAAATGATCCTGCCGCAGTGGCAAAGGTCAATGAGATAAACAGGATATTGGGCTTCTCACCTGATCCAAACAGAACTGCCAAAGAGAAATCAGACACATCCTCAATTATTGAAAAAACTGTCGAAAAACAGACAGCAGTTTCTGATTCAAGCCGCTTCGGAGTGTTTGGTGGCGCCTCTTCCGGTGATACCAGCATGATCACTCTTGAGAATAACAGGATCAGGCTAAAAATTACGCCCAAAGGAGGACGAATCTATTCTGCCCTCGTGAAAGACTATTTTACGCACGACTCCCTCCCCCTCATTTTGTTTTCAGGCGATTCGACTGTATTCGGATTTAATTTCTTTACCGCCGACAACAAAGCGGTTGAGACTAATAATCTGTATTTCAGGCCTTTATCGAAAAACAGACATTATATTGCTGAAAACGAGGCACAGAGTGTTGTTTTGCAGCTGCCTGCAGGAGCTGATAAGTACATCGAATACAAATATACTCTCCAGCCCAACAGATATGTTGTTGAATTTAACGTTACTTTCAAATCAATGGATGGTATTATAGCCTCTAATCAGAACAGCATAACTCTCGACTGGAGAATGTACATCCCGCAGCAGGAAAAAGGCCGGCAAAACGAAGAGAACTATACAACTATTAAATACAAGTACTATCAGGATGATGTCGATCAGCTCAAATTCAGATCTAACAAAGAGGTTGACAAGGCTGACATAACAACCAAACTTAGCTGGATAGCCTACCAGGATCAGTTCTTTTCATCCGTACTTATCACCGACGATTTCTTTCTAAACGGATCGGTTCAGTCAACCAAGGTCACCTCACCAAAATACATTCGTTATTTTACATCGGAGGTGGGAGTCCCATTTAATCCGGGCCCGGAGTCAAATATTTCAATGAGGTTTTATTACGGCCCGAATCATATTTCTACTTTAAGAAAGGAGGGGATGCAGCTTGACAAGATAGTGTTCCTTGGAAAGAACATAATAGGATGGATAAACAGGTTTATGATCATACCTGTATTCAACTGGCTTGAAAGGTATATATCAAGTTATGGACTTATTATTCTGATTCTTACCATAATTATCAAAATAGTCCTTCTGCCACTTACCTTCAAATCATACCAGTCGCAGGCTAAAATGCAGGTTCTGAAACCTCTGGTCGATGAGCTTGGGAAAAAATTCCCAAAAAAGGAGGATGCCATGAAAAAACAGCAGGCTACCATGGATCTCTATAAGAGAGCCGGAGTAAATCCGATGGGAGGATGTCTGCCGATGCTGCTTCAGATGCCTATCCTATTTGCCATGTTCAGGTTCTTCCCGGTTTCTATAGAATTACGCCAGGAACCATTTTTATGGGCCACTGATCTTTCAACATACGACTCCATACTCACACTTCCTTTCAAGATTCCCATGTATGGCGACCACGTGAGTCTGTTTACACTCCTAATGACTGCATCTACAATTCTTACAATGAAAATGTCAGGCTCATCTCCAGGTCAGGACCAGCCTGGAATGAAAGCCATGATGTATATGATGCCGGTAATGTTCATGGTTATTCTCAATAATTTTTCAGCAGGCCTGACTTATTATTATTTCCTGGCAAACATTCTTACATATCTTCAGAACCTGATCTCAAAGAGATTTATTAACGCAGATAAGGTTCTGGCCACACTTGAGGAAAATAAAAAGAAACCCCTGAAAAAGTCCAAATGGCAGCAGAGACTTGAAGCAGCTGCTAAACAAAGAGGCATTCAACCACCAAAAAGGTAGGGATTTGTAAAATATTAAGAATTACAGGAAATTTCATCATCGTTGTGATGTAATGAATATTTATTTGTAAAATTTCAGCAGGTTAGTATGTACATTTAAAAAAATTAGTAATTTTAGAACTTCCATTTCAGGGAATTATGGGGAAAAAACACTAGTGTCCAAAAGAATTTTTTTAAAAACTTTGTAAAATGTTAATATATAAT
>CAZTJT010000023.1:0-67552 GCA_964613785.1 uncultured Rikenellaceae bacterium
AAGTGCGTTACTCTTTAACTGAAATAGTGGTATATAATTGAATTGAAATTTACAGTGGGGGGGGTGGAACGTAAAATGGAAATGAAGTGATCCAACTTTATAAAAGATGTGTATAAAGGGTAGTTTAAAAAAAAGGGAAGGGGTTAGCTGGCGGATATTAAGTTGATTAGAACTATGATGAGAACTTTCTGATTCAACTATTTGAAGGTCACTTAACATTTTCTACCTTTATCATACCGGAATTTGATTATGTTTCGCATTCCATCTAGTAATTACAGGCAAATTAAATTATTAGCCAGGAATTTACGGAAGAATATGACTCCTTCTGAAAAGATACTTTAGGAACTGGAAAATTATTGAAAATATATGTTCGCAAAAAAACAAAAAGCTGATAATATGTAGGATTCCCCCCTTCCCTTTTTTGCTAAAGGGAAGGGGCAGGGGAAGGGTTAAGGTATCACTGGGAGACACAGGCAAAGAGTTAAGTAATCAACTTGTCTGAGTCTGAATCTTTCTGATCCTGAGCATAGGACAAAAACAGGCGTTAGTGGGGTAAAAATCAATTTTCTGATTTTTATATCATTCATATTCAATGTGTTAGAAAAATAAAACCGCATTAATTTTACATGGCATCACAAGTCAGAACCCAGAAGCAAGATATCTGGTTACTTTCACTATATCTTTTTCCGTGAGAAATCCCTTATGTTGAGAACAAGAGATATTAAAATCGCTGACAGGAAAAGATAAAGCGTCAGCCTGTCAATGGTTACGGCATTAAAATTGAAACCGGTAATCCGGTCGGCAAGGTATTTAATATAGGATTCCGGAAGATTTGATTCACCCAGCTTCTGAAGAGCTCTGAAATGCCAATCGGTGAGAGGGCAATATCCTGGTATGCCGACAATCATTCCAAGGAACAACCATGAGGCACCCGTCAATGCCAGGGTGATCAGGTTCAGTTTCCTTGTCTTTTTCCATATCCATCCGGCTAGGTTGAAAAATATCAGTATGGTGTGGAAAATGACAAATATGATATCAATGATTCTGTATATCAGCATTTACTGATTCTTTTCCTTATCCCGTTCGTTTCAGATTGCATCTTTACGGAATCTTCTGAGATAAGAAAGGTATGCATTTCATTTTTTCAAAACGGGCAGTACCAACTTTCCAGGGTTCTTGCTGTTGTGATAAATGCGTATCGTTGCTTTCTGAAAGTCTGATTCCTTTGCTTCATAAATGTTTACGAACTTCTGGGGATTCCTGTCCACCAGCGGAAACCAGGTGCTTTGGATCTGAACCATAATACGGTGCCCTTTTTTAAAGGTATGTGCCACGTCTCCCACCTCGAATTTTATTTTTTCTACTTTGCCGGGAACGAATGGAGAAGGCTTTTCAAAGCTGTTGCGGTATCTTCCCCTGAAAACTTCCCCATGGACAAGCATTTCGTATCCGCCCATGGGGTATCTGATCTCCGGATCTTTTTCTGAATAAATATCAACCTTGTTATAAGAGAGGTTATCTGGAAATACATCAATAAGCTTGACTATAAAATCAGCATCTGTTGATGAGACAGATACGGGCAGATCGGCAGTAACTAATCCCGCAAGAGTAATATCCTCTTCAAGGATATCTGTTTTAAATGTGAGAACATCAGGCCTTCGTCCGGCAAAACGCTGGTCGTCGGTCATATATTCCCTTGTTCTTGAAAAATGGACATCTTCAGTATATGGTACGGGTTTTGACGGGTCGCTTACATACTCGCTGAATCCTGATGCTGATAAGGGCTGTTGCCAGTCAAGTCTGCCTGATGGCTGCAGGTAAAGGTCGTTGTTTTCAGTTGCGGCAGGAGGCCATGAATCGAATCGTTTCCATGTATTTTCTCCTGTGATGAAGATAGTAGCTTCGGCAATATCGGGTTTTTCCCCTTTGCCCTTCAGGAAATAGTTAAAGAATGGGATTTCAATGTTCTGCTGATACCATAATGAGGTGTTACTTCCGAAATGAATGTTGCCAAGATGTGTTCCGTCACCCTGAGCCCATTGGACATGATACCACGGACCCATGACAAGCCTGTTGAATTCCTTTCCAGGATTGTTTGCTTCGGCAGCCTTGTAGGCATTCCAGGCACCCCAGTTGTCTTCTGCATCAAAATGCCCTCCGACCCACAGCATTGCCGGATTAAGTTTTTTCGTAGCGTTTCTGGCATCCCGTGCTTTCCACCAGTCGTCATAATCAGGATGGGCATATAGGTCCTTCCAGAAACGCACGCTGTCTCCAGCAAGTTTTGCAAAGGCAGGCAAAGCTCCCGTTTCAAGATAGAACTTGTAGTTGTCATGTACCGGGATGTCGATTGTTTTCGGTCCTTTTGAAACGGGTTTTGGCCGGGGCAGACCGAAACCGGCACCCATGGCCGGATAAAAGCTAAAAGCATCAAGGATGAAAAATGCTCCCTTGTGATGGAAATCGTCACCTATAAACCAGTTTGTTACGGGAGCCTGGGGGCTTACTGCCACGAGGGCAGGGTGATTACTGGCAGCTGCCATAGTGGAATAAAAACCCGGATATGAAATTCCGAAAACACCAACTCTGCCATTATTATGAGGAATATTTTTGATCAGCCAGTCTATTGCATCATACGTGTCGCTCGCTTCATCAATATCACTGGTTGTATTTTTATCAGGATTGAAAGGTCTGATATCTTCAAACTCACCTTCGCTCATCCATCTGCCGCGTACATCCTGCTTCACCATTATATACCCTTCAAGGAGATAATATTTCAAGTAAGTGTTCCAGAAATCCCTGAATTTGTCTTCACCATACGGAGCACAGGAATAAGGAGACCGTTCCATAAGAATGGGATGATCTTCCGATTTATCTTTGGGCATGTAAATTGATGTGAACAGTTTAACTCCATCCCGCATTGGGATCATCCTTTCGGTTTTGGTGTAGTTGTTTACGATCCATATACTGTCGGTATTCTGTGAATACAGACTCGAAATGAATGTACAAATAAGAGTTGAAAGAATCAGTTTTTTCATATTTGGATCAACAGTAATTATTACACTTAATAATTCAAAAATAATTGACAGATCAGACTCTTTAATTCTACAGAAAATTATGAAATTGACCAGTAAGAAAAAAATTAATTTTATGTAATCATTATTATTGTATGTCGCAGGCAGGTAAAATATTGATATTGGCAGGAATAATTCTGATCATAGCAGGAGTTGTGCTTTACTTCCTGGGTGATAAGCTTGGCTGGCTGGGTCATCTGCCCGGAGATATCAGGATTGAAAAGGAGAATGTCCGGTTCTATTTTCCCATAACCACAATGATAATCATAAGCATCATTTTGTCTGTGTTGCTTTGGGTAATCAGGAAGATCCTGTAATGTTTAATTGTCGTGTTATCAGGATTATCTTATGTAAATGAATGTTCAGGAAGTAGCCTGTTCCGGTTTTTCACTCCTGGTACCTTTCTTCTGAGAATAGGTTCCCGGTAGAATAACATTGATGAGCTTTTTACCCCAGAGTCCCAGTCTGATTCCGGTTCCCAGGGATAAAAGACCCAGCACGATTGTCAGGATATAGTTGTTTTCATTCCTGCCTGTGAAAAAAAGTATAATTGAGAGAATCAGGATAATAATACTGAATATTATTTTTACCCTGAGCAGCGGAGTTTTGAGTGTTTTGAATCTCGTGAGTCCGTCAATAACACCGGTTATAATAGCCAGGACGAGTGTAAAGGGAAACAGAAAAACCGAAAATATAAGAACATTCTTCAGAACATCCGGGAAGAAATTTCGGGCAAAGTGTGTAATCAGTGCAAGCAATGGGATTGCTATTACCAGTGTTTGAGATAGATGTATTGCAATAGGGTGCAGATCAAGATTAAGGATTTTCAGTCTGTTCAGTGATACTTTTTCCCTGTAAGGTTCAAAAACCTTCCTGGGTAATCCGCAGGCAGGACAAACATCACCAAGCTTATCGGCTTCAATTACAAATCCGCATGGACGGCAGCGTAAAAGTTCTTTCATGGTTTTCGGTTTAGGCTAAAGCCCAAAGATATGAATATTATCAATAGTGTCCGACTAATCGTAATAATTGAGATGTAAATTGCTGATCATCTTTTCATTCACAAAAAGGTCGCCCCGCTGGGGCTCATTTTACCGTGTGTCATTGTCTTTTACAAACAGGTCGTCATTAACGGGACTTACAAAAGCCAAGGTATGTAGAGCCTATCTCTCTTTGCAGGGAGCTTGTTGACGATTGCTCGACATAGATTAAAATTTTGGTTAATAAAACAGCAAGACGTAAGCAAGGTACATGATTCTTATGATAAATTACAACCAGGTATCGCCCTTTCAGGGCTTAAAATCATTGGTGTGCTTCGACCCCCGGTTGCACCGGGGGTTATTCACATTCAGTCACTTACATGACTTCTTTGTCCAGCTCCTTCGCAGCTGTCCCATAGAGACAACCGAACCTTACCTCCGGCAGATATCACTCTGGCAGGGATATGCTCTGAAAGAGCATCCTTCAACCGGTCGCTTCTCTGAAGGAGAAGGATGTGAATAACCTCCGGTGCAACCGGAGGTACTGCTCTCCCCTAAGGTTATTCAGCTCCGAAGGAGCGACAAGTAGGTAATCGGACGGTACTGATATTTTATCATTTAGGGTCTGACCTAAAGAATTTCATACTTATAGTCGGACACTAGTGAAATATTAAATATTTTACCACATAAACTGGAATATGCGAATTGCAGATATATTTAATTACAGACTGCAACGACAAACACTCCTCCTCCTCTTACAGACTGACTTATAATATTTAGTCCGGCTTTTGAAGCAAAGAAATGCAAACCACCTGAGCGGATGTAGTTCCTGAAATTCCTGTAATGATCGCCTCCGGCAAGCCATTCTATCGCCCATGCCAGGTTTCGGGACCAGCCTGAACGCATATGATGACTGTAGTCGCCTATTATTATCCGGTAAGCTTTTTTTCTCATTTCCGACAGGATAGATATCGCCAGCCCGGATTCAAACTGATGGACAGCCATAGTTATAACTGCAGTATCAAATTGCCGGTCGGTGTAACACGAAAGGTCTGAAGCGTCGCGAACCTCGAAATTAATGTTTCCTGCACTATTTTTCATGGCTGTTTGAGCTGCAGCGGCTATGTTTTCCTCTGAAAGATCGATGGCCGTAACATGTGCTGCTTTTAATGCCATAGCCAGGGCAAGAGCACCTGTCCCGCAGGCAATCTCTAGAATCCGGTCTTCAGGGCTGATGCTGAGAAGCACCTCACGGCGAAGGCCAGATAGTAAAGGATCAATAAATCTTTGGTACAGAAAGACTTTCAGCGAAAAATTCATTCTTTATCTTATCAGGCATGCTAAATTACGATAATTTTCCCCTCATCAAATCCATCCTGCTCATTGTAGCAAACATAACCGAGCTGATTCGTAACCAGTCTGGTTTTACCGATTGTGAAGTCCCTTTTGTTTGAATGGTGATGGCCAAATATCCAATAGGCCGGCTGAGTTGACAGGATCAGTTCAGACAGCTCGGTTGCGAATGCTTCATTTAAAGGATCACCAAGATATTCCTCCGGATAATTGATGAATGTCGGCATATGGTGAGAGGCGACTATTACAGGACCTTTCTTTTCTGGCTTTAACTCATTGGTCAGGAATGTAATGCATCTGTCATGTAAATTGTTGTATTGATCAATGTTAAAAAATCTCCCCCTGTTTTTTATTACCTGGAAATCAGAATACCTGATCTGTATTTCCACCCGATGTCGGGGACTTATCCTTGTCCAGAGGGTTGAAAACACAAAATTTACTTTTCCTTTCCGAACCATTATATTGTTAACGATGGAAACGTTTTTCCTTATATTCTCCTTTAGTGATCCGCTTCTTTTTGAAATATCGAAATGATAATACTCATGGTTCCCGGGCACCCAGAATGTTGTTTCAAAACGATCAGACAGATAGTCGAAAAAATCAGAATGCTCGTTAATCAGCCTGAAAGGCAGAATGTCGCCTGCCAAGATCATGACGTCACCCCTTGGCTTAATCGGTCTTCTTTTCAGGAATTCCTTATTTTCAGGAAATTCCAGATGCAGGTCGGAGGCATACTGGACTATCATCAAATTCAGGGTTTCGATTCTGACTATACTATTGATGTCATTGTAACTGAAATCCGGCCTTAAACAAGATCACATGCTTCCGGTGGCATCCAGTGGGCGTCTTTCCCTTCCCATTTGATATTGCATCCTATCGGATTTGTCATCGGCACCGAAATTGGTCTGCCTGATGAGAGTTCTTCAAGCGCCCTTTCGAGATCGTTTACCGTCATTCTTGATGTATCGCGGGGTGAGTCGACACCCCTGCCGGTATAAACAAGCTTTCTTTCTTCGTCAAAAACGAAAAAATGAGGTGTACGAAGAGCCCCATAAGCCTTTGCGACAGACTGATCTTTGTCATGAAGATATACCCATGGGAATCTATACTTCTCCATTCTGCTGACCATATTGGAAAAGCTGTCTTCTGCGTAAGTATTCTCACTATTCGAGTTAATCCCAACGAATCCGGTACCTTTCTTTGCGTATTTCTCGGCCGTTGACCGGGTTACTTCATCCGAGCCTAATACATAGGGACAATGATTACAGGTAAAAAAAACAACAAGGTATCGGAATCTGTTGAAGTCGGAAAGCTTATAATTCCTGCCGTCAGTAGCCGGAAGGTTGAAATCGACAGCTTTGCTGCCGGGTTGCAGTGTATAGGCCATAACAATTATTTTTTGCTAAAGTAAATAATTAATTAAATCAAGTTACTGACCATATTATCTTAAATTTGTCTATTGCATTGTTTACTTTTTTAATAAGTTAATGTCAAATCAACCCTTGAAAAATGGATCTATCGATTTTAAAGGATATTGTTATAATTTTTGCCTTGTCGACAATGGTGAACCTGATCTTTACCAGGATCAGGATACCAACGATTGTCGGCTATCTTATAACCGGGATGATTGCCGGTCCTTATATGCTGTCACTTGTCAACGCGCGGCATGAGATTGAGCTGCTTGCTGAGGTAGGTGTAGTATTGTTGCTTTTCACTATCGGCATGGAATTCTCACTGAAGCATCTCTTAAAGATCAGGCGAATAGTCTTTTTAGGTGGATTTGTTCAGGTAGTATTAACTGCTATGGCATTTATCCTTATTTCACACTTTTACGGATTGACCTTGAGGGGAGCTGTATTCATAGGTTTTCTTGCGGCTCTCAGCAGCTCGGCTCTTGTACTTAAGCTTCTTCAGGAAAGATCGGAGCTCACTTCAAATTATGGAAGGACTGTACTGGGAATACTTATTTTTCAGGATCTGCTCCTTGCCCCACTGCTGCTTTTCAGCGATGTTCTGGCAAATACAAATCTAAATATTCCAAGAGAATTGACCATCCTTGCAGTTAAGGTCTTCATAATTGTTGCTTTTGTATATGCCGGTAATAAATGGGTTTTCCCTCGGTTGTTATCCCTCATTGCTCTTACAAAAAACCAGGAACTGTTTATGATGAGCGTATTCCTGATCTGTTTTGCAATAGCCCTTCTGACTTCCAAACTTGGAATGTCTCTGGCTTTTGGTGCATTTCTGGCAGGGCTAATGATATCAGAATCAGAATACAGTTACAATGCGTTTGGGAATTTCCAGCCTGTCAAGGACGTTTTTGCCAGCTTCTTTTTTGTATCTATAGGCATGCTACTTGATCTCTCTTTTGTGGTAGACAACTATCAGCTGGTGCTTTTCAGCGTTTTTATGGTTATTGTGGTTAAATTCATTCTCGCAGGTGGAACAGGTTTCCTTCTCGGACATACATTTCAGGGAACGGTGCTGATAGGGATAGCCCTTAGCCAGGTGGGAGAGTTCTCATTTATTTTGGCAAAGATAGGATTTGAAAAATCTATACTTTCCGATTTTTATTATCACCTTTTTCTTGCAGTAGCCGTTATTTCAATAGCTTTTACACCATTCCTTCTGTATCTTTCAGGTTTTCTTACGAAAGCCCTTCTGAAACTGCCTCTTCCTGACTTTCTGGTTAAGGGATTATTCCCTCTGAAGGAAATAGAAATGCCAGATTTTAAAAATCACCTTGTGATCATCGGCAAAGATGCCAGTGCCCTTAAGCTCTCAGCAATGGCAAGCTATAACTCCATTCAGCATATCTCGATAATCTTTGATCCAGCCATTGCTAGGGAAAAAATCAACAATGGAGATCTTGTTGTTTACGGTGATGCTGTAAATGAGCCTATTTTAAGGAAGGCGCATGTTGATACTGCCGATGTGGTTGTTGTTTCTGTAGGAAGTATTATTCCGTCAATGGCCATAATTGAGAAGGTCAGACAAATGAACAGGAATGCCTACATACTTGCAAGGTCAACCCTTATCAGGAATGTTGAACAATTGTATAAGGTTGGGGCCGACCAGGTATTACCGGAGAAGCTGGAGATTGCAATAGACCTGCTTAACAGGATATTAGTCAGGAGGTTGATACCGCAAAGGGAGGTCAACCGGATAATAACACATATAAGGAACATGAGTCTTGGTGATTTTACGAAAAAGGATATGGTTCACCAGCCCTCCATCCTCGATGAGTTTTCTAAGATCAATATCGCAGCAGTAACTGTTGAGGACCATTCCGAGGTGGATGGAAGGTCGCTGATAGAAATTGATCTGCGAAAAAAGACCGGAGTAACGCTTCTGGCAATAAGGAGAGGCACAGACATTATTGAACACCCCGTTCCTGAAACGGTATTTCACAGCAGTGATATTGCCTATTTCCTGGGTGATCCTGAGCAGATAAATTTTGCATCCGAGCTGCTTCACAGAAAAAACTAGCGTGATGGCTCTATTCACGCCATTTTGACCTGTCGGGAGGCGGCGGGACAACAACTTTTTTTACAGGTTTATCCTTAAGTTCCTGCAACAGGACCTCGACTGCCTTTTCGATACATGGATCGATCCCTGCTGCAAGCTGTTCGGGTCGGTCCACCACTTCGATATCAGGATAAACACCTTCTCCCTCAATAATCCATCCTTCATCCCTGTCGAAAATCCCGAACCTGGGAACTGAAACGTAACCGCCATCGACGAGCCTTGCATTTCCGGAAATGCCAACTAGTCCGCCCCATGTGCGGGTACCAATAAGCTTACCCAGCCCCAGCTTCCTGAAAAAATAAGGGAATGCATCTCCTCCTGATGATGAGTATCCGTTGATAAGCATGACTTTAGGACCATCGTGAGCAATGGCGGGCGACTTACCGGGCATAAGTCCGTTCTGGTGCCAGTACACCAGAGTATGGCGATCAAGCAGGTCGGCCATACGGTCGGGGATAAAACCGCCACCGTTGTAACGGTCATCTATTATAAGGGCCTCCTTGTCGAAATAGGTGTACATGCCATGGAAAAGCTCCCTGTTACCTTCAAATGATGTATTTGGAACATGAATATAACCTATCTTACCCCCTGAAAGCCTGTCAACCATAGCTCTTCTTTCATTGACCCAGTTAAAATACATTAGTTCAAGCTCGCTTGTCAAAGGTTTAAGCCTGAAAGTCCTTGATCCTGTGCTTGAAGGTTTGCTGTTGACAGTTATCTCGGTCAATTTTCCGCCTTTATTTTCAAGATAAACATATGGATTTTCCGCAGTGGTGATCTCTTTGCCGTCAATTGCTATCAGATAATCCCCTTCCTTTATGTTAACACCCTGTTCGGTCAGGGGAGACCGGCGTTCGGGATTCCAGTTCTCACCGCTATAGATCTTCGTGATCTGGTACCGGCCGGCTATTACATCGGGTGTAAGCTCGGCACCGAGGAGGCCATTCTCAATCCTTTTAACTCTTTCAAAATCACCCCAGTCAACGTAAGAATGGCCTGTATTGCTTTCAGCTACTATCTCATTAAGTATGTAATCAAGGTCAGCCCTGTGCCCCACATAGGGCAAAAGAACGCCGTATCGTTTCTTCATTTCAGGCCAGTCAACTCCATGAAGATTTTCCACATAGAAATAATCGCGGAAAATACGCCAGGCATCGGTGTAAATCTGATTCCATTCTTTCCGGGGATCGATTTTCATTTCAAGTCCGTCGAGATTTAATTTACCTGAACCAGCCTTCTGTCCTGGTGTAAGCTTTATTATTCCAAAGTCACTTCCAGACCGGTATATGGCCATCTTACCGTCTGCAGTCAGGGAAGCGGTCATAACCTTATCGAGTATCTCCTCATTTTTTTCATCCTTGAGGTTGAATTTCATTAACTTCCCATTGTTGATGAAAACAAGTCCGTCGTCAGCAGCGCCAACGATCCTGTAATCGCCTGCTTCTCCCGGAAGCACAGTGATCCTTTCTCTGATGTCTTCAAAATCAATCTCGACCCTTACCTCTTTCTTTGCGGAAGAATCAGTATCAGAGCCTGCCTGTTTGCTTTTTACCTTCTTTGAACCGGCGGCAGGTGATGCAGCTTTTTCTTCCTGCCTTACTGGTTCGGTGTCGTTCTTATCCTTGAATATTTTAGGGCTTTTCTTCGACAAGGGAATTGCGTAAAGTCTTGTTGCCCTGTTGTAGATATAGTCAAAGTCAAAATCTGAGAATGAAAGATTGAAATCGCGGTTGGATGCAAAGAATATATAATTTCCGCAAAGGCTGAAAACAGGGCTGTCATCGGTGAATGTCCCGTCGGTAACCTGTTGTTTCTTACCTGTTGGGATCTCATACACCCAGATGGCAGATTTTTCATTTGAACCTTCTTTCTGGTAGGTTATCCAGCGGGAGTCTGGTGAAAAATTGTAATTTCTTATTTCATTGCCCGTGGCATTATCAATCTCTGTGACCTTTCCGGTGGCTGCTTCAACCATTTTCAGCTTGAGAGTTCTGTCGGAGAAGATCAGATAACGGCTGTCGGGTGACCACAAAGGCTGGTATTTCCACGCCGATGAATTAAATGTTAACTGTCGGGGCACGGCCTCTTTTTTGTTTTCAAGAAAATAAAGCTCATATTCCCCGGTCTGATCTGAATAGTAGGAAATGTACCTGGCATCGGGTGACCATGCAGGATAGATCTCCCTTATTCCCTGGGTTTGAGTAAGGTTTTCGGTGACACCGTTTTCAGCAGGCACTGAGAAAATATCTCCTCTGGCATCAAACAGAGCGCGTTTTCCTGTTGGTGATACAGCAAAGCTATGGATGTTCTCACGTACGTTCTTATAATAAGGAACAAGGTTTGGATTATCATAGTTAATATTGACGGATACCCTTTCAGACTGACCTGTATTGAGGTCAAGTCTATAAATGAACCCCCCGTTTTCATACACGAGCTGATCACCATTTCCTGATGGCCACATCACATCATACTCAGTATGTCTTGTAACCTGTTGCGTTTCTTTTGTTTTAGTGTTGTATTTCCATATGTTGAGCCGGAGGTCACGGTCGGAGGAAAAGAAAATATTATCACCTGCCCAGGTTGGCAGCTGGTCGGTGCCATCAAAATCGGTTATCTGTTCGGAGGTATTATTTACCAGATCATATATCCAAAGATTACTTGCCCTGCCACCCTTATATCTCTTCCAGTTACGGAACTCACGATCAACAGGGGTAAACACCAGTTTTGAACCATCGGGTGACAATACCCCGAAACCTCCGTTTACTATCTGAAGTGGTTTCTCAAGGCCTCCATCGATACTTACAAGGAAATACTTCCCGTTCCTTTCACCAAAAGGCGTTCTGTTGGCCCTGATGAGTATTTGTCTGCTATCGGGAGTCCAGTCGAGTATAACATTGTCCCATCCTCCCCTGGGAGGCATATTCCCTACCGGATTGTACCAGGTAAGCTGTCGTGGCGATCCTCCTTCTGAAGGAATTATGAATACCTGCCTTGTGCCTGAATATTCACCTGAGAAAGCTATCCATTTTCCATCGGGAGAAATTTTTGGAAAAAGTTCGATTCCCAAATGAGATGTCAGCCGGCGGGCCTCTCCTCCCTTGGAATCTACCGTCCAGATATCTCCGGCATAAACAAAGGCAATTAAATTTTTATTAATATCGGGAAACCTCAGAAGTCGGGCTTCCTCAGCTGTTAAAATCCCAGATGAAAACATCAGGGCAGCAAAAATCAGTGAAATAATCATAATTTTTCTTTCCATGGCTGTTTGTTTATTTTTAGTAATAAATGGTAATTTTTTAAGGATTCGGGGAAGTCAGCCTGCATTTAAGACATTCATTTCTCCATTAATTCGAAAATCAGATTTCAAAATTACAATTTTTGTCTGTCAAGTTGGGGTGCAGGATTTTTAAACTCTTTCATTGTAGTTCACTAAGGCTTACTGTCGAACGCTTTCGGGTGAGAAGATGTATTATTACCCAGGCTGTAAGATAGGTTAGACCGCAGATTGTGAAAAGCATATTGTAGCCGCCTGTAATATTCCCGGCAGCTTTATAGGTGTCGAGCAGATATCCAACTATGATGGGAAAAAGGATTCCTCCGACTGCTCCGGCCATCCCCGCAATTCCGACTACCGAGCTGACAGCTTCTGTAGGAAACATATCTGAGGCTATTGTAAAAACATTTGTGGCCCATGCCTGGTGGACCGCCACTGCCAGGCTGATTATTGTTACGGCCATCCATGCGGCTGTTGTATATTGTGCCAGCAAAATTGACAGTTCCATAACTGCAAATGCAAAGAGGGCAGTCTTCCTGGCTTTCATTACCGGCCATCCCTTTTTTATCAGGGCAGATGATATGTATCCACCCAGAATGCTCCCGATGGTGGTGGCGGTGTAAATGATTATTAGTTCGAGGCTGGGCCTTTTCAGATCGAGCTCATAGGTTGATGAGAAGTATGAAGGGAGCCAGAAAAGGAAGAACCAGAATATGGGATCTATGAGCCCTTTCCCGGTTATAAGCGCCCAGGTCTGGGGAAAGGAAAACAGCTTGTACCATTTCAGCCCTGCCTTCGGTTTTTTTTCATTCACCTGTCCGTTTACAATGTAATTTAGTTCTTCAGGCGAAAGACGTTTTTGCCTGGCCGGGAGGTCGTAGAATATCAGCCAGAATATAAGCCATACAAAACCTAATGCCCCGGTGATCCAGAACACTTCATGCCATGAAAAATGTCTTAATATCCATGGCACAATGAACAGGGCCATAACCACGCCCACTGCTGTTCCCGAATTGAAGATCCCTGTGGCCAGTCCCCTTTCCTTTTTAGGGAACCATTCCGCGATTGATTTTACGCCAGCCGGGAAGTTTCCGGATTCCCCGAATCCAAGTGCAAACCTTGCCAGTCCGAACTGGAGGGCACTTCTTGCCAGGGCATGCAGCATCCCTGCAATGCTCCACAGGCTGATGATCACAGTGTAACCCAGTTTTGTCCCAATCCTGTCAATGAAACGGCCTATCACGAGCAGCCCTATTGCGTAGGCTGCAGTAAATGCCATGACAATATGGGCAAAATCGGTTTCTGACCAGCTGAACTCAACTTCGAGGATCGGCTTGAGCAATCCGATGATCTGACGGTCTATATAATTAATTGTTGTTGCCAGAAAAAGTAAAGCAACTATTATCCAGCGATAATTTCTGATCTTGAACTCCGACATCAAAGAAAAAATATTTTGTTATTACTACCAGTCGACCACCGAGCCGTCATCCGGATCATACCGTACATTGTAAGGTGCCGGCTCGCCTACCTGTGAAAGAAGCTTTTCTTCATCAATTGTGATACCAAGTCCGGGATCGGTAAGCAATGGTCTGTATCCGTCTTTTATTGGGGGCAATGGTTTGGCGAGCAGGTCTGAGTACTCATTATCACCCCTTTCCTGGATCAGGAAATTCGGTATGCATGCAGCCACCTGGTAACTGGCGGCAAGAGAACAGGGTCCCTGGGGATTGTGTGGTGCAACCGGGGTATAATATGCCTCAGCCATTCCTGCTATTATTCTCATTTCGGTAATTCCTCCTGCATAGCATACATCGGGTTGAATTATTGTCGCGGCGCGTTTTTCAAGTATTTCCCTGAATCCCCACTTTGTAAAGATACGCTCACCGGTTGCAATCGGGATATGCGTTTTTCTTGCAAGTTCCGCCATCACATCAACGTTGAGTGCCTGAACGATCTCCTCGTAAAACCATGGATTATACGGTTCCAGTGCTTTCATGAGCAGAAGGGCGGTGGGCGGTTGAACAGCTCCATGAAAGTCAACGGCAATATCGACTCCGTTACCGACTTTATCACGAAGGGCCCTGAATCTTTCTACTACTTCATCTACAAATTTCTGTCCCTCTATGTATTTTATTGCTTGCCGCTGTCCACCTGTCGGCCCTACCTTTATCGCATTAATGCCTTTTTTGGGGTCAAGAGTACCGTACACCCTTATCCTGTCGCGTGTGGGACCTCCAAGCAGCCTGTAAACCGGAACACCGAATGCTTTACCGGTTATATCCCAAAGTGCCTGGTCAATACCACTGAGGATCGCAGTTTTAATCGGACCCCCACGGTAAAAAGATCCCCGATGAATAGCCTGCCAGTGATGAGCAACCCTGAGAGGATCTTTACCAATGAGATAATTGCCCACTTCCAAGGCTCCGGCAGCACATGCTTTGGCATCGTCCTTAAGCATCTCGCCCCATCCGGTGATACCCGCATCAGTAGATATTTTAACAAATACCCATGTGTTTTTCAACACGAAAGTCTCAATCTTCGTCACCTTGATATTGTCTTTTGGTCCGATCATCGCTAAATCACTTCGTGAGGAAAATTCATCTTTTGAAGAACTGTTTCCGGATACCTCAACAAAAGGAGCAGCACTGCCTGTAAGAGCTGCAGCTGCAATTACCTGTCCGGAAGTTTTGAAAAAATTACGCCTGGACTTTATGGAACCAGGATTAGTATCTTCCAAATTGCTTTTCATTGTATAATAATTACAAATTTAATAATGGCGAAATCTCCTTGCCAGGACTTGAATCAGGCAATTGTTCAACTCAAGGGCAGAGCGTCGGTAAATGTACATATTCCTTGTGGGATAATAAATACGAAAACTACGAGGAAGAATGAAAATAATATGTCAATGTTATGCCGGTTGTATTTCTTCCGTAAATCATATATAGGCAAACCATCTGTCAGCTTCGAGATCATGTTTCAGGATAAACTGTTTTCCCGTAAATGTAATTACCTTAAAGTAATCAGCCGGAGGAAACTCCGGATTGGCTTCTCCCTGATACCATCTGTCTGATATGCCGGTAATTAAATGAAGCTCTTCGTTCAGGTAAAAGAATTTTGGATATTCATCAGCTTTATAACCTGAATAACATTCCACTTTGATAGGAATAGTTTTTGCCATTTTAATATGACCTTATTAGTGCTGAAATCTATTGATAAAAGCTAAAATACTGATACGGAATTTTGATCAAATATAAACAATAAATGACTGAAAATCAATAATTATTGCTATATAAATAAGACTGACGACAGATTGCAGTAATTTTTATTTCTAAAGAATCTTAAGCTGCACGACTGAAATGAATAATATTATAATTTTATAGAAAAAGCTGAAATGAAATACAGAATCATATTCCAAAAAAAGTTTATCATTTTTCTAATCACAATGATTATTCCCTTTTCCAGCGGAATACTGAAATCACAGATGGCTGTAGTCCCCGGTGATTTTATCATTGAACCTGCCACCCTGACCAGTCTTGGATTTGAATGGCATATTACAGGTGATGATAACCGTGATGCCAGAGTGAAAACGGAATACCGTCCTGCGGGGGAGAAAAAATGGACAGGGGCACTGCCTCTTCTCAGGATAGGCGGAGAACTCGTCGGACGGGAAACAGAGCATCTTGAATATAAGGTGCCTCATATGTTCGCAGGAAGTATTATTGACCTGCTGCCTGATACCGAGTACGAATGCCGTTTCACAATGGAAGACGATGACGGAAAAATCAGGGAGGTGAAAACCATAAAGGTCAGGACAAGGCCTGAACCAAAAGCATACACAGGAGGGAGAGTCCTCCATGTTTATCCTGCAAAATGGAAGGGTGAGAAAAAGGAGCCGTCATTTACCACCCTGCAGGGAGCCTATTATGGTTCCGGAACCGGCGACTGGTCAGTGGTAAGGGAAAGGACCATTAAACCGGGCGACATCATAGAAGTTCATGCAGGGCTTTATGAGGCTGATCGCTTCGATTATGTAAATCCTGAAGGAGTGCCGTTTTATGGCACATATTTCCTTACAGTAAAGGCCTCTGAGGCTGCACCGGTTGTAATACGAGCCGCTGGTGACGGAGAGGTGATCTTTGACGGTGCCGGGGCTCATGTACTCTTTGACGTTTCGGCAACTGAAAACCATATTTTTGAAGGGCTGACAATCCGGAATGCCGATATCGCATTTTATGCTGGAAATAAAAACATAAACGGTGCGGTAAACCTTACGGTAAAGAATTGCAGGATGGAAAATGTTGGAGAAGGAATTATCACAGAGTATGCTGGATCGAGGAACTTTTATATTGCCGACAATGTCATTATAGGGCGTGATGACCGTTATCGGTTGCTAGGATGGGCTAATACCTCAAATATTTATGGGGTTAACAAAATGTACAGCTATATAGGAATTAAGATATGCGGATCAGGTCATACTGTGTGTCACAATGCGATTGCCTTTTTTCACGATGGGATAGCAGTGTCAACTTACGGGACACCGGAAGCTCAACAGGATTTCCGTTCGGTTGCGATTGACATTTACAACAATGATCTACATCTTATGGCTGATGATTTTATTGAAGCCGATGGAGGCGTTCACAATATAAGGGTTATGCGTAACCGCTGCGTAAATGCTGCCCAATGCGGCCTGAGTGCCCAGCCTGTCTTTGGCGGGCCTGCCTATTTCATCAGGAACCTTGTTTACCACGTACCGGTGGGTATCGCGCTGAAATTCATGGCAAAGCCGGCTGGCCTCTACGTTCTGCATAACACTTTCATTGCAGAAAATGCTAATTCACAGCTGTATTCCAATTCTCATTTCAGGAACAATCTGTTTATGGGAACAGGCGTTAAGGGAAGGCCTGTTGCAGTGTTCCCTTTTGCAACAAGCTATTCAACATCCGATTTCAACGGGTATCACCGTAATCCCGGTGAGAACAGCTATCGTTGGGTTGCACCATCTGCCGGACAGTTAACAGATTATTCGATCACCATTTCGAAAGACGGAAAAAGTTTCAGCGACCTTAAAAGCCTTTCTGAAAGTACAGGCCTTGAAAAAAACAGCATTGAAACAGACTATGATATTTTTAAAAATCTTCTGCCACCAGATCCCCTGAAGCCTAGCCTGGTATACCATGCAGTGGATCTGGATTTCACCCTGAAATCAGGATCCCCGGCAGTCGACGCAGGAACATTATTGCCAAATATTAATGATGGCTTTTCCGGAAAGGCTCCTGACCTGGGTGCATTGGAATCGGGAATGACCGAACCTGTTTATGGCCCGAGAGGCAATATCAGAAACAAGCCATTTTACAGATAATTAAAGAGTTATGATATAATGAAATAATTGTCGTGCCCGGGTACTATAATATCTGAAATCATGTTTATTTTTTCCATGGTAATTCTGGATTGCTCCATATCGGCAACGTTGTAGTACATTCTCCTTTCTTCCCAGTAATCTTTGGTAGCCACAGCATCACCTGCAACAAGAACCGAAAATCCATCACAATCAAACCGCAGACTGTAATGATCATAAGTATGCCCTGGAGTATGGATTACATCTATTGTGCCCATAAGACGTGCATCAGCCGGTTCAAATCTTTTGGAATATAGGTTAGACTCATTAAGGGCTTTGGCAACTTCCGGTCCAGCAATCCAACTAGCATTCATGAAATACCTGATACCAAAAAGGTGATCATCATGCCTGTGGGTTATAAACACTGTATCAATCTCCCCGATTGTAAGGCCGGTTCTCCGGTCAAGTTCAGCAGCCATTGAATCTTTATCCTTTAGTGAAGGATCCACCAGTATATGAAAGTTTTTACCGGAAATCACAGTACATGTGCATATTGCGCTCCGGAGAGGCTTTTCATCGCTTTCACCCCAGTATCTGTTCCTTGAGAGATTTCCTATAGTAATTACATCCCAACGGATGACTCCGGAACCAGGATTTCCTTTCAGTTTTAACACCTTGCCGGACATATCCTGTTGAATTTCAGTAGAGTAGGGGAATATCATGCCTCTAAGGTCCATGCTTACCAAAGCGAAAGCACTTCCCAGTAAACCTATGAACCGGCGTCGCTCGTTTTTTTTCACGTCATCAGATTTTCAAGGGTTAACTGTTCTTCTTTTGTAAGAGGCTTCATATCGCGGGCTGCAGCCAGATTTATCTCCAGTTCCTTCAGTGATTTCATCCCGATAACTGCGCAGGATACCTGAAGTCCAAGCACATACCTTACGAGGGTAGCAGCGTCTGCCTGCTGCCGGCATTCATCCCAGTACCAGTTACCGTTTACATTCACAGGTGGATTGCCTGCTGCCAGGGCACCGCCCCCGCCTCCCATAACCTTCATGGCAATGATCCCCATATTTTTTTTCAGAGCATTTTGCAATACTGATTCTCTGTAAAGTTTGCGCCGGGCAACAGGATTGAAAGTAGTCAGTATGGTGTCAAATTCATACATGTCTATGGCTCGGTTCATTGCATCGGCCGATTCATGTCCTGTAACACCAATAAACCTGATTACTTTCTCATCACGAAGTTTTTGAAATGCTTTCATAACTCCGTCAGGCTTACCCCAGAGTGTAATATCTTCCTTCTCTGTTACACTATGCAACTGATAAAGGTCAATATGGTCTGTCTGCAATCGTTTCAGGCTGCCTTCAATATCCTTCATGGCGCCGTCATAAGTCCTTTGCAGGGTTTTTGAGGTAAGAAATACTTCATTTCTTCTGGTAGCAAGAACTTCCCCGTAGTTCAACTCCGACTGTCCGTTTGAGTAGGATGCTGCGGTATCGAAGTATGTTATTCCTGAATCCAGGGCGGCAATTGCAAGTTCGGCAGGATGGAATTCTTTTGTGGGTAAAAGTCCCATACCTGAAACACCTCCCAATGCAAGTACCGGCACCTCTACTCCGGTCTTGCCCAGAATTCTCTTCGGGATATTTGATTTTTTTATGAGCGGGGAAAGTCCCTTAGCTTCTTCTAAACCAAATGGCAACCCGGCAGATCCGGCAATTGATATCGTTGCCAGAGTTCCCATAAACTCGCGCCTGTTCATAGTAATGGAAATTTAATGATCTCTAATTTAAATCAATTAAACGGATATGTGAGTAACCTGGTCAGGATTTTACTTAATTTGAGTCCACTAAAATTTAAATATCGTTCTTCGAAATCATGAATGAATCATGGTTGCGGATTTTTTTTGGAGTGTGACGATTTGGATTAAAGATGAATTCTGCAAACCTCCTTGCCCTGACAGGGGTATGATTTTAATAACCTCCGTTTGTCACCTGGGGTTATTCACATCCAGCTCTTGCAGAGCTGTGCAAATAGGTTAAATCTGTACGGCATTGAATTATTGCATCCGATTTTTATTAATTTGCAAAAACCAGGTTAACACTTTAATAATATTTGATATGCAATTTAAAAACACTATCAGTTATTTTACAATATTGTCTCTAATGCTTCTTCCGGTTCCGGTAAAGGGACAATCGGGAGACAATATCAGGGTTCTGGCATATTACCTTGGTAGGCCCGAGCCATTGGACAATTACGACGTGAACAAGATGACTCACATTATTTTCTGTTTTGGACAACTTGAGGGGAACAGGTTTAAGATAACAGGATCCGATTCGGCAATCATAAGGAAAATGATCTCCTTAAAACAGAAGAATCCTCAACTGAAGGTCCTGATTTCCCTGGGCGGCGGAAGGGGATGCAAAACGTGTTCTGAAGCATTTGCCACGGAAGAAGGAAGGACAGAATTTGCAAAGTCAATAAAGGAATTCCACAATTACTTTGGTACCGATGGTTTGGATCTTGACTGGGAATTCCCGAATATAGAGCATTTTCCGGGGCAAAAATACTCACCAGCCGACAAGAAGAACTTTACAAAACTTGTCAGGACCATCAGGAAATATAATCCTCAACATGAGCTGAGCTTTGCTGCAGGCGCCCACGAAGGGATTTTCGAAGAGGTGGTGGAGTGGAAAAAGATTATGAAAAAAATGGATTACGTAAATATCATGACCTATGATATAGGAAGTTATCAGAACCGGCCCAAAATGCCTAAATACCGTCATTTGTCACTTGGAAGTGATTCAAGGAATACGGCTCATCATACGGCTCTCTATTCCACTCCTGATCAGTTGCATTCTGTTCCGGGTTCATACAGTCAGTTCTCTACCCCCGGCCAGGAAAGGTCAGTTGATTTCTGTGTCAGATATCTTTTAAAGCTGGGTATACCTGCCAGTAAGCTGGTAATAGGAGCAGCATTTTACGGAAGAATATATGAAAATGTGGAGAATCTGAACAATGGATTATATCAGTCCGGCAAATACAAAGGAACGGTTCCTTTTAAGGATCTTTATTCCCGGTTTCCTGCTGACAGCGGTTATATTTATCATTGGGATGATATTGCAAATGCACCCTATATCTATAATCCCGGAAATGGGATATTCATCACATTCGACGATAAAAGATCCGTTGCACTTAAAACCAGGTATGCAATTGACAATAAGCTGGGAGGGATTATGTTCTGGCAGCTTGGCAATGATGCATTTTCAGACGGATTGCTCGACACTATCGACAGGGTAAAGAAAGGGGAGCCCATACAACCGGAATGAAGATTTTTATATTGGTTTTTTTGGGTATACTGAAATCATCGCTTGTAGTTCCATGGGAAATAGTTATTTCAATTTCAAGCAGTTCTCTGTCTGTCAGGAAAGGTCGCCATTTAAGGTGGGGACCGATGGTGTTTTGCTTGGGGCAATCGCAGATGTAAAGGGTAAAAAAAGAATTCTTGATGTCGGAACAGGCACAGGGCTTATCGCCTTAATGCTTGCACAGCGATGCGATGCTGAAATCGTGGCTATTGAGCCCGACAAGGAATCATTTGAGCAGGCATCGGAGAATGTGCTCAAAAGCAGGTGGTCTGGCAGGATAAGTGTCATTAACATCAGCATTCAGGATTATAAGGACCCAGGAGAAGGATTCGGCCTGATCGTTTCAAATCCTCCTTATTTCATCGATTCGATGAAAAATCCTGATCCTGCCAGGGCTAAGACGCGGCATAACCTCACGCTCGCACATACAGATATATTAACCGGAGCCGGCCGATTGCTGCTGGATGACGGGGTCCTTCAGTTGATAATGCCATATACGGAAGGGACCGTTTTCATGGCAGAGGCAGTCAGATATGATTTCTTCTGCAGCCATATACTTAAAATCAGGTCCACGCCAGCCTCTGGAATAAGAAGGCTTGTCCTGACATTTTCACGGGAAAGGAAAAAAGTCCGGGAACAATTCCTTACGATAGAAAGCGGAAAGAGGCATGATTTTACGGATGACTATAAAAATCTTACAAGAGATTTTTACCTGAAATTTTAGGAAATGAATAATTATTCAATACGAGACTTCTAAGACACAGATAATCACCTGCTTGGATCTGCAGTTCTTTGTGTATCCTCCGTAGATCTTTGTGTAACCTTAGAATATCATCAACTCACTTTCAGGAAGACCGGATTCTTCTTTCATTTCGATGCCAAGCTTACCTAATTCCCTGAGCACCGGATTGTAAATCTGCGGCACAACGGGCCTGTGCACACCCGCAAGGTTTATTTTATTCTCAAGCAACAGTCTTGCAGCGATGGCTGCAGGCAAAGCCACTGTTCTTGCTATTGCTGTATTTGATGATGGCGATCCGAAATCAAGCAAAGAGGATTTAATCACCTCCCTTTTACCGGAAGGGTAACCGGCAAGGAACACGTGCTGCATCGCAACCATATCGCGGTCATCTTCACCGAGGGTCATCAGTTTTATCATCCTGCCGGCCGTTACTTCCATAGGGCTTATTTCCTCATGATCCATTATTTCATTGCTGAAGATTCCCAGGAATTCCAGAGCCTTGAAGGGTATGGAATCTTTACTGATCCCAAGTTTCGTTTGCAGGTATGTTGAAAGATCAGTGTTTTTTGTGCCGGCTCTTTCTGCAAAATAATCCGCATATGACCTCCCCTTGCAGGATATTACTTTTTCATCAAGCATATTCAGGCGTTTCATGATGTCGAGTGTCTCACACCAGCCCTTATACCTGAAAGTACCTCTGTACATGGTGGTCACTTCAGGAATGCCATAAATGTCAATATAGCTTATCGAGTCTCTGTTTGGGTAGACCTCCATTTCACCTATACCCGGGAAGGTATAGGTGAAGCGGTCCCTGAAGAGATTTTCCGCCGCAATGAATATTTTCTGTTTGTCCTTAAGGTAGAGTGCACTGTTTCGGCTTGCAAGGATCACTCCACGGGGGCTCCAGGAGAATTTGTATTTAAAAGGATTGTCAGCTGCTTCAGGTGCCGGGAGGGCTCCGCACAGAGAAAAAAATTTTTCTATGCTTCCGCCATTGCCATGCACATGGTCTATTATTTTCATGGCCGACATGTGGTCAATACCAGGATCAAGTCCGATCTCATTAAGCAGCAGTACTCCCTTTTTTCTTGCCTCAGTGTCAAGGGCCATCATTTCAGGGTTGACATAGGAAGTAGTGACCAGATGTTTCCCGATATCGACACATAGTTTTGCCACCTCGGCATGGAACCTGAAAGGAAGGAGTGAGACAATAACATCATGTTCGGAGATCATCCTGGTAAGTGTAAGGGTATCATCCATTGACCAATAGACAGATCTGCCAAGTGGATTGCCGCCGATCATTTCATCAGCCCTTTCCTTCATAGGCGATGCCACCAAAATAGAAATTCTCTTTTCAAGAAGGTATTCCACAAGCGGCTTTGACACAAGCCCGGCCCCAAGGACAAGAACCTTTTTCATTTCATTATTTCTTAAAACTTCTCCAATGTAAATAATGCAAATCAATTAAACCATGATTTATATTTGAATCTGTGCTTTACAGCTTCATCAACGTGAATCAACGTTTCAGTATTTATTATAAGCATTCTGACAATAACATTTGGGAAGCACAGGATGAAACAGAATGCTAAATTGACAGGTATATATTCTTAAGTTCTTCAGAGCTGAAAAAATAGATTATCTTTGTTTATCATCATAGGTACCAAATGTCCCTGCTTTAAATGTTCATTCCTGAAGAACAGAAGTATGTTGAAACACCGCTGATGAAGCAGTATTACAACGTCAAGTCGAAGCATCCTGACGCCATACTCCTTTTCAGGGTAGGAGATTTTTATGAGACGTTCGGGGAAGATGCGATAAAAGCTTCGGAAATACTTGGAATAACACTGACCAGAAGAGCAAATGGCTCAGCATCTTTTGTCGAGCTTGCCGGATTTCCATATCATGCACTTGATAATTATCTGCCACGGCTTGTAAGGGCTGGGCAAAGAGTTGCTATCTGTGAGCAGCTTGAAGATCCGAAGCTGGCAAAAAAAATAGTGAAACGTGGTATAACTGAACTTGTAACACCAGGCGTCTCGTTTAATGAGAATGTCCTTAATCACAGGGAGAATAACTTTCTTGCCGCAGTTCATATTGACAGGAAGAGTGCAGGTGTTGCTTTCCTGGATATTTCTACCGGAGAGTTCCTTGCCTCGGAAGGTACTATGGAATACATAGATCAGATGCTTAGTAACTTCCAGCCAAAAGAGGTTCTTTATGAGAAAAGGAAAAGTGATCAGTTTCAGGAGGCTTTCGGAACAAAGTTTTATACTTACAAGCTCGACGACTGGATATTCACTATAGAGGCTGCAAATGACCGATTACTAAAACAGTTTGAAACCAGCTCATTAAAAGGGTTTGGAATACATAACCTTACATTTGGAATAGTAGCTGCAGGCGCAATACTTTATTATCTCGACATTACGCAACATGCTCAGCTCAGTCACATCACAGGAATTTCCAGGATTGAAGAAGACAGGTATATATGGCTCGACAAGTTTACCATACGAAACCTCGAACTTTTTCATTCACCCTACGAAGGGGCAAGAACTCTTATTGATATTATTGACCGGACTATTTCCCCTATGGGAAGCAGGCTTCTGAAAAGATGGGTGTCATTACCGCTCAAAGACATAAAACCTATCAATGACCGGCTTGATATTGTAAGCTGCTTTGTGTCTGATCCATTACTCAAGAAACAGGTTGCTGAACTGGTAAGGCAGATCGGAGACCTTGAGCGACTTATTTCAAAAGCTGCTGTAGGAAGGATCAATCCGAGGGAAGTGGTGCAGCTTAAAAGGGCATTGAGAGCCATAGAGCCGCTTAAAGAATTATGCGCAAAAAGTGGTTGCGTGCCGCTGACAGCTCTTGGTGATCAATTGAATCCCTGCAGGGCGGTTGCCGACAGAATAGAAAGGGAACTGAACGTTGATCCTCCTTCACAGATAATCAGGGGACAGGTTATTGCCAGCGGAGTATCGGAGGAACTCGACGAACTCAGAAGATTGCTGTATTCTGGAAAGGATTATCTGACCGATCTTCAGCAGCGTGAAAGTGAAAGAACCGGGATTACATCATTGAAAATCAGTTACAATAATGTTTTCGGATATTATATTGAAGTCAGGAATACTCATAAAGACAAGGTTCCCCCGGAATGGATCCGGAAGCAGACTCTTGTCAGTGCAGAGAGATATATTACAGAAGAACTGAAGGAGTATGAGAGCAAAATACTTGGTGCCGAGGAGAAAATCCTGAATCTTGAAACCAGGTTGTTCAATGACCTTGTTCTTGCCATACTTGAATATATTCCTCCGGTGCAGGTCAATGCCAGCATTATTGCAAGGATCGACTGTCTTTATTCATTTTCCTGCGTTTCTGATGAAAACAATTATGTTCGACCTATACTTGACGATTCATTGAGTTTGGATATCAGGGACGGAAGGCACCCTGTAATTGAAAAGCAACTTCCTCCCGGAGAATCATATATACCTAACGATCTTAGTCTGGATCCTGAAAACCAGCAGATTATAATCCTTACCGGGCCAAACATGTCGGGAAAATCAGCATTGCTCAGGCAGACAGCATTGATTGTTCTTATGGCCCAGACAGGATGCTTTGTACCTGCAAGAGAGGCAAGAATAGGCATAGTCGATAAGATATTCACCAGAGTTGGAGCTTCCGACAACATAAGCCTTGGAGAGTCCACATTCATGGTAGAGATGAATGAAACAGCAAGCATTCTGAATAACCTGTCTGACCGGAGTCTTATACTATTGGATGAAATCGGCAGGGGAACAAGTACTTATGACGGAATTTCCATTGCATGGGCAATTGTAGAATATCTTCATGAGAACAAACACAGGGCAAAAACACTTTTTGCCACTCATTATCATGAGCTTAATGAGATGGAGAATTCTTTCGTAAGGGTCAGAAACTACAATGTTTCAATAAAAGAATTCAATAACAAGGTAATATTCCTCAGGAAACTCAGGCGCGGGGGAAGTGAACACAGCTTTGGCATTCACGTTGCACGTATGGCAGGCATGCCCAAGAGTGTTGTTTCAAGGGCAGATGAGATCCTTAAGGAACTGGAACAAAGTCATGATAAACACGAACTCACAAAGCCGATCGCAAATATTGCCGATCACAGAGAAGGATTGCAGCTGAGCTTTTTCCAGCTTGATGATCCTGTACTGAAACAAATCAGGGATGAGATCCTTGACCTCGATCTGGACAATCTTACACCGGTAGAAGCACTGAACAGGCTTTATAACATTAAAAAGTATCTCAAATAGACTTTTTGTTGTAAGGCACTTTTTTTGAGTTATTAAAAATCACCTGTCATGATTACAGTTATCATTCCTGCATTAAATGAAGAGAAAACCATTAGAGAAGTCATTTCACTTGTCAGTTCATCACCACAGGTTGATGAAATCCTTGTTATTGATGATAAATCCAGCGACAATACAATTAAGCGGTCGAGGTTACCCAAAGTAAGGATATATACAAGCCCGAAACTTGGGAAAGGATCGTCAATAAGGGAAGGTATTATGCTGTCGAAAAATGAAGTTGTTGTTCTGCTTGATGCTGATATCCTGACTTATCCTGAAAATATTGTGGAATTGCTGACAGATCCAATTCTTAAAGATGAAGCCGATTTTGTGAAATCGACTTTTTCCCGGCAGGCTGGTCGCGTAACTGAACTCGTGGCAAAACCACTTCTAGGGATTCTGTTTCCTGATCTCAGCAGATTTTCACAACCCCTGAGCGGGATGTTCGGTTGTAAAAAAAGCTTTATGAAAAAGGTCGATATTGAAAATGACTATGGAGTGGACGTAGGCATACTTCTCGACATGCACAGGATTGGAGCCAGGATAAAGGAAGTCAATATAGGATATATCGAGAACAGGATGCAGACATGGGAACAACTGGGGAAAATGTCGAGGGAAGTTTCAAAAGCAATACTAAAACGTGCAAGGAAAATTGACATTGGCAACCTTGAAACACTTGAAAACATAAGTGTAATAAGGGATCAGATGGATTATGCCATCCGGGAAAGCCTTCTGGGGCTTGAAAAGATGATAATTTTCGATATGGACAACACAATTTTCGAGGGAAGCTTTATAACGACAGCTGCTGAAGAATTTGATTTCAAAAATGAACTCATCAGGATTATAACAGAATACAGTAACCCATATATCAGAACCAAATCGATAGCAAAGCTGATGCGTGGGAGGTCATTTGCCGAAATTATTGAGGTTGCCGACAAAATAAAAATTGTTGATGATGCATCATACGTTATCAGGGAACTTAAAAAGAAAGGCTACGTATGCGGCATAATAAGTGACAGCTATGATATAGTGACCAATCATATCAAGAATAAACTCAAAATGGATTTCTCGGTAGGCAATGAGCTTGAATTCTCCAAAAGTATTGCTACAGGAGAGGTAAAAGTTCCTTCAGCATTCATGAGAAATGAGCATAGCAAATGCAATCATGATTTCTGCAAATCAAACGTTCTTTTTCAGCTGGCAGGAAAATACAATATCGATGTTAGAAACATAATATCAGTTGGTGACAGTGAAAATGATATATGCCTCATTAAGGAAAGCGGAATAGGGATAGCATTCCGGTCTCAAAACAATTATCTTAACCTCGTTGCCGACAGGATTATCACTGAAAAGAGCTTTATTCAAATTCTCGATATAGCTCATTAAAAGAGTAAATCGCAGAATATTCTCGAATAATTTTTGCAATTTTGCAGCAGGTTCGAAATAAAAAAAAGATGAGAATTAAAATATCTCTTCTGATTGTAGTAGTTCTGCTTGCAGTGTCGTGTGCAAGTTCAAAGAAGAGTAAGCAGACCGGTGAGAACCAGAAAACTGAAGATTACATTCCTGGAACCACTGCAAAAAAAACACTCATGCCTTCCTCACCTGTTGAGACAAAAGAGACTTTTGCCCCGGCAGAAACAGACAGGGAAGTGAAAGGCATCGAGAAGAAAATCATATCAGATGGTCAGGGCAAAATAAGTACCGAGAAATATTTTGTGATTGTAGGAAGTTTCCGTGAGCCGGCAAATGCCAGAAAACGTCAGTTTGAACTGGAAAAGGAGGGATTCAGATCTGAAATACTCAAAACAGAAGAGGGATTGTACAGGATTTCAGTTCTGGCAACCGATGATGCTAATGAGGCAAGAAGCGAAGTCAGGCGGATTTGGCTGATGTATCCACAATATTCAGATACCTGGATGCTGATCAGTAAAGAAAAGTAAAGTTGGCAGCTGACCTGTTCCTGATATCACTGGCTGGTAAAAATTTGTTTCTTTTTAAGTTACCGTAATACTGTGAAAGATTTATTTCAATGCAAGTATCTGTTTCAGTAACTTACAGGCGTCAGGCCTGAGATGAAGTATGTTTTTATAAATCCTTTTATCTTTTAAAAATTCAACCGATTATTTAAATTATTTCCTTTCGGTTAAGTGAATTTACAAATAATATGGTACCCAGGTTGTCATATCCACTCAGAACAGCTTCACCGGTTTGCTTCAACCCTTCAGTTCTGAAACCTATAAGGGTAAGTGCTGCATTGGCTGACTTCTCATTTATTAAGGCTTTGGTGGTCCGACCCGGTTCTTCCAGGACTATTTCAATATTGTTCTCAGTAATCGGAAGCCGGCCTGATTTTACAAGATAGGTCAGATCTCTTATTGTCTCTTCCTTTTGTTCTGGCCTGCATAGATCAAATACTTTAATATTTGACCTTTTCCAGTCAGGATGGCCTGCAATTATGAAACTGAGAAGTATTAACAGGCTTGAATTATCAGGATCACGTGAATCTATCCATACATGTATGCCGTTTCTGAAAATCATATCCTTACTGCTGGTGGCGAGAATACATATATCAAATTTACCCGCTCTGATAAGTCTTATGTTTTCGATTATTTCGGCAAGATTTTCAGCCTTCTCTTTATCGTATTCAAAAATCACCATATTGTTTTCCATGCCTGATATTCCAGGAATCTGGATTGCCTGCACCAGGGCCGAAGTGTAGGAAGGAGAGATGATCGTGTCGACAAATACCTGATTCCTTGTTGTATCATAAATCTCTATAAGTTTTGAGAGCTCTTCCTCAGCCTGCTGGTGAGTTGCCTGTGAATAATATCCATCAATACGGTGGAGATAAGTTCCAAAGCCATATCTGTACGATAACCAACCTAATAACTGAAATGCTTTTGCCCTCCTGAAAGAATCCTTGGATATGCAAATAGCACTGGGCCTCCATTCTTTGGTTTTCTTCCTGCTGCCTGATTTCTGAAGAAATACCTGAAGGTTGCGGTTTATCTGAAATAGTGCGTTTGCAAAAAGCGATTCCAATCCATGTCGTTCCTGGTGAATATATTTTAAGTATGAATAAATTCCGGTCATTACTATTATCGATGCCAGAGCATAGGCGGAATTTATTTTGAACATTACCCATAATGCGATTATAAAACCTCCCAGTGAAAAATACCATCTCGACCTGAATGATGGCCTGTATGATGGAGATGAACCGAAATGGTTTAAAAATGATATCAGACAAAGTGAGCCGTAGGTTACCAGAAAGAACATAGATATGATTTCGGCAACTGCATTTACACTGCCCAGGGCTACAAAAACCAGGGCTATCAATACTGTGACCAGTGAAGCATTTACAGGTTCATTATCTGATTTTCTGCCGTAAGCAAGCCACCTGTTTATTTTTTCAGACGGGAAGGACAGATCATTTCCCAGTGCCTGAAGGGTTCTTGGAGCCACCATAATTGACCCGAGAGCAGAGGATAATGTTGAAGCTGCAAGTCCTACAGGAATAATTATTGCTCCACCAATAGCTATCCTGCTCATTATTAACTGATTATTAAGAAGGTCGGATGGAGATGCAGATATTGCAAGCTTGTAAATAATTGCCATATAAATAATCATTCCAGCAATAGCTGCAGCCGTAGTTCCAATAGGAATCGACCGGGAGGGATTTCTTAGGTCGCCTGACAGACCTACCCCTGCTGTGATTCCGGTAAATGCCGGGAAAACAATTGCAAAGACCACGAAAAAATTTCCCATATTTCGAATATCGCCAACGGGTAATTTGTTCCCTGAGGCCACTCCAAATTCGGTCTTTCCCAAAAAGAAAAGAATTAATGACAGTGCCAGAATACCTACGACTATATAAAGCGCTTTTACTCCAAGGTTAGCCCCCCTTTTCAATATTATAAAACCCAGGATGAGCATAGAGGGAATGCTGATGACCTGTCGTGGCAGATTAATATTAAGCCTGTCGGCAAAATAATTAAATAGAAATTCAAATGACTCAGTAAAAGCAATCATGTAAAATGCAACACTGATTGCCTGAGATAAATAAAGGGCAATCCCAATGGTGGCCCCTATGTTTAATCCGAATGAGCGTGAGATAATGAAATATTCACCGCCCCCTTCAACACGCTTATTTGTAGATAATTCAGATATGGCGAATGCTGTTGGAAGGGTTAGTGAATGTCCCAGCAATATTATTAGTAACGCACCCCAAAACCCCAGAGTTCCGACTGCATATCCGAATCTGAGAAATAATATTGCTCCCAGGATAGTTGATATGGCTGTAAAAAAAACCGGACCTGTTCCGAAACGCTTAACTGAATTATCGGGATTCATATAGAAAGTTATTAAGACTGATTATTTTCATTATTATTCTTTATTATTCTTTGTTTATTACAGATGTCGTGGCATTCTATCTCACTTAAAAGGAAAATAAAGATAAATATTTCAATTATTTTTACTGTCAGTAAAAATTATTTGCAATCGGTTGGCTTAACAATCTTAAACATCTGAAATATATGAGTTGCAGAATAAAAGAAACAGTCAGAGCCATAGTGGCTATTTCGTTGCTTATCCCGGCAGGCCTTTTTTCACAATCCGTTACTGTAAAACAGGTAAAACTTACCCGTTTCGAACTTCAGTCATCTGCAGTTATACCTGAAAGCGGTGAGCAACTATCGGTTCCGGGTTACAGGTCCAATGTTTACTGGTTTCCGGTAAAAGTGCCTTCAACAGTTCTTACAGGGCTGGTTGCAAATAATATCTATCCCGATCCATACCAGGGGATGAATAACATGCTTATCCCTGATGCTTCAGACGAATTCAATAAAAAATACAATCTGGAGCAGTACAGTCATTTACCAAATGATCCAAATCCCTGGAAAAAGCCATACTGGTACAGGTCCACATTTGATGTTCCTGCGGCTGATAAGGGAAAGTTTTTTCAGCTTATATTCAAAGGCATAAACTATCGTGCGGCAGTTTGGGTTAATGGCCGGCAGATAGCCGATTCCTCCGATATGGCCGGAATGTTTGCCCAGCATAGCCTTGATATAACAAGGCATATCAGGGCAGGAGAGAAAAATGCACTTGCAGTGAAAATATATCCGCTTGATTATCCTGGTCTGCCTGATACAGAACAGCTTGAAGCTTTGGGTGATTTCTATCTGAACGGTGGTCCTACAGGTGATATCGGGAAAAATGTAACAATGGTGTGTTCCGTGGGATGGGACTGGGTGCCACCTGTCCGCGACAGGAATATGGGTATCTGGCTGCCCGTCTATCTCAGGACCACAGGAAGTGTTACAATAGGAAATCCACGGATTGCCACTCAGTTTACAAATGAGACTGATACCACAATGGCAAAGCTTTCTCTCAGCATGACACTTTTTAATCACGGGAACAGCGAGGAAAATGGAAATCTCCTTGTAAAAATATCTCCTGAGAATTTCCCTGGTGAATCCTTTCAGTTCTCAAAAAGTGTCACTTTGAGCAGCAGAGGTCGCAGCCTGGTGGAGTTCAATCCAGATAATGCCAGTGAACTACTTTTAAAGAATCCTGTTCTTTGGTGGCCTAACGGATACGGAAAACCGAATCTGTACAGAGTCCGTCTCCAGTATTCAAATGGTTCAGGAATAACGGATGATACTACCTTCCTTTTTGGGATAAGAACCGTAGCATCAAAGACTGTTGATGTTAAAGGCAGCCTTCGCCGCGATTTCTATGTGAACGGCAGAAGGATACATCTTACAGGTGGTGCCTGGGTTCCCGACTTTATGCTGAACCGTGACTCGCTAAGGTATGATTATGAATTGAGGCTTTGCCGCAACTCAAATATTAATCTTGTAAGGATATGGGGAGGAGGAGTGACTCCCTGCGATGAGTTTTTTGAGGCCGCAGATAAATACGGGTTACTTGTCTGGTCCGATTTCTGGGTTACGGGTGATACCCAGGGCGAATTCAAGGGATCACCCGACTGGCCCCTGGAAGGCGAAGTTTTCAAGAAAAATGTTGAGAATACTATCCTGCGAATCAGGAACCATCCAAGCCTCCTTCTGTGGACCGGAGGCAATGAAGGGCATGCAAGAAAAGAGCTTTATGATTTCATGCGTACCAGTGTCATTAAGCTTGACGGAACCCGGCCATTTATTCCAAGTTCATCGGGTTTTGCGAAGCTGCCCGAAGGATGGGACGGTTCATGGCCCGACAATCAGCCCGGAGGGGTTTACAGTGGCGGTCCATATACCTGGCAGGATCCAAGAGAATATTATAAAAAGGCTATTGAAGCAAAAGACTGGGTCTTTAAGGATGAAACAGGCATACCCTCACAGCCTCCTTATAACATCCTGCACAAAATTATACCGGATCTGATATGGGATAAAACATTGCCATTTCCGCTTAATCATACCTGGGGTTATCACGATGCAGCAACAGGAAACGGTCGTTGGGATCTGTATTACAAGGAAATGGTCAGAAGATACGGCGAGCCTGTATCAATGGAAGACTTCTGTGACAAAATGCAGCTTATGAATGCCATTGGCTATCAGGGTATATTCGAAGCCGCCGGGCACAAGCTCAACGATATTGGAGGTGTAATGCTTTGGAAACTCAATGCGGCATTCCCCAGCGTGGTCTGGCAGGTGTATGACTGGTACCTTCAGACCAATGCCGGTTATTATTTTATGCAGAATGCCTGCGAACCGGTCCATATTCAGCTTAACCTGGCCAACAATAAGGTTACCGTGCTCAACAGGACATATAAAAATGCTCCCGGCCTTGTTTCTCATGTAGATATGTATAATATGAATTCTGAACTACTTTTCCATGAGGAGAAAAAAGTAAGTCTGGGTCCTACTGATGTTAAAGAGACATCGGCCATCGGACCAAAACTTTCAAAGACAAAAGAACTTGTTTTCGTTGTCCTTAACCTTAAAAATGCTCTGGGAAAAGTTATTTCCAGTAACATATACTGGATTTCACCCGATAACAACTACAAGCAGATGAGAGAAATGAAAGAAACATCTGTAAACATAAGGATAACCGACGAGAAAAAGGAGAAGGATAATATTTCATGGACTATTGAGATCAGCAATCCCTCCGGTATGCTGGCATTTTTCATTAGGCCACAGATCATGTCATGTGGAGAAGAAGTACTTCCATCGCTGTGGTCAAGGAATTATATCTCCCTGGCACCGGGAGAAAAAACTGTTGTTAATGTAACCTGTCCTCTGGCCCGACTAAAGGATGATACTCCTGTATTAAAAGTATCAGGATGGAATGTTCAGAAAGTTGAAGTTCCTGTCAGATAGAGATTTTATAGTTCCACATTTGAGTTTTTATGTTTACTGCCTTCATAAATGGTATAATTCTTACTGGTGAAGAAACTATCGAGGGATCAGCACTTCTTATTGAGGATAAACAGATCAGGTCGGTCACAGATCCCCGATCATTGCCCCCCGGAATCCGTATCATTGACTGCAATGGAAATTTCATTGCCCCCGGACTGATCGATCTGCAGATAGCAGGAGGTGGAGGATACCTTTTTTCAGAGACGCCCACCCCCGCAGCGATGAAAGCAATTGCCGATGCGATTGTAAGAACTGGAACCACCGGTTTTCTGATTGCGATACCAACAAACACATTTGAAGTGTATAATAAGGTTACATCAGTGGCCGCGGAAAATCCTATGCCAGCTGTACTGGGATTTCATTTCGAAGGTCCATATATCAGTCCTCAGCGTCGGGGGGCTCATTTTTTAAGCTGCATCAGAAAACCTGACAGGGACGAACTGGATTCATTGCTGAAGGACGCTGGCGGCACTATCAGGATGATGACTGTGGCACCGGAAGTCTGTACCCGGGATATTATTGAATGCCTCAATAATCATGGGGTGATTGCTGCCGCAGGCCATAGCAATGCAACCTTCAGTGAAGCAGTTGAGGGTTTCGGATGGGGAATACGGACAACGACTCATCTATTCAACGCCATGTCGCAGCTTCACCATCGGGATCCGGGTCTGCCGGGGGCAGCATTCGAAACGGATAACATCATGGCCAGTATTATTGCTGACGGGATACACGTTGACTACAATATGGTTTCAATAGCCAAGAAGATAATGAAAGAAAGACTTTTTCTTGTTTCGGATGCAGTTGAAGAGAGCTCACAGGGTACAAATCCTCACAGAAGGCAGAAAGACAGGTTTACTCTTCCCGATGGTACCTTGTCGGGCTCAGTACTTTCGATGCTTACCGCCGTAAGAAACTGCGTTCGTCATGTGGGAATAGAAATGGATGAAGCTTTGCGTATGGCATCATTGTATCCTGCACGGCTGATGGGCCTTTCCGACCGGGGAAAAATAGCAGCCGGATTCAGGGCAGACCTGGTATTGTTTGATAGTGACTTCAATGTCAGTACTGTTGTCACCGATGGCGAAGTAATTGAAATAAATAATTTATAAGTTATGCTTGGTAACAAGGTAGTTAAATTGCATTTGATCTTATTTCTTGTATTTTCTATTTCCTGCATGAATCAGAGTAATATTTCAAAAAAATCAGGGGATGGAAAAAGAGAGCCTTTGGTCGAAACCACTATCAGCATGCAGGCAGGAGACTTTGTATATGAGTCGGGAGCAATTATCAGAGGTGACACCACCAGCAATATGATAGCACTTGTATTCACAGGAGACACCTTTGCAGATGGTGGCGAATTCATAGCAAAAACTCTGAAGGAAAAGAATATCAAAGGTTCGTTTTTCCTTACAGGCAACTTTTACAGGATTGAAGAATTCCATCCTGTGATAGAAAAACTGATAAAAGACGGAAACTATCTCGGATCCCATTCCGACAAGCATCTTCTGTATTGCGACTGGGAAAACAGGGACAGTCTGCTTGTCACTAAGGATGAGTTCACAAAAGACCTGAAAGATTCTTATGCGGAGATGAAGAAGTTCAATATCGATCCTGCCTCGGCACGCTTTTATATGCCACCCTATGAGTGGTACAATGATTCAATAGCGTTATGGACAAACCAAATGGGGCTTGTGCTTATCAATTTCAGTCCCGGCACAAGAAGTAATGCTGATTACACCTATCCGGAGATGGGAGAAAAATACCTTGACAGCAGGTGCATACTGAAATCTGTTCTTGATTATGAGAAGTTCTCCCCGAACGGATTGAATGGATTCATCCTTCTTGTCCATATAGGAACCGATCCGCGACGCACAGATAAATTCTATTCATATCTTCCTTACCTTATTGATACGATGAAAAGGAGAGGATATGTTTTTGTAAGAATAGATGAACTTCTGGGGAAAAATTAAAGTAGAAATCTCATCTTATGAGTGTTTTGGGAATAGATCTTGGTGGAACCAAACTGGCATGCGCAGTTTTTTCAGAAGAAGGCGACATTCTGATTAAAGAAACTGTTACCGTTGGTAAAAGAAAAGGACATGAGGTTGGAATACTGATAACCGATACTATTAAGAGTCTGATTAAAAGATCAGAATCAGAGAGCAACCCGATCAGATCGATAGGAATATCTGTACCTGGGATTTCAGGTTCCAGGACAGGAAAGGTATGGGCGCCAAATATAGAAGGTTGGACAGATTATCCGCTCCATTCCGAGGTAAGCAGGATTTCAGGAGATATCGCAGTATCGATTGACAGTGACCGGGCATGTTATATTCTTGGTGAAGTATGGAAAGGTAATGCAAAGGGATGCAGGGATGCCGTTTTTCTTGCGGTGGGTACCGGTATCGGGGCCGGCATACTGATCAACGGGGAGATACTGCGAGGCAGCAATGATATAGCCGGTTCAACTGGCTGGATGGCATTGAACAGACCTTTCCGGGAACAATACATCTCATGCGGATGTTTCGAATATCATGCTTCGGGCAGCGGCCTTGCTAAAGTGGCACAACAGGTTTTATCGGAGTACCCTCAATATGACAGTATGCTGAAGAAATCGGATCAGGATAAAATCACTTCCCATGAAATTTTTAAAGCCTATGAAAAGGGAGATAAGGTTGCAGTCATTGTGATAAAAGAAGCTATTGAATTCTGGGGAATGGCAGTAGCAAATTTTGTAAGTCTGTTCAATCCGGAAAAGATAATTTTCGGAGGAGGTGTTTTTGGCCCGGCTGCGTCTCTAATCTCAGAAATCAGAAAGGAGGCTCTAAAATGGGCCCAGCCAATAAGCATTACACAGGTTAAGCTTGATGTCTCAGCACTCGGTGGCGACGCGGGAGTATATGGTGCCGGTTATCTTGCTTTGAAAAGATTAAAAGAGTAACAAAATTTTAAAATAACTTAATGGTCAATATGTATAGCAAGAAGTTAGTTTTCTGGGCCGCATGCCTTGGCATATTATTATTTGGAATAGCTCTTATTACACTTGGTTCTGTAGCGCCGAACCTGAGGGAAAAGTTCGGCCTGGATGAAATTGAGGCCGGAACCCTTTTTTCTATCCTTCCCTTTGGCATCCTTGCCGGATCAATGTTGTTCGGACCCATAGCTGACAGTTACGGTTATAAGATCTTGCTTGCGCTGTCATGTGTTATGCTTGCCGCCGGCTTTGAAGGTATTGCATTTTCACAGGGCACAGGGTTGCTGAAGATCTGTATTTTCCTTGTGGGCCTGGGCGGCGGATCAATAAACGGTGCAACAAATGCTCTGGTTTCTGATATAAGCGACCGCGACAAAGGTGCAAACCTCAGCCTCCTGGGAGTCTTTTTCGGAATAGGCGCACTAGGCATGCCTCTGCTAATAGGTATACTGGAAAAAACATTAACCTTTGGCCAGATAATCGCATCAATGGGAGTCCTCTCCTTTGTTACAGGGATAATATTTCTTTTGATAAAGATGCCACTACCAAAGCAGAGACAGGGATTCCCGCTAAGACAAAGTCTGAATTTCTTTAAAGACAGGTTTATTATTCTGGTGGCTTTTTTCCTCTTCTTTCAAAGCAGCTTTGAAGGCATAATCAACAACTGGACCACAACCTATCTTATCGACCAGGTACACATGCAGCAAAGCAATGCCCTGTTCTCCCTGTCATTGTTCGTTGCCGGAATGGCAATCATGAGACTCATTACGGGAACGATACTGAGGCATATACCTCCCATGAGGATCCTGATCGCTTCATTTGCACTAATAATAACAGGATTATTGATTATTTGGTCGGGTAAGGTCCTTTTTACAGTGATGACCGGTTTTATGCTTCTTGGAGCCGGCCTTGCCGGAGGTTTTCCCATAATGCTGGGATTTGTCGGAGAAATTTATACAGAACTCTCAGGAACTGCTTTCAGTTTTGTTCTCTTTGTCGCACTTATAGGTAACATGCTTATCAATTATGGAATGGGCATAATTTCGAAAAATTTCGGAATAAATCATCTGATAACTGTCGCATTTTGCGAAACCCTAATTATGATAGTGCTGGCAATCTACATCCTCAAATACAAAAGGGATAGAAGCATCCATACATGAAAAAAATTGAATAATGAAATTTCTCAGGTCGGAATTTCATTCTGAAAACAAAAAAAAATTACTTTCGCCCTGTTAAACCTTTCAACCTTTAAACCATTCAACCTTTAAACCATTCAACCTTTAAACCAAACAAACATTATGCTGGCAAAACAATGGCTTGAGAACGCAAGAGGTGTAATGACCCGTATCGAGGAAACACAGATGGAAAATATCCGCAAGGCAGCAGAAATGATGGCTGAGACAATAGAATGTAACAGGTGGGTTCATACGTTCGGTTGCGGTCATGCAACTCTTCCTATAGAAGAAATGTATCCCCGTATAGGAGGATTTGTAGGATTCCATCCGATGATTGAACTTCCCCTTACCTTTTTTACAAGGATAACCGGAGAGATGGGGGTACATCAGTTTGTATTCCTTGAGAGGGTTGAAGGTTATGGCAATGAAATAATGAAAGGTTATGATTTTGACAAAAGGGATATAATGTGGCTTTTCAGTCATTCAGGTATTAATAATGTGAACATAGATATTGCTCTTGAGGCAAAGAAAAGAGGCATGAAAGTCATCGTCTTCGGTTCGGCAGAAGCTGCAAAAGGCAAGAAGACAAGGCACTCGTGCGGAAAGACCATCTTCGACCTTGCAGATGTCGTGGTAGACACATGCGCGCCGCTTGAAGATGCCTCAGTTGTACTTAAGAACCATCAGGACAAAATCGGACCTGTTTCAACGATGGCATTCATTACCTGTGTCTGGATGACAGTAACCACGGTGGCAGAGATACTTGCCGATAAGGGTGTTAAGCTTTATATTCATCCGTCGCATAATGTTCCGGGCGACGGCTCTGCCAGGCAGCGGCTCGATGAGGCTCTTGCAGAATACAAGCGCAGAATTGCAGGGGTCTGAAAATCTAGAAAATCAATACCACTGATTCCGGGTTGCTGAATTCTTTTATCGATTGTACGAACCACAGGTTTATTATGAGGCATTTAATGCATCTCAGCTTCGCATGTTCCTATTCCACCCCTGAAGTAATTGAACTGAACATTAGGATGACTTGCAAGTAGGGACATGGGTACAGAGCTGTCTTCAATTCTCTTGCTTATCATCAGAGCCGTAAGTCGCTGACCAAAAGCATTATCATGTGTTCCTGCATGCCATATTGATACCTTCTCAGCTTTCCAGGTCTGAACCGGGCCGACCGTGAGAGCCTGTCCGGGAACTCCCGTTACGACTCCGCCGCCGCTTGTCCTGGCATTCTGCATCAGGGTTATGGGGTGAAGTTCAACCACACGGGTTGTCAATTTCCTGTATTCATCGGGCGAAGGAGGCTCGTTCCTGTAATTCCCTTCTCTCCTTACCGGATCGTTGAATGCCCAGTGTTTCGTCTCTCCCTGTCCTCCCTGCATTACTATGCATCTGATACCGCTATCCCAGCTTTTTATATAATCGCTTGTGTCAGCTTTTGGGAAATGAAGGTTTGTTTCAGGCATTCTAAGATTTTTGTCTATCCTGTTGAAGCAAAGCTCCCTGTCAGCTCTCTCAAACGACAGCGGATGTGTGATTTCAGCCTCCTTACCATTGATAAACCATTCGTCCATACCCCAGAAATGTGCATTTGAAAGATCCAGCCTTAGCTCATTCACCATCCTTGCCACAAGAGGCAACTGTTCGGTTGGCCCGATTGGACCGCATATGCCGGCAGGATTATCCGGGGTGGATTGTTTCCACGATGTTATATATTCAAGAGCCTCTGCAAGGTAGAATTCTTCAAGCGTGTCATACATGACTACCCTGAATCCATCTCTCGATAGTTGACTTATATCTTTTGGAGTCAGCTTTGCGGCATCCGTGAGCAATTCATCATCAAGTGTGGTAAAATCCCACCACTCGGGAGCAAGCATACTTAATTTTCGCGGCATAAGGATATGACATTAAGAGTTGTTCTTTATGAGTATGTTATATATTCTTTTCCTTAAATAGTAAAACAATATTAATGCGCAACATTTTACGGGATAAATGATGGTCATTTTCTAATCAATGCCCCGATGATTTGTCTGCTTCAAATATTACTTTATGAGTTTTTAAGGCATCAGTAAGGCTTGTAAGAGGCATCTCCTTTCCTGCTTCAATTGCTTTGAAGAATTCTTCAAACTGGGTTTGATAAGGATGATCCGAAACATCTCCCGAATCAAGCATTTTCATTGACAGTTCGCTCCATTTGTTCCTGTTCAGGCCTCCCATCTGTGTTGAGTAGAATTTATTGTCGAGAATCGTACCTTCACTTCCCACAAGGTGGAAATGGAAATAGTAAGGCTGGAGACAGTCAATCACTGAAGCAACCTTCCCGACTGATCCGTTGCTGAATTTGAGAATGCTTACCGAACTGGTCGGATATTCATATTTGGCAAAATCCCTGTTCGATGAATTTGCGGCAAAGCTGTGAACAGATACCACTTCACTGTCCATGCACAGGAGAAGTGCATCCAGCGCATGGCATCCGGCCGAAAGCAGGCTGCTCCCTGCAGCTTCCTTCTTGGTGTTCCATCTGAACTGGCCATACCATGGACCAATACCATGATAGTAATCAACCTCACCGTAATGGATCTTCCCAAGCAGGCCTTTATCGATTATAGCCTTTATTGTGAGAAGCTGGCTCGAGAACCTGCATTCAAAGCAAACGCAGGTCCTTACTCCGGCCGACCTGACTGCTTCCTCTACGGCAAGACAATCTTCCCAGCTGAGTGCTACCGGTTTTTCGATTATCAGATGTTTTCCGGCTTGTGCGCATTGTATCGCCTGTCTGGCATGATCAGCAGGATAACTGCAGATTGAAACAATTTGTATGTCAGCCTCTTCAAGCATTTTTGCCAGATCGGTATAACATTTAATTCCCGGGCCATGCCTTAAGCTGATCTCCGCAGGATCAAGATTCCTTGAGGAACAAATTGCCGTGACCCTGGCATAACCTGTATTGTTAATTGCAGCAATATGAGCACCTGCAGCCCAGCTGTAACCGATAATCCCTACATTGTATTTTTTCATTTCAGAAAGTGTTTTTTTTGAAAAGAACAGGACGCAAACAAATTTACCTTTTTAATCATCATTTGCAAAATGAGTCTTAAATAAAGCTATGTCATAACTCATTTCTGAAAGGAAAAAATCTTCAGGAATATTTTTCCTATATTTGTTAATTAATTACAGATCAGTATTAAAAGAGTAATGAATTCCAGAAATTATATACTTCTGCAATTCCTTAAAGGCCGCTCTGCAACAATATTTTTTTTTCTTTCAATTCTTATTACCTCAGGATGCAACCGCGATGAAGAACCGCCTCTTGTTTTTAAACCAATAGACCTTCAGCTTTTCTGTGAAACTCATAAGGGATTCAACCTTCTGGGCAAGTTTGATGCAGGCTGGTCAAATACAGGTTTTCAGGAAGAGGAGTTTGAAATCATAAAGGATCTCGGATTTAATTTTGCAAGGCTTCCACTCGATTACAGGACCTATACCCAGGCCGGAAACTGGAATGTTTTCATTGAAGAAGAATGCGCAGAGATTGATGATGCAGTTGAATGGGGTAGGAAATACGGTATTCACGTCTGCATCAACCTTCACAGGGCGCCCGGATACTGCGTAAATAATTCAGTATTACCCGCAAACCAGAATCTAGACCTCTGGACAAATCCTGTTGCCCAGGAGGCTTTCGTAAACCACTGGGTCTTTTTTGCTGAGCGCTACAGGGATGTGCCATATAACGAATTAAGCTTCAACCTGATCAACGAACCCGGAGATATTAATGAAGGGACATATTTCACCGTGATGAAAAAAGCTGTCGACAGGATCCAGCGCATTAATCCCGACAGGATCATTTTTGTCGACGGACTGAAACATGGACGTCAACTTGTTCCATCTTTCAAAGGGATAAGGAATATAATACAGGCTATCCATGTTTATGATCCCGTCACTCTTACCCACTACAAGGCAGGCTGGATCCCCGGTTCCGACTCATGGCCCGTTCCGGTATGGCCAATGACCAATATCTCCCAGTATCTTTACGGACCGGTAAAGCCGGATTACCAATCGCCTTTGGTTTTTGAAGGAAGTTTTCCGGTTGGCACGGAGATAACTGTAAATGTTCAACAGGTATCGGTCAGGTCCAGTCTTCAGATCAGCCTTGATGGCAGCGAAGTTTACAAAAAGGTGTTTGTCTGCGGTCCCGAACCAGGCGATGACTGGACCCGGATAATAAGCACCCAGTGGGGCTACCAGAATATTTCAGGCAAAGATTATTCTGTCGTACTTCCTTCAGAGGGGACAAGACTGACTTTTGCAAACATTGAAGGCGACTGGATGACTTACAATAAGATCACCATCAGATCATCATCCGTAACCGTGGAAATCATTCCTGCAAACACAACCTGGGGCTCAAAGCAGGATACGTACAAAATTACCTCAGAAGGAAAGATAACCGATGCAGACGGTAATCCGGTTGTTCCGCTTACAAGTCTGACTGATGCATTAGAGCTTGCTGCAGCGGAAAATATTCCGGTTATGGTACAGGAATTTGGTGTCTACAACCAGACTCCTTATCCTGTAACATTAGCTTACCTTTCTGATGTGGTATCGATATTGAACAGGAGCAAAACAGGTTACGCGATGTGGAACCTTATCGGATCCATGGGTATAATCAACAGCGGCCGGTCTGATTGTAATTATGAAGCTTACAGAGGCAGACTTCTTGACAGGGAAATGACGACAATTATCCAGAGATCAGGAAAATAACTTCCGTGAAACCCCGGTCTGCTCTGTGGAACTCAGTGTTAAAAAGTTATCTGATATGAAATTACCCGGGCTTTCTTTAACCGGAGTACTTTAAAGTTAAAGGAACCATCGTAAATTAGTAATGCTTATATTTGAGAAATGATTATTAACAATTAAATAAATCCATTGAAAATGAAAAGAATACTTATTGCCATTGTCATAACCGCAGGGGTGGTATCAGCAGCATTTCACCTTTCAGGAACAGCATCGAAAAATGCGGTACTCGAATCCAAAACCGTTACCCAGGTTGCCATTATTGTAAAGGATATTGACAAGATACGCACAGCCTGGGCCGATATACTTGGAATAGAGCCTCCCACGGTAAGCATTGCTGAAGGTCATTCATCACGGCCCACGAAATACAGGGGCAGCTCTTCGGATGCAAAAGCCAAGCTTGCATTTATCAGAATGGACAATCTTCAGATTGAGCTTATCGAGCCACTGGGAGGCAACAGCACATGGCAGGAATTTCTCGACAAGAACGGAGAAGGCATACACCACATAGCATTCTCAGTTAAGAATATTGAAGGTGTTGAAAAGCAATTTGAACTTAAGGGCATCCCGACTGTACAGACAGGCGGATGGGACGGCGGAGCTTATAGCTATATTGATGCCTCCGGCAAACTGGGCTGTATGCTCGAATTACTTGAAAACTACAGATAGATAATCCTCAAAAGATTATTTCTACAGGGCCTGTATTCCAGCCTTCCAACACGAGCCTGATCCCGTCTATTTTATCGGTTGCCTGGCCTTCGGGAAGCACAACCTTTATTTTCTTTGAATCACCGGGCAGCAGAGTGAAATAGCTCTCTGAAAAATATGTAGGAAGGATCAGATTTCCAATTTTGTCAACAACTTTCAGCCTGATGAAGAATGCGGTTTCGTTTTCCGTATTCGCGACTGATACAATGGCATCTTTTGTACCAGTTCTGCTGACATCCGTCTTCAAATTTACTTTCTGCAGGTCATTCAGTTTTTCATATGATTTTGGCTTGTTTGTCAGCCAGTAGATGTTCTCATCAATAACCTCGTTGTTTTCTGAAAGAAGCAGTTTAAGGAAGAATACCTCACTGCCGCCATCAGGCAGCTCCACCTTGTCAAGCAACCTGGTATCATGAGCGTTGAGATCGAGAGTGTTTTTCCTCGAAAGGATCAGCTTCCCATGCAGATCATAAAGCATCACCTCTGCATTAAGGTTCTTTATGTTGCGGGCAGTCTGATTAAGCACGCAAACCAGTGAGTCGTTAAGATTCAGCTGTATGTGAACTGGCTCAGCTCCATGCGCATAACCGAAATAGCCCCCGGTATAATCGAGATAATAATCATAAAAGAATCCTCTCAGCGCTGTCCATGGATTCTGGTTCTTCCAGACCAGCATTCCCGTATACCAGTCCCACATTTTGTAATTGAATCCCTCCTGAAGAGCCCGGTATTGCTCGTAACTGACAATCTGTGCCTTAAAGCAAAAATCACTCACATCCTTCACTTTACCGTAGCGGTCGGGGAAATCAAGCAAGGGCAGGTATTTATGGTATGACCATGATCCTGAAGCCCTGAAACTGGACGGCGGGGTCATTTCATTTTCCGGAATGATCTTTTTCAGTCCGTCAAAATTGGGGATCCCTATTGATCCTGTTTCAGGATTGAAAGGGAATGATCTTTCGGTAAAGATCTTTTCAGGTTCTCTTATTCCATAAGGGCCGTCACCCACACCGCCTATTGAATTCGTCATCAGCACTGGTGAAGTTGACATGTCAAGGAAGAATCTTCCAGGGTCATAAACAGGAAAAATTCTGCTCTCCAGTGCTTTCAGAATGTCCGGCGGAGGGTAGGTTTCGTTTCCGCCGCACCAGAGATAAAGACTTGGGTGGTTTCTCAGCATTTTTATCTGATCGATTACCGATTCGAGAAAAAGATCATGATTATCAGGATAAGCTTTTCTCCTGGCCTGTGATTCCTTCTTAAGCGGATCATTCCATTCCCCGTTACAATCTCCTGAGATCCAGATATCCTGCCAGACAAGGATCCCGTATTTATCGCATGCATCGTAGAATTCAGGCCTTTCGGTGAGCCCTCCGCCCCACACCCTTATCATGTTCATATTCATTCCGGCATGCAACCGGACCTCTGCCTCATATCTTTCCCTTGTGAGCCGTAGTAGTGCATCGGAGGCAATCCAGTTCCCTCCCTTAATGAAAACCTTTTGGCCGTTTACCTTGAAAACCTGTCCCTTGATCTGCTGATCAAAAGTGTTTGAGGTCTCCCTTATACCGAAAGTTACTGTTTCTGAATCCTGCAGGGTCCCATCAGACAGAACAAATTCGATCTTCATCTGGTAAAGCGGTTGATCACCCATGCCGTTGGGCCACCAGAGCCTTGGATTATCCACCCTTATGCTGTTCAATGAAACATTCTTGGTTTCTAAGGGTGCAAGTGTTATTCTTACAGAGCTTTTATATCCTTCGAATTCAATCCTTAGTATTCCGTTTATTGCATCAGCCGAAGTGTTTATAAGATCAGCAGATACCTTTACGTATGCCGGATCCTGTTTTGCTCCCGGAACCCTCATGCCGGGCACTTTCGTTTCAATGAAAGGATCCCGCAGATCAACCTTCCCGGTAGTCTCTATGCTCACCTGGTCCCAGATCCCCGTATTACGATCCCTGATGGGACATATCCAGTCCCAGCCGGCGGTGAACTGCATCGCCACATTTCGGCCTATGGTGCCATCGCCGCCCTGACCGGCAGCAGCATTGCCTACAGGATCGGGTGGTGATACCAGAACTGCCAGCCTGTTTTTCCCGCCTTTAACCAGAAATGGCGTGATCCTGTACTTCTCCCTGAGATACATCCCCTCATGGACTTTTGTGTTCACCCTGTTCCCGTTGAGATAAATATCTGCGAAATAATTTATACCCCTGAACCTCAGCCACACCTCCCTGTCTTCGCCCGTTTCAGGGATTTCAAATTCGTTGTAAAACCAGTAGGTATAGTGATCCCTTCCCGTATCGTAGACATCAGGTATCAGATTATTGTTCATGCCGAAAAAAGGATCGGGTATCAGCTTATTATGAAGCAGGGTTGTAAGGACAGTTCCCGGAACAACAGCATCGATCCATCCCTGGGGATTGAAATCCTTACCTGTGATTACAGTGCCGTCAATTAATACATCGACAGCTTTTCTGGCTTTCCAGTTGCTGTTCAGAAGGAATGATGACTGCTGGGAGTAAGTTCCCTGGGAAAAAATAAATATCAAAGAACAGATCAGTAGATTTCGCTTCATGACGTATGATATATTACGATAATTTCCTTATTGAACCGACATTATCTTTGATGATCACTCCCTCACCATGGTCGCCGAGGTCGACCATAAGCTCTTTAATGGCCCCGTTATGTTGGACGTTGTCTTTTATAACACAGCTTTCAAGTTTTTTCATAACAATCCCAAAGTCTGGTGAATAGATGCCTTTGCCGCCGTCGTCCCTTCCCGAATTGAGGGCATTTCCCGTGAAAACAAGTCCTTTTACCGATTCAAGCCTGACATGGGAGCTGTCATAATCATCGTTCTTACCCCATTCAGGCTTACCGCTCCTGTAGATGACGTTACCGGTAGCAGTAATGGTCTCGCAACTCCTCTGGTTCGGCCCGGGAAGGAGAGCTATGCCACATCTGCCCGAACGATCTATATAATTGCCGGTAATATTGTAGTGAGATCCCCCGTAGATTATTATGCCTCCTTCACGGTTCCACTCGATGCGGTTACCGGTTATTGTATTGGATGCATTTTCATCATACGAGGCATATCCGGCCTTGCCGTTACCAGAGAACCAGTTGTCGAGGATGAATCCATCCCAGCCACGTACCCGGAGTCCGCATCCCCTGTTATGGAAACAGTGAGAATGCCTGACACAGAAGCACCATATCCTTTCAAGCCTTATCCCATCCCCAGAGAAATTTTCGACCCTGCATGTGTCTATCCTTGGAGTGTCTTCCTGAGTACCATAATCAGGCTTGTCAATCAGGATCCCGTGTATCTCCCCGTCAATATTGTTGCCGTTCAGGCACAGTCCGAAAAGATATGCGCCAAATGCACCGGTTAGGTTTATAAGACACTTTCCTCCGCCTGTGAATGTCAGAATGGTTCCAATGCCTTTTCTGTAGCTCCATGCCGGCATTCCGTAAATTCCGATCCCTTCAGGCACCCTGAGCTCAGAGCAAAGATAATTGCCCTCAGGGATCATTACCGCTCCATGGGTCGATCCTGCAGTATCCAGGGCTTTCTGAATGGCAGCAGTATCGTCGGTCCTGCCATCGCCCCTGGCTCCATAATCCCTGACATTAAGCATTCCCGCACCGCCGTTAAAAACTGCCGGACCTGTATTGACAGAAGCCGAAGCCGCAACAGTCGATGCTGCCAGAACTGATCCGGCAGATATGAATTTTCTTCTTGAACAGGCTGATTGTTTCATGATAATTATATTTGTGATCAGATTAGATGATAAATTTAAGAATACATCCCGATAGTATGCAGCTTAAATCTGCTTTTCAACTGAAAGAAACAGAAAAAACATGACTTATGAAAAAAATGAACTGATTTCATTGATACGGATGGCAGATTGTCGCATTAAAAAATTAAATTTGATTTTACCTGACTCTGTTATTTTCTGAACTAAATCAAACATATATGAAAAGCAATCAGCCAGCCGCTTCAATCATAAACAGCCTTTTTAAGGTGACCTTGTTTTTATCAGTCTTAATTGTTGCCGGAGGATGTAAAAGATCTGCAGTCAGTGAAGATTTGTTGAAGTCAGTTATTCCGCCTGAACCTGATCCCCGGGGCTATGTATGCTTCAGAACCTCGTCTGCCATAACTCCCGATGGAATTCTCGACGAGCCTTCATGGATTGCCGCACCGTGGACTGATTATTTTGTTGATATTGAGGGTGATGCAAAGCCCGTGCCGGCTCTTAAAACACATGCAAAACTGCTGTGGGATGATAAAAACCTGTATGTGGGTGCGGAACTGGAAGAACCCCATGTATGGGCAACCCTCAGACAGCGGGACACGGTTATTTTCTTCGATAACGATTTTGAGGTTTTTATTGACCCCGACGGGGATACACACAATTACTATGAGCTTGAAGTCAATGCCTTTGGAACAGAATGGGATCTTTTACTGACAAAACCATACAACGACGGAGGATTTCCGGTGAACGGATGGGATATAAAGGGACTTAAAACAGGAACCCATGTTGAAGGAACGATAAATAACCCTGGTGACACAGACAAGGGCTGGAGCGTTGAGATAGTAATTCCTCTTGCAGCACTAAGGGAAGCTGCAGGAGTTGCAGGAATGCCAAAGGCGGGAGATCAATGGCGGATCGGTTTTTCACGGGTTCAATGGAGAATGGTGATCGATGACGGAAAGTACCGTAAGGAGATTAATCCGGCAACGGGCAGACCATTCCCCGAAGATAACTGGGTGTGGTCGCCGCAGGGAAGGATCAATATGCATATGCCTGAGATGTGGGGATACCTTCAGTTTTCAGGGTTAACTGCCGGTTCCGGGACGGAAGAATTAACCCCCGACCCTGATCTCAACAGGAAATGGGCCCTGAGAATGATCTATTACGCGGAGAAAGAGTATTTTAAGAATAACAATAAGTATTCATCATGCCTTAAGAATATCGGACTGAAAAAGGAAGATCTTCCTGCTAATGTCCCAACTCCGAAAATAGAAGTCACAAGAACAACTTTTGAGAGTTACTTCCCGTCAGGCAATGAAAAAGGCAACCTGGTTATTTACCATGACGGGCGGCTTGTTGACCTTACTAAAATCTCAAAAAACAGATGAACCCCTTTATTAATATTGAATGTCAGATAGTTGAATCCTAAAGTATTGAATTGATTATTAAATTCTGCAGCCATATGAAGAGTATTTACTGTTTATTTTTAAGTGTTATTATTCTGACTGGTTCACCGACATCCGCATTGTGCCAGATACAGACAGGATCAGGCTCTCAGATTCTCATGGGAGCAAGCCAGACCAATATAACTCCTGCATTTCCGGTAATGATGAGCGGATATGAGGCACGCAAAACACCCTCAACAGGAGTTCATGATTCATTGTTTGCCACAGCCCTTTATTTTAAAAGCCCCACTACATCATTGCTTCTGATTACAGCTGATCTTATAGGGTACAGCAAGGCTTTTGTTGATGAGACCCGGAAGAAAATCACAGCAATAACCGATATCCCGGCGGAGAACATTATGATCACGGCAGCTCATAATCATGGAGGGCCAGTTACCAGGGCTTATGAGAAAGAGGTGCCTGAATCAGTGGAGAAATATGTAAAAGAGCTCCAGGACAAATTCATAAATCTTGCCGTAAGAGCCTCGAAAAAGCCTGTCCCGTTCAGGATGGGCACAGGTAAGGGAAAATGCACCATGAACATCAACCGTCGGGCTGAGTTTGCAGATGGCAGCATTTGGCTTGGAAGAGCGCCAGATAAACCATGTGATCATGATGTAACTGTCACAAAATTCGAAGACATGAGCGGAAAACTGCTGGCTGTTTTTATCAACTGGCCATGCCATGCGACAACAAATGGTCAGGATAATTATATGATAACGGCCGACTGGCCCGGAGCGGCAACAAGATATATTAAAAAACATACTGGTGAAGGAACAGTTGTAGCCGTAACAGCCGGCGCATCAGGTGATATTAATCCTATTTACGGGCCAGGCAATGATTTCCGTGAAATAGAGGGAGTGGGATTTCATGTAGGAAGAACGGCATGGGAAACCTATAACAGTATAGAGACGATGCCGGTTGAATCGCTGGGAGCAGTTTCAGCATTAATGACATTCCCGGGTAAAAAGATGACAAAAGACCATTTTCCGCAAAAGGAATATGAAAAAGGCCCCGATGTTGAGATCGGATTGATTGTTTTCAAAATAGGCCATCTTATACTTACCGGTATTTCAGGTGAACTGATGAATGAGATCGGAAGTTCAGTCAAAACCAGGTCACCTTATACTGCCACTGCAATTATAACCCACTGCAATGGTTCAAGCGGGTATATATGCACTGACAAGGCATTCCCCGAAGGAGGTTATGAAATAAAAGTTACCCGTCTTATGCCTGGTGCTGAAAAACCCCTGACAGACAAAATGCTGCAGATGATAAACTCGTTGTAAAGGTTGTGCATTCAATTTTTTTACTTGATGATGAAATCGGTAATCCTGAATTCTCTTTTGGCTGTGATTCTGACAACCGGAATCATTTCATGTAAAAAGCCGGCACATATAATTTATGTCGAAGCTGAGAATTTCAGTCACAGGGGAGGATGGGTAATCGATCAGCAGTCGATTGACCTTATCGGATCTTCATACATTCTGGCACATGGACTCGGAGTGCCCGTTGAGGATGCTGAAACAACAATCGAAGTTCCATCGGCAGGTAATTATAAGGTATGGGTCCGTACCCGGAACTGGGTTGCCCCCTGGAATGAAGAAATATCTCCCGGCAGGTTTCAGCTTGTTGTGGATGGCGTTCCGCTTGATGCAATATTTGGAACAAATGGCATCAAATGGCACTGGCAGAACGGAGGGCGGGTAAATCTGAACAAAGGAAAGACCAGGCTTTCATTACGCGATCTGACCGGCTTTGAAGGCAGATGCGATGCAATAATTTTTACAGATGATCCCGACCTGATTCCCCCGGAAAACAGAGATGAACTTTATGACTTCCGGAAAAATCTTGCAGGTCAAGCCATTGCTCCTGAAGATGCCGGCGAATATGATCTTGTGGTTGTTGGAGGAGGAGTCGCGGGATGCTGCGCTGCGTTGAGCGCTGCCAGATACGGCTGCAAAGTTGCTCTCATACAGAACCGCCCTGTGCTTGGCGGAAATAACAGCTCCGAGGTTCGTGTGGGACTGTCTGGATTAATTTACCAGCAGCCCTATCCTAAACTTGGCAGACTTGTCGACGAAATCGGATCAATTGGGCACTGGACCCTGTGGGAAGCAATCCGTGATCCTGACTCCCCAAGGAGCAGACATATACTGGAGGTGATTGAGAAGAATCCTGAAAAGAAGATTCACAACACCGGCCCTGCAAGCAACTATGGTGATGAAAAGAAACTGGCTGTAATTGAAGCTGAGCCCAACATAAACCTGTTCCTTAATACTCATGTATTCAGGGTTGAAATGGATGAAGAAAAAATTACCTCTGTAACAGGTAAAAATATTGTTTCAGGTAAAGAAATTATCGTTCGGGGTAAACTTTTTGCCGATTGTACGGGAGATGCTAATCTTGGATTTCTGGCAGGTGCGGATTACAGGATAGGCAGGGAAAGCAAGGATGAGACAGGCGAGAAATGGGCACCTGAGAAAAGCGACAGCCTTGTCATGGGTGCCTCTGTCCAGTGGTTCGCCGAATTAACCAGTGCTCCTTCATCATTCCCGGAATGTCCGTGGGCAGAACAGTTCGATGAAAATACTTCGTATAAGGTCACCAGGGGTGACTGGGACTGGGAAACAGGCCTGACCCGAGATCAGATTAATGACATAGAGTTCATAAGGGATTACGCCTTCAGGGTCACCTATGGCAATTGGGATTTCATAAAAAACAAGAGCTCTGAAAGGCAGAAGTTTGAAAATTACAAGCTTGAATGGGTGGCATATATTGCCGGTAAAAGGGAATCAAGAAGACTGATGGGAGATGTCATTTTAAGCGAACATGATATTCTGCAAAGAGTTGAATATCCTGATGCGTCTTTTACCACTACCTGGAATATTGACCTCCATTATCCCTATAAGTTGAAGGATTTCAACGGAGAACCATTCAGAGCCTATGCCGAGACCCGGCCTATAGATCCGTACCCGGTCCCTTACAGATGCCTTTACTCAAGAAACATTGAAAATCTATTTATGGCAGGCAGGGACATCAGTGTAACTCATGTGGCATTGGGAACGGTAAGAGTCATGCGGACAGGAGGGATGATGGGAGAAGTGGTGGGCATGGCGGCTTCATTGTGCAGAAAATATGATGTACTTCCAAGGGATATTTACAAAATTTATCTTGAAGAATTGAAGAACCTTATGAAGGATGGAGTTCCTTCCAGACAGGATTAATTTATTTGTTGTAACTAATCCATATTTCATTATAATGAGAAATCCGTTTTTCGTAAGTGTATTTTTTTTGATCCTTGCATACTCTTGTTCACAGGATAATTACAGGCTGCTTATTGAGGCCGAGAACTTTGATTCCAAAGGAGGATGGCTGGTCGATCCTCAGTTTGTTGAACAGATGGGATCACCATATCTTCTGGCACATGGGCTCGGGGTTCCTGTGGAAGACGCAAGGACCGTTGCATCTCTTCCATCGGATGGCAGATATCGGGTTTGGGTAAGGACAAAAAACTGGGCTCCAGGGGAATGGGAAGCTCCTGGTCGCTTTCAGATAGCTGTCAATGGGGAAGTCATAGAAGCTGTCCTCGGAACGGAAGAGGGCTGGGGGTGGCAGCTTGCCGGCTCAGTCAGATGCAATGGCACCAAAGTGACAGTTGAACTTAAAGACCTTACCGGTTTCGAAGCGCGATGCGATGCTGTTTATTTTACCTCGGGGAAAGATATCCCCCCTGATGATCCCAAAGAGTTGTCGCAATGGAGGAGAGATCTCCTCGGAGAGGATGAAGAACCGCCACTGAGCAAATCATTTGATCTGGTAGTTGTTGGAGGAGGAATAGCCGGCTGTGCAGCATCGATTTCTGCAGCAGAACAGGGATTAAAAGTGGCATTGATACACGACCGGCCCATACTTGGCGGCAACGCCAGCAGCGAGATACGAGTACATACAGAAGGGATTACCTGGAAATACAACAGGATCCTCAAAATGCTGAATACTGTATGGTGGCCCAATGGTTCGCCTGATGCTGTATATGATGATAAAAAGAGGCATGAAAATATCGAAAAATATACGGGTATTTCATTATTCCTGAACTGGAGAGCCTATACGACCAATGTTTCAGAGGATTCAATAACCTCGGTAGATGCCCGCCATACCTCATCGGGTGAAAAAATACGATTCACTGCACCATTGTTTGTCGATTGTACAGGCGACGGATGGATAGGCTACTGGGCCGGTGCCGATTATTTTTATGGCAGGGAGGATTCTGCATTATATCATGAAAACTGGGAGCTGTACAAGGAATTATGGAGCCCGGCGAAAGCTGATGGGAGAGTTATGGGGTCATCGGTATTATGGAGAACCATCGACAAAGGAACCCCGGTAACATTTCCTGAGGTGCCATGGGCTTTGGCAGTTGCAGGCGATTATGCTGCAACAATGGGCACATGGAACTGGGAGTATTCAGATGACAATGTGCATCAAATAGATGATGCTGAACAGATCAGGGACCATATGCTTAAGGCAATTTACGGTTCTTTTTATAATGCAAAGCGAAAGCCTGAAAATATAAACCTGGACCTGGAATGGACCTCATACCTTTTAGGAAAAAGGGAATCGAGAAGACTGGCAGGAGACTACATTTATACTTTTGATGATGAAAGAAATATGCGAGAGTTCCCTGACGCTGTAGTAATGGAAAAAAGAGATATCGACGTCCATTACCAGCAAAACCTTCTGGATCCGGATAAACCCGATTTCCTGTCGGAGGCTCTTTATTACAGGCTCGATCACTATTATATCCCTTACCGGTCGCTTTATTCGAGGAACATTAAGAATCTTTTTATGGCAGGCAGATGTTTCAGCAGCTCGCATGTAGGGCTGGGAGGTCCAAGAGTAATGCACACAACCGGCCAGATGGGAGCCGCAGTAGGCTATGCAGCATCAATATGCAGGAAGTATAATACTAATCCGCGGGGAGTCTCTTCAGAATACCTTGATGAACTGAAGCATCTGATTGAAAACTCCGACAAAGAAACAACCTTTAAGTGAGATATATCTTTTTCTTAAATATCTCCTTCTAGCGGGGCACCGCATATTTCCTTATATATTCTTCGACGGGTGATGAACTGTCATAAATATGATTGTCGAATGGTATATCAGTCTGGTAATGATATCCTTCAGCCCATTCGAACCCGTATTTTTCACCCAGCTTTTTGTTCTCGTTGAAAACAAATGCTTTTGCATAGTTGAAATTTGCCGTGTGATCATCTCCATCCAGAATAGGTAATCTTTTACCTTCCTTTGCAAGCCTTTCCCTTAATTTTACTCCGTTATTTCCGGCAGGACCCTTTGCAATATTTAGAAGATTTGCTTCTATCTTTCTGTCGATATAATCGCTGATGTCAACTATCAGATTGTTGGTCTGCCCTGCACGGGAATAATAATATCTTTCTTTTGGTGTATAAGGTCCTATTCCGAAAGCAAAATGTTCAGGATAATCATTTGCTCCGGCAATCCATCTTGCAGCTTCTACGGCAAGACCTGTAACATAATGATCAGGATTTTCTTCATAGTGTCCCCATGGATCCATGCATACAATGGTATCAACCTTAAGGGCTCTGATAAGGAAGATGAACCTTTGCTTGAGATCCTGGATGCCAATACTGTCGAGCTGATGATGCGGCATAAGCAACTCAAATGATCCTTTCATTCCGTAGAAATCAGCAATGTTCTGGTTGTCAATTCTGTTCTGTTTATATTCACCTTCACCCCTTGCATCGTCTGTTACAGAACATAAATATCCGGTGTAGCCTTCATCCATCAGCTTGGCAATCAGACCACCAGCCGATAGGGGAATGTCATCGGAGTGAGGTTGTATTGCCAGCAGAACCTTGCCCTTATGGGGTTTGCCCTTTACTGACCTTTCTATCATCACCTCAGAATAGTCAACGTCATACCCCCATGGTACTTTCGTTTTCGGATCAAACTTATTCTGATTGCCTGTTGCTGACAGCCATGCAGTAGCTCCGCCAAGGGTGCCTGTAGCCAGTCCTTTCTGCAAAAATTCTTTACGTTTCATCATAATATAATTTTGATTTTAAAGGTATGATGGAACCACACATGTTTTATAAAATTATATTTATGAGTGTTTGTGTTTGCAAAACATGTGGGTTTCATAAAATTAATTTTTAGGTAATTCTTTGTTTCAATATGTTAATTTTTTCCAATTATTTGGGTACAATACCTGTAGGCTGACCAATTGTAAATCGTCCGCTCCAGAGATGGTCTGAGGAACGTTTGTCATTCCATTCCTTTGTAGGGGCAAAATAGTTCCTGTCGGTCGGGTATAAATGCCTTTTCACCTCATCTTCATTCAGCTCAATGCCCAGCCCGGGGGCGGAGTCAGGCACAATGGCAAATCCTTTTTCAGTAAGCTTCCTCCCGTCGGTAGTTTTAACCAGGTTTTCCCACCATGGGTTGTCGACAGCCTGGGTGGTCATTTCAAGCGCAAGGAAATTCTGGGTGGCTGCTGCGCAGTGTACGCTGGCCATAAAGCCTACTGGAGAACTGGAGCAATGCATGGCCATGGCAATTCCTTTTTCCTCTGCATAATCACCGATCTTTTTCGTTTCCATAATTCCTCCCGCGGTATGCAGGTCGGGATGGACTATATCTACTGCATGATTATCGCATAGTCTGATGAATTCCTCTTTGAGGTATATATCCTCACCTGTAAGTGTGGGAGTTTCCAAAGCATCCGACAGGACTTTAAGCTGACCTGTCATTTCCCAGGAGAGCATGTCCTCGAGCCAGGCGAGCCGGTAAGGTTCCAAAGCCTTTCCCACCCTTATGCAGTTATTAATATCATAATTGCCAAATCCGTCGGCCGACAATGGAATTTCATTTCCTGTAACACTTCTTATGAATTCAACATACCTGGCAAGTTCCGCAAGCCCCTTGTCGGTGATCTGAAGCTGAGTAAATGGCTGCTTGGTGCGGTTATATGAAGTAATATCAGTGTATTTGGGATCGGCCCAGAATTTTGAATTGACCGTTATGCCGGGTATGTGGCTGATGGTTTCAAGGCTGGGATAGAACTTAAGCCAGGTATAGCCTTGTTGTTCAATACGTTCCTTTACATCCGCCTTGAATTTGCCGACATCCATATTAGCCCAGTTGTGCACCGGAATATAGGAATACAATCTTACCCTGTCGCGATATCTTCCCCCCAGAAGCTGCCAGCATGGAACACCGTATGCTTTACCCGCAAGATCCCATAAGGCCATCTCAACAGCACTTACACCACCCCCCTGACGTCCGTGAAATCCAAACTGCTTAATTATCTTGAATAGCATTTCAACGTTGCATGGATTTTCACCAAGGATACGGCTCTTGAGCATCAGTGCATACCTTTCGTCGGCTGCATCCCTTACTTCTCCCAATCCGTATATTCCCTGGTTCGTATCGATCCTGATAAGCGGATTACGGGATCCGTCATCGGCCAGTTGAAGCACGCAATAGCGCATATCAGTTATTCTCAGTTCGGAAGGACTCGAGGAACGGCTGACATTCGAAGTGGTCCGGGCAATTAGTTCTTCTTCGTCAGAGAACATATAGGGAGCCAGTGATATTCCGCCTAAAAATGCTCCGGTCTTCTGCAGGAACCGCCGGCGATCAATTCCGTTAGTGGAATCAGGATTTTCTCTCATCGGGAAGCCAGCCTCTGTATATTCTTTGTTCGGCTGTAACAGATTTTTTAGGATGTTTTTCATACGTATATAATTTTGATTTTAATGGTCGTATGGAACCACACATGATTGAAAGTTAATTGTTTTCATTTTCTTATGTGATTTTGGTCAATCATGTGGGTTTCATGCCTGAATGATTTTATTGGGTTTTGATTTGCTATTGTGGACTGTTCATATAAATTTATTAAAGTCCTGAAATTAGGGACCACTTATTATGAAGATTGGCTATGGTTTTTATCATATAGTTTTACAGAGTTGTGCGGAGAAAACGCAGAGTTGAACAGAGACGTAATACCTTGTAACTACTGCATTAACAACTACTATCTCAGAGGTCTGGGTAAAATGGTTGCAAATTTCTTTCAGGAAGAATTAGCTTTGGTTCAGTTCCAGTTCAATTAATTTATTTCGCAAGTATTTATTAAATTGTACATTATTTAACCTTTCCGGATCCCGGATTAAAACCTAAGCGATATGAAACTCATTTCTTCCTTAATTTTCAAATCTTTAAGGATCGCACTTCCCATGCTGATCTTATTGGTATTTGGCGGCTGCCACAATACAGCAAATGATGTCCGCGAATACGGATGGTTTGATTTTGTTATTCCTGATTCTGACACGATTCAGAATGATGTCGACATGTCATTCCTGAATGAGCCTCAGGCTGGGGCATCGGGTTTTGTTACGGTTAAAGACGGGCATTTTATCGACGGCAAAGGTGACAGAATCCGTTTTTTCGGAACCAATCTTACATTCGGCTCATGCTTCCCCGACAAGGAGACTGCTGCAGAAATTGCCGGAAGGCTCAGAAAGCTAGGGATGAATGTTGTAAGGTTTCATCATATGGATAACCAGTCAGCGCCAAACGGGATCTGGGACAAGGATAAAAAAGACCTTGACCCGGGACAGCTTGAAAAACTAGACTGGCTGATCTACCAGCTTAAAATCCATGGTATCTACAGCAACATAAACACCCATGTATCATACATCTATCCGGGTGTGGACTATAAAGATATTGAACATTTCAATTACGGTAAAGGGATAGACAATTTTTACAGGCCATATATTGAGATGCAGAAAATTTATGCCGAAAAGCTTCTTAAGCACGTCAATTCCTATACGGGAAATGCTTACACTGATGAACCTGCTGTTGCGTTTGTTGAGATAAACAATGAAAACTCGCTGCTTTCAAACTGGGCTGTGCTTCCGAAACTTAACAGGGAGCACATGAAAAGCCTCCTTTCCCAATGGAATACATGGTTGAGGTCCAATCCGGAATATCCAAAAAGAGAGGGATTCACCAATGATCTGATGGATATCATTACAAATTACAGCACAAAATCAACAACCGCCAGGGAGACCATGTGGGCTTTCCTGATGGATACCGAAATTTCCTACGCAAAGGAGATGACGGATTTTCTGAAAAATAAACTTAATGTCAAGGCTCTGGTTTCTGAATCCCAGGCCTCATATAGTGGTGCTGCAGGTGTTTTAAGAGAGGCGGAATCAGCAGATTTTATTGACATGCATGCTTACTGGGAACACCCTTCCTTCCCTGGCCGGATCTGGTCTTCAACAGAATGGTTGATCAGAAACTCATCAATGGTATCAGACAGGATGGGAGGAACACTGCTTTCCTTCGGTCTTCACAGGGTGGAAGGGATGCCCCTTACCATAAGTGAATACGATCATCCGGCTCCCAGCTTCTATTGCGCCGAGATGTTCCCGATGATTAATTCCGTTTCAGCATTCCAGGATTTCGATGGGATTTATCATTTTACCTTTAACAGGCCCTACGATCAGGGAAGAATAAATAATTTCTTTTCCAGCGCGGGGCATCCCCTTAAGCAGGTATTCGTGCCTGCGGGTGCAGTTCTCTTCAGGATGGGTGCAGTTCGGTCGGGCCAGCAGAAGGTCAGTCTCAATATGCCCCGTGATGCCGTCCTCGGTGAACTGGCAGAATCAGGAAGTGAACTGAGACTACACAGGTCAAACATGAAAAGCGTCTGGAAGAAATACGGAGCTCATGAATCACTGATAGCACTACACCCAATGAGCGTTAACCTTCAAGCTTCGAAACCGGGGCTTTCCGGTTCTGTCACAGATCCGGAAGGTGTCTGGGAAAGCGAAACCGGCGAGATAATATGGGATAACACTGATTCATCAAATGCGGTATTCAAGGTAAAAACACCTTCAGCCAGGGTCGCTGCCGGTTATATCGGAGGGAAAGCCATTGAACTAGAAAATGTAACAGTGGAAATGGATACCACCCCTTTTAACTGGGCCACTGTTGCAATAACCTCACTCGACGGCAAACCATTGGAAGAATCATCCAGAATATTGCTTGTCGCTGCAGGAAGGGCTGAAAACACGGCGATGAAGTGGAATGAGGAAAAAACCACAGTAGGAACCGGATGGGGCGACGCCCCAACAAGGGTTGAAGGCATTCCTGCCAGATTGATATTCAGGGATATGGATAAATTCAGAGTGCATTCACTCGATCCCGCAGGAAACAGGAATACAGAGGTACCCGTATTCAAAAGGGGCAAAAATCAGTCATTCAGTATAGGAGCCCAGTATAAAACATTATGGTATATCATCGTAAGAGAGTGACATGTACATAATGCTATTTCCCCAGGGAAAGTGAATACTGATGCTCTATCCACCTGTACCAGACATCCATTCCTTCACCTGTTTTTGCAGAAAGCGTGATTAATTCCAGATCAGGATTTATGCTCCTGGCATTCCGGATGAAATCATCCATACTGAAATCAACATAAGGCAGCAGATCAGACTTGTTTACGAGGCAAAGATGTGATGTTTCGAACATACCCGGATATTTCAGGGGCTTGTCTTCGCCTTCGGTGACACTGACAGTCAATACCCTCCTGAATTCCCCCAGGTCGAACATTGCAGGGCATACAAGGTTCCCCACATTTTCTATGAAAAGAACAGAGCCGGATTCAGGATCCATTCTTTTAAGGGCAGATTCTATCATTCGTGCATCCAGATGACAGGCTGACCCGGTATTTATCTGAAGGACCGGAGCCCCGGTCTTCTCAATCCTTATGGCATCAGTCATCGTCTGCTGATCTCCTTCAATAACATATATTTTTTTTGAAATTCCCGGGGTGCTTATGGTCTTCTCAAGTATGGTTGTCTTGCCCGATCCAGGTGAACTTACCATGTTCAGGCAGAGCACTTTTCTTCCTTCAAGGAATCTCCTGTTCAAGGAAGCTGTAATATTGTTTCCGGCCAGAATGTCGCGGTTGAGTTCAATTATCCTCGGGTGGTCATGCTTATGATCCTGATTATGGGAATGTGGATGTGAATGAGGGTGGTCGTGATGATGATCATGGTCGTGAGCGTGGTCATCGGCATGATGATGATCTTGTTCATGCACTTTTTCGCTTGCCGTATCAGTTCTGGGATTCCTTATTGAAAATCCGTCCGGTTTTCCGCAGCCGCATGTTTCGCACATAACTTTGGTTTTTTATTCACACGAAAATAATATAACTAAATTAATGAATACTAAGCATTTCGTGTGGAACCTTCATGATTGACTTCGTCGAGCTCGCAAGCTCGGTTATGAATTATTTTCATGATCTTTTGTGTTTTTGTATCATGAAGGTTTCATCCTGAACTTCTTCGATTGTCAGGGATACAACCCTGAACTCATGGCCGCCCCTTATCTCTGCCGGGAATGAGCTGCAGACGGGGCATGTGTCGATCCTATGATCCATCTCAAACTCGAGGTCGCAGCTCCGGCAGAACCCTTTGCCTTTTATTCTGATGATATTAAGCCTGGCTTTGTCAAGTATTGAACCTTCTGACAGAATCTCCATGGCCGACTGAAAAGCTCCGGTATCGACACCGCTCAGGTCTCCAACCTCGATAGATATTTCGCTGACCAGCCGGGCATTGTTTTTTGCAGCTTCCTCTCCGGCAATCTTTACCACTTCACTGGCCAGTGAAAACTCATGCATAGCTTTTTTTTAATATATCCAATTTATTGAATATTTTTTAAAGCTGCAAAAAAAAACCGGAGCATTCAAGTCCCGGAATTCAGATTGACCTCACTAACTATAAAGAATAACAAACAATCTTTTTGAAAGCATAAGACGTATTCTTACCTCAGGTATCGGAATCATAACTTATTTCTTATTTTAGGGACTTAATTGTTTAGTCTGATGGTAAATCAAAGGAACCTTGTAAGAACTCTGGGGATAACTTATGTAATCATCGTTGTCGTAGCAAACATAATCGGATCGGGGGTCTATAAAAAGATCGCGCCGATGGCTGCAGAGCTCGGATCTTCAAGCTGGATTATAGTGGCATGGGTAGTAGGGGGTGTAATCACCCTGTTCGGTGCACTGTGCAACGCAGAAGTTGCAGGATTGCTTGCTGATACCGGGGGGGATTTTGTATATTTTAAAAAGATATATAACCGCTTTTTCGCATTCCTTTACGGGTGGTCGCTCTTTACGGTTATCCAGACTGCAACGATCTCATCTCTGGCATGGGTTTTTGCTCAATCGCTGAACACTATTTTCCCTCTTCCTTCAATTTTTAGTTCACTGCATGATTTTACCCTGGGAGGTGTCTTTTACCCGTTTCATGATTTTGGTATTAAGCTTGTTGCAATACTACTGATACTGTTGCTGACAGGATTGAATATCTCCGGATTGAAAAGTGGTGCCGGTTTCAGTAGGGCTATCCTTGTTCTGGTTGGAACAGGTCTCCTGATCATAGTAATTTCCGGTCTGATCTCGGGAACCGCAAAACCGGCTGGTTTTATGAATGTTACCGACATTGTATCGGGTAATGTTACCTTGTCCTCATTTTATACGGCTATGCTTGCTGCTTTTTGGGCTTACCAGGGATGGGTATCAGTCGGATTCATTGGCGGAGAGGTCAGGGAACCCACTAAAAATATACCCCGTGGAATAGTGATAGGAGTCTTCATTGTGATAACAGTATATGTTGTGGTTAATCTCACTTATCTTTCCCTTCTGTCTATCTCTGAGCTTGTCCAGATACATGAATCACAGAACCAGATTGCTGCTGTTGAAGCTGTAAGGAGTTACTGGGGATCAACAGGCGCGGTCTTTATATCAGTGCTTATTCTAATAACAACCCTGGGATGTACCAATGCAAGCATTCTTACCGGTGCCCGGCCTTATTATGCCATGGCCCGCAATGGCTTGTTCATTTCAAGCCTAAGCAGACTGAACAGAAACAATGTTCCCGGCGTTTCCCTTCTCTGGCAGGGTATATGGGCCTCAGTGCTGGTTCTGTCAGGGACCTTCGATCAGCTGACGGATATGATCATTTTTGCCGTTTTTATCTTTTATGGTGCCACCTCATTGGGAGTCTTTATCCTCCGCCACAGGATGCCCGATGCCTACCGTCCCTATAAAACCTGGGGATATCCCGTCATACCTGCAATTTTCATCCTGTTCTGCATAGGACTTTTCTTTAACACAATCTTTACCCGTCCGCGCGAGGCGGCAATAGGTATGTCACTCATCCTTGCCGGCATACCGGTATATTTTCTAATGATCAGAAAGAAATAACTTTCAGGGTTAGCCACGCCCCGCATTCCTCTTTCAGCATAGGGAAGCCGAATCCCATTTTTCAGGATTTCTTATCTTTGATTGAACAATAAATCAGCAGATATGTCCAATTATAGATTTTCATTTCTGGCAGGATTGATATTCTTTCTCCTTGCAGCAGGTAATGTTTATGCGGCCAGGTATGTTACAGTCGCAACAATCGGTAATGTTCCGTCAGCAGGAAGTGACCAGCCGCCTGAAAAAATGGTGGAACGTGTTATAGCATTCTGGGGAAATGAGCTTAAACAGGTCCTTCCCGACAAACCCGATCTTATTCTGCTGCCTGAGTTCTGCGATCTTTCGGGTGCAGGGGAAGAATATCTTAACGCCAGGGGTGACAGGGTGATCAATTATTTTGCCTCTGTTGCCAGGGAGAACGGATGTTATATAGTTTTCGGAACAAAGAGGAAAAATAAGGAAGATATATGGCGCAATTCATGCATCATGATCGACCGGGCTGGTAAAATTGCCGGGATCTATGACAAAAATTTCCCCACCATCGGCGAAATGGAGGAGGGCATAAAGGCATCAGATGAGGCACCTGTTTTCAGGTGCGATTTTGGCACTGTGGGCATCGCAATATGTTTTGACCTGAACTTTGATGAACTGAGGCTGAAGTATGCAGCTCAAAAACCTGATATCATGCTGTTCTCATCAATGTATCACGGCGGATTTGTGCAGAGCCTGTGGGCCTATTCATGCAGATCGTTTTTTGTCGGATCAGTGTACAGGTCAACCCCGTCGGAGATCCTTAACCCGCTGGGAGAAATGATTGCTTCAAACACTAACTATTTTGACTATGCCGTTGCCAAAATAAACCTCGACTATGAAATAGTTCACCTTGATTATAACTGGGAAAAACTCAGGCTGTTAAAGAATAAATACGGTGAAAGTGTTAATATCCATGATCCGGGTAAACTGGGTGTGGTGCTTGTAACAAGCCTTGATGAAAAGATCTCCGTACAGGAAATGATCGATGAGTTCAGTCTTGAACGGGTTGATGATTATTTTCTGCGTGCAAGGAAGTTTAGAATGAATGAAGGGAATCTGAGATAGAGTAACCCTGTGATACTAAAAAATGTGTAATTATCAGTCAAAACCAAATAATTCAAAGAGCCATGGCAGATTTGATCAAAAAAATGATTTTAGCAGGTCTCGGAGCACTGTCGCTCACTCGTGAGAAAGCCGAGGAAATTTCAAGGGATCTGATAAAAAGAGGTGAACTGGCAAAGACGGATGAGGCTAAATTTGTCAGGGATCTGATGGACCTTGTTGAAAAGAACAGGGCAGGGATGGAAGAAAAAATTGAGAAGGCAGTCGAAAAAGCGATGGAAAAGCTTGATATACCATCACGGAAGGAGATCAATGCCCTGAAAGAAGAGATCAGCAAACTGACAAAAAAGGATAAGGCTTCAGGAAAGTAGAAATGCGACATTCTTCTTTCCATTTCCTGAGGATTGATCTTTAGCAATTAGCGTAAGATTATAATGATGCAATTTAAGAATCTGGAAAAGCTCAAGCGGACCAGGCAGATAGTTGGTGTCCTTACAAAATACGGGGTGGAATATCTTTTTGACCGGCGCAGGAAAGGAATATCTTCGACCAGGAATACCGGCAAAAACATCTTAAGTACTCCCGAAAAATTTTGCAGGGCCCTGGAAGAGCTGGGGCCGACATTTATCAAATTCGGACAGATTCTCAGCACCCGCCCCGATTTTCTTCCTCCTGAATTCATAAAGGAACTTGAAAAGCTCCGGGACAATACGCCTCCCTTTGATTTTTCCCTGGTGCGGCAGATTATTGAAGAGGAATTGGGAAAGCCTTCTCAGGAAGTTTTCCGGTACTTTGATCCTGTTCCTGTAGCAGCTGCCTCCCTGAGTCAGGTTCACAAGGCCGCTCTGCCTGACGGCGACCAGGTGGCTGTCAAGATCCGGAGACCCGGAATAAGGCAGATCATTGAAGCCGACCTGGCAATCCTGGAAGACCTGGCACAATTTGCCGAGAACCGGCTTCACAACGGATGGATGTACAGGCCCCGCCTGATGGTAGAGGAATACAGAAAGGCTGTAAGAAAAGAACTTGATTTTACCAGAGAAGCCCAGAACTATGAGAAGTTCAGGATCAATTTCAGCGATGTTGAGTATATACGCGTCCCGAAGGTCTATTGGGAACTTACCACATCGGCTGTGCTGACAATGGAGTTCATTGACGGCATAAAAATAAATGAGACAGTTCAGGAAAAGTACAGGAATTTATATGATACTCATAAAATTGCATTGAGAGGAGCTGAAGCCATAATGAAGCAGATACTCGAAGACGGTTTTTTTCATGCGGATCCTCATCCTGCCAATCTTTTCGTTATCCCGCCCGCCGAAATCGTCATGCTTGATGTGGGAATGGTGGGCTACCTCGACAAAAATACCCGGTTCTACGGTGCCAAATTGCTCCAGGCGCTGATAAACAGGGACCCCGACAGCACATTAAACAGGTTTGAGGACTTGAAAATAATTATCAGGGATGTCGACCGCAGCCTGCTCCGCCAGGAACTTGCTGAACTGTTCGACAGCTACCTGGGAATACCTCTGGGAAGCCTCGATATAAACAAAGCCGGACAGGAGGTAATAGGCATCATGATCCGTCATAACCTTACCCTTCCGCCCAACCTGGTTCTTATGATCAAGGCTCTTTCAATGATCGAATCGACAGGAAAGGAACTATACCCCGACCTGGATATGCTTGAAGTTGCCCGGCCATTTGTAAAAAAAATCTCAAGAAAACGACTCGACCCGGGGGAAATATTGAAAAGAAGCAGCTCCCTGCTTCAGGAAAGTGTTGAACTGATAGAACGTTTGCCAGGGGAAATAAATCTAATCTTCAATAAACTAAGGGAAGGTAAATTGAAACTCGTTTTTGAACTTCATGAGGCTGACAAGCTAAAAAGATCCATTTCCAGGGTAGGTCATCAGATATCCCTTAGTGTCATTATCGCAGCTATTATAATAGGTTCTTCAGTTATCTTTGCCATGCAGGAAAAAGGTCCCCTTATATTCGGATACCCCGCTTTCGGTGTAGCAGGCCTTTTTCTGGCATTGATACTGATCTTGATTTATTTATGGTCGGTTATGAATAAGCGGTGATTCAGAAATAGAACTTTATCAGTCACAAATGATTATCGACGGACACTCGCATAGGGGCGGAGAATACAGGGATATGCAAAGTATCATTTCCGTGCTTGACAGGCTTGGAGTTGACAAAGTGGTATTATGCCCGGCCGATTCGGAACGCGATGATCCCCTCTCCATCCCCGGTCTGGGTAACAGGTTTCACGGGCCAGAACTCAATTTTGTTGTAAACAGGTTTATAAGAGCTGCATTGGCTAGGGAAAGTAAATGGTCGGCCATTGAGCGATCCAATATAAAGGTCCATGAAATGGCATCTTTGTCGCAAGGACGTATATTGCAGTTCTGCTGGGTTAATCCCCTGAATAATGGAATTGAAGCTGAAATGGAAGAAAAACTGCATTTGTGGAAATTCGCCGGAATAAAGCTCCACCAGGCATGTCATCCCTTTTCAATTAAATCATCCACGTTCGGACGCATTGCAGAATTTGCTGCATCGAAAAACCTCCCGCTGTTCATCCATTTGTATTCAAAAAAAGATGTTCTGGATTTCATCTCCTTGTCAGGCAATTTCAGTACAAATTTCATTGTCGGACATCTTATTGGTCTTGAGATCTTTATTAAGGAGAAGAAGATGGTGGGAGATAATGTTTATTTCGACATTTCCTGCCCGTCACTTGTTTCCGCCGATCGAATAGCCCTGGCTGTTGATGAATTCGGAGCAAAAAAGATCATCATGGGATCAGATACCCCATACGGCAAAAACAATCTTGAACAGGTACTTACGATTATAAGGGCATTAAACCTTGAAGAAGAAGAAAAGGAGATGATCCTTGGAAATAATCTGAGTAATATTCTGCCGGTTTGATAGAAGGATTCGGCATCAGTTGTTGCCAGAAAGAAGTTTTTCGAGGAACCTTATGTAAACCTCAGTCCCCTTAACAAGCGATTCGACGGGGATCCTCTCGTTATAGTTATGAATGGCTTTCATAAGCTCTTCCCCAAGGACGGCGGGTATTATCCCGTAAACCGGAACTCCCGCATTCCTGAAATAGTTGTTGTCGGTTGTTGCGGGAAAAAGCACAGGAATGATGCCTGCTCCCGGATATGTTTCGATGATTGATTCACAGAAAATATTGTAATATTTATCAGGCACGGTAGGCGGTGCATTCTGTGTCTCACTGATAATGCTGATGTCAATCCCATCGGTCTTCAGTCTTTTCCTGATATAGGTGATGAATTCGTCTGTCGGCGTCTCTGGAAGCAAACGACAGTCAAGCATTACCGCTGCTTCCTGGGGGATCTGGTTTATCTCATTCTCCTGGTCAGTGAACCGGGTTATGGTCATTGTATTTGTTACCGTTGAATGCAGAAGAGGGTCTTTTTTCAACCTGCCGGCAATAACAGGTTTAAAGAGACCGGGTTTGTTCAGGACCATTCCGGTGATCCCTTTTTCCAGTTTGCCATATGCCCTGAACATCGACCTTGTTGATTCATTGAATCGGATCCGGGGATCTGACCTGACAAGAGAATGAAGTGCCTTGATCATTATTTTGTTTGCATAATGGGGAGGGGAGACCGAGCCATGTCCCGAAGTATTATGATTAAGACTGAGCTTAAGCCAGAGGGCTCTCTTTTCGCTGACGGAGATGGCAAATACCTGTTTTTCGGGATCTTTCTTGAGTATGTTTTTTGTTCCGATACCTCCTTCGCCAAAAACTGCAGCCGGATTCAGCTCACTGAGAAATGAACCACTGATGATTGCGGCACCGGTACCTCCGTATTTTTCTTCGCCGGAGACACACAGGAGAGATACATTGACTGGAAGTTCTGTTTTAGCGGCTACCCCTGCAAAGGATGCAATTGCCATCAGCTGCATAACAGCGGCACCCTTCATATCGGCTGTTCCTCGTCCCCATATAGTATCACCGGTTATTGCGCCTGAAAACGGCGGATATTTCCATCGCAAAGTGTCTCCTTCAGGTACAACGTCAATATGATTAAGCAAAATGATATTGGGCTTCTTCATTTCCAGCGGGTATAATGAAGCGGCAAAATTGTAACTGTCAGGTTTATCAGTAAAGACCCTGACATGCAGACCTTTTTCACGGCATACGTTCTCAAGAAACCGGCCGGCCGGCTTTTCGTTTCCTGTAACCGAAGCGTGACGTATATATTCACTCAGAATCAAAGACGCCTCTTCACGCGATAGGGTGCCAATATAATCAGGTGCCTGGCATACGGTATCAGAAATGACATAGCTTATGAAAAGGAAAACAAATACCGCATATCTAAAATAGAATCTTCTCCGATATTTGCTTCCTACGGATATCATTTTAATGAGGTGAATTTTACAGTTCAATTTTAATCAATTGTAGATAAAAGAGGAAATGAGCTTGCTAGTTTAAAAAAATTTAATTTATCCCCTTAAATTATCCTGTTAAAACATAAAACATGAAAACATCAGGAAATATTGCCTGGTTTATATAGCCGGATTCTGCAAGTTTTTCTACTGGCTTATCCGGCAGCTGTTTACATGGCCATCATATCTTATTTTTCATAAAAGGTAATTTTCAGAATTTACTCAAAGGCATTAAAATCAGTAGTCGTATTGTTATAAATAAGAGAAAATATGTTTAGATTTAACTGGATAAATTATTCAGATACTTACCCGATCAGAGAAATAAATAATGAAGCTTATAATTACTTAAGGCAGTCATTTGAGTAAAGATAATTATATCATCAATAAGGATCTCAGGCTTTGAATTACCAGCTGTCAGTATACCAGAATCAACATTTTTCAAAATAATAAATACACCCAAGGATCATTTAAAAAGGTAACTATAACTGATATC
>CAZTJT010000024.1:0-49503 GCA_964613785.1 uncultured Rikenellaceae bacterium
AAAAATTTAATCTTGATCTCCTCTAAAAAAGTTGCATTTATTTGTTGAATTTAGTCTTTTCAATTCCGCTCCCATTCAAAAAACGATACAACCGAAGGTTTTTCAGGATCACAATTCCTGAACAATATGGATTTAGCTATAATGCAGGAACATATAATTATTACGGACAATCGATCAGTACAGTTCCCAACTCTATATATAAAGACAGACTTTTCTGGAATGAATCAATTAAAAACATGATAACTAATCTTAAAAACAACATTAAATGAAAAAATTCTACTCCTTTAGAGATCTTTGTAAAATTTCTGTGGCCGGGCTCGTGTTTCTCACTCTCGCCTGCCAGAAACCTGATGAGGTTCAGACATTTGATGATATCTTTGATATATCGGGTATCATGGAGCTGAACCAGAAAATTGACGCAGCTGACAATCTGGCTGGACTTTCCGCTCTGGTTAAAGATGCAAACCTGAATGTCTCTGAAAATATGACGGCAGAAAAAGTTGAAAAGATGTATACCGACCTTGAAACGGCCATCCAGCTCTCAATGTCAGAAAAGGAAAAACTGCTGAGGAACGATCCTGAAGCTCTTATGCAGGTTTTGACCCGGTTTGGAAATCTTTCTCCGGAATTCGGTGATAAGAATACCAGATTTGATGATCTTAAGAATAGTCCGATTAGCAAATACCTCCTTGTGCAGAATGGAAAGCCTGACATAGACTATTATCCGGAGGATTACTATTCCGCAATTCAGGCCTACAAGCGTTATGTTGAGAAATGCATTATCTGTCCGCTTAAAAAAATTCACGTCATACTTCTGCATGACCAAAGTGAGTTGCCTGATGACGCCCATCTGATGTATTATATTCTTATAACCAGGAATAACAACTGGGATATGTGGTGGTCGTACTGGTATTATGGCTGCAAAATCTACCGGATCAAACATAAGGGAGGCAGCGGCTCTTTTCCCGGTTAATTGACATTGAACGACAGAATGTAAGGTTAGCCAAACCCTGTCCTGTTAAGATTGTTAAGGTTGCCAATTGTCAGGAAGACTAGCATTAATTAAACCTTCATCCTGCCTGAGACCGGACAAAAGAAGATAAAAATAATGAAGGTTCCACACGAACCACTTATTTTACAACAATATAATAAAGCAATTTTCGTGTGAACAAACTGTTGATATTGTTCTTTTTTCTCTCAGTGGGATGCTATTCTTCAGGACAGCCTACAGCAGGAACTGAAGGATTATTGAATAGTCCCTCAGCTCAAATGCCTTCAGATGGCACTTTTTCTGCCGGGGCAAATTACCTTCCTGATAACGTAACTCCTCAGCCCAGATTCAACTATAACACCTACAACTACTATGTCGGGATGGCTTTTCTCCCCTTTGCAGAGTTAAGTTTCAGAATGACAGTATTCAAAACAGATGACGACTCGCTTAGAAACCAGGACAGGTCACTTTCAGCCAGGGTAAGAATATTGAAAGAAAGTAAATTTGTTCCTGCAGTAGTTATTGGAGGAAATGACATATTCTCAACAACTGAGTCGGGAAGAAAATATTTCAAATCTATTTATCTTGCAGGGACAAAGAATTTCCGGGTCGGAGATAATCAGACCTCGCTGACAATAGGGTATGCTCCGGGCGAATTAATCGAAAGTGATTTTTCCGGACTTTTCGGAGGAGTGTCATTCACTCCTTCATTTTTTAAACCGTTGACGTTAATGGCTGATTATGATACAAGATTTTTCAATGCCGGAGCATCGGTTCTCATCTTCCGTCACCTTTATCTTTACGGATTTGTATCTGATTTCGACCAGATTGCAGGTGGTTTTGCGTTCAGGCTGTATCCCGGGTCTGGAGTATCCCGAACAAATGAATAAACTGATTAGGAGATGCGTTATTGATTCTATAGGTTTCGGGACTTTTTACTGGATATTGAAGATTAAATTTCAAAGCTTTTCTTGAATCGCTGAACAAAGAGAATATTCAAGTTTCGCAGATGATTGGAATTTTCTAATAGATTATAAATTAATATTTTATCAGTCTTTATCCTTTGTGTTGACCTTTGTGGCTTTTGTGTTGAAAAATAAATGACATGGTGACACGAGCATGGAAATAAACAAAAACCAACCATACATATAATAACGTATAAAACTGATATTCAATTTGGTGAGAGAGAGGAGAGAGGGGGGGGGGAATTGCCTGACGGCGATTCCCGTGGGGAAGCTTAACAACGAAAAACCCTGTCAGGCCGGGGCCTGACAACGGTCTTTTTTGTTTTTAAGCCCTGTGAGCGAGCTCACGGGTAGAGAACCGGGGGAATTGCCTGACGGCGATTCCTGAGGGGGTGCTTAACAAAGCAAAGCCCTTGCGGTTATCGCCGTATACGGGGCTTTTTGTTTTCATGTCTCATTGAGCAAGCTAATGAGCCATTCAACAAAAAGCCCCTCCCGCTTCGCGGGAAGGGCTTTGCTTTGTAGCGAGAGGGGGAATTGAACCCCCGACCTCATGATTATGAATCATGCGCTCTAACCATCTGAGCTATCTCGCCGTGTCCTCCGTAACTTCAGTGAAGGAGGGCCGTGTCCTCCGAAGCCTTGGCACAGGAAGGTCGTTTCCTCTGTTGCCTCAGCAGTACTTGCCAATGGAGGTATTAGTTTTCGCGGGTGCAAATATAACCAGATAATGCCAAAAAAACAATTTGATTTTTTCTTTTGATATTTTTTTCTATATTGCAGAGTAGAAGGGTTAATATCAGGTTTATGAAATGAGGCTGAAGTACGAACTTGAATATACGTTGAATTGTTCACCAAAAACACTTTTTCCCAGGCTAAGTACCCCGGAAGGACTCAGTGAATGGTTCGCCGACAGTGTGACAATTGACGGGGATGTCTTTACCTTTATCTGGAACAAAACTGAATATAAAGCCCGGATTGCAACAGTCAGGGAAAACAAGCTAGTCAGGTTCGAATGGACCGACAACACTGAAGACAGTGAAACGAATTATTTTGAATTTAAAATACTGGTTCATGACCTTACAGGCGATCTGGCTCTGATAATAACCGATTTCGCGGAACCGGATGAAAAAGAAGACGCTATATACCTGTGGGACACCCAGATATCCGACCTTAAAAGAGCCCTTGGGATTTGATTTCACTAAAACCTATTCTCCAGGGTAAAAAATGCTTCTGATATAATTGGAATAGGCTGGTTTCGATTTATTACAAAAAATCAAGTAATTTTGCATTTTGAAAATTTTAAGGTTGTGAAGAAACTCGACAGATTTGTATTGAAATCATTTATCGGACCTCTGATCCTTACTTTTTTCATTGTACTGATCATCCTTATCCTTCAATTTTTATGGATGTATGTTGATGAGCTTGCAGGCAAGGGACTTGAAGTAAAAATTCTTGCCGAACTATTATTCCAGTTCTCATTGTCGTTCGTCCCTATGGCACTTCCGCTTGCAATATTACTTGCATCACTGATGACTTTCGGGAATATGGGTGAATATAGCGAACTTACGGCTCTCAAATCTTCAGGAATACCTTTGAAAAGAATCATGAGGTCGCTTGTAATAATTGTCGGCTTTATCTCGGTGATTTCTTTCTTTTTTTCCAATAATGTACTTCCATATTCAAACAAGAAAGCAAGGACACTTCTTTATGATATCCGCCGCAAACGTCCTGACATCAACCTGCAGGCAGGTACTTTCAATAACGATATCGACGGATTCAGCATAAAGATAACTTCAAAAGATCCTGTTACCAACCGTCTCGACAGGTTGTACATATACGACCATCGCAATAACAGGGGAAATGTATCGGTGACTTACGCAGATTCAGGCTACATGAAAGTTTCACAGGATGAAACCGCAATGAGTATGGTGCTCTATAACGGATATTCCTACAATGAGATGCCTGAAAAGGATGATGAAATAGAGGGCAAGAAATATCCTTTCAGAAAGGACTATTTCAGGGAACAGACAATTCTAGTCTCACTTTCCGGATTCGATCTCGAGCGTACTGAAATAGATCTGTTCAAGTCACATTCGGCAATGAAGAATATTGCACAGCTTACACACGACATCGATTCACTGAATAAAAGATATAATGCGCGGGTCGAAACCTATTATGCTGAATTCGACTTGAGTAAACTTTACACCGGAAGGAGAAGGATCGTAACAAGGATTCGCCACGCCATGGGTGATTCTGTCAGAACCACACAGGTTAAACCGTTCGATACAGATGAACTATACAGATCACTGTCTGATGCAGAAAAAAAAGCTGTTTTAACAAATGCAATAAATGTACTTAAGGATGCGGGAAATTTCATTACTGGTAAAAACGAATCGCTTCACTCAGAGGTTAAATTCATAAAGAACTATGAGGTGAACTGGAGCAAGAAATTCACTCTCTCTTTCGCCTGCCTGGTCTTCTTTTTTATCGGGGCACCTCTTGGCGCAATAATAAGAAAGGGAGGACTTGGAACACCTGCAGTTATATCGGTTCTTTTTTTCGTAATATGGTACGTGATTTCCCTTTCCGGGGAAAAGCTTGTTGAGGAAAACCTTATAAGCACTTTCGCAGGCATGTGGGCTTCATCTTACATTCTTCTCCCGATAGGCTTGTTCCTAACCTACAAGGCTTCAAACGATTCGATGATGATGAATGTTGAAACTTATATCGGTTTCCTGAAGAAGATTAAGGATTCTCTTTACAGGATCATAATTACCGGCACAAAAGGGAAGCCTGGGGAAAACAATCAATAAATTTTTATGATGGAACAAATAAAGCTTAATACTATTGAAGAGGCTATTGAAGACATCAGAAATGGTAAGCTGCTGATAGTCGTGGATGATGAAGACAGGGAAAATGAGGGAGATTTCATATGTGCGGCTGAACTAATAACCCCGGAAATAGTTAATTTCATGGCAAAGCATGGAAGGGGGCTGATATGTGCGGCTCTGCCGGAAGAGAGATGCGAGGAACTTGAACTCGAATTGATGGTAGGAAACAACACATCTCTTCACGAAACCCAGTTTACTGTTTCAGTCGATCTACTTGGTCCTGAAACCACTACAGGAGTTTCTGCCAAGGACCGTGCTCTTACAATAAAAGCGCTGGTGGATCCTGGGACAAAACCTTCTGACCTTGGCCGGCCAGGACATATATTCCCGCTGAAAGCCAAAACAAAAGGAGTTCTCAGGAGAGCAGGCCATACTGAAGCAGTGGTTGACCTTACCAGGCTAGCTGGACTAAGCCCCGGAGGTGCGCTAGTAGAAATAATGAATGACGATGGCTCGATGGCAAGGTTACCCGACCTGGAATTACTGAGACAGAAATTCAATATCAAAATTGTGGCCATCAGAGATCTAATAAGATACACTCTTGAGAGGGATTCCATAATTGAAAAAGGAGAAAAGGTAAAACTTCCCACCGAGCATGGCGAGTTTGAGTTCATCCCCTTCAGACAGACGAGTAATGGACTTGAACATGCAGCTCTCGTAAAAGGAACCTGGACGAAAGATGAACCTGTACTTGTAAGGCTTCATTCATCGTGCTTCACCGGGGATATTTTCGGTTCGATGCGATGTGACTGCGGCGCACAACTCCACAAGGCAATGCAGATGGTCGAAGCAGAAGGAAAAGGTGTAGTTATCTATCTTAGCCAGGAAGGCCGCGGTATCGGACTTTTTAACAAGATTAAGGCTTACAAGCTACAGGATGAAGGGATGGATACCGTACAGGCTAATCTTAAACTGGGATTTGGAGAGGATGAGCGGGATTATGGAGTTGGAGCAAGCATCATGCGGGAGCTTGGCCTTGGAAAAGTCCGTCTCATATCAAATAATCCTGTCAAGAGAGCCGGACTTGAAGGATATGGAATCAGTATCGTTGAAGCGGTACCTCTTGAAATACCTGCAAATCCGTACAATGAATTCTACCTTAAGACCAAGGCTAACAAAATGGGCCATAACCTCACCTGCTACAAGCATATTGTCAAGGATTAAAATATTTATTAGATTTGTATGACGTAAGGAATGTCTACAGTCTATGAAAAGTCTCAGGGTAGTTTTTATGGGAACTCCCGGATTTGCAGTTGCTTCTCTTGGTTCGCTTCTCATAAACGGATACAATGTGATTGCTGTTGTTACTGCCCCTGATAGACCTGCCGGAAGAGGCAGATCATTATCAAAATCAGCAGTAAAACAATTTGCGGAATCAAATTATCTGCATCTTCTTCAACCGGTAAATCTTAAAGATCCTGAATTTGTAAATACCCTGTATACCCTGAAACCCGATATTATAGTGGTTGTAGCCTTCAGGATGCTCCCTGCTGAGGTCTGGCAGATACCTGCTATGGGCACGATAAACCTTCATGCATCACTACTGCCACAGTACAGGGGACCTGCACCTATTAACCACGTTTTAATAAACGGAGAATCAGTCACAGGTCTTACAACATTCCTAATTGACGACAAGATTGATACTGGTAATATCCTTCTCAGAGAAGAAGTTCCAATCTTTCCAAACGAGAACGCAGGAAACCTTCACGACAGGTTGATGAAATATGGTGCAAGACTTATTATAAGGACTCTTGAATCAATGGCTGAAAACAGCATAAGTCCGCAGCCTCAGTCAAATTTCATGGTCCCAGGGGAGATTCTTAAAACAGCACCAAAAATACTTCCGGAACATTGCGTTATTGACTGGAACAATACTCCGTTAAAAATTCATAATCTTATCAGGGGGCTGTCACCATCTCCCACGGCAAGGTCAGCATTCATCAAGGACAATAAAAGGATTTCATACAAGATTTTTGAAAGCCTGCCGGAGCAAGAAGAACATAATTTAAAGGCAGGAGATATACTGTCAGATGGGAAAAGCTTCCTGAAGATTGCCTGTAAAGGAGGATTTGTAAGAATAATGAGCCTTCAGGCAGAGGGCAGAAACAGGCTTAATATCAATGAATTCCTGCGCGGATTCAGAATTGAGGGATTCAGTACCTGAAGGCTTACTGACCAGCCGGTTTTGTGCTTCTCAGCCATATTTTCTGACCTGAGGAAGGCTCTGAACCTGAACTCATCCTGTTCATTTCAAGAAGATCCCCCAGTTTTATCCCATATAACTGAGAGATCGCATACATGGTCTCCCCTTCACCTGCAGTATGAAAATCCTTACCGGCTTCAGCTTTATCTCTTTTGGGCTGTAAATAAAGAATCTGCCCGGGATAAGGAGTAAAATTGTCCTGAAGTTCATTATATCGGGGTAGTTCCCATCTGAGCAACTGAAATTCATTTTCAAGCTTCTCACGTGTATCTCCATCCTTAACAATTATATACTGAAGCTTATTATTCTCCTTTATTCGGGGAACTCTGGCCAGAACCGCGCCAAAAGTAACTCCGCTCTCCTCAACGGCAGACTGGGGTTTACCTGAGGATCCCGATGGTACCGAAGATATAGGTTCTTTTTCTGGTATTTTTTGACGGGGCCTGCCTGTTGAGGCCGTATATGAGTCGTCGAAAAGATATAGCTTGTTTTCCTCGATTTTCTTTATCAGAAGATTTGCATAGTCGGGATTTGTGGCATAGCCTGCTTTCTTCAGTCCATGGGCCCATGCCTTGTAATTCTTGGGATCAAGATCAAAAAGGAAGCTGTAACGCGATCCTGATCTTAAAAAATCGGAATGATCATAAAATGAGTCTTCAACTTTCTGGTACTTCCTGAAGCACTCATTTCTTCGATCATCATGCTGTCTGACTGTCTGGCCCTTCCAGTCATTGTGACATTTTATCCCGAAATGATTGTTAGCCATCCTGGCAAGAGAACTTCGTCCATAATCAGATTCAAGCATTCCCTGTGCAAGGGTTATACTTGCAGGTACTCCGGTTCTTTTCATCTCGCTTACTGCGAGATCCTTGTATGACTGTATGTAGGCAGACGCCGTGCCACTGCTCATACCAGAAGGAGGAGAAGCCTGCCTCACACTCCTGCATGAAAGCTGCAGCAGAAGTGCAATCAGGATTGTATATTGAAAATGTTTTGTCAAACTTTTTTAATTAATTCCCCGCAAAAATATAAAAAAGAATTATACTTGCCGGTCAGATTGTCTATTCATCATGCCAATCAATGAGTGACATTGTATTGATTTAACTCCGTCACTTTTACTAATTTTGTGATCTGTCTCAGATAAGCTTTGCCATGCCAGAAATTAGGAACATATCCTTTTCATATCGGGAATATCATAAATCCGAAGGTTCTGACATACCATATATCAATCTTATAGAAGAAGCAAAGAAGGCAGCTGAAAACGCTTACGCTCCATATTCCGGATTCAGGGTCGGAGCTGCAATAATGCTTGAGTCAGGAAGGATCATACGAGGGTCAAATGTTGAAAATGCGGCATTCCCGTCAGGGACATGTGCTGAGACAGCGGCTCTGTCATATTCAGTGTCAAACTATCCCGGAGACACACCAATAGCAATCGCCATCGCTGCTATGAAAGGTAATAGTTTTACTTCTGTTCCGGTTGCACCATGTGGCAATTGCCGTCAGATGATAATAGAGGAGGAATTTCGTAATAAAAAGAAAATAAAGATAATTATTTATGGAGAAGAGAGGATCCTCCTTATCGAAGATGCTTCTTCGCTTCTGCCTTTACAGTTCAACCAGGAAACCCTTAATCCTTATCCTCTCTGATAATAAGTTGGAAACCAGCCCCATGAATGTTTTTAATATTGATCCTGTCATCTTCCGATAAAAATTTCCTGAGCTTTGTAATGTAAACGTCCATGCTTCTGGCAGTAAAGTAATCATCAGAACCCCATATTTTTTTCAGTGCCATATCCCTTCCTATGAGTTCATTGGGATTCAAGGCAAGCAATTCAAGGAGCTGGGCCTCCTTAGGAGAGAGCTTCTTTTCTTCATTACCGGAGGTAAGAGTTCTGAGCCTTACATTGAAAACGAATTTTCCAATCTCAAAAATATCCTTGCTACCTGACTGAAAATCGCGCCGCGAAAGTATTGCCCTGATTTTAGCAAGCAAAATATCGGTATCAAAAGGTTTTGTAATGTAATCATCCCCACCCGCTCCATAACCTTTAAGAACATCATCTTTCAGCTTTTTTGCTGTAAGGAATACGATGGGTATGGTGTTGTTAATATTTCTTATTTCGCCTGCTATTGTAAATCCGTCAACATGCGGAAGCATCACATCAAGAATGCAGATATCAAATATACCCTGTCTGAAATGATCCACGGCATATTTCCCATCATCCACCCATTCCACTTCAAAATCATTCAGTTTAAGGTAGGATTTCAACACCGAGCCAAAGCTCAGGTCATCCTCAACGAGAAAGATTTTTGCTGATTTCATTTTTTCAGTTTTCCCAGTTAAATGGTAAAAATATCTCAAACCGGCTGCCTTTGCCAGGTTCACTGATTACATTAATTGATCCCCTGTGGGCATCTATGATTGCTCGTACATAATTCAGTCCGAGTCCGAATCCTTTAACATCATGAACGTTCCCTGAACTCTGACGGTAGAATCTTTCAAATATCTTACTCTGGACATTCTTTGTCATGCCAATCCCCTTGTCCTGAACAGCCATTATTATTCCTCCGTCGGTATTAGTTGTTGAAACGGTGATGTCAGGGAATTCAGGAGAGTATTTAATAGCATTGTCAAGAAGGTTGTTAACAAGGTTTGTCAGGTGTTCCTGATCCCCATATACAACAGGGTTCTCTGCCATGAGCTGCAGATTTATCTTTCCCTTCTTCTGATGCACATGAATTTCAATTGTTTCAACAGCTCTTTCAATCAAAGAGTGCAGTGAGAGGTTTTCATAGTTGAAATTAATCTCCTTTTTGTCGAGTGATGCGATCTGAAGAATGGTCTCCACCTTCTTGTTCATTCTGCTGTTCTCCTTTTTTATCATTGCAATAAAATGACGGATGCTCGCCTCATCCTTTATCACTTTTGGATTTGTTATTGTGTCAGCCGCCAGTGAGATTGTCGCTATGGGAGTTTTGAACTCATGAGTCATATTGTTAAGGAAGTCGGATTTCATTTCCGAGATCTTTTTCTGCCTTATTATGAAAAAAAGGCTCAGAGCAAATGTAGCCAGGATTATGAATGAGAACAGAAGGGAACCGCTAAGGATCCAGGCCATTGACCTGAGCACATAGTTGGTCCTGCCCGGAAAAATAACAGAAAGAATTATGTTCTGACTTATAATATTATCGGGGAAGAGCTGTACCTTATATGTGCTTTTCAGAAAATCATTTTTACCTGATTTAGCATAGGTCCCCTCCTCCACCTTACCGTCCTTTATTATTGCAAACTCAAAAGGAGTTTCTATGCCGGAGAATAAAAAGGCTCTCTGCAAGGCAAATCGCACCTCATTTTTATCAAGATCCATAGTTCTCTCCCATTGATATACCTCGGAAATCATCTGATCGCTCATATTCTGAAACTGGCTTGCCCTCCGTCTTACCCAATCGAGGAATTCCTGACGGTTAACATAAATAGACTGTGAATTGTTCGGATATCTGTCAGGTCTTCTAACAACACCCATTTGGCCCCGATTCTCAGGAGGGGAGAGCACTATGGTACCAGTATCCGCATAAAATGTTGTGTCTGAATGTGATATCACAGAATTTCTTAACGTAAAATTACCTCCTGAGTCGACTGATCCCGTCATTGATTGTTTTGTAATGCTGAAGTTAAAGCTTTTACCATCTGAGGAAGAATAACTGCCTACACTAAGATAACTGGAAATTCCGCCCTCAAAATTTATCTGCGATTGAGGATAATCGAACATCAAGTCGTTAAAAAAGCTTAGCCGTCTGTTTGACTCTATAGAATTTGCTGCATCACTGAGACTTGCAATTACAGCTCTGTTGAAATTTTCATTACGTATATTGACCGCATTTCTGATCCATACTATCTGAACCCAGATGATGCCAGTAAGTGATATCAGCATCATCAAGATAAGACCTATAAACTTATTGCGGCTCATGTTTGCAAATTTAAATCATTGACGTCTTTTTGAGCAATGTTTTAACGTTTCCTTAACGCAAATTAACCTGACATTAACGAGGGATGCGGGCTGTTCGGGTAATTTTGGGTATAAACCAATTCAGAAAGGCCATGATAAGAATTAAAATCCTTTTGCCGGTGTTACTGGCATGCATCCTGCCATTTTCAGTTCTGAACGGGCAGGTAAAAAAATCAGAAAAGAAAATCAAAGTAGTTGTTGCCAACAAGAACTGCCCTCAAGTGGTTATAGATACCACATTTTCTGGAAATTACAGCATTGACTCGATAAGGCTTAAGGACGGAAGCCTCATCTATTTAGGGAAGAACAGTATGGATGTGGCATCCTCTCCATCATCCAGGAGAAAAGAGGTTTATATAACTGCTGTCGCAGACAAAAAAGACAACGGAGAAGACAGAAGCATTACAGTTATTTGTTCTGATTCGCTGATGGTGAGTGAAACCGATGACGAAGAAGGGACCAAAAAGGTTATAATTAATAAACTGAGGCGAGATGGGAAAAGAGGCGCAAGATCATACATGTATATTGATGAATACGAAAATGATCTGAAGAATCCTGAAGAAAGAGATGAGGAGTTACCTTTTAATGATTATTATGATAAAAATACCGACAGGACAAAATATGTAATAGCAAAGAAAGGCATTGTGATCACAATTGAAGGTGATGACGAAGCCCTTGTAGAAGATATAAGGAAGGAGATAGAAAATAAGCTGGCAGGTAAACCTGAATAAAGCAAAACATTAATAATTCTGGTAAATCATAAACTCTGCGTTGTAATCCTTATACGACAAGATCTATGAAATATTTCCAGACATCGGTTTCCGGGAGGGGGGCAGTAATTATAATTTTCTCTTTTTTTACCGGATGAACCAGTTCAAGCTTCCTTGCGAAAAGGTTGATACTGCCGTCGCTGTTTGATCTGGGATATCCATATTTAAGATCTCCTTTTACCGGACACCCGATCTTTGCAAGCTGGGCTCTTATCTGATGATGACGGCCTGAATGCAGTTCTATCTCCAGCAGGAAATAACGCTCTGATCTGCCCGTAAGTTTATATGAAAGTGATGCCTGTTGTGATCCTTTCACCTGGTTATCATAAACAAAGACCTTATTCAGTTTCTCATTCTTCTTGAGGAAATGAGTAATGGTGGCCTCATCTTCCGGAGGTCTCTCTCCCACTATTGCAAGATAGGTTTTCCGGACTTCCCTGGCTTTGAACATCTCGTTAAGCCTTCTGAGAGCTTTTGATGTTCTAGCATATAGGATCACACCTCCAACAGGTCTGTCCAGCCTGTGAACAACTCCCAGGAAAACGTCACCGGGTTTATTATATTTCTTTGACAGATAAGCCTTTATTTCTGAATCAAGTGAAATATCGCCGGTTGCATCACCCTGCGAGAGATCCGAAGATTTTTTGTTTACAGCCAGAAGATGATTATCTTCATAAAGGATTTCAATCATCACACAATCATCTAATATTGCTCTTTTTCGTTAGGGAAGGCTAGAGTTTTTACATCGTTTATATAAGTTTGAACAGCTACCTTAATTTCATCATATAAATTAAGATATCGTCTTAAGAAACGTGGAGAAAACTCCTGTGTTATTCCAAGCATATCATGAAGAACGAGAACCTGGCCGTCGGTTTTGGGTCCGGCACCAATTCCTATAACAGGAATCTTTAAAGTTGTTGTTACTTCTTCGGCCAATCTGGCAGGAATTTTTTCAAGCACAACGGCAAAGCAACCAGCTTTCTCTAATATCCGGGCATCTTCAATAAGGCGGCGGGCTTCTTCCTCTTCTCTTGCCCTTACCACATAAGTTCCAAACTTGTGGATTGATTGTGGAGTAAGACCTAAATGACCCATGACAGGGATCCCGGCGGACAAAATCCTTTCGATCGATTCAGCAATCTGGTGGCCTCCCTCAAGCTTGACTGCATGTGCGCCGGTTTCCTTCATAATCCTGATCGAAGAGGCAAGTGCCTCCTTTGAATTCCCCTGATAGGTCCCGAAAGGAAGGTCAACTACAACCAGAGCTCTCCTCACAGCACGCACCACTGAAGCAGCATGATAAATCATGTTATCAAGTGTTATCGGTAATGTGGTTTCATAACCTGCCATAACATTCGACGCAGAGTCCCCCACCAGTATAACATCAATCTCGGCTTCATCAAGTATCCTGGCCATGGAAAAATCGTAGGCAGTGAGCATAGCAATTTTTTCTCCTTTAAGCTTCATTTCATGAAGCACATGTGTTGTTACCCGTCTTACAGATTTATGCATCGACATCAGTAAAGTATTAAATGTTGAGGATTCAGTACTCAGTAATCAGTTTTAAATGTTAAACACTAACATTTACTTTCCGGATCAGATTAAGGCTTTTCATGGTACAATGCACTCCCTCAGATATGTACCATAAAAAGTCCATTTATGCAAAGCTGAAATAAGTTTCATAATTTATAAATCACATATTTCTTACACTAACCGGAATTTAAATGCCACTAGTATTCATATGTAACCGGAGCAAAGTTATACAATTGACTTTAAGCACAGCCTCATGAAATAAATCTTTTTTTGACAGTTCTGCTAATGTTTCCTGTCTTTTTGTCATATTTCTTTAATGGCATAATCATTGTTCATAAATCTGTCATTGACAGAATACTTTTAAAACAAATATAAAATGGGAAAAATTATAGGAATTGACCTTGGAACAACAAATTCATGCGTAGCTGTAATGGAAGGCAATGAACCGGTTGTCATTCCTAACAGTGAAGGTAAAAGAACTACGCCCTCCATAGTGGCATTTCTTGATAATGGCGAACGCAAAGTAGGTGATCCTGCAAAGCGCCAGGCTATTACAAATGCAAAAAAGACAGTCTACTCCATCAAGCGTTTTATGGGTGAGACTTTTGACAAGGTTAACGCTGAGATGAAACGTGTAACCTTTACCGTGGTTAAGGGGGACAATAATACACCCAGGGTAAAGATAGACAACAGGTTGTATTCTCCTCAGGAAATATCGGCAATGATCCTTCAAAAGATGAAAAAGACTGCTGAAGATTATCTGGGACAGGAAGTTACTGATGCAGTAATCACGGTTCCTGCATATTTCAGCGATTCACAAAGGCAGGCAACAAAAGAAGCAGGAGAGATAGCTGGACTGAATGTGAAAAGGATCATTAATGAGCCCACAGCAGCCTCACTGGCTTATGGCCTTGATAAGAAATCACAGGATCTCAAAATTGCTGTTTTTGATCTAGGAGGTGGCACTTTCGATATTTCTATTCTTGAACTTGGCGATGGAGTGTTTGAAGTTAAATCTACAAATGGTGATACTCACCTTGGTGGAGACGATTTTGACCAAATGATTATCGACTGGCTGGCCGAAGAGTTCCTCAAGGATGAAGGTGTCGATCTGAGAAAAGACCCGATGGCTCTTCAGCGTCTCAAAGAAGCTGCTGAAAAAGCAAAGATTGAGCTTTCGAGCTCTACCACAACTGAAATAAACCTTCCCTATATAATGCCGGTTGACGGTATACCAAAACATCTTGTGAAGACGCTGACAAGGGCTCAGTTTGAGAAGCTCTGCGACAAACTCATTCAGGCATGTATTGAGCCATGCCGCAAAGCGCTTGATGATTCCGGACTTAAGGCTTCAGATATTGATGAAGTACTTCTTGTTGGAGGATCCACCCGTATTCCTGCTATTCAACAACTTGTTGAAAAAATCTTTGGAAGGGTACCCTCAAAAGGAGTGAACCCGGATGAGGTGGTAGCTGTCGGTGCTGCAATACAGGGAGGTGTTCTGACCGGTGAAGTCAAGGATGTTCTGCTGCTTGACGTAACTCCCCTTTCTTTAGGAATTGAAACTATGGGAGGAGTTATGACAAAGCTTATTGAATCGAATACAACAATTCCCACCAAGAAAACAGAGGTATTCACCACCGCAGCAGACAATCAGCCATCAGTGGAAATACATGTTCTGCAGGGTGAAAGACCTATGGCTTCAGGAAACAAAACAATCGGACGCTTTCATCTCGACGGAATCCCGCCAGCTCCAAGAGGTGTGCCCCAGATCGAAGTAACTTTCGACATAGATGCAAACGGCATTCTTCATGTAACCGCCAAAGACAGGGGTACCGGAAAGGAACAGCGAATAAGGATCGAGGCATCATCAGGATTAAGCGAAGACGAAATTAAAAGAATGAGGGAAGAAGCCAGGGCAAATGCTGAGGCCGATCTCAAGGCCAAGGAGCGTGCCGATAAGATCAATGCCGCCGACAGCATGATCTTTTCAACTGAGAAGCAGCTTAAAGAATTCGGCGACAAAATTCCGTCTGATAAAAAGAATTCCATCGAAAACGCTCTTTCAAGGCTGAAGGATGCACACAAATCACAAGATCTGCCTGGAATAGATAAAGCTATGGCTGATCTTAATGCAGTATGGCAAACGGCTTCGGAAGAAATGTACAGAAATGCACAGGCATCAGGTGCAACTTCTTCACAACCAGGCCCCCAGCCAGGTCAGCCGGGAGCCGGAAAAACACAGTCGGGAAATGATGAAGTTACTGATGTTGATTTTGAAGAGGTAAAGTAAACCATTCATAGCGTAGTTCAAAAAGGCTGTGTCAGAAATATATCTTACACAGCCTTTTTTCATGTTCAGTAAAAATAAGTCAATTTGATCCGGCTGAAGATAAACGATCCGGATTGTAAAGGTATAATCTTTACAATCATAAGAATATTTAAAACCACAGTCTGAAATTTTCCTATTAATGGAAGCCTAACCATTCTGAAAGTCAATTATTCATAAAGCTGATATTTTTGTATTTTTACCTGAAATTCTCAGTCTTTCTTATGTCATTAAAAGTTTCAGCCTCAGTTTTGATTTTTTGTGCTTTGGCAGTTAATACATTCCAGGAAGAAAAGCTATTAAACCAGACTGACAGTCAGGGAAGGAAGCAGGGCCACTGGATAAAAAAATACACTAATGGGAAGATAATGTACGAGGGCTTTTTCAGGGATGACCATCCGGCAGGAGAATTTAAAAGATACTACGAAAATGAAGTCCTTAAATCAATACTGGTGTTTTCCTCCGACGGAACGGAAGCTGAAGCTGTCCTTTACTATCCTAACGGGTACAAAGCCTCGGAGGGCAGGTACTCAAGACAACAAAAAAATGGCAAATGGAGGTTTTTCTCGGCTGTCACTGAAGGATTGCTTATTAGTGAGGAGGAGTATAAAAACGACAAGATAAATGGTTGGCAGATAAAATATTATCCTGATAGTGTCATAGCTGAAAAACAGCATTATTCAGCTGGCATTAAAGATGGAGACTGGATTAAATACCACCCGAGCGGATCCATGCATTTTAAAACCACCTATGAAAACGGCAGGCTTAATGGGAAATTCGAGGCATTCTTTGAAAATGGCACTACTGAAGTTTTGGGACAATACAAAAATAACAGAAAGGAAGGAACCTGGATAATCTATGATAAAAACGGGAACATTAAATTTAAAACGGAATATATATCCGGAATGCCAAAAAACCGCGACATAGACCTTTATGAAACACATTACATAGATTCTCTCGAAAACCTGAAGGTAAGGATTGAAGATCCTGAAAAAACGGGAGCAAAATGGTAACACGGGTCTTAAATTTTTTCTTTTCCGAGAACCGCACGGCAGTATTAACTGTGATGATACTTGTTTTTTCATACAATATCGTGACATCTCAGGAATCAAAGTGTACATATTTTTATAGGATTTATTTCAGGGATAAGGGAAATAGAGAGATATCCGATTTCACTCCCGGATCACTCATCTCAGAAAGAGCCATTCACAGAAGATTAAAAAACGGGCTTCCACTTATCGACGAGAAGGACATACCTGTTCCTGGTGAATATCTGAATGAGATTCTAAAAAAAGGACTAAGGCTGCATTGTACATCGAAATGGATGAACACTGCTGTGTTCGGATCGGATCAGTCTGACGCTCCCCAAAGCATTCTGAGTCTTCCGTTTGTTTATGATGTTAAAACTGTAAAGAGTGCCGATAAAAGCAATTCATACCCGGGAAAACTGAATCTGAACATTTCTCTTGCCGAAACTGATCTGGTCAGTAATCATCTCCATCAGACAAACGGAGATCTTCTACACAAATCAGGATTCACAGGAAAAGGTATCCTTATTGCAGTACTTGATGCCGGTTTTAGCGGTTCGGATTTTGTAAGTTCACTTAACGACCTCCGGAAGCGTAATGGCATAAAATCCACATATGACTTTGTTGAAAACAAGCAAAATGTATTTGATCACCACAGTCATGGAACAGCCGTCTTTTCAATTATGGCCGGAAATATACCCGGATCCATCCAGGGGAGTGCACCAGGCTCTGATTATCTGCTCCTTCGAACTGAAGATGAAGCTTCTGAATTCCCTATAGAGGAGGATTTCTGGGTAGCCGGGGCAGAATTTGCCGACAGCGCCGGTGCTGATATAATAAATTCATCGCTTGGATATTTTGAATTTGATGATCCTGCAATGAATTTTAAATATTCCGACATGGATGGCAATACTACCTTCATTTCTAATGCCGCAGATATTGCAGCATCCAAAGGGATACTGGTGGTATGCAGCGCAGGTAATGAAAGAAACGGCAGCTGGAAATATATAATTGCACCTTCGGATGCAGATTCCGTGATTGCTGTTGGAGCTGTTGATGCAAACGGCATTATCTCATCTTTCTCCTCCTCAGGCCCCTCCTATGACGGGAGAATAAAGCCGGATGTTGTAGCACAGGGAGTAAGCATACCTATCCAGACTAAAGATAAAGTTGAAAGAGGCAGTGGTACTTCCTTTTCCTGTCCGGTGATAGCCGGATTGTGCGCCTGCCTGTTACAGGCTGTTCCGCAAGCCACAGCAGGTGAAATTATGTCAGCAGTACGATCATTATCCGACAGATATCGTTTCCCCGACTCACTATATGGATATGGAATCCCTGATATGTCAGCAGCACTTCGATCAATACAGGGGAATTATCTGCCCACCGGGATGAAGAATACAGTAACCTTTCCAAATCCCTTCAGGGAAACACTGACAATTTATTTTAAATACAATCCTGAATGGCTTAGGATTGAAATAATAAGTTTATCAGGCACACTTGTTTACCAAAGGGAGTATGACCGTTTCATCAGCCGTGTACTTATATTGGATAATGTTGGCAAACTGTTACCGGGATTTTATTTTGTACAATTGCACACATCGGCGGGAAAAGAGGTGCATAAAGTAATAAAGTCCTGATTAATAATATGAAAGAAAAGATTTCACTCACCGAATTACAGTTGTTGATAAGGGACTCCCTCTACCTTTCCCTACCGGGTTTCTACTGGGTTGTTGCCGAAATATCGGAGATTAAGGAGAATTATTCAGGACACTGTTACCTTGAACTTGTCGAAAAGGATCCGGATGAAATAAACATCAGGGCCAGGATCAGAGCTGTAATCTGGAGCAGCCGGTACGGATTTATAAAGTCTTTTTTTGAAAATATCACAGGAGAAACACTTCATTCAGGAATAAAAATCCTTATAAAATCCAGAATAGAGTATCACGAGATATATGGACTCAGCCTTACGATAACCGACATTGATCCTTCCTACACCATCGGGGAGTTAGCCGTTAAACGTCAGCAGATATTGAAAAAGCTGGAAGAAGAAGGCGTAATTAACATGAATAAAGAACTTGATTTCCCTTTCGTCCCGCAAAGAATTGCTATTATCTCCTCAAGAAATGCTGCAGGTTTTACCGACTTTGTTGATCATCTTACAGACAATCCTTACGGTTATAAATTTCTTACCAGTCTTTTTGAAACGCCAATGCAGGGGAGTGAAACCGAGGCTGGTGTGATCAGTGCTCTCGATATGATAGCTGAGAATGCTTCATCTTTCGATTTAGTGGCAATTATCAGAGGTGGAGGTTCGCAAACAGACCTCAGCTGGTTCGACAACTATAATATTGCATTCCATATAACTCAGTTCCCGCTTCCCGTAATCACCGGAATAGGACATGAGAAAGATCTTTCGGTGACTGACATTGTCGCATACAGATCACTGAAAACACCAACTGCTGTTGCTGACTTTCTCATTGAGAAAATGATGGCTGCCGAGGAATACCTTTCAGAACTCAGCAACGGGATAACTGAAATATCAAGGCATATAATTGAAACTAATAAACAACGACTTGAAAGCTTCAGGGTCAAACTTATACCAATTGCAAGAGTATTTGTCTCCGGGTTAAAGGAACAACTTTCAGAAGCGATTATGGATCTTATAAATACAGGCAAAGGATTGGTTATTAAAGCTGGAATGCTGCCGCTGGGCCAGAAAACAAGAATAATTTCGGGAGCAAAGGCACTACTGGCATCAAACGTTTCTCTAGTTGCTGCAAAGAAGGATAACCTTGCCACAGTATCAGATCTTCTTATCGGGAACATGAGGAAAAAGATCGAAACGGCTGAAAACACATTAAAAATTCTTGATCCTCAAAATGTTCTGAAACGCGGATATACTATTACCTCGTTAAACGGCAGGATATTAAAATCATGCAAGGAGGTGGAAGCAGATGACCTGATAAGTACCCTTTTCAGCGACGGATCTGTTCAAAGCAGGGTTGAAGGGTCCGCACACCTGAAGAACCAATAAATTGAAAGCAGGGTGTGCATAATGTAAAAACTTAAAACACAGAAATATGGCCAAAAAGGAATTTTCGTTCACGGATGCTGTAAATGAAATTGAGAAGATCCTGAGGAACATTGAAAGCGGGACACTTAACATTGATGTTTTATCAGCGGAAGTAAAAAGGGCTTCTGAACTGATAAGAGAATGCCAGAAGAAGCTCAAGACGACCGAAGATGAGATCAATGCTATTTTCAAGGATATGGGATAAAATAAATCAGGACCGAAGTCCTGATTTACTACCTTACTACCCTAAACCTAAATCCATGAAAAAAACTGTAACCGAGTGGTTACCACCTTTAATATTTGTATAACGCAAGACGGATAAGGAATGTTACATTTTAATAGGTATATTTATACACAAAATGAATTTTATTTATTAACAACTGTTTTTTCCACTCCTAAGACATCCTTGAAAGCTTTTACGAAGGTATCCTTAGGCAGGGCGCCCATTGCCATCTGAGGCTGCCCGTCAGCCGGAACAAAAAGGATTGAAGGTATGCTCCTGATGCCAAAAACCGCTGCCAGTTCCTGTTCTGCTTCAGTGTCAACTTTATATATGTCAATTTTTCCTTCATACTCCCTGGAAAGTTCTTCGAGTATTGGCGCCACCATTTTACATGGCCCGCACCAATCAGCATAAAAATCAATAACACAAGGTTTTACACCTTCATATTTCCATTCCTTGTGGGTTTCATAGTTAAACACTTTGCTTAAAAATGATTCTTTTGTCAAATGCTCTACCATTTCTTGTTTTTTTATTTAAATATCACAAAATCAAATTTGTTTTCCTCACTTCAATTGTTGTACCACTAACCCAATATTTTGTTAATTTACTGATTATTGCTTATAAATTGTAACTTTGTCATGAATATTTATCAAATTGTCATATTTATATATGAATATATGTCTAAATGACAAAATTTTTCCTGCTCTTTCTGAAGTAGTAACATCTGAGAACGTTAAGGCATGGGTTATCGGTGGCTACGTAAGAGATTTGATTCTGAAAAGGGATCACCATGATAAGGACATCGATATAGTGGTGCTGGGGGATGGCATCGAGTTAGCAAGGAAGTGTGCCAGAAAACTCGGACATGGTATTAAGGTTAGCGTTTTCAGAAACTTCGGCACAGCCATGTTTAAATATCATGATTTTGACATAGAATTTGTTGGTGCCAGGAAGGAATCTTATAGCAGCGATTCCAGAAAGCCTGTAGTTGAAGCAGGAACCATCGAAGACGACCAGAAGAGGAGGGATTTTACAATCAATGCACTGGCAATAAGTCTGAATAAAGAAACTTACGGAGAATTTTCGGATCCTTTCTGCGGGTTGGAAGATCTGAGGAATAAAATCATCAGAACACCTCTTGATCCTGATATTACATTTTCAGATGATCCGTTAAGAATGATGAGAGCAATAAGGTTTTCAACACAGTTGAATTTCACCATCTTTCCATCTACCCTGAAATCGATATCCGATAATGCTGAAAGGATAAGTATTGTTTCACCTGAAAGGATAGTCACCGAATTGAATAAAATAATCATGAGTGATCATCCATCGAAAGGGTTCATCCTTCTTGAGAAAACAGGACTTCTTAAACTGATATTCCCGGAACTTGCAAGCCTTAAGGGAGTTGAGAAAAAGGAAGGCCGGGCGCACAAGGACAATTTTCTGCACTCCGTGAAAGTTCTTGATAACATAAGCCGTAAGACAGATAATCTTTGGCTGAGATGGGCAGCACTCCTTCACGATATTGCCAAACCGGTAACAAAAAAATATTCTCCTGAATCGGGTTGGTCATTTCATGGACATGAATACATAGGAAGTAAGATGATTCCCGGTATATTCAGGAGATTGAGGCTTCCTCTCAATGAAAAGATGAAATATGTTCAGAAACTCATTGATCTGCATCTCCGTCCGATAGTTCTGTCACAGGAAATAGTCACTGATTCTGCCGTAAGAAGGCTTCTTTTCGAAGCCGGTGATGATATAGACGATCTTATGATGCTATGCGAAGCCGACATAACTTCAAAGAATGAAGCAACAAAAATCAGGCATTTGGAGAATTTCAGGCTTGTTCGAAGTAAGCTTGTTGAAATTGAAGAGAAGGATGCTCTAAGGAAATTTCAACCTCCTGTGAATGGCGATGAGATTATCAGAACATTTGGTATTAAACCGGGTAAAGAAATAGGAATCATAAAGAATGCAATAAGGGAGGCTATTCTGGATGGTTTAATCCCAAATGAGCACAGTGCAGCAAGAGAGCTGATGCTTAAGAAAGGCAAGGAACTTGGACTGGATCCTCTGGAGTGATTATCTCATAATCAGATCAAAATAAATTGGAAGATGATCGCTTATCCCGCCCTGGTAACGATATCCTCTATAGGTTGAGAATGGAGTCATGCCGGTATGCTTTTCATCATTGCACAGAAGAAAGTCAGGACTGAATATTTTGAATCCCAGTGAATCTGCTGCCACACCCTGGTTGCATCTGAGAAGATATTCAGAAACTAATATCTGATCTATTATCTCCCATGTGCCGTTGAATTTATATGTTCCCGGCACATTATTTCTTCCACGGCTGGCAAGATTGATAATACAAGAGGCATTTCCTTTGATGTAATCTGAAGATTTATTGACCAGTCTTTGCATAATATTATCGTCAGGGGTGCAATTAAAATCTCCCATTATTAATATTTTGGCTTTGCCGTTTGATATGATGGTGATTGAATCGGCAATATGCCTGACCATTGAGGCGATTCCGGCCCTAAGGGATTCTGCAGCAAGAACTCCTCCCCTTCTGGAAGGCCAATGATTAGCCATAAGATGAAGTGTATCTCCCTGTATCAGGAATTTCGCATAAAGCACACTCCTTGTCAAGTATTCTCCTCCTGTAAAGGAAGATGGCATAAAATATTTGTATTCAAGCACTGAAACACAATCTTTTCTGTAGATGAGGCAAACATCTATTCCTCGTTCATCGGGTGAATCCTCATGAACTATGCTGTAATTGTATTTTGACAGATAGGTTCCAAAGGCAAGGTCCTCAAGTACTTTTCTATTTTCGATCTCGCATAAACCTACTATTGACGGAGGCGACCAGTTACCTGTTGCAATAATGGTTTTGTACAGTGAATTTATCTTCCGGTTGTACCGCGCCCAGTTCCATCTTCTGATACCCGTGGGAAGGAATTCTTCATCGTTTTTTGCCGTGTCATTATATATATCAAACAGGTTTTCAACATTATAAAACACTATCCTCACAGGAATTTCAAAGGTATCCTGTGACCACACAGCTGAAATGCATATCAGTAACAGCACGAGAGTAGCTGCAGCGTTCCGCACAGTGTTAAATATCAAAATGCATTAATCCACCGGTATCTTCTGGCATTGGTGCCAAACTTTACGGCGATGGTTAATTCATGCGTACCAAAGCTTTGTTTCCTTATATCAGTCAAAGTAAAATCGAAGGCATAGGCGAAATAGAACCGGTCGTACCTTACACCAAACATCATTATTATTGCATCATTAGTCCTGTATGACAATCCTGCCCAATAATCGTACTTATAATAAACACGTGTTGTAAGGTCAAGCTGGAGTGCTTTGAAAAGCATGTCTGATGATTTGATAAAGGCAGATGGTTCAAGCATCCAGTTGGCTGAAACAGGGATCTTTATACCGCCAGTCAGAAAATAATGGCCGAGCTCTGAGTTTTTGAGTCCGGAAGAGTTTCCGAACATAACTGATCCCCTCAGCAGATTTGTCATAGAAAATCCCACGTAATAATTATTGGTTGAATAATTAACTCCAAAATTAAAATCAGGAATAAAAACTGACCTGTCATAGCTGTTAAGAAGAGGATCGTCAGGATCATAGATCTGGTCTTTCAGATCAACGTTGTATTGATAAGCTACCAGACTCAATCCGAATGCAAGGTTTTTTCTTAGTTCATTTTCATTTTCACCAAGGGGTATTGTGTAAGAGTATGCTGCCTGTAAACCGGTGCGTCTCATTATCCCATTTTGGTCGTTGAAAAGATATCCACCAAGCCCAACCTGCCCTCCCTTGGTAGGACGAATTAGCTTTTTCTTCACGGTAGTAGACTTTGAAATGTAGCTATCCCTGAGAAGTCGGGTTTGGAAACTCAAGGCATAAGTACTTGGGGCATCTTTCAGTCCTACCCATTGTTCTCTCACCGTAAGGTTCAGTGAAGTATAACCGTCATGCCCTGCAAAAGAAGGATTTACAAGAAATCCGTTCATGATGTACTGGCTGTACATCGGCATTTGCTGTGCAGCAGCAGATGCTGATAAAAACAATAGAAGGAAAATCGGGATTATTTTTCTTTTACATACCATAATGTTCAAATTCTTCATTTGTAACTGATTTACCTAATAACGCTTATGACTCCTGATTTTGGAGCAGATCCATCATTCAGATAGAGGATGTAATGGTATGAGTCGGCTGGAACAAGCTTACCGTCCGACCTGCCATCCCATGGATTATCAGCAATGTTTTTTGTTCTGAAAACAAGTTTTCCCCACCTGTTGAACACTAGGATCTCTGCATTGGGATACAAGGTTATATTCTTTATTATCCAGGTATCGTTATAACCGTCGTTGTTGGGAGTAATGACAGTAGGAATTTCCACACAGGCAAATGAACCGGTAAAGATGACCTCCGTCTCAATTGACTTTGAGCAGAAATTCTGATCAGTAACTATAACTGTATAGATACCCGGCTTTACATTCGTTCTGTTCTGCGTAACCATACCATCTGACCAGAGGAAATAATATGGTCCGGTCCCTCCTTCCACCGTAATGTTGATCCCTCCGTCTTCCGAGTCGGGACAGGTTGCAATGTTAACCGAATAATCGATTATCAAAGGATCGGGCTCATTTATTTCGATCTGGCCTGAAACGGTACAACCATTTATATCGGTAACATTCACTTTATAGCTTCCTGCAACAAGCCCTATGGCTTCAGGGGTGCTCTGTTCCGGTGTGGTATCCCATTGATAAGAATATGGACCTGTTCCACCAGATGCCACTGCGGTTGCCCTTCCTGAAGCGCCTCCTGAACATAGAGCATCCAAACTGCTTACTGTTACTGAAAGTTCATCATTAGGCTGCATTAGAACCACGCTTCCAATAGTATTACATCCGTTAACATCCGTCACTGAAACGGTATAGGTCCCAGCACTCAGCCCTGCCAGCGCAGCTGAGGTTTGAACAGGTTCCGTGTTCCAGGCATATGTATAGGGTCCTGTTCCACCTGTTACGCTTACACTGGCAGTACCGGAGGCTTCATTTCTGCAAAGGACGTCAGTTTTGTCAAATGTCACAGTTAAGGGATCAGGCTGTGATATCACGAATGGTAGCTCGTAAGTAGCCATCAGTGCATCTCTGACAATTATTGTGTATGAACCGGCTCCAAGGTAAATGAATTCACCCGACTGCTGGAAATTAATTCCGTCAAGTGAATACTCATAAGGAGAGGTTCCTCCCCAACCTGTAATTGAAATTGACCCTGATTCTTCTCCATAGCAAAGTGCATTCTTCTGATCCAGCACATTGGCAGTAAGAGGCACTGAAGGCTGACTGATTGTGACAGTTATCACAAATGTACACAGTCCGGCATCCCTGACAGTCACTGTATGTGTTCCGGCAACAAGTGAATCCAGGATTCCTGATACCTGGTATGAACCAGAATCGATCCTGTACTGATAGGGAGGTGTCCCTCCCGATCCTGCCACTGTAACGCTTCCATCATTACCACCATATACCGTAGCATCCGATTGTGCAACGACGATTCCGCTAAGTGCTGTTGCAGGTTGGGTCACCTGAGCTAATGCCGTGGTCTCACAACCATGGGAATCACTTACTGTAACTGAATAGCTGCCAGCTGCAAGAATGTCAATATCCTCAGTTGTCTGACCACTGCTCCAGAGGTAACTATAAGGAGAGGTTCCTCCACTAACTGTAAGATTGACTGATCCGTTATTACCACCACGACAACTCACATTCGTAATCTGGGTGGAGGCAGTCAGCAACGCAGGCTGACTTACAGTTATTGTCGAGCGCCTGCTGCATCCGTTCGAATCTGTCGCCAAAACGGTATAAGTCCCTGCTGGTATTCCGGCAAGATCCTGACTGGTAGCGCCGGTGCTCCATAAATAGGTTATAGACCCTACACCATTGAATACAGTGAGGTCTATTGCGCCAGTAGCATTCCCGAAACAGTCGGCATTTGTCACAATGGATGTCAGGGTCAGTGCAGTGGCAGGTTGGAGAATAGTAACAGTCGATGAAGTAAGGCATCCTCTGCTATCAACAACTGTTACGGTATAGGTGCCGGCCTTAAGTCCGGTGGCTGTTGAACTTGTCTGCACGGGTGTTGTATTCCATGTGTATGAATATGGAGGTGTTCCTCCTACAGCTGTCGCCGTGGCACTACCTGTGGAAGCACCTCTGCATACCACATCTGTCTTGGTGGTTGAAACACTTAAAGGCAGGGCAGGCTGCATTATAGTTACAACCAAATCGTAAAGGCATAGCCTGAAGTCCCTAATTGTTATAGTATGAGGCCCTGCGATGAGATCCCCAAACAGACCCGAAGCCTGGAATGCCCCTCCATCAATGGCATAGTTATATGGAGCTGTTCCTCCTGTTCCAGCTACTGTAACGCTGCCAGAATTACCGCCGAAACAGTTGACATCAGTCTGTGAAACTATATTACCAGTCAGAGAAGATGGAGGCTCTGTAATGGTTACGGTCAGACTGTAGGTACACAGATTTCCATCTCTGATATTTATAGTATGACTACCGGCATTCAGGCCTGTGAATGTACCTGATGACTGATAAGCTCCTCCATTTATGCTGTATTCATAAGGCAATGTCCCTCCGGTACCCGTTAAAGTAATAATGCCATCATCTCCTCCCCTGCATGATACATTTGTCTGGGAAATTACCGCACCTCCCAATGAAGCAGGAGGCTGTGTCACTGTAGCAGAATGATTTGCATTACAGTCATTTGAATCGGTAATCGTCACTGAATACGTTCCGGCAGTAAGGCCCGAGATATCCTGCGTTGTGGCTCCGTTACTCCAAAGGTATGTATACGGAGGCACTCCGCCTTCGGGTGTCAGATCAATGCTGCCGGTGGATTCACCAAAACAGGTTGCATTTACCACTGAGGATGAAGCCGAGATAGCAGAAGCGGGCTGACCAACTGTTGCACTTACAGTAAGGGTACAATTTCTGAAATCAGTGATCACCACTGAATAATCACCTGCTGAAAGGTTGGTGATATCCTGTGTTGTCTGACCATTATTCCAGAGATAAGTATAAGGAGGTACCCCGCCTGAGACTTCAAGGTTTGCTTCGCCCGTTGCACCCCCCAAACATTTGACATCGGTCACCGATATTATTCCAGAAAGCGCTGCCATGGGCTGTGTTATCGTGAATGATACTGTTCCTTCACAACCGTTACTATCTCTGATTGTAACTGTATATAAACCCGCAGTAAGATTTACGAAAGCACTGGATCCCTGAAAAGCGCCACCATTAAGGCTGTACTGGTAGGGACCAACACCGCCGCTTGCAGTAACATTAGCAGATCCGTTAGATCCTCCAAAACAACTTACATCGGTGATCCCCGAGATTAACCCGTAGACCGGAGAAGGCTGGCTGATGATGAACGGAAGAACAAAAATACATGATGCTGCATCTCTGATTTCTATGCTGTGATTACCGGCAGAAACAGAAGTAAAAGAACCGGAAGATTGCCATGCTCCACCGTCGAGAGAGTATTCATAAGGACTTATCCCCGTCCCAGAAGTAGCCTGGGCAAGCACGGCACCATCGGATAAACCGTTGCATGTCACGTTCGTCAGACCTGTTATGGTTCCGGTAAGACCACTCACAGAAACATTTATCATAACTGAACCACTGCAGGATAAATGATTACCAACCAAAACTATAATCGTCCCGGTTGGCCCGCTTCCCCATCTTACTGTGACATAATTATCTGATTCTTTACCTCCCCCGGTTATGACACCACCCGTAATGGTCCATAAGTAATAACTGTAAGTGCCTGTAAGTGTATAAGTAATCTCTGTATCAGAACAAACGTCGGTATCATGACTGACAAATGCAGGAACTGGCACAGGGACTATTGTTACGTTGTCTATTACGGTAGCTTCGCATTCTCCTCCGGGAAACTCATCATTGTCCTTAACGATTGTTGCCGTTACAGTTCCTTCAGGAACTCCCATATTCCACCTTACACTTATCATGCTTGTGTCCTGATCGGCTGTAAGAATGGTACCGTTTATGACCGACCAGTTGTATCTTGCGCCTGGTTTGTAGTTTACATAATAATTTTTTGTTTCGCCTTCACATGCTTCAGATTTTCTGTATGTCTCATTATTGTAAACTGGGCCGGTCTTGTTGATTGTAATTTCAGCTGTATCCCTGCATCCATGACCATCTGTAACAACAAGTCTTATATCATACATGTTGTTGGGAAGATTATTGTTAAGGTACGGTGTAGCAAGGGTGCTGGTATTATAAAAATGGACTGAGGGGGGCCAGGTATTAATTACCATAAATGGTTTCCTGTTCTCGTCAAGTCCCTTCCAGAAATATGAGTAATCTTCATTTCCCCCTTCTATTTCGGCCTGGAAGAGAGCCAGAGTTGGAACCAGGTCGCAACTGTTAAGAGAAACAGAATTAATTTTAAGTGTTGAAGAAATGGTAACTAAAACGGTTCTCGATGACGTGTTACCATGTGAATCGGTTGCTGTAATTGTTACCGCTTGCTTTCCCAGATCGTTGCAGGTAAAAGTGTTTGGAGTAACTGACAATACTGGTGTACCACAGTTGTCGAATGATCCGTTATCGAGGTATTCCGGTTGCAGAATCGCTGTGCCGGCGGTATCGAGTACCAGATCAAATGGTTTTGCAAAGATTCTTGGTGCGATTGTATCCAGAACCGTTACCTGAGCAGTACATGTAGAAGTATTTCCAGAGCCATCGGTCCCGGTAAGAGTTATCTGCACCGGAGCCCCTACATCCTGACAGTCAAAGACCGATCGGCTCAGGTAAAGGTAAAACCCTGAAGCACAGTTATCTGAGGAACCGTTATTAATGTCAGCTACACTGATGGAGGCCTTACCTGAAATATCGAGGTATACGGTTGCATTCTTACACTGAATAACAGGTGAGGTCCTGTCTGAAACAACAACAGTCGTTGTGCAGGTCGATGTAAGTCCTTCATTGTCAGTAACAGTAAGGGTTACTGTATTATTTCCCAACTGGGTGCAATCGAATGTTGAGGGAGTAACAGAACGGCTTACAATGGTACCGTCGGGATCATAAGAGCCACCGTCAACATCCGTTCCGCTGATGGCGACAGTCCCTGATGGTCCTAACACAACATTAGCGGTTCTGCACAGTGCTACTGGAGGCAGAACCGGAATTTGTTCCCTGATGCCCTCTTCAAGAAATAACAATTCGTTATTATTCAGACTTTTTCCGTATCCGGCAAAAATGCTTCCTGAGTCTTCAGAATAAAGAACCGGAAACCATAAAAGCATAACAAGCAAAAAGACCTGCCGTTGCAACGATTTACCGATTACAATACCATGAAAATGAATACCTGAATAAATACTTCTATGTAAAATGCTTTTATTCAAAAAGCATTTAACAATCGTATAGGGATCCGGGAAATTGGTAGAATATTTCATAGAGGTCAGGTTCAAAATATTTCCTTTAATAGCAACCCACAGAATATAAATCAAATAAAACCATGGAAGCCAAGAACTTTAATCTTCATATAAAGATTATTTTGACGCAGAAACATTATAATTAAGCGAAAGTATGAAATTTTTATACACCCGTTACATGGTAATTTTCATGGGTTTTCAACATATTAACATGATTTATAAAGACGAACGACAGACCAAAATGGGTACTTATCATCAAATATAACTGCTGATAACAGTAATTTAATTTTTACTTTCCCAAATCCGGTAATGGAAAAATAATTTTGTACAGAAGAAAAAGAGGATTATCTTTGCACGCGATTTGGGCGATTAGCTCAGCTGGTTCAGAGCACCTGCCTTACAAGCAGGGGGTCGGCGGTTCGATCCCGTCATCGCCCACACTGATAATGAAGCACTTACGGCAACTCTTGACTGTGGGTGCTTTTTATATTTATAAAATCATGCATCGGCTATTATATATTGGGCCTTTAGAACATATCGGTCGGTAAAAAAAATGTTACAGTTGGCCCTGAAAACAACCTTAATGAACTTTGAATCCTGAGAAGGCAGAATAAGCTGACAAAATCATTAGGATGAGGGTTAAAATTATTGACCTGTATTCCCTGTGATTAATGTGATGATATGTAGCCAGAATCATGATCAGTGAGAGTCCGCATGATGCCAGCGGAATTATTATTGGGAAAATGTTTAATAGCTTTGAAAAAATTAAGCCTGCCGCGCCCAAAAGCTCCATGATTCCTATAAATCTGACAAGGCTCACGGGGAACCTTTCTGTCCATGTTGCCATCCTTATAAGCTTGTAGGCTGGCATCGATATTTTTGCAATTCCGGCCAAAGCAAAAAGTATGGCAAGAATAACCTGAATTACCGTTAATAATGCATTCATGATATTCATTTACTAATCTGTAATGAACAAAATACAATCCGCTTTAATGATAATAAACAATCGAAATTCCGATTAGTTATCTTTGACCAATAAAACAGGGAAAATATTATTGTCGGATTTCTGTAGAATACTCAAAACAAGCCTTAAATAAATACTGGATTTCTGAATTCGTTATCGTGATGGTTGCTTCTTATTCTGTGTGAATACATACCTCATTACAGCATCAAACACCTGCTCCCTTATTGGATTGATATTATAATATTCACCTTTTTCAGATAAACCTGTATTCTGACGGTTGATCAAGAGTATGACTGATGCTCTGAATTTCGGGATTACTGAAATGCTGGTTCCTGTGAAACCTGTGTGACCAAATGATCCTTCCGGAGCATTCTTCATAAATGAATTTGCAGGATCCATCATCCATCCAAGACCATTTTTGAATCTGTCTTTTGTAAGAAATGTTGTAATGATACTATCCGACAGGAACCTTTTTGAACCTGCCATACCTTTGTTAATCAGCATGTCGACTAGTTTCTGAAGATCACCGGCTGTCGAGAATAATCCTGCCGCTCCTGAAATCCCTCCATTTGCATACCAGGAATTTCCATCATTGACTTCACCTTTCAGAACATACTGCCTCCATCCGTTCCACCGGGAAGGATCAATTTCCGGCCTTATAAAACCAAGAGATGAATCTGAAACCATTCTTTTTTCATAGGGATTTCCTGCTGATGTGGCTGTTATTCTGAATATCTTTCCGGAAGCAAGTGGATTAAATAAAGTGCTTTTCATTTCCAGAGGCACTGCAATGTTCTGCTCTATAAATTTCTCAAACGGCAATTCCGATACGATCTCAATTATCTCGCCAAGAAGAACAAATCCCAGATCGCTGTAATGCCTTTGTTCTCCCACTTTGAAGGCAAGGGGCAGGCTGGCAATCAATCTGTAACAATCAGTTTTTTGGGAGGCAAGATAGTAAAGAGGGTACCATTCATATAATCCCGCAGTATGGGTAAGCAGGTGTCTGATAGTTATTTCTCCTTTTTCCGGAGTGTTAAAATCTTTTATATAACGACATACCTTGTCATCAATTCTTATCATACCCCTGTCTGCCAGAATCATAACAGAAGTTGTGGTCGCAACTGCTTTGGTCAGAGAAGCAATATCAAATAAGTGATCAACCGTCATCTTTTCTGGCCTATCCAGCAGCATGTGGTTAAAGTCATATTTCTGAGCATACCCGTAAGCCTTATGCAGAATTATTTCATCTCCTTTCTTTATGAGAATTACTGCTCCCGGAATTTTATCACGGCTTACCTGGCTCTGTATAATACTGTCTATTATCGCCTGGAGTTCTTTTTTGCTGTTTTCTTGAAACACACAACAAAATCCGTTCAATGTCACAAAAAATAAAAAGACCATTCCGGGAAATAGCAGCTTTCGCGACATGATACTATACTAAATTTGCATTATAAAACATCCCTGGATAAGAAAAATAAAAAAATGCATTATGAAACCCACATGTTTTTCAAACACAAACACTCATAAATATAATTTTATAAAACATGTGTGGTTCCATCATACCTTTAAAATCAAAATTATATTATGATGAAATTCACCCAAACCTGTAGTGTTTCCTTACCGCCTGATTGATTTTCCATCTGCATTTCAAGCCTTCAGGAAAAATAACAAGGTCACCTTTACCAAAGCTTACCGGATCGCCATTTTCGGGAGTTACGATAACATCACCCTCAAGGATGTAGCAGGTCTCAGGCTCATCGTATTCCCAGGGAAATTCAGAAACTTCTTTTGTCCAAATCGGCCATGATCTTACATTAAGCTTCAGCAGCTTTTCTTCGGAAGGTCTTTCAACATGAATCATATCTGAAAATATTTGTGAGTTAGTTCCTGATAAAATTAAGAATTATGGAAAATTGAACCAAGGCTATTATCCAAATTACTATTAAACAAATTGGCAATATCTTTGGCATTTAATCATCTGATTCATAATCAATGTAACTAATAATTAACTCTTTTACGATTCTGCGGGCATTAATGTATTGGACTTAGTTTTTCAGGTTTTTAAATATTCTGTTTTTATCATTCTTTAACACTTGATTAATACATTTATGCTTAATTTTCAACGAATATTATATTAATGAATAATCAAATAAACTAACCATGAGCACATTTGATCGCCGCAGGTTTCTAAAAACATCATTAATGGGTGGTATCGCTACCTCTATTGCCTCAACTTCAGATATCCTGGCTTCTACTATTGGAAAAAGCCAGGCATCTGCCAGTGTTGCAATAACTACCGGTGATAACAGGGCAGATTTGGCATTCAGGGCTTTAAAACCTTATTCAAAGGAAATACAACAGGCAATAGGGAACCGTTTGGTAGTCGTTAAACCAAATAATGTTTCGACCGAGGTTCCCTTGTGTGCAACACATGTCGACACCATGGAGGGAATTTTGGAATTTCTTAAATCTATCGGTAAGCTCGACAATGTGATAATAGCTGAATCAGCAGCCAATGCACCCACTTTTGAAGGATTCAGTAACTACAATTATTTCAGCCTTGGCAGTAAATATCCTGTTAAATTCGTTGACCTGGATGAACATGGTTCAGAAATCCTTTACGTGTTTGATGAAAAAGATTTCAGGCCCCATCCGGTAAGATTCTCAAGCATTATTCTAAGCCCCGATTCCTATGTCATATCATGTGCCCGGATGAAAACACATAACTGGGCGGTTGCAACGTTGTCTCTTAAGAATATTATTTTCGGTGCACCTGTTAAGGATGTCGGTTTCGCTTTTGGTGACAGAGGCAGGAAAGGAGCTAAAAGTGACAAATCAACTGTTCACGGAAGCGGTTACAGGGGCATTAATTATAACCTTTTCAGTCTTGCCTCAAAGCTTCATCCCGACCTTGCCGTTATCGACGGATTCGAGGGTATGGAAGGCAATGGACCAAGACTTGGAACACCTGTCGACCACAGGGTCTGTGTTGCAGGCACCGACTGGCTAGCTGCCGACAGGGTTGCTGTGGAGCTGATGGGCATTGATTTTTCAATTATCGGATATCTGAACTATTGTGCACAGGCTGGCCTGGGTGAAACCGATCTGAATAAAATAGAGATTATTGGAGAAAGGATAAGTGATCATAAAAGGACCTATAAGCTTCATGAAAATATTCAGGATCAGCTGGCGTGGATGAAGACAAATGTGTGAAAAGAGGCGCTGGACTCAAGACACTGGGCGACAGACGCTGGGCACCAGGCAGCAGGCGCCAGGCACCAGGCAACAGGTAATAGGTGTTTGGCCACTCGGCACTGGAAGTTAGACGGCGGGCGCTAAATGGATATGCTCCACTAAATATGCATATGTTTATCCGCAAAACTCTAAATATTTATTCTTTTGGTTCAATTTTAACAAATATAAATCCATGTCAAAAAGACACCTTTCAAGACGGGAATTTGTAAGGAATAATTCCCTGGCCGGTCTGGGAGTGGTAATTGCTTCCGGTTCTCCTTCTTTGCTGGCAGGCAGCTATGTAAAAACGCAGGAGACGCCGGCAATTCTCGGAGGCCAGCCTGTAAGAACAAGACCATGGCCTGCATGGCCCGACTGGAATCCGAAGACTGACGAGGAGATCGTTCTTAAGGTACTCCGTAGCGGGGTATGGTCGCGCGCGGAGGTTGTAACTGAATTTGAAAATCAATGGGCTAAGATGATAGGGACAAAACGCTGCCTGGCTGTTGTCAACGGAACGAATGCCCTCGTAACAGCCCTGAACCAGATGGACATCGGGGCAGGTGACGAGGTTATCGTTACACCTTATACATGGATCTCCAGCATCCAGGCTGTACTTCTTAATGGAGCCATGCCGGTTTTTGTTGATATAGACCCCGAAACATATCAGATCGACCCAGGGAAAATAGAACCAAGGCTCACATCACGCACAAGAGCTATTATGCCTGTTCATATTTTGGGTATGCCTTCAGATATGGAGGCAATAATGAAAATAGCAAAGAAACACAATCTGCTTGTAGTGGAAGATGCATGCCAGGCATGGCTCGCAGAAATTAATCATAAAAAAGTTGGCACCTTTGGTGACGCCGGCTGTTTCAGCTTTCAGAATTCAAAACATCTAGCAATGGGAGAAGGTGGTGCCATCGTGAGCGACAACGAAGAGTTTATCGACAGATGCTATTCATACCACAATGTGGGCTTCCCTTTTGGAACGGTAATTGGATCAGTAGGAGCCGGTTCAGTAATGCTTGGAAACAAAACTAGAATAACAGAATACCAGGCTGCAATAGCCCTGGCTCAGATAGGACGACTTGATGCCCAGACAACAACCAGGAATATCAATGCTGAATATCTTAAATCCAAAATCCGTCAGATTCCAGGAATAATTCCGTATAAACTATACAGCAATGTGACGCGCGCCGCATTTCACATGTTCGCCTTCCGATATAAAAAAGAGGAGTTCAAAGGATTGTCAAGGGATAATTTCCTGAAAGCGTTAAGAGCGGAGGGTATACCAAATCTAAGCGGATATGCGCCTTTTCTGAATAAGCAGCCATACCTGAAACACGCTTTCAGCACGAAAAATTTCAGGAAAATGTATCCGGCAGAGATGCTTGATTTCAATAAGTATTCAGAGCAAAATAAATGCCCGGAAAACGATTCCCTGTGCGATGAATCAGTATGGCTTATGCAGAACCTCCTGCTTGCAGGTCAGCCGGATCTGGATGATATATCAAGGGCAATCGAGAAAATTCATTCAGGCGCTGAAAAGATCAGTAAAAATGCATCCTGATTAAAAATTATTATTGTCTCAGGTAATATTTTTTACCTGAAACGATAAGAAACTGAACCATTGGATAAAGAATTCTAACGAAATAAATAACCTATGAAACGAATCCTATTAACAGCACTTTTTCTTACAGCAATACTGGCATTATTTTCACAACAGAAGAATCCGGCCGTCAGGCTCCCTGAAGATAAGTACCATAAGAAATTCTTTGAGGATTTTAAAAGACCTGTTTTAAAACATTTCCAGGCCCGTACGGCAGGAAAACCTGATTTCGTAGTCAGATCAGGCGTACCTTCATCAACCGAAAAAAGGACAAAAGTGCTTTTGTTAAAGATTGACCCTGAGGGCCGAGCTGGTGCAGGACGTGGACCGGAAGTAAGTTCAAGATATTTAACCCATTTCGGCACATATGCTGCAAGGATAAAAATACCTGACGTCAGAAACGTCCAGCCTGATGTCGGGGCGGTTGTTGGCTATTTCACCTATCACTATGACAGTGTACCAGGGCTGAGTGAGATTGATTTCGAATGGCTTGTTGCCGATCCCGAGATCATTTATGTTGGAACATGGACAGGTCTGCGGGGTGACTTGAGAAGGGTGGGACGCACTATTAATCTGGCCAAGGGTATCATTTATAATACATCATACAGGGAACGACTAAGTGGGATCAGAAGACCTCTTACCGGCGAACAGAACCAGCCTGACACAATTCAGGCAGTGGAAGGATATGATGCTTCTTCCCGCTTTTATACGTATGGATTTGACTGGTATCCTGAAAGAATAAGGTGGTGGATGATCCATCCAGCAACAGCCGATACAGTTGTGTTATGGAATTACCACGGATCACTGGAAGGCATTCCCCAGAATCATACCCGTTATCTTATGAATTTCTGGCATACAAGCGACTGGCCCGTTGAAACAAATCCCCGGTCGGTCGAGAAACCGCTTCATCCCTACGAGACTGAAATTGACTGGATGTCGTATAAGCCATTTATCAAACCCTGATCATCCGATCCCAAAAATAAATTTGACATGGCTTGTATATTGATATAATTTTACGTCAGTATTTAGAGTGTTTGCATTTATATAATTATTAATCAATTAAATACTTAAAGATGAGAGACAAGGTCAATCAATGCACTCCGGCCTCCGGCGCTGTTTATGGTTTGGGACTTATAGGCGCTGCAATTTATTTTATCTCCACTGCCACCAGCTTCTGGATTGGAGTTCTTGGATTTCTTAAAGCCATAGTATGGCCCGTTTTCCTTGTATATGAAGCATTGAAATACCTTGGAGTGTAATGAGATAAATCTCAAACCATGCTGATCAGCTTAAAGCTGACAGTCAGTTAACAGTAATGACTTTTTCGAGAAAACTATAGTCAGGCCTGATTACTTTAATTGTATAGTTACCAGGTGTTGTAATGGTTATCTCAGTTTTGTTGTTCAGATAGGTGATAGCAGTGGTGCAAGGGGACCCATCATAGATGTATACCCCCCAGGGTTCTATCATAACCTCGTTCTCATAATTCTGATAGGAGTATATCTTTTCAAGCTTATAGCAACCATTGGGGCCGATGATTCCAAAAAGCTTTACTTCAAAAACAACTCCGGCATTAACTGTATCAGGAGCCTGAATACTGTCGGTATAGATCAAGAAAGGTTGATGTGTTTTATTTTCAAGACTGCAGGAAACCAGCAAGAGCAGGGATAATGTCAATATCGTTATCCCTGGCAGGGACTTTTTAAGACTCATTTCTTTCATATTTTCATCGAAGCAGCAAAAATCGATCCATTATAGGTAGAAAAGACATCTGAAATTTAACTATTCAATATAATTGTATTTGTACCAGTCTGTACCCCTTGCCGGTCTCTTGACCAGAGTTATTGTGTGATACAGAATTACCTCTGCATTTTCGCCATAAGGACCCATAAGTTTTTCCTCACCATCGGGACCGAATATCAATGAGCATCCAATACATTTCCAGTCTTTCCAGGGACCATCAGTTATTGGTCCCACGTTGCTGGCAGATACAATCCACACTGCAAATTCCCTGCTAACCGGTCGGTAGGCGTTGCGCCATGTATTGCCATAGGGATCTTTAAGGTTGTCATGGTCCGGAGGCACAGCCCAGCTTGATGGTGACAAAATAATATCTGCGCCCATATAGCAGAGTGAGCGTGTGAGTACATGATCCTTTGCAGTGGCATCTGCACATATCATCAGTCCGAAAGTCCCCCATGGTGTTGTGCAGACACCCAGTCGGTCACCCTGGCTGTACAAGCCATGGGCAATATCAAGTTCATTCAACTTTCTGTGTTTCAATAGTACTCTGCCTTTATTGTCGATGATTACCGCCGAATTAAAAACAACATCGCCTGATCTCTCTGTTATACCGCAACAGATATAAATATTATTCTTCCTGGCCATCCTGCGGATTTGAACGCATGTAGCCCCACCGGGTATTGGTCCGGCCATCTGATGTGCTGATGGGTGAGTCCAGCCAAGGTCCATAACCTCAGGAAGCAGCACTACATCTGCGCCCCCTTTTGCTGCTTCACGAACCATTAATTCGGCATGCGACAGGTTCTTTCCCGGATTTCCGGGTTCTACATACATTTGAATCAAAGCAAGTTTGAACTCCTTCAACTTATCCTGTGTAAATGAAGGGGTAAAAATTAACAAAGAAAATCCGAATAGAAGGAACCTCATCAAGAATAATCTGCAACGTATCATTTAAAATTGAAATAACATGATTTAACCTGTCAGCTAATGCGTGAATTTAGGAAATTCTTACCACCCTTAAAAATGCGATTGAATAAAATGCTATAGTGTATCTTCCTTATAAAAAGACTCCTTATAAGACTCCTTATAAGACTCCTTATAAGACCACTTTTAAGCCTTCATTAAGGATCTTGTTCATTGCATTCTTAAGAGCAAGGGAATAGAGCATACCGGAACAATTTTCAATCTTGGCACGGAAGTATTTTTGCCGATCTTCAATATTGTTTTGGATGGTTGTCAGCAAACCATGTTCCGGGTTTTTATATCCACATGATGCAAAAAGCTTCAAGACATCCTTTAAAGTACTGATTAGAAACATGTTGCTTTCTGCAATTATTGTAGTAAATGAGTGCCTCAGATTATTAAATAGGTCATCGTTACCAAACAGACGTGAATAGACGAGGAAATAGTTCCGGGTCCATCTTGAAAGGTTATAGATACCATTTCTTTCGTTGAGCCACTCATGGAAGCATAATTGCACAAAATCAAAGAATCGGTTCATTGGTTCACTCAAAAAGTCATAATCGCGTAAACCTGCAGTAAATTTTAACCTTCCTTCTTTTAAAAGTTCGTTCTCGACCCTGGTTTCATAGTATGGCATAAGTTTAAGAAAACTTGCGGAAGTAAAGCCATCGCAGCAAATTTGCTTCAGGTAATCAAGATTATTATTGACCTCTTTGAAACCTGACCATGGATTAAAGAGCAGGAATCCGTAATCAAAGCCGATCTCCATTTTTTTTAGGATACTTATACCGTGCAGGCATTGTGCAGATGTCATATTCTTATTAAGCCTCTGCAAGCCGCTGTCTGTACCATCCTCAATGCCCAAAAAGACCAGGAAAAGGCCGCTTCTTTTCATTATATTAAAAAGCTCCTCATCTATATCATCGGGCCGGCAGCTGATCCTCCACAAGATTTTACCAGCCATTCCTCTGTTTTGTAGTTCATTACAAAACCTTATAATCCAATCGGGCCTGGAAAAAGGTCTAACCGGGAAATCATCGTCCAGAAAAAGGAAAATTGAACAATTTCTTTTTTTCCACAGGTACTCCATTTCATTTACAACCATTTCAGGTTTTCGGATCCTTTTAATGAAACCCGAAGGATGGTCAAAAAAGTTCCTTGTATTACAAAAGGAGCAATTATGAACGCATCCTCGTCCGGCAAGGAGGGTCGAGAATTTGATTTCAAAGGCAAATTTCTTTAGTGGAGGCCTTAAAGGATAAGGAAATCTGTCGAGATCTTTTTCTGATTGTGCCGGAGGATTCACAATTATTTTGTTATTGTTTATGTATGCCAGGCCTTTAAGTCCCTTCCAGTCTCTACCCTGAGAAATGCAGTTAATAAGTTTAAGCATTGTATATTCACCTTCAAATCTGACTATTGAATCGAGGGATGGAATAAAGGTAAAAAGCTCTTCGTATTTGAGACTGGCATAATGGCCTCCGGCAGTAAAATGACAACAGACACCTTTCTTTCTAAGATAAGTTATAAGGTCGATGAATTTTACCAGATGGTACTGGAAAATGACAGAAAATCCCACAACCAATGGATCAAGTCGTTTTAGAGTTCTCAGTATCACAGCTTTATTCTGACTGAAATCAACTATCCGGGTCTTATATCCTGCTTCAGCAAGCACTGAAGCCATATAACCCAAACCAAGGTTATCATATTCCTTTGAAGCTATGAATACTACCATATCGATTAGGGAGAATAACAGGTAAGAATAGAAAAAACCATCAGATCTTAAATTTAAATTATCTTTTTTCGCAAGGATGTTGTGAGTTATAAGCTTGCAGACCAATAACCCTGCTTTGCGGGTTTTCGGGCAAACAGGTTCAGGGATTTCGAGGCTTAATTGCTTTAATAGAAGGGATTATAAAACAATAAACTATCATTACGGGCCGACTATCAGCCTCGTTAGCATTAAAGTCGTCAAGGACTTTAATTCCTGTACTGGTTTAATTATGCCAACTCATTATTATCAGAAGATTCAATGCATTTACCGAGAGCAATCCGCAGATCTTCAGATGCTATGCGGCATTGTTCAAGGTAATTTATAATTGCATTCAACTGGCAGCGGAATTTGTTGTGTTCTCTTTCGAACATCGGCATCATTTTAAGATACCTTTCAACCATAGGATATTCAGATTGATTTTTTGACATACCTTTAAAAGATTAAGTTAGACATTAATTCAGCCTGGCTATTAAAATATCTCATTTTTTATTGTATTTTTTATCAGGGCTGTGTATTCAGCTGAGTTTTGCAGGGGCTCCCATACCGGATCAAGTTCCAGTAGTCTGACCGAAAAGCTGGAAGGATTTTCAAGCAACGACTGTATGATCTTAAGGGCACTTGAATAGTCACCTACCATTGTATAGACCTGGGCAAGGTTAACCAGCATATCACTCTCTTTCATGCTGTTGTTTCCGGCCAATTTAATTGCCTTTCTGGCTTCACTAATGGCCTGATCTTTATTTTTAAGTCCGGCATAGGCTAATCCAAGAGCACCATAAAGGACATAATCTTCAGGATCTTTTTTAAGTTCATTTTTCAGACTGACCACTGCCGAATCGTACCAGGCAAATGCAGATTTGTTTTTATTCAGATAACTATTGACCAGACCGATGGTTAGGAACCTGTAGCCTTTGGATTCAAAATCTACATCCGCAGAGTTCTCAGCATAATGTAAAGCCTCCAGGTAATTTCTAGAGTAGATGTTGGCCATGATTTTATATCTGGCCATTCCTTCCCCTGTTTTTATGATTGCCGTATCAATCACTGCACGGGCCTGATCCGGCTTGCCGTCTTTTAATATAAGTGTATTGAACTTGTTGGAATAAGGGGGCCACCAGTTGGGCATGCATTCAATTGCCTGATCATGAAAAATAAGAGCTGAGTCAAACTTATGAATGAAGGAATAAGAGAGGCCGATATTAGTAAGGAACAAAGCTTCTTTGGGATTGTATTTAATAACCTTGTGTATTAATTTCTGTGAAGCTTCCCATTCGCCCATTCTTCTGTAAACCAGGGCAAGGTAAAACAATGGATGATATTCATCCGGCTTTTTATTAGCAGCCTCCCTGAAATAGATGATAGCATTTTTAAGGTCATTTTTGCAATAGTAGAAATAGAATCCCAGGGCAATGCTTGCATCATAAAGGTCTTTGTTAATCGAAAGGGCTTTGTCGATGTCATCCCTGCATCTGGATATGTATGATGAGTCGAGCTGACCAGTATAAAAACCCCAGGATATTGCTATTGCCCGCCTGGCGTATGCCTGAGCAAACATTGAATCGAATTCAATCGCTTTTCCATAGGTTCTAACCGCCGAGATAAAATCTGTCGAATCAACCATTTTGTCACCATAGTTGTAATAGAACCAGGCATCGTCAGAAATTACTTTTGCTGCAATGAAGTTCAGATTTGCATCAACATTCGGGCTCGATTCAGTCGAGATCATTCTCAACTCCGCTTCAGAGAGCTTTATATTAAGACATTCTGCAATATTAACTGCTATTTCCCTGGTAATAACCGGTATTCTGTTCTTTTCCCAGACATACTTTTTGGACCATAATGCTTTGGTGGTTCTGGCTTCACTGAGCTCAATCCAGATTACAATTTTTTCATCTTCCATCCGAATGTTGCCATCGACCAGGTAGTTTATTTTAAGTTCATTTCGTATTCGTTCCAGTGATACCTCAATATCTCTGTAAGGCAGTGTTGAAATTCTGGGGATCACTTTAAGTCTTTTGACCATACTGAGTTTGTCATTCACAGCCTCCAGAAAATTATCACTCTGTATTACAAGTGATTTGTCATCACTCACAACACGTAAAGGGATCAATGCTATGGCTTTTTCTGTTTTGTCATTATTAAATTCTCTGTAGATCATGAAGAAAGTGAACAGGCAGAATGCTGCAAGAATTGGTAATAAAGTCCGTTTCAGCTTATATTTGTCCTTGAATATATTTAACCGGCCGGTTCTCTGATTTACCCCTTTCCAATCCGTTACTTCAATGCTGGAAGCGATCAATTTTTGACCAGAAGTTACTGATCTGAGACCTGAAATAATTTCCTCAACAGCATTGGCAACCTTGTTTATCTGATCCCGATAATATGTCCTGTTCAGATTGTCTCCGGGATGATCTTCATTGTTCCTTAAAGGTCTGTTAACACCGGCAGATTTATAGATGAAATCAACGCCTCTGAGAACACCGCCTGTTTCTGTTTCGAATAATGAAATATCTTCTATGCCAATGTCATGTATTTTTATGGGTAATATTCTTGAAGCCACGTTGCCGTTGGGAAGATTAACTTTTAATCCAAACTGGTCTGCTGAAGCAAACCTGATAAAAGCTTTGAATTCATGTTCCCATGCAAAGGATTTCTGATCGCAGTAGGTACGTGAGATCACCGGAATGAATACCAGGCATTTAAGTTTTTCCTTCAGGGTTGCGTCGACGTCATGAGTTTCCAGCAAACCGTCATGAGGATTTGTGTCGAAATATAAGGAGATTTCTTCCTTGAAAACAGATTCAAGCTCATTCACGAGATTACTGACAAAATCAGTTACCCATCCGTCATATTTATTGTCTTTTTGGCGGTAACTTATAAAGATGTCATAATTATATCCCTCAATTATGCTGCTCATCACGTGCCGTTTTAGTTCTTGTCCCGCCACTGTTGAAAGCTCAATAACGACCTATTGTAGTCATTAATGCTTTCATATAAAGTATAAATTTAGTCTATACAAGGAGCAATGTCAAGTGAAAATCAGTTTATTGCAATATCTGATTAACATTCTGGTGCGAAATTTCAAATGAAAGGCAGGTCTGGCAGGCTGAATCAGCAATAATATAACATATTTACTGAAACAGTTATCGGCTACAAATAAATTTGACATGAGGCGATTTATATCATAACTTTGATAAAGGAATTGATTTTTATTTTTTTCCAGATGAAACACATTTTTAGCATTTGCCTGGTTATCATAGTGATAATCGGGAGCTGTTCCCAGTCCAAAAGCAAGTTTCCGCAGGGTGCGTGGCAACTTGTTCAGGTATTAAGTGTTTCAGGGAACAAGGTAGTGAAATATTTCCCTACCAGTATGCCCGGTAGTGATATTAAGATGTGGTCGCAAGGCCATTTCATGTTCGTCGGACGTTTTCAGAACGACACATCCTTCATCGATAATTTTGGCGGAGGGAGGTATAAACTTGATGGAAACCGCTATGAAGAAGAAATTATCTATCATTCTGACAAGGGCTACATAGGAGCAAAGGTAAAGATGTTACTGGAACAAAGGAATGACACACTCATTCAGACATTTCCTGTAAACGAAATAGGGGAACCAAATAAGCTTCATCATTATATTGAGAAGTATGTCAGGCTGGATCAGTAATGTGCGATAATATCTTTAGTTCATCCTTATAAAAATGGATTATTCTGGTTAAAAGCACAACCGGTATCACAAAAGTCGGAGGGGATTGGTATAAAGAACGCTGGTTATTTCCAAATAACATAAGTGGATTTCAGGTTGCCAGATTGTTGAAAACTTGGGAGGTTATGTTATTAACTAGAAATTACAGTAAAATTAGTATTCCTAACTTTGGTTAGGGCCAGTATCCATCACACTTGACCTATTCAGGAAATTTTCTCACATACATTGACTAATACTAAAAACGGATACTGGCCTCTATTATTATGAAAGAGCGAAAGGGTATTTGGGTATTTGAGGATACGGGCGTCGGTCGGGTTATAGCACAATATTTCGGCAATAATCCCGTTAAAATACTATCTGCTGGGAGTTTAATGTGAATGAAAAAATTACAGCCATGAGAACAGATTATTATAACAGGAGCGTAAATGTGAGCGATTACAAGATCAGCCTTGCAAAACTTCTGGAAGAGAACAGGAAGAAAATGGAGGAAAGCCGCCAGAAGACGGAGAGTCAGCGCAAGAAAGCCGAAATCCAGAAACAGGAACCAACCAGTTTTGTATGTGACTGGCAGACACTGTAAAGGCCGGCTCAGGTTGATACACTCGTTTCATAATTAAAATCAGGTAATGATTATCTCTACTTCCAATTAAAGCTTTTAAGCAAGATTCATAAAGCCGGCAAAAAAGCCGGCTTTATCATTTTAATCGAGCCAGATTATATCAGATACAGGTATTGAACAAAGAACAGGATGCTTTTTTAAAAGTCCATTGTTCGACTTTTTGATTAAGCACAGATCATTGAATCACTAAAACAGAGATGCAAAAAGGTCATACAGGAAAAAGATGCAATTAAATACCCTTCTGATACCTGTTATATATCATTAAATGAATCAGGTAATCTGAGGAGTTTAATCCCGTACACATCGAACGGCTTTGCCTGCAGACTTAGGTGCATCCTGTCGGAAAACTCCCGTATAGTTGCTGTTGAGGTTACGGTACAGGACAGTTGTACCTGTGGTATGCTCGGTTGCTGTTAGCCACGATCCTGTTGTCCCCTGATCATAAAAATGGCCATCCTGATAGAACCTGTATCCACCGGGGTTTCCTGAGAATCCACTTGTATTGGTTCCGTTACCGTTATTGGTCCAGCCGGTTGTAGTCTTTAATTTCGTTCCCTGATCAGTACCCCTCCAGTATGCTCCGTCAGCTTGTTCCTGAGTCATACCCAGATACATTTCGAGTGTTTTCCAATCATTATCTGTTGATACATGCCATCCTGAAGGGCAAAGTTTACCAGTATTTATTGCATACCAGTTATAAATAGCGCCACAAATGTTTTTGTAAGTTGCCGGATCGTTAAAATACCAGCAATAAGCAGGTGTAATGAGATCTTTCCATATATCATCATCAGTAACATTTGGGATTTCGGTATTATCATTATACCTGGTCGTTTTAAGATTTTCAGCCATCCACCACTGATTACCGATTCTAACTGTTACATATGTATTCCCATCTCTGTCTGAAACAGTTCCTGTTTCATTTGTCGTGCTGAATGTTAACTGATTGCCGTAGGCAGTTCCGACGCTGTTGGTAGCATATGCTCTTAGGTAATAAATTGTATTTGGTGACAATCCGGTTATACTGCTTGTGAAGGTTCCATTACCAGAGCCGTCGGTGGTGTGTGCTCCGCTTATTGTGGGAGATGAGGATGTACTCCAGCATACTCCGCGGGCGGTAACGGCGGCACCTCCGTTTGATGTTACATTCCCTCCTGATATTGCACTGGTTTGATTAATGGCTGTAACTGCTGCAGTAGTGACTGTAGGTATTGATGAGGCAGTTGTAAACGTCAGATCTGATCCATAAGCCGTTCCTACACTATTGGTTGCATAGGCACGAATATGATATGTTGTACCTGGCAGAAGTCCTGTAATACTGCTTGTATAACTTCCGGTTCCCTGACCATTTGTAGTTCTGCTATCAGAAATTGTAGGATTAAGAGTTGTAGACCAGCAAACGCCTCTGGATGTCACCTGAGCACCTCCATCGGAAGTTATATTGCCTCCAGAGGTTGCTGTTGTGGTGGTAATTGATGAAGCAGCCGTCGTTGTCAGGGTTGGTACAGTAATGGAAGATGTGGTAAATGAGATTTCATTGCCGTATGAAGTACCTACACTATTGACTGCATAAGCTCTAATATAGTATTTTGTATTCGGTGTAAGTCCTGTTAAATTGCTGGTAAAAGCACCTGTACCTGAACCGTTTGTAGTGTGTGGTCCGCTTAGTGTAGGATCAGGGGAAGTTCCCCAGCAAACACCTCGTGAAGTTACGGCAGAACCACCATCGGATGTGACATTTCCACCTGATATAGCAGTTGTTGTAGTCAGACCTGTTACATCAGTTGTTGTGACAACAGGACTTACCGAGTTTGTTTTAAAGGTGATGTCGTTCCCATAGGTAGTACCTGCTGAATTAATGGCATAGGCCCTGACATGGTAAGTAGTGCCGGGCTGAAGTCCGGTTATATTGCTCGTAAAGCTTCCTGTACCTGTTCCATCTGAGGTTTTACTGTCGGATATAGTCGGATTTGCTGTTAAGGACCAGCAAACGCCTCTCGCCGTAATTGATCCTCCACCGTCAGAAGTTATGTTACCTCCTGATATGGCAGTTGTTGTTGTAATCGATGTAGCTGCTGAGGTTGAAAGAGTAGCAACCACAATTGGATTGGTTCTGAATGATACTTCCTCGCCATAAGCAGTTCCTGCACCATTGGTTGCGAAGGCCCTGACATAATATTCTGTATCAGGTAACAACCCGGAGATTGTGCTCGTGAAACTTCCGCTTCCTGTTCCATCTGAGGATCTAGGGTCGCTAATTGTCGGAGATTGTTCAGTACTCCAGCAGACACCTCTTGCAGTAATATCACCTCCCCCGTCAGAAGTGATATTCCCACCTGAAACAGCACTGTTTACGGTAATTTCGCTTATTGGGGTTGTTGACAGCACTGGCAGATCAGGTAACCTTTTACATGAAATTTCAGTTAGCAGTCCGGTAAAAAGAATAATAAGAAGTAAGGTTGAGTATGAAAAGAAACTCTTTCTCATTTTGAGGAAATATTAATATTTTAAAACGCAAGATTCAATAAAAGAATATTATTGTAATTAAATGTTCTGTCATCAAATTGCCATTTATATGTAAATGAATTGGGTTCAAAAGAAATTTAACTTTTTACGTTTACCAAATTTTTTTGACAATGTGGTTAAAACCTTTGATAAACATTTATTATTATTAATTTAAGCATGACTCAATTTGCAAATCTTCGTTGCCGGATTGACAGATAAAGAGATTTATAATAACGGGCGAGGATAACATTTTGTTATTTACTCAGCATACTTTTTACAATTTTATAAAATATAAGGTCAGGCTGTTCTTCCAGCCTGACCTTAAGATTATTCAACTGATCAAAATATGATCTAAAGCATTTGCGGTGATGAACTGCAGTTTAATCCTGAACACATCTGACGGAGAATCCTGCGGTTTTTTCAGCATCCATTCTAAGCACTGTGCTTAGATCGTTTTTCAGCTGACGATAGATATAGGTTGTCGACGACCATTCAGTTGCAGTTCCAAAAGAACCAAAAGCTTCAAGACCCTGGAAAGTTCCATTCTCATAGTATCGATAGCCTCCCGGCAGTGCGTTGAATCCACTTGAATTGGTACCTGCATTACCGGTTGCCCAAAGAGTGGTTGATTTCAGCTGGTTACCCTGGTCAGTACCTCTCCAGCCTGCAGCATTTGCCTGTGCCTGTGACATACCAAGGAACATTTCGAGTTCCTTAAATTCATTATCTGTTGGAACATGCCATCCTGTCGGACATAAATCACCATGATTAATAGCATACCAGTTATACAATGCACCGTATGTATTACCATTTGTTCCTGCATCATTGGCAAACCATGAATATGCACCTTCTGTAAGGTCCTTCCATGCATCATTGTCAGTGACATTAGGAATTGCGGCTCCACCTCTATATTTAGTTGTTTTGAGGTTTTGTGCCATCCACCACTGGTTACCGATTTTAACAGTGGTGTATGTATTACCATCAACATCAGTAACAGTACCGGTAGCATTTGCAGTTTTAATTGAAAACTCGGCTCCATAGCCTGTGCCGGCGCTGTTTGTGGCATAAGCTCTTATATAGTAAGTGGTTGCCGGGCTTAATCCGGTAATATTACTTGTAAATGAACCATTGCCTGCTCCATCAGTTGTAAAAGAATCTGAAAGTGTCGGTGTTGGTGAAGTGCTCCAGCATACACCTCTGGCCGTAACTGCTGCCCCACCGTTTGAAGTTACGTTACCTCCAGAAGTTGCTGTTGTCTGGGTAACAGCAGATGGCTGGGTTGTGGTTACGGTTGGTGGTACAGCTAAAGTTGTAAAGGTAAGATCATTACCATATGCTGTACCGGCGCTGTTGGTGGCATAGGCCCTGATATGATAGGTTGTTCCCGGATTAAGACCAGTCAGGTTGCTTGTAAATGATCCCATACCCGAACCATCACTGGTGTGATTACCTGAAATTGTTGGGTTGGTACCTGTCCCCCAGCATACTCCCCGGGCGGTTATTGAGCCACCTCCGTCAGCAGTGATGTTACCGCCTGTTGTGGCAGTAGTTGTTGTTACAGCACTGGCTGCGGTTGTTGTTAAAGTAGCAAGAGCAACAGCATTGGTTCTGAAAGTAACCTCATTGCCATACGCTGTTCCCACACTGTTCGTTGCGTAGGCCCTTACATAATAAGTCGTATTTGGTGTAAGTCCGGTGATGCTGCTTGTGAAACTACCGATGCCTGTACCGTCGGTTGTATGTGAACCTGTAGCAACAGGACCTGTGGTAGTACTCCAGCACACACCGCGGGCAGTTACCGGAGCTCCCCCGTCGGAAGTAATATTGCCTCCTGATGTGGCGGTAGTGGTTGTTGGTGATGAAACAGCAGTGGTTGTAAGAGTGGGGATAACTGCCAATGTGGTGAATGTTACATCATTGCCATAGGCAGTACCAGAAGCGTTGGTTGCATATGCCCTTACATGATAGGTTGTTCCCGGAAGCAGCCCGGTCAGGTTGCTTGTAAATGTACCGGATCCGGTACCATCAGTAGTCTTGGAGTCTGCTGTTGTGGGATTAGCAGAAGTGGACCAGCAAACCCCTCTTGCTGTAATATCACCTCCGCCGTTATTTGTAATGTTCCCGCCTGAAACGGCAGTAGTTGAGGTAATTGCTGATACGTCAGTTGTTGTCAATGTAGCTCCAACGATCTGACTTGTAGTGAATGACACCTCATTGCCATAGGCAGTTCCTTCACTGTTGGTAGCATAGGCTCTCACGTAGTATAAGGTGTTTGGCGTCAGTCCGGTTAAGCTGCTTGTAAAAGCACCTGTACCTGTACCGTCAGTTGTTTTGGAATCGGTTATGGTAGGTTTGGATGTTGTGCCCCAGCAGACTCCCCTGGCGGTAACTGCTGCACCTCCGTCTGAAGTTACATTTCCCCCTCCAGTAGCAGTGGTGGTGGTTATTTCAGTAACAGCAGTGGTTGTCAATGTTGGTGGATCCGGTTTTTTCTTGCATCCGTTCAGGTATGCAATACCGGAAATCAAGCAAATTAACACTAAAAAATTAATAGTTTTTTTCATCGCAATTCTTATTAGTTAATAATGATTATAATTGTCTTATCCTCTTTAGAAATCAAATTAAACTTATATATATTCTCTGCATATCACCATTTAAAAAAAGTTTTCACCAATTGCCGTGCTTTAATCAACAAAAGCGAACTTATTAAATTTCTAAGTATTTCATAACACGGCAATTAGTAGAAATTAACAATACGTTTTATGTTTTTCTGACCCTTGTAATATTATTTAATTATCCTGTCTAATAAACTCGTTTCTTTAAAAAAAATTGTATTAAAGTGAGACGAGTTACACTTATTTTATC
>CAZTJT010000024.1:49513-64458 GCA_964613785.1 uncultured Rikenellaceae bacterium
TGTTTAGAAGCTGTAACAAACACATACATTTGAAACAGGTATGCAGGTATAAATATGAAAAGCAGAAATAAATTGGTTAACTTGAACTATATTTTAGCAGAGAATAATATCAGGTCATTGCCGGAATGGCTAATCGAATGGTTTATCATATTTGAATTTCTGGACAATTAAGCATTTATCCTCAGAAATAGTCTGTAAATCTTCAGATGAAATCAGTTTTTAATACAGCGCACAGACATTCCGTAATTCTTATCAAAATAGTTTCGGAATGTTTTATCTGAGGAGTTCTGGATTTTTCGGTTCCATGAATTTGCTGTGTTGTATTCAGTTGATGACCACCAGTAGCCTGAGGTTCCCATTTCCATGAATTGTCCGTCAAAACTTCTGTAGCCTCCCGGTAATGCTGTAAAATCTGTTTCATTGGTAGCGCCGGTATTTGGGCTATTCCAGTGTGATGTGCCTGTTTCTTTCAGTTTTCCGCCGGCAGGACTTGATCCCCCCAGGAATGTTTCGAGGACAAACCAGTCATTATCGGTAGAAACACGCCATCCAGTGGGGCAAAGGTTACCTGCATCAACTGTAAACCAGTTGTATAGAGCTCCATAATCTGCTTTATTCGTATTGTCATTATCATACCAGCAATAGCCTGATGATGAAAGGCCGGCCCATGTGGAATTGTTGGTAACAAGAGGAATAGAAGATCCATTACTGAATCTGGTGGTTTTAAGGTTTTCCTTCAGCCATAGCTGAGAGCCAATCCTTATGACATGGTAAACATTATCATCTATATCCTGAATCGTTGAAGGGTCAGTCCGGAATAAATAATCGGCTCCGTATGCTGTTCCCACACCGTTAGTTGCATATGCTCTGACATGGTATTCAGTATTTACAGCCAGACCGGTCATATTGCTGCTAAAGGTCCCTGTGCCTGTTCCGTTTGTTGTCCGGGCATTAGCAATTGTCGGATTGGGGCTGGTGCTCCAGCATACTCCTCGTGCAGTAACAGGAGATCCGCCGTCGCTGGTTATATTACCTCCGCTGGTTGCAGTAGTAGTTGATGTGGGTTGAGGGACAGTTGTTGTAATTGTGGGCAGTAAAGGACTGGTTGTGAAAGATATTTCCTGGCCATAGCTAGTCCCCTGCGCATTAATTGCATAGGCGCGCACATAATATACAGTATTGCCGGTAAGCCCTGTAATATTACTGGTGAATGTGCCCGTACCTGTCCCATTCTCAGTTTTGGAATCTGTAATTTCGGGACCTGGTTGAATACTCCAGCAAACCCCTCTCTGAGTTACCTCCTGACCGCCGTCAGAGGTTATATTGCCTCCTGATACTGCGCTGGTTTGCGTAATTCCAGTAACAGAGGAGGTTGTTATTTTGGGTGTTGTCAGCTGGGCTGAAGTAAAGGTTATCTGATTTCCGTAGCCCGTACCTATGCTGTTTGTAGCATACGCTCTAATGTAATACAATGTATTTGGGGTCAGCCCTGTAATTGTACTTGTGAAAGAGCCTGTACCGTAACCATCAGTTGTTCTGGTCCCTTCTATTGTAGGTTCCTTCCTTGTACTCCAGCATACACCCCTGACAATAATATCAGAATTGCCGTCGTTTGTGATAACCCCGCCAGATTTAGCTGTGGTTGCTTCAATATCGGTAACAGGAGTTGTAGTAAGGGTTGGCTCCTTCTCCGGAACACAACCATGAAATAAAATTGAAAAACAACACGCAATAATATAAATATTTGAATTGATTCCCTTTCTCACGGTGAATTAAATTGTAATAAGTACCATAAACAAAAAGTATTTATCTTTTCAATATAGTAATCAGAAATATAAAATTACTAAAACTTTCAATCCGCCACATTTTAAAATTGAGAAACTTTAACATATTATACCCTTTGGCATTTAATAAATCATAATATTGTCATATGTTAATATAATCAGATAAAACAAACATCGTTAATCCAGGATTATAACTTAAAATAGCTCTAAATGTTGCTGACCAGAAGAAATTTAATATAACCTTTAGTTTAATATTTAATGAAAAGGGACGGCTGACACCGCCCCCTCTCAATTAATTTGTATTAATCACTAACTTGCATCCTTTAATATAAATCACATAGCACTCTTCTTATAAATCATGAACCAGGAAACATTATAATAAGTGTCCTTCTTTTCGGTTGTCTTCTTGTCATCAGCCTTAGGCATATAAGGTAACAGGACATCGTTTCCTGCTTTCCAGTCGGCAGGTGTCAGGACATTTTCCCTTGAAGCAGTTTTAAGTGCTTCAACAGTTCTGACAAGTTCCTGGGTACTTCTTCCAACATTATCGGGATAGAAATAAATTGCCTGTACAATATTATTAGGATCGACTATGAAAACACCCCTGACTGATTTGGTTGTATTCGATGATGAATGGATCATCCCATACATTTTTGAAACAGCCAGATGTTCATCGTCAACAAGGGGAAATTTAATTTTTACCGGTGTTCTTCCTTTGAATTCAAGTTCTTCAAGGGCCTTTTTCCACTGTACATGAGTCGCCAGTGGGTCAGTTGATAGTACAACAAGTTTTGCACCAAGTTTATCGAATTCATTCTGTAGATTTGCCAGCTCCAGAATTTCTGATGAGCAAACAGGAGTAAAATCCTGTGGATGACTGAAAAGAATTTTCCAGTTCCTCCCAAAATCGGAAGGGAAATTAATTGTTCCCGATGTCGATTCAGCGGTGAATGAAGGAGCTTTTTCTCCAATCAGGGGAATTCTGAAATTTCGGTTTTCCTCTTCTGTCTTTGCGTGTAACTGTGTTATCGCAAAGACGAGCGCTGCGAACAAAAAGACTTTTTTCATAGCGTAAATGATTTTAAATTAGATCAGTTAAACATTGGATAATGCCTTTTTGTTCAATTATTATCCTGATGGTTTTTTGACCTGGAGAAACCTGTGCTTCCAGCAGATGGCAGAATCGAAATTTTAAGATCGCTTCTTGTATGGAATTGTAAACTTGAAAGTTGCTCCTTCACCGGGAGCTGATTGCACCCATATTTTACCTCCAAGTAATTCCACATAGGCTTTGCATATTGACAAACCAAGACCAGTACCTCCGAATTTTCGTGATACCAGATTATCGACCTGAAAGAATCTTTCAAAGATCTTCTCATGATGTTCAGCAGGAATACCTATGCCCGTATCTTTAACATAGAATTCAAGATTGCTGTCCGTAAGCCTGTAACCGAAATCAATCTGTCCTTCCTTTGTAAATTTTGTCGCGTTATTGATAAGGTTTGACAATATCTGAATAAGCTTTGTACTGTCGGTAGTAATAATTGCCTCATCATCAGGCAGTCCGGTATGAAGGATTATTGAAACGACATTGGCTTTTTCCTTATAGCTGAACTGTTCATTTAGACTTCGCAGTGATGCGTTCAGGTTCATTTCCTTTAGATTCAATTTTGCCAGTCCGCTTTCAATATTTGCAATGTCAACTATATCGTTTATGATTGAAAGCAGCTGGCTTCCGCTTTGAAAGATAATATCTATAAACTGATTCCTTTCATTTTCGGTTGTCTCAGGTTCGTTAAGAAGGGCCGAAAAGCCAATTATTGCATTCATAGGTGTTCTTATCTCATGCGAAATATTATGCAGGAAGGCTGTCTTCAGCCGGTCATTTTCCTCAGCTTTCTCTTTAGCCGCAACAAGTTCGGCTTCAGCCCTTTTACTTTCTGTAATATCCCTGAAGCTCCAGACTCTTCCGACACACTTTCCCGAGATCCTCTGAGGCTGAGAATAGCGCTCAAATACTCTTCCGTCTTTAAATTCGAGTAGATCCGATGTTGTAACTTCAGGATCAGAATAAAGCTGTTGAATCTGGCTGGTAAATTCTTCAGGATTAATCAGCTGGTTCATGACGTATTTCACAGCGATCTCATCATCGAGTGACTCCAGAACATTTTCTGGAATTTTCCACATTTCCGTAAATTTCTGATTGTATTGAATAATTTTCCCATTATCATCGACTACTAGTATACCGTCAGCTGTTGATTCGAGGGTTGCCTTAAGAAGGGAAAATGATTTTTCCAGTTCGGCTTCTGTCTGCTTTCTAAGAGTAATATCCTCAACCAGTGCAAGAAAGTACTGAATCTCATCATGATTGTTCCTGATAATGCTCATTGTGGTCGATCCCCAGATCCTTGTTCCGTCGATGCGTATGTATTGTTTTTCGGAATAAAATACCGGAATTTCTCCGGTTATAAGCTTCATAATTGCGACTTCATCGCCGGAAATATAATCTGAACAGGTAAAGTCCTTGAATGTTAACGTTTTAAGATAATCTTCGTCATACCCGAGCATTTTGCAGAATGCATGGTTTGCCCTTATGATACCTAGATCTTTTCCTGTCATTATAATCCCGAAGGGGCTTTCTTCAAATATTTTTCTGAATCTTTCCTCACTTTCTCTTAAGATTGATTCAGACTGTTTCCGTTCCGTTATGTCGCGGCAAATATACTGGAAATACTTAACTCCCTCTATATCAACTTTTCTGGCACTTATCTCCACTGGAATTATATTCCCATCCTTCCTAATGTGATTAGTCTCAAAGGTTGAGAAGCCCTGTTCTTCAAGAATCCTCTTCTCCTCTTCCACTGTATACATATTACCCGGAGATGCGAGCTTCGACAGGTTGGTTCCAATAAGTTCCTCCCTGCTAAGCTGATAAGCTTCCAAAGCTCTGTCATTTGCTTCTATGATCACAAGGTCGCTGTCGGTTAGAAAAATAATATCATTTGCATACTTAAGTATATAGTCAAAGTGCTTTCTTAATGCAAGATGGTCAAGCTCTGCCTCATACTTCTCCCGGTAGAACCTTGCATTTTCATTCCATTCAATTATACCCAGCAGTAAACCGATTGTAAGAATAAACAGTATTATTATGATAATAATCATTGTCATCTGACGGTCCAATGCAGTAAGTACCTCATTATGATCAATCTTAGCAACCAAATACCATGATGATCCGGGAACTTTCTTCATAACAGCCACAACTTCTGATCCTCTGTAATCAATACCTTCAGTGGTTTCTTTAATCCCTCTTAAAGCCATGGCGGCAGGCAGATATTCCTCATTTGTTTTCATCCTGAGCAATAAAGCGGCATTTTTTCTGAACCGTAGGTCATTTAGATACACAACTTCATCATTTTCCTCTCGTACCAGAAATGATTCGGCTGTTTTGCTGGGAACCGGCCAGGAATGTAAAAGCGGATAAAGAACCTGGTCGGGATCAATCCTGATAGAGAGTATTCCTGATGCCAGTGAATCTCCGGGCCGAGTACTGTTGATTGGTATTATCAGCTCAAGAAAGGGACGGCTTACTGAATTTTGTTTGTAAAGATCAGTAAGTACAGGTGCTTTAAGCCTGATAAAGTGTGTGAATAAAATCTTCAGATGGCTGGCAAGCATACTATCCCTTGAAGGACAATGCAGGACAACCTTTCCGGAAGAATCTATTAATTGAATATTTCTGTATTCAGTATTCTTTAGGATGGTATTGAAGCTTTCGATGATTTTTTTCCCTGTTGCATCATCCCCGGGTTTGTGAAGGAATACTCTTAGCTGATCGAGAAAGGCTGCATTTTCGCCAATCAGGGAAGCATCGCCCAGCCTTTCATTCCTCCATTGCGCTATTTGTCTGACTTTAAGATCCGTAACAGCGGAAAGATCAAGTTTTTTATCATCCAGCAGTCGCGCTTTCTGGCTCCGGTAATATAAATAGCCAAGAATAATGCTTACTGCCGAGACTATCATAAAAAGAGCAATCAGCAGCCAGGGGACAAGTGGTTTTTGCCTGTGCGAAGTCATTTAAGCACTGCCTTTTATCATACTCAGAAAAAGGATACTTTCACATATTGAAGAGTAAAATTAACAATTTACCTTAATATGAGCATCCATTAATACATTTAACGGTTTCAGAGCTTATTTATTTGATTTTATTAAAACAGAAGCCAAAACCGACAATAGCAGTATGCTTACGATTATTGTAAGGGATAGTATAATAGGGATCTCCAGATGTATATAGGACAATAGCATTTTCAAACCAACAAAGGTAAGCACAAATGCCAGTCCGATCTTGAGATACCTGAAATAGCCCATAATGCCTGACATTGCAAAATACAGGGAACGCAAACCCAGAATCGCAAAAATATTTGAAGTATAAACAATAAAAGTCTCCTTGCTTATTGCCAATACTGCAGGAATACTGTCGACAGCAAAAATAAGGTCAGATGATTCTATTACCAGCAGAACCATGAAAAGAGGGGTTGCCAGCAGTTTGCCGTTTTCCTTGACAAAGAGCCTGTCACCGCGAAGAGTTTCGGTAACGGGTAAAATCCGGCGGAAAATCCTTAAAAGTCGATTTTTTTCAGGATCAACCGATGTATCCTTCTGGAACAACATCCTAATACCTGTAATTAACAGAAATCCTCCAAAGATCAGGATTATCCAATGGAACTTATTGATAAGCGTTATTCCGGCAAAGATAAAAATTCCCCTCATTATCAAGGCCCCAAGGATTCCCCAGAAAAGTATCTTATGCTGGTACTTGGATTTAACCGAGAAGTATGAGAAGATCAGAATAAATACAAAAATATTATCTACACTGAGAGAATATTCGATAACATATGCCGTGAAAAACTCAAGTGCTCTTTCCCTTCCAAATTCAGCAAGGACAAAGACATTAAAAATCATTGCAAGAGATATCCATACTCCACTCCAGATCAATGCTTCGCGAACTTCGATCTTATGTGCATTTTTATTGAATACTCCAAGATCGAGCGCAAGCATTGTAAAAATAAAAATGTGAAACCCTATCCAGAAAAATATACTAACTTCCATAAATTAAATTAAGCAGCAAAAGTAAGAAAAAAGTTTCTCGGTAGAGAGACGAAAGCTTTTATTATTACCTGTTGTTTCATGTAATTCAGTAATGCCGTATCTATTCTTTAAAACTTTGCTACCTTTAGAATCATTTCTTCACATATACCAATGACCGGGAAAACAGCAAAAACCTTAGTACTCTTACTCACAATTCCAGTATTTTCTCTTATCACATCAGGCCAGGGAGCATATGATCAGGGGGCCATAGATGCAGTTGATCTTGAAAGTCATGTATCATTTCTGGCATCACCCCACATGGGAGGAAGGGCCAATGGGACTTCTGAGCTTGAAATCGCTCTGAATTATCTTGTCTCTCAGGCCATCCAGACAGGACTTAAGCCGGCAGGTGATTCGGGTTATTTCCAGAGTTATAAAGTCATCAAATTAAAAAACGCTGTTCAATGGCCTTATTATACACTGAAGCAGGGAAAAACGAACATAGATGAAAAGGATGGTGAAGTGATAGAATTGAGGAATGTTGCAGCCTGGATAGAGGGGTCTGACCCCAATCTTAAGTCTGAATGTGTTGTATTTTCTTGTCACGCAGACCATATAGGCAGTATCAACGGGGAAATTTATCCCGGGGCGGATGACAATGCATCAGGATGTGCGGCTCTTCTGGAAATCGCTGAAGCATTCCAGTGTAGTTTTGAAAAGCCTTTAAGATCAATTGTTTTTCTCTGGCTGACCGGGGAAGAGATAGGGCTGCTTGGATCAAAAGCCTATGTAAATAATCCATTTTTCGATCTTAAAAAGACTGTGGCTGATTTGAATATCGATATGATTGGAAGAGTGAAAGAAGCAGCAGATTCAACTTCCGACACTCCAGTAACCGATCAATATGGAGTTTTTGTGATTTCAGACGAACAGAGCAAGGATCTGATGCTGATTGCTGACAAAGCCGACAAAAGGAGCATAATTGATTTTGACTACAGCCTAAGCGGAAGGAATAATCATCTTAATCTATTTGCAAGAAGCGATCATTTCAATTTTGTAAAGAACGATATTCCCGTTCTTTTTTTCACTACAGGGTTGCATTCTGACTATCACAGCACAAATGATGTCATCTCTAAAATCAATTTTAAGAAAATGGAGCTTATAACAAAATGCATTTTCGAGATAGGACTGGAGATAGCAAACAGAAAAACACGAGTGGTAGTTGATAATCCATACTCGAAAAGAAAATAGATACTCCATTAAACTCATTTTGCTATCTCGAAAAACGATTTTAAGGGAGTTAGGTACTTTCTATCTATTTCAGGGATACCATTCCCGTTGGTGTCTTTCATTGAACTTATATAATCAATCAGTGCAAGCCACTCTTTTCCTTCCTGTAATCCTGCATCATTATTATTCATGTCGATTAAAATGGTGCTCATGTCATTGATCCTGGCTCCGTTGACATCTTTAGGGACAACGTTTATTAAGCCGAAACTCATCTTCTTTATTATCCCGATAAATTCCAGCATATATGAATTGGCGGCCACTGAATATAACTGAGTGCTCTTTTTAGAGAAATCAACATCTGTCGTGGCTCCACCAGGTTTAACAATTTGAATGCTGCTTATTTTCTTCATAAATCCTTTTCCAGGGTCATAGTGAACCTTGATTCCTGAATAATAACAGAAATTTGATGGAGAGGATTTATAGGCTATCTGCAGGATTTCAAGAATATTCTTCAGCTCTTTGCCAGTAACATAAAGTCTGGCGAGCGGGTATCCCGGAATATCATTTTTACCTGCTCCCAGCGACATTACCCTGAAAATATCTGCCGGAGTCTGTACACCTGGAACTATTTTGTCGCGGATCACGCCAACGGCAACCATGCTGATATCCGTACCCTCTTTTGAATTCCTGTTGATATAATAGTGAATTGCATCAGCGATAAGAGGCCCCAGATTGCTTTCCTTGAAATCGCCGTATTCATCACATTCAAGAAGGAAGTCATTCTCAGCCAATGGCTTGAAATATTCCAGTCCGAGAGGAATAAGCAATTTACTTGTAATATTGTCCTGCTGATCTGAAATCAGATTCTGAATATGCCTGTCGCCTTCCACTTCATCATCTACAGTTATCAGCCGGTAATTATTGAGTCTCGTGCCTGCTGATGACCAAGTCAACTCAATACGGCCTATATTCTTCCCGTATTCCCCAGCCTGTATTATCGGTATACCCTCTATTATCACAGGTTCCTCAAGCAAGGTATGCGTATGTCCACTTATTATCAAATCTATTCCTCTTACTTTCCTTGCCAGTTCCACATCCTCTCCTCCCCATTTGCCATTTTTTCCCCTTTCAATTCCCGAATGGGACAAACAAACGATAACATTGCATCCATCCGACTTAAGCTCCCTTACCATTTCTTTTGCGTAAGGGATAATCCTTAGGAACGTTACTGGTTTTGAAAGAGGAGCCACTTCTTGAGCATTTTTTCCCAGAACAGAGAAGAAACCTATTTTCAGGTTTTCCCTTTCGATTATTAGTTTTCTGTTTATCACTTTATTTTTAAAAAGAACCTCGAGTGAATCGTCACCAGGGTCGTCATTGCTGAAAATGGCATTGCCAAGAATAAGTTGAGGAATTTCTCCGTTTTTCTGCGACCGCGCAACTATGGCCGCTAGCTTTTCAGGACCAAAATCAAATTCGTGGTTTCCAATGCTGACCATATCATATCCCATCTGTTTCATCAAACGTAGCTGAAAACCAGTGGATACCTCAAGGGTGTGAAAAAGGGTTCCCATCAGAAAATCTCCGGCATCACAAACAAGAGTTATTCCGGGATTCTTTTTCTTCTCTTTATCAATAATTCCAGCGATCCTGGCAAATCCTCCCAACGTTTTATCATCAAATTGTTTCAGAGGTGTATAAAGAAATTCGGGTGCAAAACCATTCAGCCTGGAATGAAGATCGTTGGTATGCAGGATCACAACTTTTTTATCACTTTGTCCCTGAAGATTAATAAAGAAAAAAAGCAAAAGTGATATCAGCTTCATTTTCATGGTCGTACTTAATAGTGAGTTATAAATTTACAATATCTAAGGGCGTCTGCAACCACAAATGTACTTCCTCCGACATAAATAATATCATTAAGCGAGGCTTCATTTATTGCAGCTTTCAATGCTGAGGCCACATCACTGAAACAGCATCCTGTTAATCCTTTTTCAAGTGCTTTATCCTTGAGGACACTCTCTTCCATTGCTCTGGCTACGGATGCCTTAGTAAAATAATACTTTGCATCGGAAGGGAACAGTGGCAGCATGGAATCGGTGTCTTTGTCGCTTACGAATCCCAGAACTATCCGGAGCCTTGACCGTGGAATTTTATTCAACTGATTTATGTTATATCTCAAACCTTCAAGGTTGTGGCCTGTATCGCATATTATCAATGGTTTTTCGCTCAATTTCTGCCAACGCCCCATAAGTGATGTATTCTTCACAACAGAGCCTATTCCACTGATTATGTTTTCATCTGTCAGATTTAGAAAGCCTTTCATAATATTGCAGGCCTGAAAAACGCCCTGAATGTTAGCAGCCTGATAGTCACCTGTCAAGGGGATCTCTCCCAACAGGTGAACGTTCTTTTTTATATCAATTAACCTGAATTTTCGTCTTTCACGAAAAAATGAGTATTCATCAAGAATGCATTTAAAATCCTCATCTGCAAAGAAAATATCTGAATTCTCCTCTTCAGCTTTTGTGATAAAAACCTTTTTCACTTCATCTGATGTCTCAGAGATAACTACAGGCACACCTTTTTTGATTATTCCTGCTTTCTCATGTGCAATCTTTTCCAGGCTACCGCCCAGAAGATCCATATGGTCATGACCAATATTGGTTATAACCGACAGCACAGGTTTAATAATATTTGTTGAATCAAGTCTCCCTCCAAGTCCTACTTCAATAACAGCAATATCAACCTCTGCGCTGGCAAAATAATCAAAAGCCAAAGCTACAGTCATTTCAAAAAATGAAGGTTTCAAATTACTTATAAAACCTGCATGTTCACTGATGAATCTGGTGACGTAGGATTTTGGTATCATCTTTCCATTAATCCTTATTCTTTCTCTGAAGTCTGTAAGATGAGGTGAGGTATAAAGGCCGGTTTTATAACCTGCTTCCATTAGTATTGAAGCAATCATATGCGATACTGAACCTTTGCCATTTGTTCCGCCAACATGGATTGTCATGTATTTTTTGTGTGGAGATCCCAGGTAATTATCGAAGGTAATTGAGTTATTCAGATCGTTCTTATAAGCAGCTTTACCGACCCTGTGGTATGCCGGTAGCTGGCTTAAAAGAAATTCTATGACCTTGGTATATGTCATTTTAATAGAAAACTGTTACTAAATAACGGGAAAAGTAAGACTCTAAAAAAGAATTTCGTTAATGCTGAATAACGAATTTTCTCTCAATAATATTAAGTCCAGTATTAACTTGCAAAACATATAGTCCGTTTATTAGATTTGCAGTATTTATTTGGAAATGTTTTAGTTCTACATGGTTGAAATCTTTATGATATACTTCTTGGCCGATGCTGTTAAAAACCATAATTTGGTCAATTTGGTTCACGACATTCCCAGAAAATAAAACAGTAAGAATTTCATTGCATGGATTAGGGTATATGTTCACCTCTTCAAAATTATCAACAAATATTTTTCCGCCATTTTTGGCATTCCATCTTTTCGTAATTATAGTACCTCTATCGCCAACAGCATAATATGAATTGCTAGTGATGAATACATCATTTAGTTTATAATTTTTATCGGAGGTTTCCGTAATCAATTTCCCATCTGAATATATCATCAATATACCCTCATAGCCTACAAATATCCCGTTTTTTTCATTAATAAAGTATACTGAATTAAGTGAAGGGAATTTGAAGTCAGGCTGAGTTTTTTCCCACTTTGAACCGTCATAGTGCATCAGAACACTAGGGCTACCAACAGCCCATCCGTCCTTTTCACTTGAAAAACATATTCTTTTTATTATTGAAAAAGACTCAGTTGAACACTCTATATTTAAGCCATCTTTATTTGTCAATTTCATAATAGGGATATTCACACACTCGATTCCACCTGCAATCCATATATAATCATTTTTATAAACCGCTGTAAACAAATCTCCTTTGGTTACATTTTGCTGATTGGTCCATCTCCCATCTTTGTATAGTATTACTGTACCAAATTCACCAACTGCAATTCCATTCTTAAAATCTTTAAAACTTACTGAATGAAGTGTTTTGTCAGTTGGGCTTTCTATTTTTTGCCAATTGTTTCCATTGTATTTTAAAATAGTTCCTTTAGCCCCCACTGCCCATCCATTATTTTCATCAAGCATCAATATTCCATAGAGATTTTCAGAGACTGGGCAAATGGAAAAAACCCATTTGCCATCATTTCTAGTTAATACGGTTCCCTTGTCACCAACTATCCATCCTGTGTTTTCATTTACAAAGGAAATAGAATTCAGGTTATCCATCGAGGGAGAATCTTCAATAATCCACTGGGCATTAACCATTTCAAAACACGCAAAGAAGTTAAAAAGAATGAATGAGAAAATCTTTATGCTCATATTAACTCTGTTTTTCATTTCGATATACTAACAGTTCCACTTCCTGCAACCTGAGGTAGATTAATCAATCTAAAAGTTATTTGGCTACCTTCTCCAGTAAACAAATAGCATTTTGTTGCCATATTATTGTTTCCAGAATAAGATATCTCAATATTTAATGGATTCTCAACCACGTCGGTTATCTTTATGCTCTTTTTTGCCCTAATATAACTGACAGCGTAATCAGTTGATGTATACTGAGGATTATATTCAGAAATTGAAGATGTTATATTAGATATTATTTCTCTGAAGTTTGATATGCTGATATTGTCAAAATAATACTCATGAGTGAATAAAACTGGAAGAACCATACTGTTGAGTGCCCGTCGAAGATGTCTGATTCCTCTTGCTGAAGTACTGAACACATCATTGTCGGGATACCATTCATAACCTCCGTCATCTCTGATTTCAGTAAGACAATTAAAGAAACTATTTCCATTGAAGTTATTAATATCTGCGTAAAAAACAGGGCGCCCAGAAGAAGCATTTCCGTATCTGTTTTTCCTGAAAGGTCCGTTATTAATCCAGGAGGTTCCATAATAATAGTTATCTGGTAACATTTGGATACCTAAAAATTCCCCACCCATATTACGAACTTCATCTAAAGCTTCGGAACTTATCTCATAATAATGTGGAAGAATATACTTAGATATTTTAAGACCATGCTGCGAATAAAACTGTCTCGCCTGACGTACGTTTGCAACCGGATCAAAGTTGCTTAATCCATTATGATTAAAATATATGAAATCATAGGTCGAAAATGCATGTGGTGATGCAGTAGCCCAATTATTATCCAGAAGTGACTTTAGTGTAGGAATGGAACTATAGGGAATAGAGTTGTTAAAGGTACCAAGCCATGGAATAATCCCAAATTCATTGCATATTTTAATCCATTCGAAATCATCCGTGAGTTCTCCGCTATTTGCATCAGCATCATCAACCCTCATTGTTATGAAAGGAGGCAATCCCTGAATAACAAAGGGCTTACGGCTAGCCCAGACTAATCCCCTCCATATCAGGTCATCCATGCCATAAATGGGTCCGAGTATCTCGTCAAAACTCCAGCTGTATTCATTCCATCTTACTATTCTACCATAACCATAATTTGACACCTGAAGTAAGGGTACAGTCTGACCACCATAATTTACGGAAGCCAAGGTTAATCCATTCACCAAATCACTTCTATGCACGACACACATTGAGTTTAAAAGTCGGATTGAATTAGCTGAAGCATCATAAGTGTCAGGGGTATGATATTTTGTTATGTAATGAGAACTATTTAGAATATTAATATTGTATGAAGTCACAGATCTCTGATCAGTCAATGAATTGAATCCACTGGAGAAATCGAATAAGTGTGAATCAAAACTATACAATCCAATCCCTGCAGATATTGCTGATTCTAATTGAGAAATAGGATAATTTGAAACATAGGTATTTTTATGTCCTAATATTATTAATCCATAATTATTCAGATCTGGTAAGGATGAAGAATTTAAGTCTATTATTTCATATGGTATTCCAAAATTATCAAGATAAGGGACAATATAATCCGTAAAATCTGAATAATACGGTGAAGAGGAATTGACAATAACTATTGCTTTGTTAGAATAACCTTGTGGGTTTTGCTCATCAATTACTGTAACGGTCACGGATGTTCCAAGGTTCTGAGCACCACAACCTATTGCATCAGAAACTGATGTAAGGCTATAGGTATAAATTCCAGTTGTGAGAATACCCGTTGATATGCTGCTTCCACTAATATATCCCGTTAATACAGGCTGAGCGACATTGTTGCGCTCATAATTAATCTCAAATGGAGATGTCCCTCCTGATATTGATATACTTAAATTAGTTGAAGTGTTATTGTATAAAGTGATATTATCATATAATTGTGCAAGAATGATTTGTGGCGATATGGTTATAATGACCGTATTGCTGACAGCAGCAGTATAGCTGCCACTCGATACTAAACGCCTGTAATATGTGGTAACCGTCATCGATGGAGGAGCATAACCCACTGATGTCGCTCCCGGTATGTCAGCCCATACCATGTTATCCGGAGAACTCTGCCACTGATAAGTGTACGTGCCAGTCCCTCCTGAAGGCGGAGTCAACTGAATCAGACCTGCAGGTATAGAATTGTAACAAACCGTCTGAGAGTTACCTATCGTACCTCCCGTCAGGTTTCCTGTCGACCCGGATACAGAATATATTACGTCCCTGAAATAACAACTTGTCCTGTACTCTAACGACGGAACTGAACCAACATTTGTTGTATAAATACCTCTTATATATCTTATGTATTCATTTTCCGTCGATGAGATGAAGTATTCACTCTTCGAATAATAGTAATCACTGCTGTTGGTCACTGATATTATGTAGCGCGTATTCGATGTTACCG
>CAZTJT010000025.1:0-31800 GCA_964613785.1 uncultured Rikenellaceae bacterium
GAAAGGAATAAAAGATTAATAGTGTGTGTATTATTATCAAGTGCGAAACTTAAGTAAATTAATCAAAAAATGAAAAGAGTGCTTTTTTTATTGATAATTTTCAAAGCATGGATTACCTGTTTTGGAGCTGAAAATGAAAAAGAAATTAAGGCTGTTCTCAGGAATGTTACTGTTTTTACTGATCGTGCTCAACTTAATCATGAAGCGTCAGTTGAAATTGATGCGGGTAAAACAATACTGAAACTGGGAGGCCTGTCACCCTTTATCGATGCGCAAAGCATACAGGTTAAAGGGTATGGTGATTTTGTTATACTGTCAGTGAACCATCAGAATAACTATCTGACCAACCTTGAAGATATACCCGAAGTAAAAAACATCCGTAGTAAGATCGAAGCTCTTCAGCTTAAGGTTGAAGATGAAAAAGCTGCTATTTCCGTCCTGAAAGAGAAAGAAGCATTCCTTGTAGCCAATCGTGCAATTCTTGTAAAGGAAACAACATTCTCAATCGAACAACTGAAAAATGTCATGGATCTGTATACCAATAATATGGATCAGGTTACCAATACCATTCTGAAAAAAAACAGGCTCATCAAGGATTATGAAAAACAGATCACAGCTCTTCAGCAGCAGATCTCAGACAAATTCAGCAAGAAAAACCTTCCATCAGGTGAAATATCGGTTACAGTTTCTGCTGAGAAGTCTCTTTCAGCAAGGATAAGTTTCAGCTATGTCGTTTCAAATGCCGGATGGTTTCCATCATACGATATCAGGGTCGATAATATAACCAGACCTGTTACCTTAATATATAAGGCAAATGTTTTCCAGAATACCGGAGTGTTATGGAAAGATGTAAAGCTTAGCTTTTCCAATGCAACTCCATGGATCTCAGGTGACATTCCTAACCTTGATCCATGGTTCATCGATTATTATGTGCCTTCTCCTCCTGCGCCCAGAACCAGGGGCATTGCATACAGCCAGATAAAAAAGAGCAATGAAGATGCAGTTGAAATGGTAGCAATGGATAAACCGGCAGAACTTAATCAAATGGAATCAATGCCTGTAATGGTTGAGAAAAAGACAGGAGATATTACCTTCACTTTCGACGTTTCGGTTCCCTATTCTATACCTCCGGACGGTAAAATTCAGACAATAGAGATTCAGAGGGCATCTTCACCTGCAGAATACAGATATGTGACCATTCCGAAGCTCTCTTCAATGGCATATCTTACCGGAAATATAACCGACTGGGCGAAACAGGGGCTTATCGGAGGCGAAGCTACTTTGTATTTCGACAATGCTTATGTTGGTAAATCATTCATAGATGTAAATCAGTTAAAAGATACACTCATGGTTTCGCTTGGAGTTGACAACAGCATTCTTGTAAAAAGAGAAAAAAGGAAAGACTACACAAGCAAAAGAACCCTTGGAGCAAATAAGACCGAAACGTATTCATTTACAATAACTATAAGAAACAATAAACTCAACCCTATAAGGATTGCTGTAAATGATCAGATACCTGTTTCTTCCAATAGCGGAATAGAAGTTGAGGCTTTGGAATTATCTGCAGGAAGACTTAACAGGCAGACTGGCGAAATAAGATGGGATCTTGAGATAAAGCCGCAGGAGACCCGTGAACTGGTCTTTACCTATTCGGTAAGATATCCCAAAGATAAAACTATTTTACTCGAATAATTCAAAATGATGAAAGTTCTGGGAAATCTTGTCTGGCTTATATTCGGTGGAATAATAATTGCCATTGAATACTTCATAGGTAGTCTGATACTTATGGTTACAATTGTCGGAATACCATTCGGATTGCAGACTCTCAAAATGTCCTCACTGTCAATTTGGCCCTTCGGCAGGACAAGCAGGATAAAAGAAAGAGCTTCGGGATGCCTTTACATTTTCATGAATGTACTTTGGCTACTTTTCGGTGGCATCTGGATAGCTGCAACACATGCATTTTTTGGCATTCTGCTAAGTATTACCATAATAGGGATCCCATTTGGTATGCAGCATTTCAAACTGACTGAAGTGGCCCTGAATCCATTCGGACGGGATATTGAAAAAATATAATATCAGTAATTCAGCAATCGATTGATCGGTGATAAGTTTTCTGCAAGATCAGGTTGAGGGAAAAAGTCACCGAGTGTAAAATCTCCCAATTCAGAATTTAAGAAATCAAATACCATAATAAACCCGGAAAATCATGCCTGAAATTGAGAAAAGCAATACACCTATTGAAAGTTTAGGCAAATTTGGTCTGATCGACCGTCTGGCATCAAAAGCCGAGAAAATAAATTCAAGCACCTTAAGGGGCCCCGGAGATGATTCCTGTATTATCGACACTGGGAAGGATCTGATGCTTGTATCAACCGATCTTTTATTGGAAGGGATCCATTTCAACCTGGTGTACACTCCGATAAAACATCTTGGTTACAAGGCTGTTATAAGGGGTATTTCCGACATATATGCAATGAACGGGCAGCCGGGTCAGGTACTTGTCTCGCTTGGAGTGAGTTCACGGTTTTCCATTGAGCAGTTGGATTCCCTTTATGAAGGCATTACTCTTGCATGTAGAAAATACAATGTTGACCTTGCGGGAGGAGATCTAACAAGCTCATATACTGGACTCACCATTGGCATTACTGCAATTGGAACGGTCGTTAAAAACTCAGTTACAGCAAGGAATGGTGCAGGACCTAATGATCTTGTTTGTGTAACCGGAGACCTGGGAGCCGCTTTTATGGGACTGCAGGTACTTGAAAGGGAAGGCAGGTTGTATAGTAAGGATAAAAGCTTTCAGCCTGACCTTACGGGTTATGAGTACATTATAGAAAGGCAGCTTAAACCCGAATTCCCTAAAGATGTCCTTCAAAAGCTGAAAGACCTGGGAATCCTTCCCACTTCAATGATTGATATCACTGACGGACTGGCCTCCGACTTAATGCATTTATGTAAATCTTCTGGTACAGGATGCCGGTTGTATTATGACAAGATCCCAATAGATACAGAAACTTACAGAACTGCCGGGGAGTTCAATATCGATCCGGTAATTGCAGCAATGAATGGCGGGGATGACTACGAGCTTCTTTTTACAACACCTCCGTTAAACTATTCCAAGATCAATAGCATTGACGGAGTAAAAATAATAGGACATCTTACATCACCTGAAAAAGGTTATGTTCTCATTTCACCTGAAGGAACCGAAATTGAACTGAAAGCCCAGGGATGGCATAAGCTTTGAACAGCAGGATTATCCCCTGATTATTCCTCGTTCTGACTTTCTTATAAACTCAATAATATAATCTCTGTCGGGTGATGAGTTGAATTTTTCCTCAATATACTCAAGCGCCTGAGAAATATTCATACCATTCTGGTATAGTGCCCTGTAGATATTGTGAATAGTGTCAATTCTTTCTTTGCCGAAACCTCTTCGAGTAAGTCCTACAGTATTTAAGCCAAGATATTTGAGCGGGTCGCGGTCAGCCTTGATGAAAGGCGGAACATCGACTCTGACCTTTGAGCCACCGCCGATAATTACATGTCCACCTATTCGTGAAAACTGATGTACAAGTGTACCAGCACTTAATATTGCCCAATCATCAACTTTCACTTCCCCTGCAAGTCCGGTACCATTTCCAAGAAGGCAATTATTTCCAACCTGGCAGTCGTGTCCTACATGAGCATTAATCATTATGAGACAATCGCTGCCAACAGTGGTTTTGCCTGCAGCTGCTGTTCCCCTGTTTATGGTACCTCCTTCTCTCACGGTTGTATTGTCACCAAGTTCGGCTGTTGTCTCTTCTCCTCTGAACTTCATATCCTGGGGAATTCCTGAGATCACAGCACCCGGGAAAATTTTGCAGTTCCTTCCAATCCTTGCTCCATCGAAAACTGTTGCATTTGGGCCTATCCAGGTACCATCACCTATTATTACGTTACCGGCAATATAGGCAAATGGTTCAACAGTAACATTTTCTCCGAGTATTGCTTTAGGATGGACAAATGCCAAATTTGAAATCATTGTATATGACTATTTGTTTTTTATAACCTGGGCTACCATTTCTCCCTCTACGACAAGATGATCACCTACAAAAGCCTGCCCGTACATTGAAACAATACCTCTTCTAAGAGGCTCTATAAGATCCATTTTCAGAATAAGTGTATCACCCGGAACAACTTTGTGTTTGAATTTAAGCCTGTCAATTTTAAGGAAATAGGTTGAATATTTTTCGGGTTCGTCAACCCTGCTTAAGACAAGCAATCCACCTGACTGAGCAAGAGCTTCTACCAGAAGGACACCTGGCATTACCGGTTCCCCGGGGAAATGGCCCTGAAAAAAAGGCTCATCATTGGTGACATTCTTTATTCCCACTACAGTATTTTCATCAAGAGAGATAATCTTGTCAACCAGCAGAAATGGATATCTGTGCGGCAATCTTTTCTTAATATCTTCAATATTATAGACAGGCGGGGCCGAAGGATCATAGACAGGTATGTTAAGCCTGGTATGAGACTTTTTTATTTCCTGTCTGATAAGTTTGGCAAGCCTCGTGTTGGCATAGTGCCCGGGGCGTGTGGCAACTACTTTTCCTTTAATAGGTTGCCCTGCGAGAGCAAGATCTCCCAGCACATCCATCAGTTTGTGACGGGCGGGTTCATTCGGATAAAACAACTCAGTATTATTGAGTATTCCGGCAGTATGTTTATTTATTCCGGGTCTGTTGAATAATCGTGCCATCCTGTCAATTTCTGACTGATCAACCTCTTTCTCCAGTATAACAACCGCATTGTCAAGATCTCCGCCTTTGATCAGCCCCATTTTGTGAAGAGGTTCAAGTTCATGAAAAAAGACAAACGTACGGCTTTTGCTTATTTCACTTTCAAAATCATCTATTGAATCAAGAATGGCATATTGATTACCGAGAATTTTTGAGTTGTAATCGATAAGAACATTGATGCTCAGATGATCATCAGGATAAATTATCAGGTCAACACCATGCTCCTCGTCGGAATAAGTAATCTTCTGCTTTACCACAAAATAATTACGCTCTTCTTTCTGCTCAACAAAACCAACTGATTTAAGAGCCTCGGTAAACTTCCATGCTGATCCGCCCATTATTGGGGCCTCGGGCCCATCAAGTTCAATTATGGCATTGTCAATTCTTAAACCATGAAGAGCGGCGAGAACGTGTTCGATCGTTGAAACTGAGGCATTATTCTGCACCAGCGTGGTTCCTCTCGATGTTTCAGTAACATGCTCTGCCAGAGCATCAATAACAGGTTTCCCCGGAAGATCTGTTCTGATAAATTTGTAGCCATGATTTACCGGGGCAGGCTTAAAAGTAATATTTACATCTATTCCGCTATGCAACCCCTTACCTTTCAGACTGATCTCTTTTGCGATAGTCCTTTGTTTTTCACTCATATCAACAGGGATTCGTTTCAAAATTTTCAGGGTACAAAAAAATCAAAAAAAACCGAACAATCCAAAAGTATAATTATTTAGCTTTCTTTAAAGCATCAAGTTCCTTTTCCATTTTGATTAACGTTGCACGTATTTCAGGCAGCTTTTTAAAGATTACCGAAGACTTAAGGAATTCGCGGTGATCTATAGCAGGCGAACCCAGTAAAATGGAGTTTTCATTCTTAATATCTCCCGTAACACCCGATTGAGCTCCTATTTTCGTTCCGTCGGCGATCTTAATATGACCCGTAATACCAACCTGTCCGGCAAACATGCAGTTCTTACCTATTTTTGATGAACCTGCTATACCTGTCATACCTGCCATTACAGTGTTCTCGCCGATTTCAACATTGTGTCCGATCTGTATAAGGTTGTCTAACTTGACACCTTTGCGGATTATTGTTGAACCCATTGTTGCCCTGTCGATTGCCACATTGGCACCTATTTCAACGTTATCCTCAATAATAACATTGCCGATCTGGGGTATTTTCATAAACTCGCTTTCTGACTGGGGTGCGAATCCGAAACCATCACTACCGATTACTGTTCCGGCATGAATAACACAGTTTTCACCAACCTTACAATCATGGTATATTTTAACCCCCGGGTATAATGTAGTGTTTCTTCCTATGGTGGTCCCGTCACCAATATAAACATGAGGATAGACCGAACACCCGTCACTAATATGGCAATTGGTTCCGATAAAAGCGTACGCCCCAATATATACATCCTGCCCAACTTTCGCACCTTCTTCAATTATGGCAGATGGATGAATCCCCTTTTTTCTGGGTCTTGACTGATCTACTAACCTGAGTAGTGAAGCAAAAGCATCGTATGCATTATCTACTCTTATCAGAGTGGCCCCGATCGGTGAAGTCGGAATAAAACCCTTATTGACCAAAACTATCGATGATTTCGTCGAATAAATGAAATGTTCATATTTAGGATTGGCCAGAAACGACAGAGCTCCCGGGTATCCTTCTTCTATTTTTGCCACACTGTTTACTTTGGTCTCTGGATTGCCTTCTACGACTCCTCCAAGAAATCCGGCTATTGTTTCCGCATTGAATTCCATGATTTTATATCTTATTTATCTGCACTCTTTAGGATAACACAGGAAGTATTTTGTATTTCTGCCTGAAAGCAGCCTGTGGTCAAAAATATCTGATACTGCTGTGATATCAACGGTTTTTCCGTTTTTCAGCAATATGCGTACGTGAGGCCCTTCAGGTTCATACGTCAGGTTCGATATCGTTCCTGTAAATACATAATAATCTTCCAATCCAGGATCAATTTTCAGTTTAAGGCAAGCCTTGTCTCTAAGATCCGAAAGCCTTTCCTTCTGAAAAGGATCATCCTGCAGTTCAACAGCAAAAAGGTTCCTCTTCATAAGACGTCCCGACAGATCGGATAGTATTTTGTCAGAACTATCAACCCAGAATTTTGCCGATGAATATATGTCAGAATCGTCGAGCCTGGTGAACTGGAATGCAACGATTCCGGGAGTAAACAATCCCTCTGTTCCAAGGTCTGCAGGGCCTATGTTGTTTCGTAGAAAAAATTTCAGTGCCGGTGTGGAATATAAATCTCCTCCTTCGGAAGCAATTGTTTTGGCACGCTTAAGTACCTTTACCAAAAGACTTTCAGACGACAGGACCGTTTTATGCATATATACCTGCCAGTACATAAGCCTGCGTGCAATCAGAAACTTCTCGAGCGAATAAATACCTTTTTCATCTATCACCAGAGTGTCATCCGAAACATTAAGCATTCTGATTATTCTGTCAGAACCAACCGAACCCTCAATGACACCTGTGAAAAATGAATCTCTTTTCAGGTAGTCGAGACGGTCCATATCAATCTGACTTGCAATAAGCTCATGAAAAAATTTTCTTTTATACTTACCCCTGAAAATGTCTATTGCCAGGCTTAATCTTCCATCCAGCTCTTTATTAAGCATATTCATAAGGAGAAGCGACATATCCTCATGAGTTATTCCGCTTATTATCGAATTTTCAAGTGCATGTGAAAATGGCCCGTGACCTATGTCGTGAAGAAGTATGGCAACCAGGGTTGCCTCCTCCTCTTCAGGAGTGATAGTTATGCCCTTGTCTCTGAGGGTCTTGATAGCATTGTCCATAAGATGTAGAGCCCCAAGGCAGTGCTGAAACCTGCTGTGATTTGCTCCGGGATATACAAAACTTGTAAGTCCAAGCTGTTTAATATTTCTCAACCGCTGAAACCATGGATGTTCAATCACATCATAGATCAGGTCGCTGGGTATGCCGATAAATCCATAAACCGGATCATTTATTATTTTTCTCTTGTTTTTAGTATAGGACACCCGAAAAATTCTTAGGCTACAAATTTATGAATTTGTTTGTCAACACAAATATGATTGTTTATGTTCAGAATCAACCATTCCTGGCAAATTCTTAACAATCCTTCCCCGGATATTCAAACGGATGTTTCTGACTAAAATCAGGCCTGTAATTCAAATGACTGTCCATATCCTGAATCCACCCGTTCCTGAATCCCAGTTCCTCCAAATATTTTTTCACGGCAAAATATTCAGACCTGTAAAGTGTCCTTCCAAGCTCGGGATGATCATTTACATCAGGAACGGGATGATATTGAGACATTAGTGAAACACTAATACCAGTAGAAAGGTCATTAGCCAGCTTCTTAAGTATTTTCATACTTTCTGCTGCATGCCCGGGCAAAACAAGATGCCGTAAAAGCAATCCGTTTTCAGCCCTGCCCTCAGAGTCTTTTACCAGTACTGAACCTTTCTGATAATACATCTCCTTTATAGCTCTGTATGCAGTATCTGGATAATCCGGAGAATCTGAGAATTTTTTTGCTGTAGATGCATCAAAGTATTTATAGTCGGGCAGGTAAACATCTATTAGCCCGTCGAGGCTGACAATAGTTTCCCTCTTATCATAACCGTTTGTATTATATACAGTTATTGGATCAAGGCCAGTAGCTTTCAGCCCCCTTATAATTGCCTTCACCTGAGGTATGACATGCGAAGGAGAAACAAAACCTACTGTTTTAACTCCACCAGCAAGTATTTCGGTGATTCTGTCAATTGTCTCCTCATAACCCGGTGATTCCGGTCTAATTTCCCTGCAAGGTCTGCTTATTTCATAATTCTGACAATAGATGCATCTGAGGTTACACCCTGAAAAAAAAATATTACAGATCCCTTCCGGCCCACTAATTGGTGGTTCCTCTCCCCTGTGAATGCATATTGAAGCTATGTTCATTCCTGCGTCTGCTCCGCAATATCCCAAATCACCGGCTAACCTGTTTACAGCACATTCACGCGGACACAGGGTGCACTTGGATAGTTGCCTGATCTCATCGTCTGTATAGAATTGAATTTCCATGTCAGATGATTTCATAAATGCATTGCAAAATTAATAAATCTATAGGTCTTGAGTCTTCATTCTTTCACCCCTGGACAAAAGTTCTGCATATTCTTAAAATTCAACAAATGAATAACAAAACAAGTAATGTAAAATATGGAAGGTTCTGGCAGAAAATTCAGGTCTTTAAAAACTTCAATAAATCACCATCCTGAGTTATAACCAATATTTCGTTGATAATGTGCTTATTAACTTTTATTTTGATGACTTTTTCATGGTCTCAGCAGGAGTTGGTGTCGCTTTGACAACCCTGAAAGGGGCTGATTGACCCAGGTCACTACCGGTGTATCGTACTAAAGATATGCTGGTTTTTTGATTAAAAGCTTGTTATTTTCAAAACATTAATTACCTTTGCATCCGAAATGAGGGGTAATTGAGACCTAGGGGACCGAAGTCCCCTATTTTGTTATCGGTTTTCAGAAAATGATTGAGAGAGACAGGATAGAAAAACTTGTACTGGAGTATATAAGGAGCAGTAAGGTATTTCTTGTTGACATTAAGGTAAGCAGTTCAAACAAGATAACAATTCTTGTTGACACAAGTGAAGGAATTACTATTGATGAATGTGCTGAGTTGCACCGTTATGTTGAAAACAGGCTTGACCGCGATTCTGAGGATTTTGAGCTTCAGGTATCTTCTCCGGGCCTTGATATGCCGTTTGCCGTGATTGAACAATACCTTAAGAACGAAGGGAACAAAGTTGCAGTTGTAACACGCCAGGGGTTGAAATACAACGGGATTCTTAAAAATGTTACCCAAGGTGGCTTTGAGCTTACAACCGAGGTTAAGATCAAAGGCAAAGTAAAGGAATTAAAGGACCTGAGTTTTAATTTTGAACAGATTAAATCGGTAAAAGAAATATTAACAATAAAATAATTTCAAGAGGATTAACCAGATGGAAAATGTTAATTTGATCGATACCTTTTCTGAATTCAAGGAACTTAAGAATATTGACCGCCCAACAATGATGAGCGTGCTTGAAGATGTTTTCAGAAGCATGCTGGCTAAAAAATATGGTTCAGCCGACAACTTTGACATTATTGTCAACATTGATAAGGGCGATTTTGAGATATGGCGCAACAGGGTAGTTGTTGAGGATGATGAACTGACTGATCCGAACACCCAGATCTCTCTTTCAAAAGCTAAGGAAATTGACGCAGACTACGAGGTGGGGGAAGAAGTTTCCGATGAAGTCAAGTTTCTCGATTTCGGCAGGAGAGCAATATTGTCACTCAGGCAAAACCTTACTGCCAGGATACTCGATCTGGAAAAGAACAATATATACATAAAATATAAGGACAGGATCGGCGAGATAGTCACAGGAGAGGTTTATCAGGTATGGAAACGCGAAATACTTGTACTCGACGATGATGGGAATGAACTTATACTGCCCAAGAGCGAACAGATCCCATCAGATCATTTCAGAAAAGGAGATTCAATCCGAGCAGTTGTAATAAAGGTGGAGATGAGGAATAATACTCCTTTCATCATTCTAAGCCGCACATCTCCCGTTTTCCTTGAAAGGTTATTTGAGCTGGAAGTTCCTGAAATTTTTGACGGGCTCATAACAATCAAAAAAATCGTCAGGGTTCCTGGAGAACGTGCCAAGGTTGCAGTAGAATCTTATGATGAGCGTATTGACCCTGTAGGCGCCTGCGTTGGGATGAAAGGTTCCAGGATCCATGGTATAGTAAGGGAGCTCCGGAACGAGAACATTGATGTCATAAACTACACTTCAAACAACCAGTTGTTTATCCAGAGAGCATTAAGTCCGGCTAAAATAACTTCAATAAAGCTGATAGAAGAGACTAAAAGGGCGGAGATATATCTCAAACCCAATGAGGTTTCCCTGGCTATTGGAAAAGGAGGCCTTAACATTAAGCTCGCCAGTCAGCTGACAGGATATGAGATCGATGTCTACAGGGAACCAGGTGGGGAAGATGAAGAAGACGTTAATCTGGAAGAGTTCAGTGATGAGATTGAAGAATGGATCATCGATGAGCTTAAAGCAATTGGATGCGATACGGCAAGAAGTGTTCTTAACCTTTCGATTAGCGATCTTGTAAAAAGAACTGACCTGGAAGAAGAAACAGTTAAGGAAGTGGTCAATATACTGAAAGCAGAATTTGAATAATCAGCTTTGCACGAGATATACAGTTTTTCAAGATTTAAGAAAGCAAGACAAATTTATGACAGAGGATATTAAGGCAACAAGATTGAGTAAAGCGGCCCGTGAATTCAATGTAGGAATTTCCACGATTGTGGAATTCCTGCATAAGAAGGGATTTGATCTTGATCCTAATCCAAACACAAAATTACCTCATGAAGCTTATCTTTTGCTTCTAAAAGAATACAGCAGCGATCTGAACGTTAAGAAAGAGTCGGAAAAGCTTATTCTTAAAGATCTCCACCGTAAAAAAGAGACCGTTTCCATAGAGGATTTCCCTGATAAGAACACCGGGGATGATCAGGAAAGGGATGAGGAGGTTCTGATCAAGGACATATCTGCATCAAAGAAGATCGTGGACATTAAAACCGAGATCAGGAAACCTGACATAAAACTTATCGGCAAGATTGACCTTGAAAAAACATTGAAGCCAAAGGTTCAGAAGCCCGAACCTCCCAAAGAGGAACCTGCGAAAAAAGTACCGAAAGAAACTGCTCAGGTGGAAGCTGATAAACAAGTAGCTGCCAAGTCTGAAAAGGATTCTGCTGAAGATATAAAGAAAGAAGAAGCTTCTAAATCCGTTATCGACCTTCACATTGTAGGGAAAATCGACCTTGATACCTTAGCCGGCGAAGGGTCGCCCCCCAAACAGGAAGAAACACCTAAGCCAAAGGAAAAAAAGGTAGTTGAAGAGGCCGAACCTGCAGTATCGAAGTCAGAAATCGCCGCAGATCAACCTGCAGTGAAAGAAGAAACTGAAGTATCGATCGAAGAACCTTATCTGCCTGAGATCCCGGAGCAGGAAGAGGCAGAAACAGTCGAATTGTATAAACCGGAGATTAAAAAGTTATCCGGATTGACAGTGGTGGGAAAAATAGATCTCCCGGTTGAGGAGAAAAAGAAACCCGGTCCTTACCAGCAAGTAAATATTGAGGGAGAATCAGATTTCAGAAGAAAGAAGAAGAGAAAAAGAATATCCAAGGAGAAAGAACAGGTAACGTTGGAAAAACCTCTTCAAACGGAAAGAAAGGACAAGGGAGCCAAGAAAGTTATAAAGAAGAGATCGGTCCATGCTGAAGTTGACGAGGAGGAAGTACAGAAGCAGATAAAGGAAACCCTTGCCAGACTTACAACCAAGGGTAAGTCGAAAGGCTCAAGATACCGAAGGGAAAAAAGGGAATTGATTAGCCAGAAGCATCGTGAAGTAGAGGATAAGCTCGAGCAGGAAAAGAATATTCTGAAGGTAACTGAATTTGTCTCAGTCAATGAGCTTGCGACAATGATGAATATCCCAGTTAATGAGATTATTTCAACCTGCATGAACCTCGGCTTGTTTGTTTCGATAAATCAGCGTCTGGATGCCGAAACCATGGCACTTCTTGCCGACGAATTCGGATATAAGGTTGAATTTGTAAGTGCTGAACTTCAGGAGGCTGTCAGGGAGATTGAAGATGACGAAAAGGACCTTAAACCTAGGCCGCCAATCGTTACTGTCATGGGTCATGTTGATCATGGTAAGACAAAACTCCTTGACTACATCAGGCGTACAAATGTAATTGCAGGAGAAGCTGGCGGTATTACACAGCATATCGGAGCCTACGGAGTGGTACTTGACGACGGCCGGCAGATAACATTCCTCGACACTCCCGGGCATGAAGCATTTACAGCCATGAGGGCAAGAGGAGCACAGATTACTGATATTGCAATCATCGTCGTAGCTGCCGACGACGGAGTAATGCCTCAGACTATTGAAGCCATCAATCATGCATCAGCTGCAGGTGTCCCAATAGTCTTCGCTATAAACAAGATTGATAAACCCACTGCAAATCCTGACAAAATCAAAGAAGCCCTGGCAAACATGAACTATCTTGTTGAGGACTGGGGAGGGAAATATCAATCTCAGGAAATATCAGCAAAAACTGGTCTTAACATCGACCTGCTGCTCGAAAAAGTTTTGTTGGAAGCTGAAATGCTCGACCTGAAAGCAAATCCCAACAAACCTGCAATAGGTACAGTAATTGAGTCATCTCTTGACAAGGGACGGGGTTACACGGCCACTGTTCTTGTCAAAGCAGGAACCCTAAGAGTTGGCGATATCATGATAGCAGGAAGTTGCTATGGACATATAAAGGCGATGTACAACGAGAGAGGAAATAAAGTTGATGAAGTGGGACCCGCTACTCCGGCTGTAGTACTCGGATTGAACGGAGCCCCCCAGGCAGGCGATAAATTCAATATAATGGAAAGCGATCGTGAAGCCAAGGAAATTGCAACAAAAAGAGCGCAACTTCAGAGAGAACAGGGACTCAGAACGCAGAAACATATTACCCTTGATGAGATTGGACGCAGAATTGCCATTGGCAACTTCCAGGAGCTTAACATCATTGTTAAAGGTGATGTTGACGGTTCAGTGGAAGCACTAAGTGATTCGCTCATAAAACTTTCAACACCTGAGATACAGCTAAATATCATTCATAAGGCTGTCGGACAAATATCTGAATCGGATATACTTCTTGCCGCGGCTTCAAATGCTATTATCGTTGGGTTCCAGGTACGTCCGTCACTTAGTGCGCGCAAGCTTGCAGAAAAGGAAGAAATAGATATAAGGCTCTATTCAATAATCTACGATGCTATTGAGGAGATAAAGGCGGCAATGGAAGGCATGCTGTCGCCCGAGGTGAAGGAAGAAATAGTAGCAACTCTCGAAATAAGGGAGATCTTCAAGGTCACAAAAGTCGGAACTGTCGCAGGATGTTATGTTAAAGAAGGGAAAATCACACGAAATACCAAAGTGAGGGTAATCCGTGACGGGATAGTAATTTACACCGGCGAACTCGGATCCCTTAAACGCTTTAAGGATGATGTAAAAGAAGTTGTAGGAGGATACGAATGCGGACTTAACATAACCAACTTCAACGATATCAAAATAGGAGATATTATTGAAGGTTATCAGGAAGTAGAAATAAAGAAAACCTTATAGCAGAGTAAGATATTTCTCAGAAGAGAGAAGTTCGCTGACTTCATCAGGATTTGTCATCCTGATTTTTATCATCCACCCGTTTCCGTAAGGATCTTTGTTAACCACATCAGGTGTGTTTTCGAGGTATGGATTTACTTCAACCACCTCTCCGCTTACAGGCATAAACATGTCGGAAACTGTTTTCACGGCTTCAATTGTCCCAAAAACCTCTTCTTTTTTCAGGGTTTCTCCAAGTGTCTCAATCTCAACAAATACAATATCGCCCAGTTCACTCTGTGCGAAATCAGTTATGCCAACGTAGGCAAATTCACCTTCAACCCTAAGCCATTCGTGGTCTTTGGTGTATAATAAACTTTCAGGTACAACCATTGATAAGTGGTAATTGTTAGTTAATATTTAAATTCGTTTAATTTGTCCGATCTAAAAATATAAATTTTTTTTATGTCTGATCAGAATCTTAATCACTTAATTTATATTTCAACCGACTCCTGAATTAATGGGTATTTTCCGTGAATTTTTACTATGGCATTATTTTTACTGGGCAAGGGTGAACTTTAGGCTGAATCCAAAATTGGTGTTTGATGTCGGGAAAGTTGTCGCAACAAACGGATTATTAAGGGTATGATCCGCAAACAACTGCAGATTGAACCTGTCGCTCAGCACGTAATCGGCGGTGGCACCAATAGTGAAAACCTTAATACCTGCCACAGGCTGATTTACGTTTTCGATCAGCTTTCTGGCTATTGTTTTATTATCCCTAATCGAAAGATCAAATCTTATGTTAAGGTCGCTTTTCAGGACTCGCTGACTTCCACCGGTCTTAAGAATTATTTGTACATCATCAAACCTGTATCCTGCTCCGAATACGAGCTCATTAATCCTTGCATCGGTTACCTGATTGCTTGTAAGGTTCAATGCTACTGTACGGGATTTTCTCCATTCAAATCTTGATGTAAGATTACTCTTCCAGTTGAAATCAAGGTTAATAAGAGGACTGAATTGTTCACTCACCGACACAACATTAATTTCATATTGCTGAATATAATTATTCTGAAGGTCTCTAAGACTACTCATTCCATTTTCGTCGGCAACAAAGCTAAGGTTTGTTGTATATGATCCGATCTGGTAAACGCTTCTGTACTGATGTGAAAGGTTGATTGATCTGAATACCTTCTGAACAAACTGGAACTTTGATAGTCCATCAAATGTGAGCCTCCAGTTTGGCATCATTCTGAATGCCGAGGGAAAGGTGGAGAGATCGACCTTACGAGGGTCAGTCTTTGTATAAGCTGCATAGAAAGCTGGGATAAGGACTTCCCGTGAAGTTGCACCATAGCCGTTCTTATATAATCCTTCAAGCTGTTCTCCTGTTACCGGATCAATTTCAGGATCATATCCTGGGTCAATCTTTTGCCTTTCGGCAGCTCTTCTTTCAGAAATGATTATGCTGTTCTTTTTGAAGTTCTCAAATGTCCTGGATACATAATCATTATCTTTTGTGATCTTCTCAAAAGCGGTCCCCCATGATATTATCGATATCGAAAAACTACCGTTAATTACTTTGTTTCGGGTACTGTCGGGAAAATTTCCGTTGTAGTCGGCCCTGTAATATGAGTTTATGTTCTCCTGAAATCTTCTGTCAGCATTTATATCGATCTTTAGTCCCGGAAAAGGCTCAACAATGCTTCTTATTGACAGATCCGTTCTGGTCAGGAATGCTGCAGGAGTATTAAGCAGAGTGTCGGTAGTGATCCAGCCCCGCGCTGCCGCTTTATCAAAAAAATCTCTTTCACTGAAGCCTAGGATGAACGGAAGGCCTGGGGCACTTATATTATTGTTGTCCTTCGACATACCCAGAAATTTGGCTTCAGGAAGAAAGCCAGGAAGAAACTGACCTTGCGATGAAGTATAAGTCATACTTACAGACCTCACTCCCATAAGCGCCCTGAGAAAATATTCACCGGTAACGGTTAAAGGATTGCGCTTTTTTGGTATTCTACCCTCAACTGTTACCTGAGCCCCTTCGGCTGTTTCAGATGCCCTGAAATTAACCCTGCTTTCATTCACAATATCAAGCTGTCCTTTAAGCTCGGTCCCATCCTTTTTCACAATAGTAACCTTAACATCTCTGGTCCTGAGGTTATGCACAATCGACCTTACAGCTCCTTCCTTAAAATTCACATTGCTCCGGGTAAAGGAAACTGTCTTGAAATCTTTCTTCATCCGGAGAGCAGCTTCGGGCCGGGTATTGTTTTCAATATTCTTCAGGAATTTTGACTTGTTGTAAAGTCCCGACAGATTGGCCATCGCTGTAAAGGTGAGCTCATTATGATTCTTGATGGTATTCCCCAGGTTTATATTCATCGAATCGGGATAAAGAGAACCTGCCTGCCAAGAATAATCTGAACCAAATCTGGCATTGGCATTTACCCAAGATAGCATCGGAAGTTTGTTTATTGGCAGGTTATAAGTTAGATTAAAGAAATGGTTATATGATGTGACCCTTCCAAAATTCTTAAGGTTGGTAAGTACCGAATCGCGCCAGTTCTCATATTCAGTCTGATATCTCTTTTTGTCGACTCCTCCTTCAGGTTCATCAATTCTGGCTATATTATTGGAAGTAAAGTCAATTTTAAGTTGCCTTGTTAAGTCATACTTTATATCAAGCATCCGGCTCCACTCAAAATCCTTTCTGAAGGTAGGTGATATAAGCAGGTACGGATTATTGATATTCCTTGTTTTGATCTCATTATAATACCTGCTCATGTCAGTCCTGAAGGAAATGCTCCTGGGAAAAGGATAAAAATTGAAATCCTTAATTATCCTGAAGATAGGAGAATTAAGGAATTTTACATTTTTAAAAGGCATTATATTCTCGGGATTTGCCTCATAGTTGTAATTTATTCCTCCCCTGTAAGTTTTTTCAAGATCAATTTCGGTCCTGGTATTTGAATTGTAAGTTTCATTGTAGGTATAATTGACGCTGAAGTTGGCAAGATCCCACACGTGTCGTTTTTCTCCCCGTTTTGTTATCCCTGCGTTATTAATTGATATTGTTTTTCGTCGCGAATATTCCTCGGCTATTTTTTTTATCGAGTCGCGTGCAACATGGTCGGGCGCTTCCTTGAGTGCATCCTTCAATTCTATATCAGGATCGAGAGGGTTGTACTGGGGCTTAATGCGTGATTCAGAATATCCAACATATACAGGAAGCCTTACCCCGAGATCTTCAGGAAAGAATTTACCCAGTTCAAGTGTTGATGAGATATCATACTGAAGAATCTCCTGCTTGCTTCTCTCATTCACTTTTTTGTCAATACTACCCCATCCAGGAGTACTTGCCTGTCCGACAATATCGATTGTTCCCAGGTCGGCAAGTCTTGCCTGCAGATGCGTGTTGGCCGCCCATCCTCCGTTTTCAATAAAATCGCTAAGCCGAAGCTCATTTACCCAAATCTCTCCCGACTTGGGATTGCCATCATCATTACGCGGATTCCTGGTCCTGATAGGATTCCTAACACCAACCATTATTACCTTGACATTGCTGAGATTTGGGTTACCACATACATAAACCCTGTTTGAATCGTCTTTGTAAGCGAACACATCAGAAATTGACAGAGATGAACCAGGTTCTGCCATTTTCCTGTTCCTTTCTTTTTTGGCGTCCTGCAGAACCGAAAGATTTATTAAAAATCTGTTGGCCATTGGCCATACTATCTCTCTGTCGGCTTCTGAGTCATTGTCATATTTATCTCCCGGCGGTGTGAGTTTAAGTGGTATCTCGTATTCATAGAAGTTAGACCTGTAATCGGAGCCAAGCCTTATAAAAGCTGTAAGTTCATTGTCATTCAGAGGCTGACCGATAAGGGCTTCAGCATGCACTTCCATTCTGAGGCTCTTGTATTGCCTGATATCGAGGTTAACATTTTTGTAAGCAGCGCGGGCATCTCCATCAGCCAGATTCTGAACCTTTAATACCATCGACTGTTCATCAAGCTGCCGAAGCTGAGGATTCTGGGGATCTACTATTCTGTTGAATCCCGGAGGCAAAACATAATTCACCGGTTGTTTTGTGGCATTCTCCTCAATGCTTACTGAACCTATTTCAAATGTACCGTCACTGGCTTCCGGGATTGTGATACGCTCACCCCCTTCAGTAAAATCAATATTGTACTTGCGCCATTCGGCCCTTACAAGATTAAGCTCCGCAAAACGCATAATCACCGGGTCCCTGAAATCCTTCATAAACATTCTAATAAAGCGTATACTCTTGAAATCGCTTATCACACCCACTTTCTTCTGGTATTCAGTGACAGGGATCTTAAACTGATACCATTTTACCTTTGACTTAACGCCATTGGCAAAGGTGGCTTCAGCTTCAATTTCATCAACTATGTAATTAGTTCCAACCCTGAAATCAGAAGGTCTCATGCTTACTTTGTACTGATAGTAGCTCTCAGTTTCGTTCAGGGTGTTATCACGGTTTACATCTTCCATGTCGGGCAGAGTTGATCCCGAAGTAGGATACGATTCCGACGACATCTGTGAGGTTGGAGAATTGCCCTCCAGTCCATTGTAACTTTTATACCTTTCAAGAATAGATCTCTGTTCAAAATCGTAGTCTGATCCCCGGAAATAATGAAAATCATCGCTTGCAGGATCTTTTAATATATTCTGATACGCTTCCGGTGTTGTGATCAGTGCTGCCTTCTGAAGGTAATCAGAAAAGAAGGTCTGCTCCTCCACATTCCTTAGGCCATCAAGTCCTGCATCCTGATAAAGTCTTGATTCTGAGTCGTTGTCGAAGGCCTTTACCACCGACTGAACTGTCGGAACCCTACCCCATGCAGTGGTATCAACGTTCTGAACCACAGGTGATCCCGGAAAGCCATTTTCAAAACTCTTACGGGAGTCCCTCAGGATGTCTTCAGAAATATTTCCGAGATTGAAATAAAGGTCCCCGCCTTCATGGTCGGTTTTTTCGTTAAAAGGATCCATCAGCCAGAACTCTATGTACTGAATATTTGCGGTTTCAAAATCGCTGGTCAGCACCTCTCTCATGATCCCGCCCCATCTCGATCTGGGGTCATTGAGCTTTCCGTCCGGGTTGATTCCCCTGGAATATGCACTTGGTTCAGCATCAAAATTGTATGGTCCTTTTTCCTCAGGATAATAGGCAAGATTGAGAACTGAGATTGTGGTAGGGATGCCTGTACTGCTCTCACGGTTGGGAAAAAGTTCATTTTCATAAACCTCCCTCACAAAATGGCTGGATTGTTCGTCTGGATTCTGTTTGATATGTGAGGGTGTTGAAGAACCGTTCCTCAGGAAAAGCGGGTCGATAACATACCATGACAGTTTTGCTCTGTTATAACCGCTTGCCAGGTTGTTGCTCAGGCGGGCTTCAGGAAAGAGATTATCCTGGCCCTGGGGAACACTGGAAATGGACCAAGCATTAAATGATTTCAAATCAAGCGGTATTTCGCTTGATTCGAAATCATCAATATAAGAATTCCCCGCACTTGAAATGGCTTTGGAATGGCCTGGAATAAGGTGAGCAAATTCACCGTTGAAAGAGATGCTTGATGGTGTTTTTGTTTCAAGGAGGGGAATTTTATCGATTAATTTCGTAAGTAGCTGTGATTCTGACTTATAAGATGTATTTAAACCCCAAATGGTATTGGAGATGGGCTCTTCGCCAAAATTTACCTTTTGTGTATATGGTCGCTCATTCAAATGCAATATGGTACCTCCAATATTGAAATTATTCGAGAACTTGTAGTCGAGATGGGTTCCAAGCAGGGTTTTAGTCTGGAAACCGAAAAACTGATTGCTCTCAAGGCTTACCTTTATAGGTGTTTGTGATTCAATCAGCGCGGGATTAATTATTGTTACGGTACCCAGGTTATAATCAACGGTATAATCAGTGTTTTCCGAGAGGGTCACTCCGCCTGCGGTGACTATAATAGAACCAACCGGAATATTTGTTGCATTAAGCCTTATTTCTGCACCGGATTCTGAAGTATACTGACCCGTCATTTTAAACTTGTTCTTTTCAGCCATCTGCTTTGCAATCGTCTGAGTAGAATCATAAAGCTCCTGAAATACATACCTGCCCGCCAATACAGGATCTCCTATCTGTTTCCTCAGATGATTTCCAAAAGGTTCAATAACCGGAAAAATTATTTTACCTCTGTTTACCATTACGGTAACGCCATCAATAAAATCAAAATAACCATCCGGAACCCGGTCGAGTTGTGAATTCAGATTATCGAGCCCGAGTATTTGCAGGAGTATCTTGTTTGCCAGCCTTCCTTCAGGAAGATAGTTGATGGCATTGCCTGTCTTATCATCCTCATAAAGTATGTTAAGCTGAAAATCATTGGTTTCAAGCCTGCCCGAACCAAGTGAATAGACATTTTTCATCATAAGATCCCATGTGGGATATTTTGGGCTAAGTGTGGTACCTTTTAAAAGTTTAAGAATAAGGGTCTGGGGTGCAGTTATACCGTCAGTCGAGAACTCCCCTACTTTGTAAACTTTTCCGTTTAAAGTATATTCAAAAGCTACTGCAAGTACCTCATCAGTATTTAAAGCTGTATTCAGAGAAATGTAGCCCAGCTGCCTGTTAATAGTATATTCCCTGTCGTTCAGTTTTCTTGCATTTTCTATCTTTTCAAAATCTCTGCCTATCTGAAATCCCGGAAAAAGTGAATTAAAGGCATTGGCAACCTGGTCAACATTACGCAGAAGTGAATAAGCAGTGGTTAACTGATCATACATACGGTTTGCATTATTGTCAGGAAACCTTTCAGCACCAGGTGTTGCCTGGAAGTCAGGTATCTTATTGAATATATGACTGCTGTTCTCCGCAAGGTCAGCAAAAGCTGCGATGTTCCTGGTCTCGTCAAAACTGCTTGTTTTATTTGTGATCCACACCTCAATCCTTTCTATATTTACGCCCGAACTTACAACCGGCAGATTCTTAAGAGCATCATCATATATGTCGCGGAAGAACTGTGAGAGGAAGAAATGACGGTTTGATTCATAATCGTCAGCATATATTTCAAAGCTGTTTGACTGAGCTCCCCCTTCGACCTGTATTGTGGATGTTTCTCCTTTTTGTTGAGAGAGTACGGTGGTTACATTAAGCTTTCCAAACTGCAGCTCTGTTTTCAGTCCAAACAAACTGTGACTACCGGTTATCAGAGTACCTGTTAAGGGCAGAGTTACATCACCTGCTTCCACCTTCCTCACTATCTCGTCTTCTTTTCCGGAATATTGAAGTTTTGTTCTGTTCTCAAAATCGAACATTGCGTCGGTATTGTAGTTAACGCTCAGTTCCATTTTGTCTCCGATAGTACCGGTGACATTCATTTGAATCTTTTCCTTAAAGTCAAAAGTCGGGATTGTTTGCAGTTTTTCAGGCAGGGTGGGATTTTGAGTTTTGGAAATATTAATACCAAAAATAAGTTCGGCTGACCCCTGAGGAATAATATTTATCACATTGCTGCCGAATATTTTATCGAAAGCTGCTCCACCTACTTCTATCTGAGGTATTAGATTTGACCTAAAGCCCGCTTCCTGTCCCCTGATACGTGAATTCCAGTAGTCGCGCATTTCTTTGTTAAACTGATATTTACGAAACTCCTCAGGAGTCATATGAACAGGGGGTCTGTAATCAAAAAGGCCCACTTTCTGGTAAATAACATATTCGTTCTTCTCAGGATTGTAAACTACCGAGTATCTGACATTTGATGGATTATCGAGGAAGAAAGGAGCTTTAGGTGCAGATTCCCAGGGTATTCCGGAAATATCCTGAAGCTTAAGGGGTGATTTCTTTAAAGTATCGGCTTTCAGCGCCTGATTATTTAACTGACCACTTGCTTCAAATGACCAGAGGACAAGAGAGGCGAATAGTAAACAATATGATAATCTCAGCAGATCTTTATATGATACCCCTGATCTCAATACAAATAAAATTCTTATTTACAGGCTCTTAAGTGCTTTTTTGATAATATCCTCAACACTCAGGTTCTTTTCTTCCCTGACTATTTTGTCGAGGACTTTAATAACAGCACTTTTTCCAAAACCAAGCATCACTAAAGCTGATAACGCCTCTTCTTTCTTAGTATTGTCTGTAAATAAAAATATTTCGCCAGTACCCGGCTGTTTTCCCAGTTTGTCCTTGAGATCTACTATGATTCTTTGTGCGGTTTTTATTCCTATACCCTTGATAGCCTTAAGAACATTAACATCAGAGCCTAAAATTGCTTTCTCAATTTCATCGGGATTAAGTGAAGAGAGCATGACTCTAGCTGTGCCAGGACCTACACCTGTAACGGAAATTAGATGCCGGAACAAATCTCTTTCCGGCTTGTCGGCAAATCCGAAAAGCTGATGATTGTCTTCCCTTATTACTTCATGAACAAGTATTTTGTAGTCGCTTTTACCTTCGAGTCGTGTAAATGTCGAAAGAGATATACTTAAATGATATCCCATACCTTCATTTTCAATAATGACAGATGCAGGAGTCAACTCAACGATTTTTCCTTTTATATATTCTATCATGACAGATGTTCGGTGTTATAAATATCCGGAGGCAATTCGTCGACTCTGTCGGAATGTATCTCAATTTCGTGGTGTGTAAGTGGATCCTTGGTGATCTCGGAATACATCTGGCGGTATCGGTAAATGTCGCATGCAAGATATACAGCCTGGCGGAATGAGTTTTCTGAAGCTTCTCCCTTTCCGGCAATCGGAAAAGCTGTTCCATGATCCGGAGAGGTCCTTACAAAGGGAAGACCAGCGGTATAGTTTACTCCGGTGTCAAATGATAAAGCTTTAAAGGGAGCCATGCCCTGATCGTGGTACATGGCAAGTATACCGTCAAATTTACTGAAAGAGCCTGCTCCAAAAAATCCGTCGGCAGGAAACGGTCCGAATGCAAGTATGCCTTCCTGCTGCAACTGTTGAATTGAAGGTATAATGATATCGGTTTCTTCTTTCCCGAGAAGGGAGTTGTCGCCCGCATGAGGATTTAGACCCAGTATTGCGATCCTGGGGCGCCTTATTCCAAAATCGACAATAAGAGACTGATTCATTATCCTGGTCTTCCTGAGAATAAGGTCCTGAGTTATCAATCCCGGAACTTCTGAAAGGGGTACATGTGTGGTGGCAACACCCACCCTCATGCTCTCACAGATCATAAACATTAGAACATCCTCAACACCTGCCCTGTTTTTAAGGTAATCTGTATGACCTGCGAAATTAAAACTGTCCGACTGGATGTTTTTCTTATCTATCGGAGCAGTCACCAAAACATCCAGCTTTCCATTTTTAAGGTCTGAGACAGCCCTTTCAAGAGCAATAAATGCTGCTTGCCCCCCCTGGCTTGTAGATTTTCCAAGTTCCACCCTGATATTGTCATCAAGGCAATTGATCATATTTGCCCTTTTCGGCTTCGCTTCTTCCGGAGATCTGATATTATTAAAACTGAAATTAGTTATATTCAATGCCTTACGATGATAGGCCGCTACTTTGGGAGAACCATATACAACCGGAATGCATATATCATTTGAAGTAATATCAATCAGGGCTTTTATGATAACCTCATATCCTATCCCGTTAATGTCACCATGAGATATGCCTGCTATAACTGGTTTATTATTCATCTTCGGACTTATTTATTTTCAAATTTAACATGCCTGCCGGCAGGCGGACAGAAATTGCAAGAAAACATAATTTTCCAACTTAAAGTTACTCATTGACATTTCTGTTTTATAATGCAGTGTTTTTTTCACTATACCCGGCTGCATATTTCTTCAGAAATGTTGCAAGAAGCCTGAGACCGGTGCCGGGGCCTGTTTTCCGTCTGTAGAAGTCATCCTTTTTCAGGGAACCTGGTCCGGCAATATCGAGATGTATAAAGGGATGTTCCGAAAACTTTTCAAGAAATTTTCCCGCCGTAATAGCACCAGCTTCCCTTCCACCGATGTTTTTAATATCAGCAATATCTGATTTTATCATATCTCCGTATTCATCCCAGAAAGGAAGTTCGGCAATCCTCTCAAACACTTCGTTACCAGCATCTTCCAGTAGTCTGAAGTATTCCCTGCCGGCATTGCCCATTACAGCTATCGCTTCACTCCCGAAGGTCATTGCTGCAGAACCGGTAAGTGTTGCTATATTTATAATAAGTTCAGGTTTGTATTTTGACGCATAGCTTATGGCATCGGCTAGTATAAGCCGTCCCTCCGCATCGGTATTGCCTACCTCAACGGTCATCTTATTGTACATCGTCAATATGTCCCCCTGAGTGTAGGCATTGCCGCCGGGACGGTTGTCTGTAGCAGGGATAAGACCAACAACATGAACAGGAATGCCTGTCCGGGCAATGGTATAAATGGCCCCTGTAACGGCAGCTGCACCTGCCATATCCGTCTTCATGTTTTCCATATATTCGCCGGTCTTTATATTAAGCCCCCCTGTATCATATACTATGCCTTTACCAACAAGTACCACAGGGTTGCCGTTGACAGCATTCTCTGGTTTCCATTCAAGGATACAAAAAACCGGAGGATCAACACTGCCTTTGTTCACTGCCAGAAGACCTCCCATTTTCAGAGCTTCAATCTTCCCTTTGTTGAAAACATCAACTCTGAAGCCTGCTTTAATCCCTAAATTTCTGATCTCCTCAGAAAGTGCAGGAGCATTAAGCCGGTTTACGGGCTCATTGATCATATCCCTTATCAGATAGACAGCATTAGTAATCTCATCAAGCCATTTATAGTCATCATCTGATATTTCTCCATACAGGAGCAGATTTGACGGGTAACTCTTTTTGTCATCAGGATCCTTTCGGGTAATGTACTTTTCAAAAGAGTAAAAACTAAGAACAAGTCCTTCAGTAAAGGCTTCCATTGCACCTGTCAATCCCTGATCTGATGCTATTACAAGGTCATGATGATTGTTTGCCTTTATCAGTTTACTAAGTTTGCTGGCTGTCTTTCTAAGATCTTCCTTTATCCTGTAATCCTGTGAAAAATTTTTAGTCCTGACTATGTATGTGGTCTTGAAATATGAATTTATCATTACATAATCTTCTCCTGCCAATACCTGCTTCTGTGAGTATTCCTTTTCCGCTTTTGAAAGCTGGATGAATTCCGGGATATCATCCCTGCTAATAATACATACTACTGATTGGTCTGGCGATATCTGGGATATTCTTGATATAACTGGTTTCATTCATTTCTGTTTTGAAGAATGTAAAGTTAATAAAAATTGATTGTTTAGGGTCGAATCTGTTACCTTTGCATCGATTACCATAATTGTATTAAACACTATATTCCTTTGTTTGTTCTGCCTGTTCTGACCTATGGATTTTGAAAAGATATATGTAAAAGCACTTGATCTCAGACCTGTCTCATCTGCGGAGGGATTAGCTCTCTATCGGAATGCTCCTCTTGATGAACTTATTTTTATCGGGAATATGCTAAGGCAGATACATAATCCCGGGAAAAATGCAGGATGGATAATCGACAGAAATGTAAATATCACAAACGTATGCTTTTCACAATGCCTTTTCTGTAATTTCTGCAGAAAGAAAAACTCACCCGATGCATATATCACCACAGTTGCCGATTATATTAAAAAGATCGATGAGATGATTGCGCTGGGAGGTGACCAGCTTTTGCTACAGGGAGGCATGAATCCCGACCTTGGTCTGGAATTTTATATTAATCTTTTCAAAACCCTTAAGGGACTTTACCCATCAATCAAGCTTCATGCTCTGGGGCCACCTGAGATTGTCTACCTGTCAGAGAAAGAAAATCTCTCTTATAATGCTGTTCTCACCAGGCTTATTGACGCCGGACTCGACAGTTTGCCGGGAGCAGGAGCTGAGATACTGTCCGACAGAGTTAGAAAAATAGTATCCCCAGCCAAAGCCTCATCAGAAGAATGGATTGAGGTAATGAGACAGGCTCACAGATTAAACCTTCCTACATCAGCTACAATGATGTACGGCCATGTGGAGACAGATCAGGAAAGGATTGAGCATCTTATCAGAATAAGGGATCTTCAGGATGAGAAAGCCCCTGATCAATACGGGTTTATAACTTTCGTGCCATGGCCTTTCCAGGATGAAGGTACAGTATTAATGAGAAAAAATGGAATTAAAAGCAGTTACACTCCTCCCGGCTACATAAGACTGATAGCCGTAAGCCGGATCGTTCTTAACAATATTAAAAATATTCAGGCATCGCTGTTGACGGTCGGCAGGGAAACAGCAATTATTGCACTGAATGCCGGTGCAAATGACCTGGGGTCAATAATGATTGAGGAGAATGTTGTAAGTGCCGCTGGTTCCTACAGACGTTTTGATGCTGAAGCAATCCAGTCAATCATAAGAGAGGCCGGATTCGTGCCTTTAAGAAGAAACCAGAAATATGAGCCGTTCGACAGCCGGATGACATTATCCTGAAGATCAAAGCAGTTCAGTTCACATCGTTACGATTTGCCGTCGGCACGATGAGGCTACCAGACTTCTCCAAATGTATTTTTTCCAGTCAGCAAGATCTATATTTTATACCCCTTTTCATTTACTTTGCGAGCTTTTATGTAATCCTGTGACATATTTGTGGTTAAATAATTTTTACCATCAAATCTTCAGAGGCTATCTCTAAGGTAACACATAGAAATAGAGCACGTTAATAACATTTACAAATTAACCAGGCTATATAAAAAGAGATTAGTTACTGTAAAAAAAAAAGGGACTTATCAAAAGTCCCTCTGTAAATATTCAGAACGCTTGAAATTACTTTATATCACTGGCTTCCTTTTCTTCCTTTTCAGGATCAAATTTAGAGGCTTTTTTGAATTCTTTCATACCCTGTCCGATACCTTTCATTAGTTCCGGAATCTTTCTTCCACCGAAAAGAAGAACTATCACAAGCAATATCAGGATTATCTCAGTCAAACCAATTTTTCCCATCTCAGTAGATTTTTAAAAGTTTATGCAAAGTTAAAAATACTTTGGTTAAATAATATAAAATGAAAAAATAATTTCAGGGCGATCGGTTAAATTGACTCCGGGGTATTAAAAAATAACGTAGAAACAATTAATAAAATGATTGGTTATTTTCTCAGAAGCCTGAGTATATCGTTTCCGTTCGCAAATATGAGCAGCCCAAAAAGTATTATCATCCCGGTTATTTGCGCATATTCAAGAAATTTATCACTTGGTTTTCTGCCGGTTATAACCTCATAGAGAAGGAACATCACATGGCCTCCGTCGAGTGCCGGGATTGGAAGGATATTCATAACCGCGAGAATAATTGACAGAAATGCCGTGAGGTTCCAAAATGAGTGCCAATCCCAGGTCCCGGGGAAGATGCTTCCTATGGTTATGAATCCTCCAAGCGATTCATATGCTTTTGTATTTCTTGAAAAGATCAGTTTGAACTGTTTCAGATAATCACCAATGGTTTTGAATCCTTTTGCTATTCCGGCCGGAATAGATTCAAGCAATCCGTATTTTATTGTCTTCAGCTCAAAGATCTTATCCAATGCCCTGGAACTGTAAACACCAAGCATCCCTGCGGAAGTAAGAGAAACCGGGATATCCTGATTTTCATTATGCCTCAATACATTGAGGATCACAGTGTTATTTTTATTTTCTGAAAGATATTTCTGAAACTCATCATACCATTCAAATTTTATTCCGTCGATACCAATCAGTTCATCTCCTTCCATTATTCCTCCATCCTTAGCAGGAGATTCTTTTCCGAATGAGGTAACAATAAATGGTCTGAAAGGGGTTCTGGGCTCAATGATTCCTTTTCCCTTCAGCATCAGTGGAATAAATTCAACCGGAATGGGGATATTTAAAACTTCCCCGTTTCTTTCGACCTGTATTGATTTCCTGCTGTTAAGTACAATGTCAGGGGTGATCTGCATGAAGTTATCTATGTACTGATTATCGACGCTCAGGATTTTATCTCCGTTCCTGAGGCCAATATTATAACCAACCGAATCAGTAACAATCCCGTATTTTACACTGGAAGTGGGCAGATATGTTTCACCCCAGGCATAAAGTACAGATACGTAAATCAGCATTGCCAGGATGAAATTGAAAAGTACTCCTCCTGTCATAATGAGAAGTCTCTGACCGGAAGTTTTCGACCTGAATTCCCATGGCTGGGCAGGTTGTTTCATTTGTTCCCTGTCCATTGATTCGTCTATCATTCCAGATATTTTAACATAGCCGCCAAGTGGCAGCCATCCTATACCGTATTCTGTTTCACCTTTCCTGAACCTGAAAAGTGAAAACCAGGGATCAAAAAAGAGGTAAAATTTCTCAACTCTTGTCCTGAAGAGTTTCGCGAACACGAAATGACCCAATTCATGAATTATAACAAGAATTGAAAGGCTCAATACAAATTGAAGTATTTTTATCAGAATAGTCATGATTTTTTGTTAAGTTCGTTAATAAAACCTAAGGCAATTTCCCTTGCCTGAGTGTTTGTTGTATCGAGAAATCCAAGTCCTGGTGAAGCGAAGTATTCAGAATGTTCCATTGTATATTCGACAAGGTCCGACATTTGAACGAATCCTATTTTGCCTGACAGGAAGGCATTTACAGCGACTTCATTGGCAGCATTAAGTATGCAGGGCATGTTTCCGCCCTGTTTCAGGGCTTCATATGCCAAAGCCAGGTTGCGGAATTTTGACAAATCCGGTTCCATAAATGTCAGTGTCTGATTGAATTTCAGATTTAGTTTTGGAAGGTCTGAAGGATATCTGTCGGGGTAACTGAGGGCATAAAGTATGGGAATTCTCATATCTGGCATACCCATCTGTGCTTTAACTGAACCGTCTGCAAAATGAACCATCGAATGAATTATCGACTGCGGATGTATTAATACTTCAATCTGGTCAGGTGTCAGATCAAAAAGCCATTTTGCTTCAATGACTTCCAGTCCCTTATTCATCAGAGAAGCTGAATCCACGGTAATTTTGTTTCCCATATCCCAGTTTGGATGTCGTAGTGCCTCGTGCGGCTTTACATTCCGTAGCATCTCGAGAGAATGGTTGAGAAACGGCCCGCCTGAAGCTGTAAGTGTAATCTTTTCAATGGGATTTCCCGTTTCTCCTGAAAGGCACTGAAAAATGGCAGAATGCTCTGAGTCGACCGGAATAATCCTGCTACCTGAATCCCTGACGAGTTTTTTGATTATTTCACCGGCAACAACCAGTGTTTCTTTATTGGCCAGGGCAATATTTTTCCCTGCTCTGATAGCAGCCACCGTAGGTTTGAGACCTGAATACCCAACCATCGCTGCGAGAACCAGGTCGACATTTGATCCTGCTACAACCTGTTCAACAGCGTCATCACCTGCATAGACCTTTACTGGAAGATCCTTGACATGCTCTTTAAGCTGCTGGTAATGAGCCTTGTTACCTATAACCACTGCATCGGGGAGATACTTTCGTGCCTGCTGGGCAAGTAGTTTAATATTGCTGCCGGCAGTAAGGACTTCTACCTCAAACTCCCCGGGGAACCTGGAAATAACATCCAGCGCTTGCGTGCCTATTGATCCTGTTGATCCGAGTAAAGCAATTCTTTTTGACATTCCCTGGTCGAGTCGTTAAAATATTATGTGCTTCTCCGGATCAAGGGGTTTACCCTTGTACCAGATTTCAAAATGAAGGTGGGGCCCACTGGTATAAATCTCCCCTGAATCCCCCACAATTGCGATTGCTTCACCTGTTCTAACAAGATCTCCTGTCTCCTTCAGAAGCGACGCATTATGCTTGTAAACCGAAACGATATTGTTCGAATGCTGTACCTGAATGACAAATCCTGTTTCCATGGTCCAGCCGGTGAAAATTACTGTACCGTCGAGCATAGCATTCACAGGCGATTTGGGTCTTGTAACAATGTCAGTCCCGTAATGCTTAAGCCTCTGATCAAATTTTCCGGAGACAATACCTCTTACAGGAGGAAAGAAGTGAAGACCAGCCAGGTTTGTTACAGTTTCCGGCAGAACTGGCAAGGGGTTGAGACTGTATTTCGACTCCTTTTCCACCTTAGCGCGTAGTGCGGAATCTTCAGGAGATCTTCCAAAACTGACTGTCCTGTAATTCCTGGTTGTATCCATCTTCGAAAACATTTCAACGGGCTTCTCCCCTGAAATAATGGCATTGAGATTGGCAAAATACTTGTCCCTAAGTTCAATTTCCTTTTCAAGTGAATCGAGCCGCAGGGCACTCAGAAGTATGTTACGCCTCATTGTAACATCTGGATATCCAGGGATAAATTCCCTGAGGTTTGTGAAAGCAATAAGACAGGTAGTAGCCCCAATTATAAAAAGTACAAGAAATGTTACCAGAAGGAAAGCATTATATTGTGTTAGTCTTATCCTCCATATCTCTTCAAAAGTAGTGTCGTTGGTGATGGCAAACCTGTATTTGTCTCGCCAGCTCCTCTGATTCTTATTTTCGTTTCTTGGCATATTCAACTAATTGACAGGCCAGCAAAGATAATAATTAAAGACGGAAGACGGAAGACCGATGACCGAAGTTCAAAAACGAAAGACGGAAGACGGAAGACCGATGACCGAAGTTCAAAAACCGAAGTTCAAAGACGGAAGAGGGTGGAGGTGATTTGTGATAAGTGAATATGGATTTGAGATTTGACAAATAGCATCACTCCCTGCCCTTCGCCCTTCGCCCTTTGCACTCTGTCCTGGGCCCTGAGCTCTGCGCCCTGCGCTAAAATACTGAAATTCCCTCTTATATTACTTTAACGGGCTTATCCTCGCTCTGCCACAAACCATGCTTGGTGCAGACCGACATAGCGGAGAGGTTCATTGAGACTTCCGGCGCAACAATAAAGAAATCAACCTCAAAATGTGAAGGCAGGTTTCCGTAGACTCCGGCGGTGTATCGGGCTTCTGCAAGAAGAGTTTCCCTGTTCCAGAGCTGGATCACACTAATAAAGTGATCATGCTCATCAGGATGAGGGTACTCCTCGCCAAGCTTTACTTTTACCTGGAATTTTTCCCCCCGTTTTACTTCGTCGGGACAAATAACATGAGGCATGTGACGGTCGAGGTAATCGCGTTTTACTTCCTTTTCTTCCTTTTCAATATCGATAGCTTTGAATACTCTTGGCATAGCTTTGTGATTAATTTGTTTTACAAAAGTAATTCTAAATCGCTTAAATGGTGCAATTGGATATTAAAATATGAAAGTTGGCAGCGGACAGTCAGTGCTTTCCTACTGCCAACTGCCAACTTCTAACTTATTTTGTCCCGATTAATACTTATACAGCGAGCATCACAAAATAACAAATTTGTCAAATTCAATGAAAAAACCATCAATAATTTGCCTTTTTACAGATAAATATTAACTTTGCACCCACATTGCGGGGTGGAGCAGTGGTAGCTCGTTGGGCTCATAACCCAAAGGTCGGAGGTTCGAATCCTCCCTCCGCTACAAAGAAAAATCCCTTGCCGCGGAGCGGTGAGGGATTTTTGTTTTAAGACCGAGCCGAGCTCGCTCGGGTGAAGGCTTAAAACAAAAAGACCTCAGTCCCGACGCAGGAGGGACAAGGGATTTTTCTTTGTTAAGCTCCCCCCTGAGGATCATGCAAATAATCCTCCCCTTTCATGCCTGGTGAAGGAACAAAAAACAAAAAGACCTCAGTCCCGACGCAGGAGGGACAAGGGATTTTTCTTTGTTA
>CAZTJT010000025.1:31900-63540 GCA_964613785.1 uncultured Rikenellaceae bacterium
AGCTCCCCCCTGAGGATCATGCAAATAATCCTCACAAACCATGTACTAACCCTCTTGGCCCCCTCTCTGCAGAGTCTACCCATTTTACACATCTCTTATATAAAGTTAAATCACTGCATTTCCATTTAAAATTCCACCCACCCAACCCCTTAAAGGGAGGCCTTAGGACGCTGTAATAAAACTATTTATAAAGATATATCAAATTAGATCACCAGCCCTGCATTAGCTTTAGATCCGAAAAAAGCTAACTATCTTAGTGTGGATCATTCCCGGACCACTATATCGCACATTAATAGTCTTTTAACCCCCCTTTAGGGGGGCAGGGGGGTGAAAAATAGCAGGAGTTGAAGAATTAATGAATTTTAAATAATTAAGATGTGTAAAAAGGGTAGCTGCGAAGTAGAGAGGAGGAAAAAATGAGCAGAGCGAAGTAAAGGGGGTGCGTACTGGTCATCTCTTCAAAATCTGACTTATGCGCCCTTACAGGGTAAGAGAAAACCCTGAAGAAAATGAAGTGCATGGGAAATAACGGTAATTACCGTAAGTCATTTAAAGACTCCAGATATCAGTTTATACCATTCCAGGATGTGCGGTTTGAATTCCTGATTCAAAAAATTCTAAAACCAGCTCGATAGTATCGATTTTAATCCCATGAGTTATATTCGGACCACCCTGATCCCACAGGATAATTTTCCGAAATTGTTACGGGTTAGTCCTTCACACAGCGGACTGACATGCCGTAAGAGCCTGGGCTGGAATATGAACTATGGACCTGTCCGTTATTGTTAAACAAACCGATATAGTATGCCCATGTATCAGAATACTCTAAATTTGTAGAACTCCACCACAACCCATGAAGTCTTATATCTGAGAAACCGGCACCTCTGGAACCTCCCGGAAGAGCTGTAAAGCCTGATTCGTTGGTCGCATCAGCGTTCGGGCTTGCCCAATGTGTGGTTCCGGTTTCCTTAAGTTTGCTGCCTGCAACACCCACACCTCCTAAAAAATCAATCAGTGTTGTCCATTCGGACATTGATGGCACATGCCAGCTTACAGGACATATTCCCCGGCTGTCAATCACTGCATACCAGTTGTACAATCTGCCATATACTGTTGAATTATTGGAGTCATTGTCGTAATTACAATAAGCAGGAGTTATAAGAGCTAACCATGTATCATTTTCTGTTACCAGCGGAATACTGTTGCCATTATTGAATTTTGTGGTTTTGAGGTTTTCGACAAGCCATGTCTGTGTTCCTATTGTTACACAAGTATAAGAGTTGCCGTCAGCGTCTTTTATCTGGTCTGTTTTAAACTCTTTGTCATCGCCATATGCTGTACCTGCACTATTTACAGCATAGGCCCTGACATGATAGGTTGTGTTCGCAGTTAAACCTGTCAGATTGCTTGTGAAAATTCCTGTGCCTGATCCATCAGTCGTTTTACTGTCGGAGGTTGTCGGGTTTTGAGTTTTGCTCCAGCATACTCCTCTTGCAGTAATGGTCCCTCCTCCATCGGAAGTAATATTACCACCCGATACTGCTGTTGAAGTTGTGATTGAAGTCACAGCAGATGTTGTCAGAGTTGCAAGTGCAACCGGACTTGTAGTGAATGACACCTCGTTGCCATAGCTTGTCCCCTCGCTGTTTGTTGCATAGGCGCGCACAAAGTAACTGGTACCGGCGGTCAGCCCGGTAATACTGCTGCTGAAAGTACCTGTTCCGGTACCATCACTTGTTTTGCTGGAAGAAGTGGTCGGATTTTGACTGGTGCCCCAGCATACGCCGCGGGCAGTAACCTCAGCTCCTCCATCATCTGTTACATTACCACCTGAAACTGCGCTGACCTGGGTAATACTGGATACCACGGCAGTAGTAACGGCAGGTGGGGTTGGTTTTTTCTTGCATGAAATCAATGTGGCTTGAAATCCAATTATAAGAATTATAGTACCCAGGATTTTTAAAATAATTTTCATTTTACCGATTATTAAATTACAACCCGGAGTTAATTCCTATTAAATTTACTAAAAAAGAAAAAAAGAATCAAAACTTTACCAACAAAATCAAAACAATAACCGCCTGATAACCTCAGCCGGGCAGGGAGCATCGATTAATGTCTGGAGTCAGAATCCATAATCGTGTCCTCCGCATTTCAGAGTCAAGTCAAGAACGATTTGTTTGCAAAATTTAATCTTAACATTTAAATTTTCTGATTCTGCTTGAAGTCTTTCACATGAGATTGAATTACTAATCTAGGGATAAAACCTTCAGCAGGAATTTCATTACAACCACTCCGTGGTTGTATTATAATAACCATGGGTGGCCGAAGGCGAAACCTTTGGGTAAAGGACTCCCCACGGGCATGTCAATCCTATAGTGGGTTGAATAAAGTGAATTGGTCAAAATGATCCTTCTTTGTCAGATAGTTCTTTGGTAATGAAGGTAATCCTTAAGATACTTATTTACGGTTTTGCGATTGATCTGAAGATCCATGGCTATTTTTCTCTCGCTGTCATTCTCACGAAAATACCGTCTTATAATCTCCTGTTTCGTATCCATACTTATCATCTGTTTTTGTGTTGCTTTTTCTTTCCCAAAGCAACTGGTTTAACATTATAAGTGGTATACTTTTCAACGAGAATGTGGTATACTTTGCAATTAATATATACATGCCATGCCTGGATGAACGAGGACAATTGAAATTTGAAAAATCTTGCGAGAGAAACGAATAATGTAATATTAAACTAAATAAAATAAGTTACGTAATTAATTACGCAATTAATTACGTAATTCCTTTAATATCATTGTTATAACGCTTCATGCATTAATATTTACCGCGGGCTTTCTCATTGTAGTATCTCCCCTGTTGATGATCATGATCCGCCATATATCAGAGCATAATCCTCCTCCGTCCACAATAAAAACACCCTTACAGCTAAGCGGTGAGGTCGAGTTCCACAGGCTGAGCCTTTCCTGTGCTGCCCTGCCGGTCAGGAACCTGAGGCCCGGTAAGGGAAGTCTGCACCATCCTGCCCGGAGTGCTTCATCCGGCTAATGCCGCAGATGCCAGTGCGATAATCAACAGGTTCCTTATCACCTGTACAGAAAATACTTCTGTCTAATTTCAATGAATTCCTTTACATCATCCTGGCATGCTTTCACCACCTCCTCAACGGTAACGCCGGGGTCATTGAGTTTCCTTATTATCACCGGAGGAGACCAGGCAAGAGAATCGGGATTTGTTTTCGTGTACGCGTCTATGATATGCAGCTAGGCCTCCACGGAGCGGTATGCTGCAGGTTCGGTAAGCATTATTTCCAATCCTCCGCACATCTCGCTCCACGGCTTACCACTTTGGTTATAGCCCGTCCCTGCAGAGCGGGGGATAAAGAAGAGCCGGGTTATTGTTTTTTCTATTCCTGACTGGGGGGTAACCCCGTTTGCATCGGGCAGAGACAGGGAGGAAATTGCCAGGGAGATTGACAAGTATAATGCAATAAACAAAGAAATTACCCTGTCCAGGGGTATTGCCTGGATAGATGTGACAGGCATATCAAGGCATGCTGAGACAGATGAAACACTCATTGCCGGTGATGGTCTGCATCCATCGGGCAAGATGTATGCGGAGTGGGCCATGCTGGCTGTCCCGGTGATTTTAAAAATGCTGGAAAAGGAATGATAATAGATATGTAATCGGTGCTTATTGAGGCTATAGAATTGTATGAGCCCGCTCTCCCGGGAGCGGGGGTCCCGATAGCTCTCGGGAAGAGGAGGTGAGGAAAGTCATCCCTCACCCGAAAACTTCGATCTTACTTTAGTTTGATGTGAATTTTATTATCGCTGTATGGCGGCAGATCGGTCCAGATACTGTTAATGGCGCCGATCAGTGCAGGATTGGTGAATTCCGCCAGTTCTTCAATACCTTCCAGCTCTTCAGGACTTATCTTTTCATCCCCGGCGAAATGAGCCAGCCAGGCTCTCGATAAAAAAGGAGCTATTATCTGTGCTTCTTCAGGTGATTGCCCGAACCAGTTCTGTGCAACATTAAAGAACAGTTTATCAAGCCGGCTGTTAATAGTCATGTTCGAATATGTAAGAAAATCCAGGCCTGAAGGCAACTCGGAATCGATACTGGTTATCCGCCGGGTTTCAACTTTTATAAAATTGTCATCAAGTGTCATAATACGGTAAGGGCTCAACGGCGTTACCAGCGATCCGGTCTCGATATTTACCAGGGTCTTCCCGCCAGCTGACAACTCAGTAATATCGTTGCCATGATGGTGACCGTTGAAAACCAATTGTATCCCTGCACCTAACAAGTCCGCAGCCTTGGCAGGGAAACCTGAGACATAACCTCCTTCCAGGCCTTTCTGACCTGTATAATGCTCGAGAATACCACTGTGAAGTATTGCTAGCACTGTTATGTTTTTCGAATTTGCCTCAGCCATCTTTTCCTGGATCCAGGTCATAGTACCTGCATTAAAAGCCGCCTTGCAAGTGTATGTGCCATCGCCTTTGTCATTATAAGTGAAATTATCTATCCCCAGTATCCACAGATTTTCCTGTGGCTGACAGATATAACTGAGTGAGTTGTCATCTCTGTAGATAGCTTCATTAAATCCGAACTCCTGGTATATGTCGGCAAACTCGGTCAGGCTTATGTTGGTAGTTTTCGAGGCCGGGATTGTTTTGTAGTCGTATGCTTCAGAACTCCAGATATCATTGTTGCCGGGCACGACATAGACTTTAATACCCTGAGCCTCAATTTCCTCAAGGAAACCGCTGACGATTAAATGACTGGAGTATTCTCCATTAAAGGATAAATCGCCCGGAATCATGAGAATATCAGGCCTTTCATCGATGATTTCCTCAATTGCCTTCCTGAAGATCGGGTCACTCATCTCAATGAGTTTCCGGTCTCCGGTCATCATTTTCTGGAAATCCTCATTTGTGACATAATCATCGGGCATAAGAGCCGGATCCAGGTAATGGATGTCGGAAACCACGGCAATTTTGATTTGCGGACAAATCAGATTGTTCGGGCTATTATTATTGCCCGGACCTTTGGGGGGAGGATCAAGCCACTGATCTTCTGCGCATGAAGCACAGATCAGGATCAGAAGAAGCAGATAATGGAACTTTAGTTTTTTCATCGCCATTTGATTTTGTCAGACATTATTCATAATATTTAAGTGTGGCCGTAAAAAGAAATTCATTTGATAAAATTAAACCTATGGTTTGTTAACGGCGTTGCTGAAAATCTCTAAAGGTTTGCTGAAAATCTTTAAAGCTTTGCTGTGAATCTCAAAAGATTTGCTGTAAATCTCAGGAATGTTTGTTACCAGCAATGAAAGACTAAATTAGCCGACTATTTCCGGATGGCGCTGGGTGATTTTCCGAATTCATGTGTGAATTCGCGGCTGAAGTGCGAAATGTTTTTAAACCCTACTATATATGTGACTTCTGATACATTCAGATCTGTGGATAAAAGCAATTCCCTTGCCCTATGTAACCTGAGTGATTTGAAATATTCGCCTATGGTTCTGTTACTTAATGATTTGAACTTTCTGTATAGCTGTGCATGGCTCACAGACATTTCGCTGCAAAGCTTTCCAATACCAAACTCATCATCCCCCAGGTTGGATTCAAGGATCTGCCTTACCCTTAATATGAAATCATCCTCCTTTTTTAGGAATTTATCTGACGTTTCCGGTATTTTTCCAAAAGACGCATACCGTTCATAAAGCTTTTTACGCAGATCAACAAGGTTTTTCAGCTGAATATGTAGCTCCCGTTCATCTACAGGTTTGGCCAGATAGGCATCAGCTCCTCTCTCCAGTCCGGCAAGACGTGATTCAATGTCAGCTTTTGCGGTCAGCATAACAACGGGAACATGGCTGGTGCGGATATCATTCTTCACTTTCTCGAGAAGTTCAATCCCGTCCATTACCGGCATCATTACATCGCTCAGGATAATGTCAGGTATGATCTCAAGAGCCTTTTCAAGGCCGGTAAGTCCGTTTTCAGCCACCTCAATCCTGTATTCATATTTCAGGATTGCCTGAAGGTACAATACAACATCGGAGCTATCCTCTATTATCAGCAGCAAAGGAAGGTTTGAAGGAATGATTGATCCGGTTGAAAGCGACTCTACGGTTGATTGACGCAGATGAGAAAATTCACTGCCAGAACCGGCTTGTTTATATTGATCATCCGGAAATGAAGTTAAAACTTCTGTATCCGAGGCCTCTGACAGATGCGCATTGCGGGTAACGGGCAGGACAACCGTAAAAACCGAACCCTCTCCCTTAATGCTTTCCACAGAAATCGTACCGTGAAGGATCTGCACCAGTTCTTTTGTCAGGGCCAGGCCGATACCGGTCCCGACTGGTGATAACTGGTGTTCCATACTGTAGAACCGGTCGAATAAATGCTCCAGGTGTTCATTTTCAATGCCTGTTCCAGTGTCCCTGATCCTGATCAAGTATAAATTTCCATCATCCCTTAATGCCGTTGAGACCTCTACAAGTCCACCGGCCGGAGTGTACTTCAGGGCATTGGAAACAAGGTTGCTTATAATGTGCATAAGCTTTTCGGGATCAAAATCCATTTCGAAGGATTCTCCGTCTGATTCAAATCTCAGCTCTATCCCCTTCCTGGTGGCTTCAGAGCTAAACTGTTCGACCAGATATGCCAGGTATTTGTTAATATCCCTCCTGACATAGTTAACAGATATAGCTCCGGCTTCCGTCCTGGCCAGATTGAGCATCTGGTTCACAAGCTTCAGGAGGATGCTGCTGTTGTCCTTAATTTTTTGCAGACCGGTCCCTGACCACTTTTCCGGCTGAGCTTCGATCAGGCTGGCCATCCCGTCAATAATTGTAAGGGGAGTGCGGAATTCATGGGTGATATTGGTAAAAAAGCGGTCCTTAAACTCATTTATCTCTTTCAGATGCTCTGCTTCCAGCTCCTCAAGCCTCCTCTGCTGCTTTATGAATCGGAGAACAAAAGCCAGAGCTGATCCGGTCAGGATAATGGATAAGATCATCCACATTATGGAGTTAAGTGCAGGAGTTACCTGATCTGGGATGTGCAACCATGGTTTCAGAATTATCAGAAGGACTACAATAACGCTATAAAGAAGAAACATGGCAGTCGGCAACCATGTTCTTTGCCGCGGGATGGTGGAAAGAACATTGGTTATACCCGATAAGATAAGCCCCCCTGAAGTAGGTATCCCACCCAGCCTGATGATTGTATAAAAAGTCATCAGGTGCATTGTCGAACTTATGAAAGTATGAGTAAGCATGTAATTTCTTGGGAACAGAATCTGAAGTAAAAGCGACAGGGCATACAGGCTGCTGAAGGCTAACATGTAATTTATGAATATCGTCGCCCCGGGAGCAAAAATCATAAGGGCAATGCCAATCATAAGGGAAGCAAGTGAGAGAAAGATGTGATTTTCAAATACAGTAATATTGCCCTGCAGCTGCTTACTTGTACAACCCGGAAATGAGAGCTTCTTCTCAAGCCATAAACTGAATTTATTAATTCTCTGACGCTGCACCTCTGTTTGTGTTGAATAGGATGTTAACAAAGCATAATGCAACCTATTTATTATTAGAAGAATAAAATTAATTACCGGGGAGATTCCATATCAAAGTTAAGACATCAGGAAACTATAAACAAAAAAATTATCCAATGACGGTATTTTAAATTGCAAATTATTACTGATTTACCTCATGCATTCTTTTAAACCACTGATTAACACCGGGTTAGCTGCGGGGTTACACGGCTTTTTATAACAAGATTCTGCCGGCTTCGCAATTTACAGGATAGCGAAGAGGTGTTCTGCTTCTCCCCCTCCTTTGGCCACCGAAGCCTTGGCGAAGGTTCTGGCGAAGGTGGCTCCCTTTCTCCGTTTCACTTGCTATCTGTTGTAAGCCGAATACTTTTCCATTAGTCGTGTAAACCCCGGATCCGATTTTAAAGGAGCAAACCTGATTTCCCAGTTAAACCATACGGGAGTAAACCATGAAGGTATTGAAAGAAGCTGGTCGAGAGTTTTTAAAGCCAGGCCCTTTTCACCTGTCATTGTATAAATTATTGCAAGATCCTGTAAAACACCTAATCCGTACATTGCATCTGTTGATACCGGCAAAAGTTCAACAGCTTTAAGGCCTTTGCTTATAGCTTCGTCCTTTTTCCCGATGCCGGCATAAGCAATCCCCAGAGCACTGTGATAGCGCGGATCATTTGCTACCTCAGCAACATTTTTCTCCAGAATTGTAACTGCCTCATTGTAGTACTTCCTTGCCAGTTCAGTTTCACCCTGGTATTCATAAATAGTGGCCATAAGTGATGCCCGGGGGATTGTCCACATCTTGTTACTTACACCCCAGGCCTTGGTTGTATCAGCAACCAGCAATGCTTCCTTCAGATTGCCCTCGCCAATATCCTGAAAATACCATGAAAACAGGTACCATTCATCATCCGGATTTACGGATCGTAAAACATTGCGTGATTCCTTCGACGGACCTTTCCAGCTCCAGTGATTAAAAACCTTAAACAGATAGGGCCATGTACTGTTCGGGGAAAGCTCTATTGCCTTGTTGCAGGCATCATCGGCCTCTCTGAAGCGCCGTGTTACCCAGTAATCCTCAGCCAGGTCGGTAAGAATGGATGCATCATCCGGACTCATCTTCTGCGCTTTCTGAAGCAGCTGAATGCTTTCTTCCCATCGCCCTTTGGTTATAATAATTGCAGATTTCTCAACGAGTATCTCGAAATCATTGGGGAGGCTCTTCTGCGCAATTTCCAGATGTTTAAGAGCCTGTACCTCATCCCTGAAGGCATACAAATAATAATATCCTAGTGCAATATGTACCCTTGGATTGTCTTTTCCCAGCCTCAAGGCTTTTGCAGCTGCCTGTTCTGCTTTCATCAACCGTGATTCAGAGAGATCCTGTCTCAGAAAGATAAGCCTGGCATGGCCGCGTGCAAGTTCTGCATAAGCAAGTGCAAATGCCGTGTCAAGTTCAACAGCCTCCTGAAAGCTCTCCAGAGCCTTATTCCAGTCATTTAGTGAAAAGTGAGGCTTACCTGCATAGTACCGGCCCCGCAGGAATGCCTGGTAAGCATCGAGGTTCTCCGTCGGCTTTTCAGCCATTTTTTCAATTTCCGCCGGTGTCAGTATAACCTCCAACTCTGATGCAATTTTCTGTGCCACTTCGCTCTGAAGTGAAAAAACATCGCTCCATCTGCTGTTATACTCATTTGCCCACGCATGACTCTGATCACTTGCATTGATCAGCTGAACAATCAGTTTTGTGTTTTCACCGAACTTCTGAAAACTGCCTTCAAGCAGGTACTGAACATCAAGTTCCCTTCCTATTTCATGAATTGTTTTTGTTGTTGCACGATATTGTTCCACTGATGTCCGGGCGATCACTCGCAGATCTTTCATCTTCGAAAGGTGAAGTGTTATCGCATCCATCATTCCATCAGCTAGAAATTGTTTGTCAGGTTCATCGCTGAGCAACTTAAAAGGCAGGACCGCTATTGATTTTTCTGTGGTTTCTTTTAACTTAAACAGTTTTGGAATAAAGAACATTCCAATTATTAACAAAACAATCAGAACAACTGATCCGGCAAAAATCTTTTTTCTATTGTTTTTTTTTGTCACCGGTTCCAGTCTTAAGATCTTTTTTTCACTGGTTTCTTGCTTCTCTCCCTTTTGTCCTGCCGCCATAATTATTTCCTTGATGGCATTGGCGACTTTATTAACCTGATTGCGATAAAATGTGCGATTAAGATTAGCTCCCGGATTTTCTTCGTAAGCACGCAGGGGTCTGTTAACCCCTGGTTCCTTATAAATAAATTCAACTCCGCGTAAAAAGCTGCCTGTTATTGTCTCAAACAATCTGACATCACATTTTGTAATTTCATGAATACGAACCGGGAGGACCCTGCTGGCAAAATTTCCGTTTGGCAGCTTTACCATGAGCCCAAGTTTTTCCTGAGAAGCCTGTGCAACAAATGCTTTAAATTCATGCTCCCATGCAAATGATTTGGGATCACAGTAAGTATGTGAGATGATAGGAAGAAAGATCAGACATTTCAGTTTCTCTTTAAGAGAAGCATCTACATCGTGTGTTTCAAGCAGTCCGTCCTGAGGATTGATATCAAAGTAAACACTTACCTCCTCCTTAAAGGTAGATTCAAGTTCTCCCTTAAGGTTATTGACGAATTCAGTCACCCAGCCATCGTGCCTGTTGTCTTTCTGCCGGTAGCTGATGAAGACATCATACTCATATCCGGGAATGAGGCTTGCCATGGCATTCGTTTGTAATGATAAAGTTATGAAAGTCAGAGGCACAACGCAAAATTATTTGACATGGCCAATTTTATGGGAGAAGGGAAGAGTGGGGGGAAGGGGAGAAGTTCCCGGTCGGTATCCGCTAATCTGGCTGAAGCATTCAGAAAATGGGAGGTATGAAAAGGCATTCATCTCAAAAGCAAAATCGAGCCCCGGAGTTTTATCCCGTGGTGCTATCCAGCAGCTTATGCCATTTTTCTTAAGCATGGAACAGACAGTTTCACCAGCAGCCGTGTCGACGCTTGAGTAACTTATAAAAACATCATGTGCCATATAAAAATTTGTTAAGCAACTGATTATCCTTCTCCCAACTATATGTTAAAGGTAATAAACAGATGTATGTGAGTCAATAATAATTTAGCTGAAACCTGAAATGTATATTTGTAGCAAAGTTCGTTGCATGCAACGAACCTATTTCCATTTTAATGTTTATTGATAAAAATTTGTTTGAAATAGGTTTCTTTGCATATTATTTCAAATCAGGATGCCAGGATCTATCAGAAAAACAGAGACAGGCTCTGAACAAAAATCAGGTTTATTCAGCGTGCTTGGTCCTTACAAGGAAATAGTAATTTTGCTGATCATCATGGCCCTTGGAGGAAATGGCATCAATCTGCTTATACCCAAAATTATTGCAGGAGGCATAGATGATTTTGCTGCAAACAGTTTCAACGCCGGAAAGATTATTATTCAGTTTATTCTCGCTGCATCCGGGATATTTGTTTTCACATTTATGCAGGGTGTAATGCAGACTTTAACAGCCGAGAGAGTTGCAAAAGATTTACGAAACAGGCTCGCAGATAAATTATCCCGTCAGAGTTACTCATACATATTGAAAGCTAACCCGGCTAAGCTTCTGACATACCTCACTTCCGACATGGACTCGGTCAAAATGTTTGTTTCACAAGCTTTTGTCAATATCATTTCCTCTTTGTTTGTAATCATCGGTGCATCCATTCTATTGATAATGATTAATCTGAAACTTGCCCTTACAGTTCTACTGGTGGTTCCTGTTATTGCTTCCGCTTTTTATCTGGTTTTCAGGAAAGTGAAAGTGCTTTTTCGCAAGAGTAGGGAGGTGATCGATGCACTTAACAGGATAATAAACGAGAGCATCCTTGGTTCAGCGATAATAAGAGTATTGAATTCGCAACAGCCAGAGAGCCAGAAGTTTTTAGAGAAGAATATTGAATCAAGGGAGGTGGGATTATCTATAGTAAAATTATTTTCAGTCCTTGTCCCATTAATCATGTTTGTTTCAAACCTGGCAGTTGTTACTATCCTTGCCCTGGGCGGTCGTTTTGTTGTTCTTGGCACACTTTCGCTGGGTAATTTTGCGGCATTCAACAGCTATCTTGTTATGCTCATATTCCCGGTGATGATGATAGGTTTTATGAGCAATATAATAGCTTCGGCTACAGCCTCATACACCAGGATAAGACAAGTCCTGGATGAATCTTTGCCTTCAGAACCCGGAACACTTAATACTGAGATGAGGGGAGAAATTGTACTTAAAAACGTATCATTAAGTCTTGGAGCCAAGCCCATACTGAAAAATGTTTCATTTTCTGCAAGAGCCGGCAGCAAGATTGCCATCATTGGTCCTACAGCGGCAGGCAAGACACAGTTGCTGTATCTTATTGCAAACCTTATACCGCCTGATTCCGGAAGCATTGAAATAGACAGAATACCTGTTGAAAAATATTCAAAGGAAATGTTTTACAAAAACGTTGGTTTTGTATTTCAGGACAGCATAATCTTTAATCTGAGCCTCAGGGATAACATAGCATTCAGTGATTCAGTAACAGAAGAGTCTCTTACAAAAGCAATCGAAACAGCTGAACTGGCAGATTTTATCAGGTCACTTCCGCAGCAGCTCGATACCATTATCACTGAAAGAGGAACCAGTTTGTCGGGAGGACAAAAGCAGAGGATTATGCTGGCAAGAGCCCTGGCGCTGGATCCTGTAATTCTTCTGCTCGACGATTTTACATCGAGGGTAGACAGGAATACGGAAAACAAGGTCTTATGCAATATCCAGGCCAACTACCCCAATTTGACTCTCCTGTCTGTCACTCAAAAAATTGCACAGGTAAAGCATTACGACCAGATAATACTTCTTATGGAGGGAGAAATAATAGCTTCTGGAAAACACAAGGACCTCCTTGAAAGTTCACCTGAATATATTCAGATATACAGCTCACAAAAAAGCACTCATCACTATGAATTATGATCTGAATCAGGAAACGGATAAAATGGCAGGAAAACTACCTGTCCTGGTGTCACTAAGGAAGCTGATCAAAATCATAAGCGGTGAACGCCGCAACCTGATCATTGCATTTTCGGCTATTTTCCTGAATGCCGGACTAAACCTCGCGGGTCCGTATCTGGTGGGTTACACAATTGATCATTATGTTCAGGCCAAAGATTATCAGGGTGTGCTCCTATTCGCCGCGATTCTGCTGGTAATGTATGTAATGGCATTTGTTGTAAACTATGCCCAGATGCGTATGATGGGCGGAATAGGTCAGCGGATGCTCTTCAGCCTGCGTAACTCGGTGTTTAACAAACTGCAGGAATTGCCTCTGGATTTTTTCAACCAGAATAAAGCAGGTGACCTGATATCGCGTATCAACAATGACACCGACAAAGTGAATCAGTTCTTTTCCCAGTCTCTGATGCAATTCATCGGAAGCCTAATTACCATGACAGGTGCAGGGATTCTTCTGCTGATTTTAAATTTTCCACTGGGCCTGGCAGCCCTCTCCCCCGCAATCTTCCTTCTGATCTTTACGAAGAGTATCTCACCCTGGGTCAGGAGGAAGAATGAGGCAAGTCTTAAAAGTCTGGGTATTTTATCGGCAGAAATACAGGAGAGCCTGGCAAATTTCAGGGTGGTGGTTGCATTCAACAGGCGCGACTACTTCCGGAAACGTTTCGAAGAAGTTAACAATGAAAACTATGAAAGATCTGTACAGGCAGGTATTGCGAACACCATACTGACGCCGGTTTATACATTTGCCTCAAATATTGGTCAGCTTATTGTTCTTTCACTTGGTATTTGGTTTATTATAAAGGGATATTTTTCTATAGGATTGCTTATAAGCTTCATTGCCTATATATCCAACTTTTATAACCCATTACGGCAGATGGCTGCACTTTGGGCCAACTTTCAGCTGGCATTGGCAGCCTGGGACAGGATAATGCATCTTCTTTCGCTAGAGAATAATCTTAAAGTTGTTGATGTCGAGAGTGTTGGCAGAAGTTCATCTTACATACATTTTGAAGATGTCTCGTTCAGTTATCCTAATGGTAAAGAGGTATTGCAAAACGTCTCATTCGATCTTAAGAGAGGCAGGACCTATGCCCTGGTAGGTCCTACGGGAGGGGGCAAAACGACCACAGCTTCTCTTATCGCCAGGTTATATGATGTGACGAAGGGAAAGATACTGCTTGACGGCAGGGATATCAGGTCATACACCCCCTGTGAGAGAGCCTCCAAAATAGGCTTTATATTGCAGGAACCGGTATTGTTTTCAGGTACAGTGCGCGACAACATTCTTTATGGTAATACTGAATGTGCAGGATTGTCCAACAATCAGCTTGAACATGCCCTTGAAGATGTACAGATTGGCGGTTTGCTTAAGCGCTTTGAAAAAGGTCTGGACACTCCGATACAGACAAATGGGGATGGAATAAGCCTCGGACAAAAACAAATAATTGCTTTTATGAGGGCAATTTTGCGCAAACCGGAGCTTCTGATCCTTGACGAGGCAACAGCCAATATCGATACCGTAACTGAAAAACAGCTTGAAACCATAATAAAGAAACTACCGGAAACAACTACCAGGGTTATCATTGCCCACCGCCTCAACACAATCGAGAATGCCGATGAGATCTTCTTTGTCAACTCAGGGGAGATAATTGCAGCAGGGTCTTTCGATGAGGCTCTCGACCTGCTTATGCACGGAAAGATTGAAAGCTGATGAAGTAGTCATACTCATAACAATGAAGGAGGCCTGCACTGCAATCGTTTGTTATGAAATAGTATTAAGTTTCCTGGCCTTTCTACTTTTCTTTCCAACTGGAACCAAGCAATAACCAGGGAATGCGGATATGTCATTTTACTGGTCCGAAGTATTTATCGCACCAGTTAAGGATCTCCCTGATACTGTAGCTTTTGGGGAAATTGTGACCTGATTCAAGAATACATAGGCGCTTGTCAGCTTCCGGGGTACCCAGGAGTCTGAAAAAATAAGTTACATTGGTTTCAAGAGGGAACATTGCATCGTACCTTCCGTTCAGCATCAGTGTTGGAATTTTCACTCTTGATACATAGTTTATTTCGTCGGCTTCCGGGTAGGGTTTCACAGTGGAAAATCCACCGGAAATTAATATATTAATGCTCAGACGGTCCTCCACAGCCGGAATAATTGCGCCCAATCGACCTCCCCAGCTGTGACCGTAATAGCCAAGTTTGCCCGTATCGATATCGGAACGTGTTTCAAGGTAGTCAATTGTCCGGCTGAAATCCCTGACCCATTTGATCAGTAGTTCTGTATACTCATGACTTTTTCTTGTCCCGCGTGATGTATGGCCATCATTCCTTTCATACGTTCTGAAATAGATAGGATAAACTGCAGCCCTGCCGCTTTTTAAAATATAGTCAAAGAAAGAATTAATATGCACCGTGGAAAAATGCTTATCATAAACAGCGTAGCTACCCGGGAAAAATATAAGTGTCTGAAACGGGGGTGGTACATTTTTCGGAAGGAACAGGTATGCGATCATTCTCTGTTTCTCGTAAGCAGCATCGAATGTAACTTTTTCCATTATCCAGTCATCAGCACTTTCATCCCTCTTTTCTATTACAGCATTAAGTTCATTTTTATCATACTGGAACTGATTTTTATAAATCCTGAATATATTCTCAGGCACTGGTGTTTCAAGTGAATAATCCCTTTTGTTGCTTGTACCCAATTCAATTAAACGATATGCAGTTTCAGGTATTCGCTCCCGGTTAACGTAGATCGCGCACCTGAATCCGTTAAGGGGAGATCTGTCAAAAGGAGGAAGCTGCTCCCATACAGAAAACAAATATGTTGGATCTGAGTAGCCGGCTCCTGAAATAATTCGTCCGTCACTGGATTCATTATAACACCATTCCCTTGCATTGCCTGCCATGTCCAGGGCCCCGTAGGCTGTCATGCCCTGGTTCTTTCCTGCCCTGTCAGTGCCTTTCCCCCTGAAATTGCTTAATGGATATATCTTCGGATGAAACAATTCAAAAGTACCAAGATTATAAAAGCCGCGACCGCTGTCCCAGTGATCTCCTGTCGGCAGCTCTTTTCCTGCATATTCGGCATAGGCAGCAGCTTCGTACCAGCTGACACCTGATACAGGGTATTCATCCTGTCCGTCGGGGTAATCTCCCGCTTCCCATGTCGAAGGTCCCGGCCGGCCTGTTTCATCTGTGAATTCAGCCATCGCCTGTTCCCAGGTTAGTTTCTTCCTGTCTTTAATGAATTCATGCTTCCAGTATTCACGATTCCGGTAACCACCATTATCAACAAATTCTTTATACTGTCTGTTCGTAACTTCAAGCTTGTCCAGGAAGAATCCTTTGTCCTTTTCAAAAGTATCCTTAACCTCATCCCAGTATCCCTCAACGTAAACCATACCAGGAGGAACAGTACCCAGTCTGAAAAGTTTCCGGGAAAGAGTGTCATCACTAGTCATGGTTACAGCATATACAGTCTCATATTCCGGTTTTTCAAATCTTAGTCTGTAACATGAGGAAGCAGGCATTCTTATACTGTCAAGAGGTGTTTTGCCAAGCAGCTGCCATGAAGCCGATGTATCTGAATACTCTTTAATATAAACATCCGCACCGGGAGGATCTGTAAGAATGGTCAACCGCCTTACCAACTTCGATAACCAGTCTTTCAAAACCGTATTATCCGGAATATACTTTTCAGCTTTCGTGGCTAAGTTGAACGCATCAATATAATTTGATTCCTCGTAGTATTTATTAATGCCAGGCAATGCTTCCTCAGTAGCCCATTTAACCTTTGCCCGGTGATTGATGAAAAGAGTCGCTGCAATACAGACAGCTACAACAAAACCAGTGGCTGGTAAAAGGACTTTTATTTTTTTAAAAGGATACCTGGCTTTAATTCCCCCGTCCTCTGGTAATTTACCGGACGAAATGTCTTCCTTTATTTCCTGTTTTTCAGCCGGAGGTTTTTCCTCATGCATACTATCTTTTTTGCCACTTTTTCCCACTGCATTAATTTCTTTTGCACTGGTTCCGGAAGGGGCAGAAAGAGAAATCATACTTTCAATTATATCTTTCACTGCCAGGGCTACCTTATTGATCTGGTCACGGTAGAGGATCTGGTTCGGACTTTTGATGATATCATCGTCTTTTGCCCGGAGCTGGCGATTCACACCCGTTTCCTTGTAGACAAAATCCACCGGTCTCAGAATTCCTCCGATGGCCGACTCAAACAGCCTGATATCTGCCGGATCCAGGTCGTGGATACGTACCGGCAGTACACGGTTTGCCACATTACCGCTGGGAAGTGTGACCTTCAGGCCAAAAGGATCGTTTTTTGCCTGATCGATGAATACCTCGAATTCGTGTTTCCATGCAAAGGATTTAGGATCACAGTATGTTCTTGAAATGATTGGTATGCATACCAGGCATTTCAACTTCTTTTTGAGTGATTCATCCACATCATGTGTTTCGAGAAGTCCGTCGTGAGGATTTATATCATGATAAACGCTCACCTCATCTTTGAACATCGACTCGAGCTCCCGCTTCAGGTTTTCAACAAATTCCGTTACCCATCCGTCATATTTGTTGTCCTTCTGACGGTAGCTGATGAAGATGTCATACTCATATCCAGGGATGAGGGAAGCCATACCGTTCGTTTGGAATTATAAAATTATGAAAGCAATTTATGCCATGCAAAATTATTTGACATGGCCCATTTAATGGCAGAAGAGGAGAAGGGGTGTGAGGGGGAATGGGAGAGTGGGAGAAGTGGAGAATGGGAGAAGAGAAAAATTGTTCAAATTGTTGTACTCGTTGCTAAAAACAACATAACGGAAATTAATAAATCCCACAGGGAGCTTATCGTTTATAAGCTCGCCTTTAAATCGTCGATGGAAATATTTGCACTTACCATATCATTTCCAAAAAAGGAAGTTATTTCCCTGACAGAGACCTTAACATTCTGCGAGGTGACCATATAATCCTGGAAATCCAATACAGCCAGCTTCATTACCTCGGTACTTTCCGGATCACATACTATGCTCCATCCCTTTTCCGGCACCGACATCTTATTTTTTCCCCGCCTGGCGCCGGGTTCTCTCCGGAGGATATGTGCAGGAGCCGTTATCAGGTACTTATGATATGCATAGGGCTCTTCAACCGGAAGCTTTTCAATCTCTTTAATAAACTCATCATCCTGGTAGCAGCGGACATGATTTTCCGCAATCAACCCTGAACCGGTTTGTTCTGGCTGCGGATAGGCTAGAGATACCATGGTGGCAGCAGCAAACGTTGACCGGCCAATAAAATCCCTGCGGGTAAACTTTCTGTCTGACATTGATAAACTATTTGACCTTTAATCAAAGTTAAGCTAATATAAACTGAGTGCAGAACTTAATTCAACACATTCAATTATAACGTCGGTTACCATAAAAATCTAAATTTGTAAATGACATGAGAATACCAGAGTAAGGCAACCAGTATATTTTTTATAAAAGTGAAAGGAAAAAACAAATCCCGTCGCAATTTCTTAAGAATAAGCTCATTATCAGGTCTTGGACTGCTGACATTGGGAAATAAAAACATTTTTACCGCCGGTAACGGCACAATTGATCCTCCGAAGATCAGGAGTGAAAAGATCGAAAAAATCGCAGGGATGAGACTTGAGCAGCTTCGCGACAAATTCAGGCAGGAACTGTTCGGGAACTTTATCCCCAATATGGACAGGTATGCTATAGACCATGAATACGGTGGAGTAATGTGCTCATTGGATGTAAGGTCGGGGCAAACAGAGAACATGAACAAGACAGCATGGTTCGTCGGGCGGGGAATGTGGGTCTATTCCTTCCTTTACAACAACCTTGAAAAGAATCCACATTATCTTGAAATAGCCAGAAAATCAAAGGATCTTCTGCTTAAGATTCAGCCTGCCGACAAAAGCTTCTGGACACAGAGGTTTACCAGGGAAGGGGAGCCGCTCACGGGACCGGGCGATATTTACGGAAGCCTTTTTGTTGCAGAAGGCCTTTTTGAATACGCAAAAGCATCAGGAGAAGCCAGGTACCGCCAACTTGCCAAAAAGATCATTTACGATTGCCTGGAAAGATATGACCAGCCTGATTACAAATATGAAATAGCATATCTTAAGGGAGCTCCGCAAATCATTGGCCCTCGGGTGCTTGGCCACTGGATGATTTTCCTCAGCCTTTCTACACAGATGCTGAGACATGAACCCGATGCCGACCTTGAGAAACTTGCATCCAGGTGCGTCGATGCAATCATGAACCATCATGTCAACAAGGATTACGGCCTTACCAATGAATACATCAACCACGATTTCAGCCTTCCTGACAATGAATATGCACAATTCTCCGTGATAGGCCACGGTCTTGAAACAATTGCCTTTGTGCTGTTCGAAGCTGAACGACTTAAAGACAAGGAATTGTTCAGAGCTGCGGTACCGGTTTTTAAAAAGCATGTGGATGTTGCTGCCGATAATCTGTATGGAGGATATTTCCACTCTCTCCAGCATGTCGGAAACTATACCTGGGATGTCAGAAAATCGCTGTGGTGCCAACAGGAGGTGCTTAACGGGACACTCTTTCTGATTGAGCACACCGGCGATGAGTGGGCCCGTTCCCATTTTGAAAGAACCGACAGCTACATATATGAAAAGTTCTTCAACAGGGACAATAAATTTTGGTACTCGGGAGGAGACCGCAAAATGACCAATCCGAATGTAACCCTTATGGAGCATTATCACCATGCAAGGCAGCTTATGCTGGGCATCCTTTCACTCGAACGCACGATCAGGAGAGGTGGCAGAATCTCAGGGGTGTTTGCATGATCCAGTGAGGTTACATCATTAAAAACAATATTATGAGACAATTAGCTTTAGCCGTGATCTCCCTGTTGTTTACAACATTGCTGGGATGCAATGAAAACAAGGTGAATAAAACTTCTGTCACCTTTCCGGAAATTGAAGGACCTATCCGGATAACAAAAAGCGACAGGGAACACCTTTTTGCAAGTTACTATGGCATAAATTCATTCAACCGGTCCGAACGTTATGCCACCGTTCTTGAGACTGACATAAAATTCAGGCTTCCTGAAGAAACGGACCCTGCAGTTCTTGGACTTGTCGACCTTGAATCCCTTGAGTTCATTCCCCTTACCGAGACCCGTGCCTGGAATTTTCAGCAGGGATGTATGGCCCATTGGCTGGGCACATCGCCCGATTCGCTTATAATTTATAATGATTTCAGGGAACGAAGGTATGTTTCGGTAATAATGAATGTGTTTACCAGAAAAGAGCTTAAAGTGATCCCATATCCCGTGAGTGCTGTTTCTCCAGACGGTAAAGAAGCAATTAGTATTAATTTTTCAAGACTCAGATTAACCCGGCCTGATTATGGCTATGGAGGGAACGGACAGGATGCAAAGGCTGAAATTCAGCTTCCTCCGGATGACGGACTGTTCCTTGTTGATCTTGAGACCGGACTTGCCCGGCTGATTGTTTCATTTGAACAGATCAAAGACCTTATTCCTCCTTTGCAGGATGGAAGCATTGCCTGGTTCAACCATACGCTTTTTTCACGCGGGGGATCCAGGATATTCTGGCTCTCCCGCCAGATGGAAGGGAACAATAGAATTACCACCTCCCTTACAGTCAACAGAGATGGAACGGACCTCAGGAGATGTTTTCCTGACGGATGGGCCGGATCACACTTCGACTGGCTGAATGATGACGAATTAATGGTTACCGCAAATTATGAAGGAAAACAATATGCACATGTACTTTTCACAATCGGGCAGCAGGACTATAAAAGGCTGGGAAACGGACTGCTGGATTACGACGGGCACGGTACTTTTTCGCCCGACCAGAAATGGATGGTAACCGATACATATCCGGGAGGAGGGATGAGAGAACAGAAAATCTACCTGATGGATATGAAGACTGAAATCGTTAAATCACTCGGCCGATTCGTGCAGCCTGCTGAGTTCGAAGGCTACTGGCGATGCGATATTCATTGCAGGTGGAGCCCCAAAGGAGATATCATTGGATTCAATTCAACAATGACTGGAAGCAGGCAGGTTTATATTTTTAAACTGAAATTCTAAAACGGCTGTCACTTTATTCCGATCTGCAACAATCTGTAATTACCTGTGAACAACTGTGATTTTCTTTGCAGTCTGCGGGAAAGAATTTTTATTTACCAGGGAATCTGTATCCTGTTCTTAAACCATTCTTAAATAATTTTCCCCGGGATTTTGAAATTATGTAATTAAATCGTAATTTATTACGTAATTAAATCGTATTAAATTACGTAATTATTTATTACAGCTAAGTTCTTGTAAGTAGCTGATCAACTGTTAATAATATTAAAAACATCAATCTATGGCACGCAACCGGCTTGAAGATGAAAACATTCGTAGCCTAACCAAAGTAGGTGGATCCAGTTACGCGGTTACAATTCCCAGGCCCTACATTCGCAAACTGAAGTGGAAGGAGAGGCAGAAACTTGAAGTTAAACTATACAAGGACCGGATAATAATCAGGGATCTTAAATAGGGTTACTGTCATTTGAACTGCTTTACAAAATCAAGGAATTTCCTTGCCGTTGCATCGAGGTTTGCAATTGATCCGCCGCCTTCAAGGACCTCACACATCTCATATACGAGATATCCCCGATAACCGATTTCTTTAAGGGTTCCTATAAAGGTTTTATAATCGATTATCCCCTCTCCTACCGGGACTGCCCTCATTACAGGGGTGGCAGCCAGGTAATTTGTCAGTGTATTATCATAATTGTACCTCGGCATGGGAACATAATCGGCTAGGATGGTATTGACAATATAGGGTTTCATTTTCAGTATCGACTGTCTTATCTCTTCCGTTGAAAGCCCTTCGAGCGTCGGCGACCATGCATCCCATCCAGCCATTACGTTAGGCATGTTGATTTCATTCAGCAGCCAGAACATTGCATCATGATGTATGGCAATGTCATGATGGTTCTGTACAATAAGGGTCACTCCATACTTCTGAGCTTCTTTTGCTGCAAGCCGAATACCCTCCACAACAGTTGCATACTGCCTGTCATATGGTATTCCAGGGCGCTCATAGCCTGTGAATATCCTGACCATCTTAGTTCCCAGATCTGAAGCAAGCTCCGCAACCTGTCCTATATATGCCGCCTGAATTTCAGTGTGCGGGATACCTGGTTTATCCATTCCTGCTGTAAAGTCAGAATAACCTGCCAGTCCGACAAGAGTCAGTCCGAGGTCTTCTATCCTTTTCTTTAGCTTTGCCCTTGCTGCCTTGTCATAATCCAGTGGAGAGAGATGCGGCCGTTTGGCCATTATCATAACGCCTTCGTACCCCAGTTCCTTTGCTTTAAGCAGGAACTCATCAACCGTAAGGGTTGCCTGGCCGCGCCAAAGGCCGGAGTACCCTATGGAATGCAGGCATGTTTTTACCCTGAAATCCCCGGGGTTGCCTGAAGGAGTCATCTGACATTCGGCTGAATAAACAACCATTATCAGAAAAATGATTGATAATCCTTTTTTCAACATAATATATGATTTATGCGGAAACATTTATGCCGGTATTACTGATAAGGAATCTTCAGGTCCTTGCAACTGATTGGTTTACATTGGTATTATCTCAATTTTCCTTCCTTCAGACTTTTCAAAGAGTTTTTGTGCCGCATCAGCCTTTTCACGACTGAAAGAAGGATCGAGTGAATTTGCTTTCATGTACATTTCGTAGGCTTTGTCATACTTTTTCAAATACATAAAGTAATCACCTTTTGAATCGTACACATTTGGATTCCGAGGTGCAAGTTCCATGTATTTGTCAAACGCCTTTTCAGCCTTATCACTTTCTTTGACAGCCAGATATGCATATCCCAGCTGATTGTAGAAAGGGGCCGGATCGGGGGCAATTTCCACCGCTTTCAGTAACGTCTCAATCATTCCTTCATTGTCGCCTTCAATCGATTGAAAAGAGGCAAGATTGTTATACGATTCGGGATCATAAGGATATAACTCAACCAGCTTCTTTCCCAGATCCGACAAGTCAGAGTTACCGTCGATCAGCCTTTTCAGAGCCTGTTTCAGGATCTCCTCGGCATCACTCAGCCTGGCTCTGGATGAGATGGCAGCCTCAGCATATTTATAAAAATCATCTGCTTCGCGATTAAGAAGGTAATAAAAGGCCAGCTGGTAATTGGCCATAAAAAACCCGGGATCCTGTATGAGAGCTTTTTTAAATGTTTCCAATGCTTTATCGATAAATACGTCATCATAGTATCTCTTTGCCTCTTTATATATATTTAAGGCTGTTTTGGAATCAGTGGTAACAGGCATCAGCTTTTTCCTGTCGGGTTGTGAATACAATATAATTCCTGTTGAAATAAGAATTATTGCAATTAATAATTTCTTCATAACTCCTCTTTTTCTTTTGTTCAACAATTCAACTTTCATTCATCAGAAACGGGGGTTGTCAGCCGCGGGGGTTGAAATTAATGGTGTTAACAAGCGACAGGATTTCTTCCAGTTCCCCGTCAGAAAAATCAATATTATTGAGTGCCCCGATATTATCATTGAGCTGGCTTACCGAGCTTACCCCAACGATTACCGAGGTAATCCGCTTGTCTTTCAGCAGCCAGGCTGTCGCCATCTGGGCCAGAGTCTGGCCTCTTTGCAAAGCCATCTCGTTAAGTTTCCTTATAACGGCAATTACTTCAGGGGTAATAAATTCAGGTTTAAGAAAGTGAGCTTTTGCAGCTCTGGAGTCCGCCGGGATTCCATTAAGGTACCTGTCGGACAATACACCCTGGGCCAGAGGCGAAAATGCCACGAAACCAAGTCCATTCGATTCAATGACGTCAAGGAGACCGTTTTCGACCTTCCTGTCGAGCATCGAGTACCTCGACTGGTGGATCAGGCAGGGAGTGCCGAGTCTGTTCAGAATTTGGATTGCTTTTTCTGTCTGTTCAGGCGAATAATTTGATATGCCTGCGTACAATGCTTTTCCCTTTCTGACTATCTGATCGAGGGCCATCATGGTTTCTTCAAGGGGAGTTTCCGGGTCAAACCTGTGGGAATAGAAAATGTCGACATAATCAATACCCATTCTTTTCAGGCTCTGATCAAGGCTGGCAACAAGGTATTTCCTTGATCCCCATTCCCCATAAGGTCCTTCCCACATCAGATAACCTGCCTTGGTGGCAATAACCATTTCGTCTCTGTGAGCTGCAAAATCTTTATTCAGTATTGAACCAAAGACCTCCTCAGCTGATCCGGGCGGTGGTCCATAGTTGTTTGCCAGATCAAAATAAGTGATCCCGCTGTCGAAGGCGGACCTTATTATTTCCCTTGAGTTATTGTAATTGTCAGCGAAGCCGAAATTATGCCAGAGACCCAGGGAAATGGCCGGAAGAAGCAATCCGCTTTTACCGCAGCGGTTGTATTTCATGGTTTTATATCGGTCAGCTGAAGCCAGGTATTTATTTGTCATCCTTGTCTGTTTATGTGAATTTGGGAGTGCCCAAATTTAAGGAATTTCACAGAACAACTTTGATAAAATGCTCTTTGCCATCCCCGAAAACAGGGATGAGGTTTGAAGGATGAATCTTACCGTCAATCCACACTTCACTGATTCCCTTTGACTTTCCGTCAGGATTGGATACTTCAATCATGTAAGTTGCTCCCCTGAACTTCCGGGTTACTTTATACCCTTTCCAGTCTTCAGGTATGCATGGATCGGCAAGCAAGCCATCGAAACATGGGCGAACACCCAGAATATATTGTGTAATGGCATAGAAATTCCATGACGCAGTGCCCGTAAGCCAGGAATTCTTTGCCTCACCGGGCTTAAAAGCATCTTTCCCGGCAATCATCTGACAGTATACATAAGGTTCGGTCTTATGAAGTTCGCTTTTATCCTCAAGGTATGCAGGACATATTTTCCTGTAATACTCCCATGCTCTGTTGCCGTTACCTGCCACCGTTTCACCTATAATTATCCATGGATTATTGTGGCAGAAAACTGCGGCATTTTCCTTATAACCGGGAGGATAGGAAGATATTTCACCGTATTCTATATAATACCTTGTGAAAGCAGGATTGTTCATCACTAAACCGTGTTCACAGTCGAGCCTTTCCTTAACGGAGTTCAATGCCTTAACACACAGCCCTTCATCTTTTCCGATCCCTGCCATCGTACACCAACCCTGTGATTCTATGAAGATCTGCCCTTCCTGATTCTCCCTGCTTCCCACCTTTCTGCCGAAATAGTCATATGCCCTGATAAACCATTCTCCATCCCATCCGTGTTGTTTAACAACCTCAACCATTGCATCAACATGCTTTTTAGCCCGTGCAGCTTCTTCAGTCTTTCCGAGCCATTTGCACAGATCCGCATATTCACGTCCGTAAACCACAAACAAACCTGCGATCATAACTGATTCAGCCTTTGTACCTTCAGTTTTATTTTCCGTAGTCTGAAATGACTCGTCGGGATCACTTGAAAAGCAATTCAGGTTGAGGCAGTCATTCCAGTCGGCCCTGCCGATCAGTGGCAATCCATGGGGACCGAGGTTATTGATGACATGATCGAATGAGACTGTAAGATGATCGAACAGCGGCTTGGCGACTGATTCATCGTTGTCAAAAGGTACCATTTCATCGAGGATGGCGAAATCGCCTGTTTCCTTAATATAGCTGACTGTTCCGAGGATAAGCCACAGGGGATCGTCGTTAAACCCTCCCCCGATGTCATTGTTTCCTCTCCTGGTAAGAGGCTGGTACTGATGATAACAACCGCCATCCGGAAACTGGGTCGAAGCAATGTCTATTATCCTCTCACGTGCCCTTTCAGGGATCTGATGAACGAATCCGATAAGGTCCTGGTTCGAATCCCTGAAACCCATTCCCCTGCCTATGCCCGACTCAAAGAATGAAGCGGAGCGGGAGAAGCAGAATGTTACCATGCACTGATACTGGTTCCAGATATTCACCATGCGATCGAGTTTTTCATTTCCCGAACTGACGGAAAAAATGCTCAGCAGCGAGTCCCAGTATTCACGAAGATCAGCCAGTGCCCCATCAACCTTTGCGGAAGTATTGAACCGGGCTATCGTCTCCTTTGCTTTTATCTTGTTAATGACATTTTTTGATTCCCATTTTTCATCATCCTTGTTTTCCACATAGCCAAGGACAAAGATCAGGTCACGTGATTCTCCAGGCTTAAGCTCTAATTCGACAAGATGGGAAGCCACCGGTGACCATCCGTGGGCCACGCTGTTCCTCGATTTTCCTTCCCTTACAACCTGAGGCTCGTCAAAACCGTTCCACAGCCCGAAGAATGTTTCCCTGTCGGTATCGAATCCTGCAACAGGTGTATTGACTGAATAATAAGCATAATGGTTCCTGCGCTCCTTGTATTCCGTCTTGTGATATATTACCGAATCCTCAATCTCAACTTCACCTGTTGAAAAGTTCCTCTGGAAATTTTCCATGTCGGCAGCAGCATTCCAAAGGCACCATTCAACAAATGAGAAGATCTTTATCTTCCTAAGAGCCTGTGAATTATTTACAACCGTCACTTTCTGTATCTCTGCCCAGGTCTTCAGCGGGACGAAATACAGGACACTTACCTCAATCCCGTTTTTCACCCCTTTGATAATGGTATAATTCATCCCGTGGCGGCATTCATAACTATCGAGATCGGTCTTGCAGGGTTTCCATCCCGGAGACCAGATATTCTCCCCGTCGCTGATGTAAAAATACTTCCCCCCGCTATCCATTGGTACATTGTTATATCTGTAACGGGTGATGCGACGGAACTTTGCATCCTTGTAGAATGAATAGCCTCCGGCCGAATTTGAGATAAGGGAAAAGAAATCTTCATTTCCCAGATAGTTTATCCATGGCCAGGGAGTACGCGGATTATTTATCACATACTCCCTCCTTCTGTCGTCAAAATAACCGAATTTCATGATCCTGTTTTGTTTTTGTCATCTGTTCCGTCAACGGCTTTCAGAATTGTTTATGCCAATTCCCTTGCCCTTCTGTTGTTGAGTTCCAGTGTTATTTCATCCATCTTCTTTTGATCCAGCGGATAAAGTGACATAATCCCAGCTGTAATGAGTGTTATGACTGCCGGGATCCAGCTCATCAGCATGATAATACCGGGAATGGCCCCCTGGATGGCCACCTCATCCTGGCCGTTGTAATTGAATGCTGCCAGGACAAATCCGATTATTGCACCTGCAATTCCCCCGCCGAACTTGGTAGCGAATGAACCTGCAGAATAGACTAGGCCTGTTGCTCTCCTGCCGTTCTTATATTCGGAGTAATCAGCCGCATCACCCAGCATTGCAAAGAAAAGGGTGGGGAATATTGCTGAACCAAACTCCGAGATAATGCCTATCGTGAAGATGGCTCCGATATTCTCCGGACCGCAAAATGCGAAAAGTGAGTTCACTGCACCGGAAAAGATCAGAGCATAGATGAACAGTCTTCTTTTGCCTAGGAGTTTTCCCAGGGGCGAAGTTACCATGGCTCCGGCAATTGAAGCCAGCATCAAAGCCACAAGGTATGTGCCGGCAAGCAACTGCTCATGCATATAATGGGTGAAGTAGATAACTACTATTCCCTGCTTTATTGAATTGTAAACATTGAAGAGCAATCCGATCACAAGGAGAATCAGCCATGGCCTGTTCATGACGAGGTCCCTGAGATCTTTTACCAGGTTTGTCTGCTGGTCTTTGGGAGGCTTAACGCGTTCTCTGGTTAACGCGAAGGTAAGTATCATAAACAAGGACAAAAACACCGACAAAAGATAAATTGAACGGCTGTAGCCTTTTTTCTGATCTATGATGGAAATTTTCCCCGGCTCAAGGTTCTCTTCCCCTGTTACCAGAAAAGAATATTCCTCACCGGCTGCCATTGAAAAGCTTTTACCCTGTGTCGGTACATTAAGCGAATCAGGCTTGCCGGCATCTGCCCACACAAACATTGCCACCCCATCCTTTGTTTTGATATTTACATTTTTTATATCCCTGCCGGCAGATACCGTTACTTCATATTTTTCCGTATCCAGTTTGCTTACTTTAACCGAAGGATTTATGTTGCCAAAGTGTGAAACCAGCAAAAGAAGAGCACCCTGTACAATCATTCCTCCTGTAAAGGCTCCCACCATTCGGTATGATCCCAGGCTTGTGCGTTCCCTGTCGTTGCCAGTCATGACAGCCATCAGTGCCCCGTAAGGGATGTTGTTTGCTGTGTAAACCAGTGTAAAAATTAGGTAGGTAACATAGGCATAAACGATTTTTCCTGTGGTTCCAAGGTTTGGGGTTGTAAAAAGAAGTGACAGTATAACTCCCAGCGGAATTGCAGTCCATAATATCCATGGGCGGAATTTGCCGTATTTTGAATTTGTCCTGTCACATACTATACCCATTAAAATGTCAGTGATCCCGTCACTTGTCCTGGCAATAAGCATTAGCAGTCCTACGGCAGCAGGATTTAATCCGAAAACGTCGGTATAGAATACAAACAAAAATGTGGCCACACCTCGCCAGGCAATATTGGCAGCACCATCGCCCAGTGCATAGCCTATTTTTTCCTTTAGTGCCAGCTTTTCCATTTCCGGTCAGGAATTAATTATTTAATGAAAAAGTGATTATTTGCAATTTTTTGAATGAGATACAAGGAAGCCTGTTATATAAGCCAGCGGGGCGTTCCAGTTGATCGCGATCTCATTTGATGCATAGCTTTCAACAAGATCCATATAGCATTCTGCGGGTTCCGCTGAAAAATAGACTACACCGTTGGGATTTCTTTCACTTCGACGGTCCTGAAGATGCGAATTCGGTCCGCCCACAACCCAGCCGGGAATGGGCTCGTCGATCCCGTCAGTAGCGCTTAGCCTGAAGTGAGGATTCATCGACGGCTTTGATCCGAAACCGGTGACAAATGAATAACCCACCGCATTTTTGCCGAAAATATAATCGGTGGTCTCCGTAGCGGCATCAAAATATTTCCTGTCATTGCTTATCCGGCAGGCAGTTGCAAAAATGACTGCCAGATCCAGGATATCACTGTTTGATCCCCAGACAAATGAGTTCAGCGGTTGACGGTACGGACTTGCTTCAAGGTCCGCAAGAAGTCTGTCTGCGTCGGCAAGGATCGCATTCCTGTATTCAGCTTTCTCAGATTCGTCGATTTTGCTTTCTGGCAGGATGAGTGCATAATAACCAAGATTTTTTACCGAGGTCCACCAGTTCTCTCCTGAAATGAAAGTAAAATCAACAGGATGTGCTTTAATGAATTCTTTATATTCCCTGTCGCCTGTTGTAACTAAAAGTTCGGCTGCAGCCCAGAAAAAATCACCGCTGAAATCGGTATGGCTGTATGCGCCGGTTGAAATATCAGGTGGATTCCTGAAGATCACCGATGGATTTTTCACTGCCCACGACCACGCCTTTTTTGCAGCAGACAGATATCTCTCCGATAATGCAGGATCAATTGCCTTCCAGACCCGGCTTGCCTGGGCGAACATTGCAGCAAAATTGAGCGCTGATGTAGTAGATTTACCTACAACGAACCTTGGAAGCGTGTCTTCCTCGGGTCTTATGAATCCGCTGAATCTCTTTGATGTAAGCTTAAAGAATACCCCTCCGTCCTTGTCCTGCATCGTCTCAGCCCAATCCAGCTCCCATTTTATTTCATCCAGCAGATCACTTACCCCGTTTCCGCTTTCGGGGATATTAAGATCATCAGAGATCACATCCGGAAAATATTCATGCAGATTTAAAAGCATACTTACAGTATATCCGGCATTAACAATGTATTTGTTGTAATCGCCGGCATCGTACCACCCACGGGGTGATGACATTGATCCGCTCTTCCTTCCGCTGGAGGGATGGAACCAGCATAGCGTATCGGGATGTGCCATGGGATGAGTGAATTTACCCGCAAACTTTTCTTCGATTGCAGTCGATGCCCTCTGCATATAATAAGCTTTGACAGATGCCTTGAAAATCTCATCGTAAATGCCGGGACCGATCTCAAAAGGGTATGAAATGCCTTTATCCTCAACATAAAGCCGGTATTTTCCGGGTTTGTCGAAGGAGCTGAAGTCAGCGATCTTTACGGTGTCTTTTGCAGGTTCCCATACTCCCTTGTCTTCAAGAACACCTGAGTAAACTTCGCACCCTGCAGTATCAATAAGTTTAAATTCATAGGATAATGAGCTGACGATCACTGCCCTTTTTACACTGCCAGGCAGGTAACCCAGTTGGTTGAGCCTGATATTGTCTCCGGGAACCAACCGGTCATAAGCTGCCTTTTTTGAATTGCATGCCGGCGACAGGATGGCTATGGCCAGAACAAAATACAGTAAGATATTTCTTCTCATAACAGATCTGTTATAAATTTTTACCGGTAAGAGCATTCAGAAGTGGAGTTACCCATTGATCCTTATCAATGTCGTAAACGATAAAATCGCTGTCGAACTGCCAGTATGCCCAGCTGAATCCCAGTTTTTCGGCAGTACGTGCGACATAGGCAGTATAGCGGGCGCGGGAATCCATGTCAGCCTTTTCATAGGATCCAAATTCACCCAGGAAGATTGGACGGTCGTGTTCCTTCGACCAGTCGGCAGCAACCTGCATCCTGGTATCTACATCATCTTTTTCTTCTTTGGTGCCGGTCCATTTTATACCGCTCAGGTTAGCATTCTCCTTTGACCATGGTGCTCCCTGATGAGTAAATCGTCCCGGGTGATAAAAATGTACCGTTACAATTATGTTCCGGTCATTTTCAGGTAATATAAGAGCCTGCAGGGCTTCTATTCCGTTCCAGTTTCCGGGACCAATTATCAGGGTCCGGTTTGGATTTGTCGCACGGATGATCTTCATGGCATCAATGAGGAAGCTGTTCCATAATTCGGGTGTAAGCTTGCGGTTTGGCTCATTCAGTACCTCAAAAATCAGATTGTCAGGTTGGTCCTTGTACCTGGGAGCAAGCTGCCTCCATACTGAAAGAAACATTTCTTTCTTCGCAACAGGATCTTCTGCCATGGCATTGTACTCATGCATGTCAAGAATGACCATGAGGCCTGCCTCTAAACCTTTCCTCACTGCCCAGTCAAGCGTTTCAAGCCACGAATCATTGATTTTAAAGTTACTGTCCATATATGAAAACGGATGCATGTTTATACGCACATTTGAAAATCCTGCATCCCTGATCATTTTAAAATATCGTTCCTTAAAACGGCCTTTTGTGTGGTCCTTCCACAAACCATGGTCATAACCGATGATATTTACCCCCCTGGCAAGTTTTTTATTTTGCTCCCAGGCAGAAATACTCTGACTGTAAAGTTTATCGGGAAATAAAAAAAGGCAGAAAAATGCTAGACTTAAAATGACTGGACTTTTCATATTAAAATGGTTTTATATTTAAAATTCTCAATTGGTCTGAACGATGGGAAATATGTCTGATTCCTGCTTGTGCCTTTTTATTTATGCTTGTAGAGGTAGTACAGGGTTTTCTCAAATTTACTATTTTAATTTATTGAAGATGATCTGTACTTTATAAAACATTAAATTCTTTTTCCGGTTTTCATTAGCGTATCGTCTTACTTTATGAACTTATTCTGAATAATCCCGGTTTGATCTTGGGCAGGCTGTATTGTATCTTGATTTGTGACGCTCGGTAAAATTAGTTCGGTTTCATTTTTTAACACATTGAAGATGAATGTTAAAAAACTCTAGCAAATGATTTTTACCGCACTAACGCCTGTTTTTGTCCTATGCTCAGGATCAGAAAGCTTCAGACATAGACAAGTTGATTCCTTAACTCTTTGCCAGTGTCTTCCAGTGATAACTTAACCCTTCCCTTGCCCCTTCCCTTTAGCAAAAACTACCCTTTATACACATCTTTTATAAAGTTGGATCACTTCATTTCCATTTTA
>CAZTJT010000026.1:0-62274 GCA_964613785.1 uncultured Rikenellaceae bacterium
CTTTTTGTCTTTTGTCTTCCTTAATACCCCGCCGCCTGACCGTCTTTTCTTGATTCAGATGCACCGTACCAGACGTTGTTCTTTTCATCGCGCATTATCGCCTGATAGCCTCCATAACCGCCCAGATCCCACTGAATGACATGTCCCATTTTCAGAAGCTTTTGTATAACTTCCCACCTGAATCCGCTTTCGAGGAGGAGTATCCCTCCGTCAGTCATCTGCTCTCCGGTGGTTTCAGATGATCCGATATGGTGGATTCTTGGTGCGTCTCCTGCCTCCTGAAGGTTCATTTTAAAATCGATCAGGTTTACAACAATCTGTGCGTGTCCCTGAGGTTGCATATCTCCGCCCATCACTCCGAAACTTACCCAGGGTTTGCCATTTCGGGTAATGAAAGCTGGTATTATTGTATGGAACGGCCTTTTACCGGGGGCATATACATTTGCATGACCTGCTGCAAGACTGAACATCTCACCCCGGTCCTGCAGTACAAATCCCAGGCCGGGAGGGCACATTCCTGATCCCATTCCCCTGTAATTGCTCTGGATTAGCGATACCATATTACCGAATCTGTCGGCTACTGTAAGATAAATTGTGTTTCCGGCTTCTATTTTACCCGGACTATATGTTTTTGCAGCTTTCTCAGGATTTATCAGCTTTCTGCGTTCTGCAGCATACTTTTTTGAAATCAGATGGTTCACAGGTACAGAACTGAACAGAGGATCGGCATAATATCTGGCCCTGTCTTCGAATACAAGTTTCTTTGCTTCAGTGAAAACATGAATATACTCACTGGAGCCGAATCCCATTGAAGCTATATCAAATCCTTCAAGTATGTTAAGAATCTGAAGTGCAGCTATTCCCTGTCCATTGGGAGGAAGTTCCCATATTTCGTAACCCCTGTAGGTAGTACTCACGGGTTCTATCCACTCTGAATGATGCCTGGCCAGGTCATCATAACTAAGAAATCCTCCCTGCGATTTCATGAATCCGTCAATGGTTTTTGCAATGCTGCCCCTGTAGAACTCATTCCTTCCTCCCTTAGCAATTTTATCAAGGGTGTTCGCCAGAAAAGGATTTCTGAAGATCTCACCTTTTGCGGGTGATCTGCCGTCAGGCATAAAAGTCTCTTTTATATTCGGAAAGTTTTTAAGCGACTGCGTATTCCTCTCAAGGGAATATGCAATTATCTCACTTACCGGAAAGCCATTCCTGGCGTAGTTTATAGCAGGTTGAAGAATATCCTTCATCTGCAATCGCCCGAACATTTCATGCATTTCAAACCACCCGTCTACACAACCGGGAACCGTTACCGGCAGAGGTCCATAGGAAGGGATTTTTTCAATATGATTGTTCCTGAAATAGTCCAGCCTGAGTCTCCCTGGTGATCTCCCGCTGGCATTCAATCCGTACAAACGACCTTTTTCGGCACTCCAGATAATTGCAAATAGATCACCACCAATTCCGCAACCTGTTGGTTCAACAACACCCAGAACAGCATTTGCTGCAATTGCAGCGTCGATTGCATTTCCTCCTTTTTTTAGTATTTCGATGGCAACCTGAGTTGCCAGTGGCTGACTTGTAGCTGCCATACCGCTCTGTGCAATGACTTCTGATCTGGTCGCAAAATCTCTGCCGGTGATTCTGTCCTGGGCATGGATTGAAAGATTCAGAATAAGTATGAATGTAAAGGCATACGGAAATTTCATTTTTATCTGTTTGTGATTAATGATTCAAAGGTAAGGATCTGATTGAGCTAGCGAATGATATTTTTTTTTGAGAGAATGTTAATCACCGATTTAGCCATGCCTGCAACTCCAGCCCTGAATGCTGGTTCAAAATCGGGGGCAAAGGCTGAATTGTGAAGAGATGGCAGGGAAATCCCTTCAGCCATATATTTCTCATACTTCGCATTATTGACTCCTCCTAGCCAGAAGAGCGCTACAGGAACCTCTTCTGCAGTTTGACCATATTTTCCGAAATCCTCTGCAACTGTAGCCGGCTCAACCTGTATCAGGTTTTCTCCTCCGAGAATATCCCTCATTGACCGTACGCAGTGCATTACAAGATCAGGGTCATTTGACACAGGAAGGTCGTCATCACCACTGAAGCTTACCAGAGGCATTTTGTCTTCTGGCAACCCGGCAGAAATGGCAGCACCCCTGGTAATATTGATTAACGACTCCTTAATCGTTCTTAAGACATCTTCTTCAAAATACCTTATGGTGAGCAGCATTTTAACTTCATCCGGTATGACATTAGCCCTTGTGCCTCCGTTAATTGCTCCCACAGTTACTACAGCCGGCTTGACCGGATTTATTTTACGGCTTACAATTGTCTGGATATCAAGGATTATCCTTGAGGCTATAACAATAGGATCAATTGTATTGTGTGGCATAGCGCCATGACCTCCAATACCATAAACCGTTATCTGGGCCGAAGTGACTCCAGCAAAGATTGGTCCGGGGAAGTAGCCTATGGTCCCTGCCGGAAGATCTGAACTCACATGATAACACATGGCATAATCAGGTACCGGAAATCTTTTGTACAAATTATCTGCAATCATAGCCGCAGCTCCTCTCATCCCTTCTTCTGCCGGTTGAGCAACCGCAACAAGCGTACCGCTCCATTGATCCTTCATTCTGATCAGGGTACTCAGGGTCCCCAGCCATACAGACATGTGCAGATCATGTCCACATGCATGCATAACGGGATTTTCCCTGCCGTTTGCATCCTTCATTACCACAGTGCTTTCATATGGAAGACCTGTAGTTTCTTTTACAGGCAGTGCATCCATGTCAGTACGCAACATAACTGTTTTGCCCTTGCCATTTCTGAAAATTCCAACCACTCCGTTGCCACCCACTCCCCTGGTAGTTTCAAACCCCAGTTTTTCAAGATTCTCAGCCATTATGCCGGAAGTCCTGATTTCCATTAGAGAAAGCTCGGGATTCTGATGCAAATCGGTGTATATTTCATAGTGATGACTGCTTATTTCACTTATGTATTTTAATATGGCCTCATTAATGTTCATTTTCTGACAAAAAGTGTTTGAAAAACCAAACATAATCAAGAAAAACGAAATATATAGTCTCATTTAGAAAAAGGTTTTTAAAACTAGAAATTGCTTTTTTCCATAGCTCGCTTCCTGAGCTCCCCGGGCATTTTTTCAACTGCATATCTCAGTGAAGTCCTGGACATTTTTTCTTTGTTCCTGTAAACATACTCAAATACTTCTTTCTGGTGAGCCTGGCTGGCTGATTTTAACATCCATCCATAGCCTTTTTGAACCATGTCATCCATATCCCGGAGAAGCATATCCGCTATTTGAAAAACATCATCAACAAACATTCCTTTTCTGGCCGGAATGATAAGGGATACAGCTGATGCCCTCCTCATCCAACGATTTGGCGATGCTGTCCATTTTTTGAGGTCCGCAACTGTATTTGGATACATTTCCAGAAGGGTTCCAACCGAATGATTGCATAAGGTATCGCACGAAGCCCAGTTTGACACATAGCTTTCTATCCATCCTTTGAAAACTTCAATATCGGTTGATTCATATTTTTTACGTAGGAAATACGACCAGTTACAAGCAATAAAAGATTCTTCAATAATTCCCGATTTCCAAAGGTCCTCGCAGAGAGCGAAGATCTCTTCTTTACATTTACCTGACAGGCTTTTAAAGTATTCCTTTCCTATCTTCGATACAACAGCAGATCTGACGCCGTACAGTCGGACTTCTTCTCTGAAGAACCTTTCTCCGGAGATCCTAACCTTTTCATCTGCACTTGCAATAAGTTCACGTCTTACTGATTCCACTATTTCGCTCATATCTTTGATGTTGAATTTGGTCACTCATCGTTCAGCATTGCCACGCTCAGGCTGGCATAATCACCGACATATTCGCCGAGAGCGGAGGGGACAATTTCACATACTTCACTTGCAGGGTGAAGTGCTTCGCGTCTTATAACTTCGAGGCATGACGGCTCAATAAACTGTCTGCACCTTTCATAAATGCTGCCGATAACAATTTTTTCCGGATTAATAATATCAATAATGACAGAAAGTCCTTTGCCAAGATATTCACCTGAAAGTTTGAGTATCCCGATTGCAGTAGGATCGCCAGCAAATGCTGCTTCAGCAACATCTCTTGCACTAATATTATCAATATCGTCAATACTTTTGCAGAATCTGACTATTTGATTGGATGTGTATCTTTCCCTTGCAATTTTTTTTGCGATCTGGGCAATCCCGCTACCGCTGCAAAAACCCTCAAAGGAACCCTTTTTCCCGTAAGCTTCAGGTCCGTCGTCAGCTAATCTGATATGGCCCACCTCCCCTGCAAGGTCGTTAGTGCCTGTATATAGCTTTCCGGAAAGTATTAGCCCACCACCCATACCAGTACCGAAAGTAAGGAATACCATGTTCCGGGTTCCCTTGCCGGCACCGAATCTCCATTCGGCAAGGGCACAGGCATTTGCATCATTCTGAAGAAATACTGGCACATGGAACTTTTCTGTGAATATTTCTGAAATGTGAATTTCGTCCCATCCAGGTAAATTAGGAGGTGAAAGGATTATACCTTTTGTGCTGTCAAGCGGACCTCCGCAGCTAATTCCAATTGCTCTCAGGTTATGACCGGCGTAATCTGCAATTTCTGAGGCATTATCGAGAAGAAGACTGATTGCATGATAGGGCCCCAGTCTGACTTCGGTCGGAAATACAACTTTCTTAATTATACGCATATCCCGGGTACCTGCAATAACAGCGCATTTGGTACCTCCAATATCTATTCCCAGAAAATATTCTTGCATCAGTTGATGTTTTTGATTATTTAGTGACCCGGTCATAAGGTTAATTACATTAAAAGACTACTTGATATTCTTCCAGAATTTCTCCTCGGATCGTTCAAATTCAATTTTCTTTTTTCTTTCAAGAATATAGTAAAGTAAAAGTGATACTAAACCTACTATTAAAATTCCAAGTATGAAGTACTGCAATATTTGAGAAACTCTTATGTCACTCATAATAGCGGTGCTTTCCTGAACTGCTTCCGCTGTAACATTTACTGCCTTGCTTCCGACATCAATGTTGAAAATGTTCTTCATGAAAAAAAGCGAAAAAAAGGTCATAAGCCCTGAGAAGAGAGGTGTCAGTACCCATCCGGCACCAATTTCTCCGAGCAGCCTCAGATTTATATTTCTCGCTCCCTTGTATAGACCGATACCTATTACGCTTCCAACAACCACCTGTGTGCTTGACACAGGAACCATAGGCAATGCGAAAAGGCCGATCCTGTCGAAGAATTCAGATATTCCAGATGAGGAAAACAGGAACAGTACAATGGACTGGGAAAGCACAACTACAAGGGCTGCTTCAGATGAAAGTTCAACAATATTACTGCCCACCACGTGCATAACCCGGTCTGAATATGACAGAATCCCTGCAGCAATAGCCAAACCACCCAGAAGGAATAATTGCTGGGCAGAAGAAAGTGAGAATAATCCAAAATTCAGTTCCTGAAGCTGAAAGGCTGGTACAAAAACCCCCATAACATTTGCTATATTATTTGCGCCTAGGCTATAAGCACCAAAAGCGCCGGCAATAACAAGACTTATCCTTATAAATGATTCAAACCGGATCAGATGAATATGAGCCCTTTTCTTAACTGTCATCAGGATACTGACAAGGATGACAGCAAAGATAGCTCCGAGTACCGGTCCGCTTATCCATGTTGTAACGATCTGTGCAAGGGTGCTTTTATCAGTACTGTTTCCCGTAAAAAGGTTCCATCCGATAATTGCGCCAACAATTGATTGTGTTGAAGATACCGGAAGAGAGAATTTTGTCATCAGATATACAGTTACTGCTGCAGCGAGTGCTACAGTAAATGATCCACCCAGTGCATTTACTGCTCCGAGTTTCCCAAGAGTTGATGAGGTTCCTGAACCCTGAATAACTGCACCAAGAATAACGAAAATTGAAGCTATGATTGCAGCTTTCCAGAAACTGATCATTTTTGAACCGACAGCTGAGCCAAAGACATTTGAGGCATCATTGGCTCCAAGTGACCAACCCAGGAAAAGGCCGCTGGTTAAAAACAATATAATCATACTCCGTTGTGTATGGTTATGTCTTATTACATAAGGATCTTTATAGCCATTGCTGATAGCAGATCTGCTGCTTTCTGAGCATTGTCAGATATTTTTTCGATGTGATGGATAACGTACCTCAGGTGATTTTTATGGGCCAGGTCAAGTTCCTTCATTTCCTGAAAAATTATCCTTCTTGTGCTTTTTGTAACCTTGTCGGTTTCGCTTTCAAAATAATAGACCTTTAATAGTTTCTCACGTACTGTGTATGGAGCTTTAAAATAAGCGCGTGCAGCCGGGACAAGCTCTTCTCCCGCTGATACGGAGGCTTCTGTCAGGCTGATAAAACTATGATTAAGAGAAACAGGGATATCCGGCAGTTCTATACTGAATTCGTTAACTGATGCTTTTATTGTATCCAGAATTTCATCCATTACATCTATTAGAGTAACCACTTCACCCCTGTGTTGAGGCAGGATTGACTGGGTTATCATCTCATTTTCGATCGATCTCTGCAGCCTGTCTGCATTGCTTTCAAGCGATTCAATTTTTTGCACATGCCTTTCAAAGGCTTCCATATCTTTTTCAAGATAATTCTTAACAGCTTCCCGGAACACCAGCAACCCCAGGTCGACAGTGTCGAAAAACTCATCAATCTTAAGAATCAGATTCTTTGTGGTTCTCTTGAAAACAGGCATGGTATTGTCAGTTTTAAATTAAAAAGTTAGTAAACATTCAGAACTCTATTATTTTCTCAACTCTGTATCCTTTCAGATATTGTTTCAGAATGATCTGTATATCGCGGTTATCCCTGAAATCCCGTATGCAGTCATGAACAGCTGTAAGGCCGAATCCCATTTCGTTGATATTGAAATATCCATAGCCGGCGAATTTCCCGTTAACGACCTTAACGGCACTGCGCTCGTCTTCATATCTGCCTTTGTCGATGATAAAAAAGTTCCTTCTGGTAAACAGAAACTCCTCAGCAGCTTTCTTCGCGCGCTCATTATAGCTTTTAGCTGATTCCACGTTGCAGCATGCTCCATGGCATATCCCCACCTGATAATGGAAACAGGGTCCGGAGGATTCATATAAGCCTGTCAGTTTCTGACATAGTTCAAACTTTTCAATCAGTTCCACAAGTCTTGATTTTGCCTTTTCCTTTGATGTATAGACTGATACCGGAATGGCTTCACCTGAAATCTGGCCGTATGAAAAATTAAGATATCCTTTCTCATCGATAAAAGAGAAAATTCCCCAGTGGAAACCGGTTTTTCGTTGAGCCCTGTTAAAAAGTGGCTTATTGCACTTGATTTCTGATGATTCTCTTAAGAGGGCAACCAGCTCACTTCCTGTTACTTCCCAGCTGATATCTGCTATCATGTCCCTCATCTCCATACTGCGGTTTGAAGTGTTGTTAGAAAGGTGGGTCATCACTCTTTGCCTTATGTTCCGGCTTTTGCCAATATAGATAAGATCGCCACTTTCATTGTAGAAATAGTATATCCCTGCTTCTTCAGGAATATCTTCAAGTTTTGAGATATCGAGCAGAGGATTAAGCTTGGATATTCTGGTGTTTCTGAAAAGTGGAGAAAGTTTTCCATTTATGGTGCCGCCGATATTTATGAGTAAATCGAAAAGTTTTGCGGTGGCAAGGGCATCACCTGAAGCCCTGTGCCTTCCATTAATTTCAATTTTCAGATCCCTGCATAAATTTCCAAGACTGTATGACTGATGCCCTGGGATAAGTTTGCGACTGAGGGAGATAGTATCAAGAACCTGACGTTTGTAGTTGTAACCCAATGTTTTGAACTCCTGCCTGATGAATGAGTAGTCAAACCTGGCATTATGAGCCACGAAGATTCGACCTTCAGTGTATTCAATAATCTTTTTTGCAACCTCATAGAATTTAGGAGCATCTTCAACCATTTCATTTGTTATTCCTGTAATGTTCGTAATGAAATATGGGATATTCCTTTCAGGATTTATCAGCGTGCTGAATTGGCCGGTTATTTTGGATCCGTCGTGCTGATAAATAGCGATCTCGGTGATTTTTTCAAGCAGTGCACTACCCCCGGTAGTTTCTATGTCTACAATTGCATACACCCTCTCGACGGTATTCTTCTTACAAACTGCTAATATATGGAGAAATAGTGGCAGATTGCCCTTATTGTTGTATTTTTGTAATAACATTATTCCTGATTATGAACGAATGTTACGGTAAAAAATTTGTTCTTAACGGGTTCCTCCATCCCTCAGATGCTTATGATAATTCACTGGTTTATGAAGGTGATTCGGTTTATGAGGTAATACGGGTAGTAAAGGGAAATCCAGTTTTCTTTCACGATCATATTGAACGGCTTGAATCTAGTGCAAGGTTACAGCAGAAACGGATTCTGGCAGGGCAATCTGAGCTCCGGCGGGATATAATAAAGCTTTTAAAGACAGAAAAAAAGAAGGAAATAAATCTGAAAATTGTTTTCAATTACAATCGTGATTCGGAGAACTATCTGATATATTTCATTGAGCCAATATACCCATCAGAAGAACAATACCTCAGAGGTGTAAAGGGAATACTATTCTATGCAGAAAGGAAAAATCCGGAATCCAAGGTCATAAACCATAAGCTACGGTCATCTATTTATCATAAGCTCATTCTGGAAGGCGGATATGAAGCTCTGCTGGTGAACCCGGAGGATTGCATAACTGAGGGAAGCAGGTCTAATATTTTCTTCCATCGCAACGGTATACTTACTACTGCTCCTGACGAAAAGGTTCTCAATGGAATTACCCGGAAGTACATTCTGGATATTTGCAGGGAAAATGAAATTGAAGTTATTTTCAGGTGTGTTAATGTAAACTCACTAAGTGAATATGATGCAGTTTTTATGACGGGGACCTCACCTATGGTCCTTCCTTTTTGTTGTATTGGAACTCTGAATTTCAGAGTTGATATTCCACTTATAGAAAAACTGAGGAGGCTATATATAGAAAAAGCAGAGGAAAGCATTCGCAGATTTGTATCCAATAAGTGAGTAGATTAATATTGTTGCACCTCTTTTTTACATGAAATCAAAATGTTTTAACCCTATCGTGAAGAGAATGGATATCCTTCTCTGTTAAGCATTCGAACTAAGCATAACGAGATTAATCATTTATGGTTCCTTGATCTTTTTTGTTGTTGTAACCTGAAGGTTTTATATCTTTGACATTTTAATAAAACATGCACTATGCCCAATGTAAGAAGACTGAAAAAGGATATTGATTGTCTTGTTTTTGAAGTGATATCAGATTGTTTTTCGTTTGGTAAACTTCATCCCGAAGAAAAATTGGAAGAGGTTACGGAAATTATTTCCGATGCAGTAAGTCTGAGGAATGATCTGTTTAGCCGGGTTAATAATCCGGTGAAGGGCGATAATCCGGCTGTAATCCGGACACATTTCAGAAACGTGAAAAAGGATCTATACGTAGGTGTTGACAATCTTTTCACAAGGCTCAGCCATTTGACGTCTGACAGGTAAAGTACCGGTAAACCCTGCTGCCACATTTTATGCAGTTACCCTGTGAGTCAAGGTTTAATAATCTTGTGCTGTAACCGTATCTCTTTGTAACAGTAATTCCGCATTTTTTGCAAAAAGTATCCTGCCCTGACGGAGAACCTGTATTACCCAGATATACATTTTTTAGATATGCGGAAGCTGCTTCAAGCAGAGTGTCCAGAGTAGACTGTGGAGTTACCGGATCCTGCCGTTTGTACATCGGGAAATATCTGCTGATATGAAGTGGAACATCTTCTCCCAGTTCATCGGCAATCCATTTAGCCTGATTTTCCATTTCATCAGTGTTGTCATTCTTTCCCGGTATTATCAGAGTTGTGATTTCCAGGTGCTTTCCTTTTTCTGCAATTAACCGAAGGGTCTCCATGACATCCTCCAGATCAGCTCCTGTCAGCTTTTTGTAGAATGACCCGTTAAATGCCTTAAGGTCGATGTTGAATGCGTCAATGAACTTAGTTATTTCGTTAAGTGGCTCCCTGCTGACGAAGCCATTGCTGACCATAACCGTAAAGAATCCTTTTTCCTTGAATTTTATGGCAGTATCCCTCATAAATTCAAACCATATTACCGGTTCATTGTATGTGAATGCAATCCCGATGTTTTTTTCAGCCAGCCCGGCTTCCTGAAGAAGCTTTTCGATACTCGTATTTGCTTTGAATTCAGATTGATGGCTTTGAGAAATTTGCCAATTCTGGCAGAAATCACATTTCATGTTGCAGCCGTATGATCCTATTGACAGGATGTTATGCCCCGGGAAAAAATGATAGAGGGGTTTCTTTTCAACAGGATCAAGGGCATGACCGGAAATTACCCCGTAAGTTAAAAGCTCTATCTTTTTCCCGGTATTTTTTCTAACTCCGCATATACCTGTCTTTCCTTCAGGTATTTTGCAGCGGTGCGGGCAAAGCCTGCACTCAATATAACTGTCATATTTAAGATAAAGTGGCCCCATCATTTTTTCCAGGGATAAAATTATATTAATTCGTTTTTGTAAAATTAAAAATAAGCTACTTTTATAAAAGTAACCTCTAATCTCTATTGGTTGACCATATCAAAAAATGAAAATATTTTTTCTCCTTGTATTACTTGCCGTATTTTTTACCGGTTGCTATGAGCGAAATAGTTCTCCGTATTTATGGTATGATAAACCTGCCACCGAATGGAATGAAGCATTGCCAGTGGGTAACGGTCGTATCGGCGCAATGGTATTCGGGGATCCTGCAAATGAATGTATACAGATCAATGAGGAAAGCATCTGGGCCGGATCAAAGATCAATAATAATAACCCGGCAGCACTGGTAAATCTCTCACGTCTTCGGGATGCTGTTTTCAGAGGCGATATCAGATCAGCTGAAAATATAGCTGCCGATCATTTCATTGGTACACCACCAAGGATAAGATCATATCAGCCACTTGGCGAAATGCTGATAAGATATTCGTGGGAAAAACCTGTCGCAGATTATCAACGCCGCCTCGATCTTCAAAAGGGAATCGTAACCTCGTCATTCAGATCCGGAAGACATTTCTACACTCAGATGGTTTTTGCATCAGCCGTTGACAATATCATTGCAATACAAATTGCAGGATTAAAAGGGGGTAAGATTAATGCATCTTTTGAACTGAAAAGAGAAAAGGATGCTGAAGTTAAACTTTCAGAGGACGGCACAATTGTTCTTACCGGACAAATAGTTGATGCCCCGGACTCTCTGAGCGGGCCGGGTGGAAAACATATGAAATTTGCCGGAGTGGTAAAATTCAGGATTAAGAAGGGTAAAATGTCTGTTGAAGGGAACAAGCTTAATATTTCAGGGGCTGAAAATATCATGGTACTTATCACTGCTGCCACCGATTACAATATGGATTATCTTGATTTTGACAGGTCGATTGATCCTGAAACTGTTTGCAGTACCATTATTGAAAGGGGAGGTGCTAAGACATGGAAAAATCTTGTCAGCGATCATATAAATGAACACAGCAGAATGTTCGACAGGGTGAGTATTGATTTTGGCCGCGATTCTCTGAATATATTCCCTGTAAATGAGCGACTTGAACGTATCAGGTCAGGACATGAAGACAACCAGCTTATTGCTCTTTATTTCCAGTATGGAAGATACCTGCTTATGGGATCATCACGTTTTCCTGGCATTCTTCCGGCAAATTTGCAGGGTATCTGGAACAAGGATTACATTGCCCCATGGAATTCCGATTTCCATACCAATATCAATCTGCAGATGAATTATTGGCCTGCAGAGATATGTAATCTTCCGGAAACAGCCGTAGTGCTTGCGGGATTTATAAAGAAAATTACTGAACCCGGGAGCGTTACTGCCCGGGAGATGTACGGAGCTGAGGGATGGACTATGCACCACCTCACTGATGTATTTGGAAGAACCGGAGTTGCCGACGGATTATGGGGGCTAACACCCACAAACGGTCCATGGATGACATTTCCTCTTTACGAGCATTTTATGTTTACCCGCGACACAGATTACCTTCTTAATATGGCATATCCGGTCATCAAGGGATCGGCAGAATTCATACTCGATTTTCTGGTACCTTCGCCCGAAGGATTTCTTGTAACCAATCCCTCCACTTCACCGGAAAACAGGTATTACCTTCCTGGCAGCAAAGATGCGGCATTTCTTACTTATTCTGCAACGATTGATGTACAGACTGTAAGAGCTGTCCTGGAAAATTGTTCCGAATCGGCAAAAATACTTGGCCAGGATCCTGAGCTTGTGAAGCGAATTACTGAAGCCTTACTTAAGCTTCCACCTATAAAGATAAATTCAAATGGAACAATTCAGGAATGGATAAATGATTATAAAGAAGTTGAGCCCGGGCACCGGCACATGTCCCATCTGCTTGGATTGTATCCTCTGGCTCAGATCACATCTTCGGAACCTGAGCTTTTTGAGGCAGCAGCAAAGACGATTGAAAGGCGGCTTTCGTATGGCGGAGGTCACACAGGTTGGAGCAGGGCATGGATAATTAATTTTTATGCGCGTCTTCGCAACGGGGAAAAAGCTTATAGCAATATTATCGACCTTCTGGAGAAATCAACTTTGCCAAATCTTTTTGATAGTCATCCACCCTTTCAGATCGATGGGAATTTTGGGGGAACAGCAGGAATTGCCGAAATGATACTCCAAAGTCATCAGGGCTTTATCGAACTCCTTCCCGCTCTTCCTGAAGCATGGAAGGATGGAAATGTTAAGGGTCTGGTGGCAAGAGGAAATTTCATTGTTGATATAAGCTGGAGAGATCACAGACTTACCTCAGTCAGAATCCTATCAGCAGCGGGAGGTCATTGCAGGATCAGATATAAAGACAGACTCGCAGAGTTCGATAGTGAAGCAGGAGTATATTACTATCCCAAGGAACTGTTAAAAGATTAACAGAAAGGATTATCCGGTTTTTAAATTACTGCATTACCGATTAACAACTTGTTCATATTTCTTCCTGTTCGAATTCAACAGGGATCTTGTTACCGTGCGCATAGTTCGCGACAGCATCCTTGATCGGCCTGATAGTGTCAGTGTATGCTGTTCCCAACCTGACCCTCATGTTTCGTTTATTCTTCATTATAAAGAGAATATTCAAAGGGTAAATTTTGATCCTGGAGATTTCATCGGAATTGATTATCCGGGTAGGCAGTAAAGAAATGCTCTTGAAAAGTATTTTTTTTTCATTAATCCCAACAAATCTCCTTCCCCTGCCAATACCTGAATTTATCAGGTAAATTCCGAATATTGCCAGGAAAAAGAAACTGATCCAGAAAGAGAAACCTGATTTTACTGAGCCGGGATAAAGGAATAACCATGCTATTGCAACCGTAAGACACAACCCTCCAAAAAAGAGCTGAAATACTCTTATAAATTTTCCTGTATCAACAGTGTCGAGATAAAATTTTTCCATGCAGTTGATCAAATTACCGGCAAAATAACATATTAAAATCAATTCGCAACGGATAAGAAAATGATAAATTTGAAATTATTAAACGAATCACAACAACACCATTATTATTATTATTATTAATGGTTTTATAATACTTTAATGACAGGTATGGAGAGAAAGTTGTGATTTCATCCTTCAACATTTTCCTGAAATTGATTTTTTATTATAAATTTAAGCAATTATACCTGATTATTTAAACACTTTTATTTACATTATTTAGTCACAAAGAAGATGCCTATGAAAGATGATTTTTCCTGACAGCAAAACAACTTAGTTGTAATTTGTAAACTATTGTTATTTAGTTAATTGCTAAAATGAAACCCTAAAACTAAACTTTCTCGACTATGAAAAGAAAACTTGATCGGCGGATGCCTTTGCATCCGGTTTTGGAAAAACTTACCAGTGGACTGAAGATTGCGGTTTTTCTGGCCGGCATCTGCATTATTAGTTCATTGGTCAATCCTGCTTATGCTGCAGATACCGACCTTCAGCAGACTGTAATAACAGGTAAGGTAACCGACAGCAGAGGTGATGTTTTGGCAGGCGTTAATGTTCTCCTCAAAGGAACGGTATTGGGAACCATTACCGATGCCCAGGGAAGATATTCTCTTGCTGTGAATGATCTTACCGGCACATTGGTTTTCAGCTTTATCGGATTCTCGCCGCTTGAGATTCCCATTGAGGGCAGACGTACCGTTGATGCCCAGATGACCGAAGAAACCACAGCTCTTGGTGAAGTTGTAGTAACTGCTCTTGGTATAAAGCGAGAAGCCAAAAGTCTTGGTTATTCGGCTACTGCTGTTGACTCCAGGGCATTTGCTGCAACAAAACTTAGTAACATGGGAAACAACCTGATTGGTAAGGTTGCGGGACTTAATGTATCTACTCCTCCTACCGGCCCCGGAGGCTCATCAAAGATCAGAATCAGGGGTCAGTCATCTTTTGGCGGAAATAATTCTCCTCTCTTTGTGGTAAACGGTGTACCAATAGACAACACTTATATGACCGGTGCAAACAATGTTGATCTTGGAGACGGACTACTCAGTCTTAATCCCGATGATATTGAATCTATGACTGTTCTTAAGGGTGCAACTGCTGCTGCACTTTACGGATACCGGGCAAAGGACGGGGTTATAATAATCACGACAAAATCGGGAAAAGGCCAGCAGGGGATAGGAATCGAGCTTTCTTCGAGTTTTCAGGCCGATGAAGCACTCGATTATACTGATTTTCAGTATGAATACGGACAGGGTGAAAATGGGATAAGGCCTGCAAGTCTTGTCGATGCCCGCAGAACCGGAGTGTGGAGTTTTGGCACCAAATTCGATGGCTTGCCAGCATGGCAGTATGACGGAACTCAAAAGCCCTACCTTCCGTTCAAGGACAGGATAAAGGCCTTTTATCAGACAGGGCTGAACTATATCAATTCAGCAGCGATTTCAGGTGGCGATTCAAAAGGAGGCTTCAGGCTGGCATTTACAAACCACAATTCTTCCAGCATTGTCCCATCAACAAAATTTAAAAAAAATGTAGTAGACCTCGGATTGAACTATAATCTGACCAAAAAACTTTCCGTTCAGATGAACGCCAACTATTCTCTGGAAAACAACCATAATCCCCCGGCTGTAGGAGGACAGGACTTTACCACGGCAAATACTATCTACACACTTGCCAACAGTATTGATCCCAGATGGCTTAAGGCTACCTATAAAGATCCTGTAACCGGAAACGAGATCGCAATTTCACGCTTTACAAACCGTACCAATCCTTACTGGACGATGTATGAACGATTTGAGGATGTAAAAAGAAACAGATTGATTGGTAATATATTGCTGAGATATCAGTTTACACCATGGCTTTACGCACAGGGAAGAATTGGTCAGGACTGGTATTCAATGTATCATGAGTACAACACACCCACAGGTACAGCATCACTTGCATCGCCGGTAACAGGGTTCAATGGTTCCTATACACAAAATTTCCGTGATCGCCGGGAAACAAATATGGACTTCCTCATCGGTGCAAATAAGAAATTCGGAGATTTTTCTGCCGGAGCAACTTTCGGAGGAAACACCATGGACAATAAATACCAGATGCTACAGGAATCTGTCACCAACTTCTACGTACGCGGGCTGTATACAATTGGTAACGGGCAAACCAAGAACCCCAGCTATAACTACAGCCGGAAAAAGGTTAATTCTCTTTATGGTACAATCGACCTTTCATTCAGGGATTATCTGTTCCTTAACCTTACAGGCCGCAACGACTGGTTTTCAACTCTTAATCCAAAATCAAACAGTTATCTGTATCCTTCGGCAAGTGCAAGTTTTATCTTCAGCCAGGCTTTTTCCAATGCAATGCCATCGTGGATGGATTATGGAAAACTTCGTGTAGCTTATGCTGAAGTAGGAGGCGATACTGATCCATACACAAATGCTTTGTTCTATACCATGAATACAAATCCTTTCAATGGTTATGCAATTGGAGGAATATCCGGATCAGTAAGTCCCAATCCTAATCTCAAACCACTTAAGGTTAAGGAAGCAGAAGCTGGCCTTGAATTAATATTCTTCGACCGCAGGATCTCCCTGGATGTAGCTGTTTATCGTAAAAACACAGTGGATGAGATACTTAATGTTGATATTTCGAATGCATCGGGTTTCTCAACCACAAAAGTCAACGTAGGACGCTTAAGGAACCAGGGTGTGGAGGTATTGTTCAGTGTGGTACCCATTCGTACTGTTAGTTTTACCTGGGAGAGTTCATTCAACTATACCTATAATATTAGTAAGGTTCTCGAGCTAGCAGGAGGCCAGTCAAAGATAGATGTTGGTACAGGCGATTTTATTGGAGTAACATCGCATGAAGTAGGAATGCCTATGGCATCTATCAGGGGGATAGACTATAAACGTGATGAACAGGGCAGGATAATAACATCAAACGGAAGATTCCTGGCCGGTGATTATAAAACTTACGGAAGTGCTATTCCAAAGCATATTGGAGCATGGATAAACACATTCAGTTATAAGATGCTCCGTCTTTCGGCACAGATTGATTTCAAAGCCGGCCATAAGCTGCTGTCAAATACCAACTTCAACTGTCTGCGCCATGGGCTTACAAAATCATCCCTTGTTGGTCGCGAAGGCGGAGTTGTTTTTCCAGGATATAATGTTGACGGTTCGCCCAATACCACACCGGTTGAAGCAGAAGCTTTTTATGCCGACTATCGCGGTAAATATGTTGTTACACCATTTATTTATGATGCCAGTTTCATCAGGTTCAGAACACTATCAGTAGGTGCTGACCTTACTAGGGTCCTGAACTTTGATCTCATAAAAGGTCTTACAGTCAATGGTTATATAAACAACTTCTTTATTATCAAGAAGCATGTTGACAACCTTGATCCCGAAACTGTTTACTCTGCTTCTGACAATAAAGCCGGTCTTGAATCATCCGGATTACCAACGCTGCGCAGCTACGGAATAAGTTTAAATGTTAAGTTCTAACCCCTCAATAGTACTTGTTATGAAAATTAAATACTTGCTTACGACACTTTTTGCCCTGCTTATAAGTATAAGCAGCTGCGATAAGGACTTCGAGGAAATTAACACCAATCCTATTCTCGCGACAGATCTGGATCCGCTTTATATGTTCACTGAGGCTCAGCGTGTTTCTGATGTATCCACCTATCACTATCAGGGTGAGATAGTCCAACAGATCGTTACCCCGTATGGTGGTGTCCTCGAGGGCGGAAACAGAAACACTGTGAATGATGCAAATTCAAACGCAATGTTCAACACATTGTATCAAACCCCAATCAGAAACCTCGTAGATGCAATGAAAAAGCTCGAAGGTAATGCATCCAGAACTAACCTTTACAGTATGTGCCGTATCTGGAAAGCCTATTGCTTTCAGCTATTGGTTGACACATATGGTGATGTCCCATACTCAGAGGCAGGATTAGGCTTCCTGGAAGCAAATTTCCTGCCTAAATACGATAATCAGGAGACGATATATGAGGATATCCTTAAGGAATATGAGCAGGCAACTGATGCACTCGATCCATCAAAAGATGTAGTGAAAGAAATGTTCTTCAATGGCGACATTGCAAAATGGAAGAAACTTGGCAATTCACTTTTGCTTCGGGCTGGAATGAGGTACACAAAACTAAATCCGGCAAAAGCCAAACAGATCGTTGAAAAAGCGGTCAACCCGTCGAGGGGAGGAGTAATGACTTCAAATGCCGACAATGTTTTTATTCAGTACAATTCCACCTTTTCGTATGGTACCGGGAACATGTTGAACAGTACTGAAAGGCATAATTACTATGTTGGTGAACCATTTGTCGACTTTCTGAAAAGCACAAATGATCCCAGAGCAAAATATACTCTTATTAAATATGAGTTCCCTTATAATCCTCTGGAGTCAGCCGGGGCAACAAATAATAATCTGGCCGATCAGCAGGGGATGCCTTACGGCTATGATGAGAATTCTATTGCATCAGCTCCGGGATTTCCTGGTAAAATAGGTGCGGCTTTTGCATATTCACAGTATAATAGGGCTACAGTTGGCAAAATCGACGGCAGAAGCTGGCTGGTGACATATGCATTAACTGAGTTGCTGCTTGCTGAAGCATGCCAGCGCGGGTTTATAACTACAGGTACAGCCCAGGAGCATTATGAAGCAGGGATCAGAGCCAGCATGGAACAGAATAACAGCCTGTTTGGTGCTTCATATGCAATTACTTCCGATGAAGTAGATACATACCTGGCTCAGGTTGAGGTAGCATTCGATCCTGAAAGGGCTCTTGAGCAGATTAACGAACAATACTGGGTTGCATCATGTATGAACTGGGCAGAGACCTGGGCAAATTTCAGAAGAAGCGGTTATCCACAGCTTTCACCTAACCCTTATCAGGGAGCAGATCCGTCTGTCAATACTCCTTCTGCAGGCGGATTCATTCACAGATTACCCTATCCGCTGAGAGAAAAGACTGTAAATACTGCCAACGTTGAAGCAGCTTCTTCACGAATCGGAGGTGACAACCTTGGGGTAAGGATATTCTGGGATATCCAGTAACTTGGTTAGAAATTTCAATAACTGGGAAAAAATTAAATTTAATTAGCAAGTCATCTGATAAATAAAAGGCTGTATTAAAAGTTCCATGTGATTGCTGCCAATATGCATTCTGCTGTGCATGGCAGGTAACAGACTGATTCCTGCACCACGTTTGCATATATAAATTTCTGGGAATGCCACATTGATTTAATTTGAGGAACTATCTTTAATGCAGCCTTTTGTATTTTTATTCCGAAGTAAAAGCAATATGGAGTGTAGGATTGGTTCATCCGGAAATCATTAATTATGAATGAATCTGATGATTTAATAATTATTGATGCTGAAAAAATGAGAACAACATTCACGGGGATACTCATTGAATGTGGTTTTTCGGAGCATAACGCAGGAAAATGCAGTGAAATATTCACTAACAATACACTTGATGGTGTGTATAGTCATGGCATAAATCGCTTTGCAAAATTTGTCAGCTATGTAAGGCAGGGATTTATAGATCCTAACGCCGTACCTTCATTAAAGGGACGTATGGGTTCTGTTGAACAGTGGGATGGCAATCTTGGTCCGGGACCGCTCAACGCTTCTTTTGCAACCGACAGGGCAATAGAGATTTCCATTGAATGTGGTATAGGAATGGTTGCCATGGCCAATACTAATCACTGGATGAGAGGAGGGAGTTATGGCTTGCAGGCTGCCATGAAAGGTTTTGTTTTTCTGGGATGGAGCAATACTATGGCAAATATGCCCGCGTGGGGAGGCAAGGATCCACATCTTGGAAATAATCCACTGGTCGTTTCAGTGCCATATAACGATAGTGCAATAATTCTCGATTTTGCGATGTCTCAATACTCATATGGCAAACTGGAATCATACAGGAATGCCGGAAAGAAGCTCCCTTTCCCGGGAGGCTTTGACAGCCAGGGAGAAATGACTGACGATCCCGGATTAATAATCAGTTCATGGAGGTCACTGCCCATTGGTTACTGGAAAGGTTCATCACTTTCTCTCCTGCTCGATATCCTTGCGGCAATTCTTTCAGGTGGGTTGTCAGTTCACGAGATTAGCAAACTTAAATCGGAGTATTCTTTGTCACAGGTATTTATAGCTATAAATATCAGAGGATTGTCGAACTATCCTTTAATTAATGACGCTGTCGGTAAAATAATATCTGATCTTCACCAGTCTGTACCGGTCAGTGAATCGACTATGGTGCGATACCCCGGCGAAAATATTTCTTCCATAAGATATATCAATGAAAGAAATGGTATTCCGGTAAGCCGTAAAGTATGGAAAGAAATTGAAAAATTATGATAGATTTGTATATTTGAATCTGCAGGCATTGACTGGATTATGAGGCCAGCATAATAATATTTGCTGATCATGTATAAACCTGCGATTTGGATTTTTACACGAAATATTCTGCACTCAATGCTGGTTTAGTAGTAATATAAAAATTATCTGATATGAAAAGTGTTTTTTTATGTAGTATGATTCTGATACCTGCTATTTCGGTTTCAGCGCAGCAGGATCAAAAACTGCCAGGGCCCGCTCCGATGAAGCCTGAAATGACCGAGTTCTATGAGCCTGAAGTACAAATAATTCAGCCTGGAGAGCTTCCGGGAATGGCACCTTCAGATGCCATAATCCTGTTTGATGGAACTGATGTAAACAGGGAATGGGTAGATAGTGATGGCAAACCTACCAAATGGGTAGTAAAGGATGGAGCACTTGTTTGTGTGAAGGGGTCAGGAATAATTCAGACAAAAAGGAAATTCAATGATTTTCAGCTGCACATCGAGTGGAAAACTCCCTCAGAGGTGGTTGGCGAAGGTCAGGGCAGAGGAAATAGCGGTGTATATCTTCAGGGGCTTTATGAGGTACAGGTTCTCGACAGTTATAATAACCGTACATACAGGCAGGGTCAGGCGGGGAGTATTTACAAGCAGTATGCTCCGCTGGTAAATGTATGCAGAAAACCAGGTGAATGGCAGACTTATGATATTATTTATACAGCGCCACGTTTCGGATCTGACAGTACAACATATTTTACTCCGCCACGTGTGACTGTACTGCATAATGGAGTTCTTATCCAGAATAATGTAAGCTTGCGCGGCCCGACGCTGTATATTGGCATTCCTGAATATTCCGTAAAGAAGCATGGTGCAGGACCTCTTGTCCTTCAGGATCATGGCAATCCGGTGGCATACCGGAATATCTGGATTAGAGAATTATAATGTTATAGAGCATAAAATTCTATCAGGTAAGTAATTAATAATTATTTTAATTCAGAAATTACTAATTTTACATATCTATCAAATCCACTAAAACTTAAAATACCTTACAATGAAAGAAAATTCTACAAACATTACACGCCGCGACTTTATTGGAAGGACCGGCGCTGTTGCAGCAGGCCTGACGATACTTCCGGGCACTGTGATCAGCGGATTCGGGCACAGGGCACCAAGCGACAAGCTGAATATTGCCTGTGTCGGAATTGGAGGCATGGGCAATTCAAACCTAAGAGCTGTTGCACCCACCGAAAATATTGTTGCTCTCTGTGATGTTGACTGGGGTTATTCAAAGAAGGTCTTTGAAACCTATCCCAATGCAAAACGCTACTGGGATTGGCGAAAGATGTACGATGAAATGGGGAAATCGATCGATGCCGTCATAGTGGCAACTGCTGACCATACTCATGCCATCGTTGCTGCTACTGCAATGACCCTTGGTAAACATGTTTATGTTCAGAAACCACTGACGCATTCGGTCTATGAATCAAGGCTTCTCACCAAACTTGCTGAAAAATATAAAGTTGCAACCCAGATGGGTAACCAGGGCTCATCAGGTGAAGGTGTGAATCTGACTGTTGAATGGCTTCAGAATGGCGTGATTGGAGAGGTAAGGAAAGTAGAGGCATTTACTGACCGACCCATCTGGCCACAGGGGCTGAATCGTCCGGCAAAAGGTGAATGGCCACCTGAAACCCTCGACTGGGATCTCTTTATTGGCCCAGCACCAACCCGACCTTATCATAGCATTTATCATCCATGGAACTGGAGAGGATGGTGGGATTTTGGCACAGGCGCTCTTGGTGATATGGCTTGCCATATCCTTCATCCTGTTTTTAAAGGCCTTAAACTTAAATATCCGATAAAGGCCCAGGGTAGTTCAACCCTCCTACTTACAGATTGTGCCCCCAATGCACAGATGGTCAAACTGGTATACCCCGAAAGGATTGCTCCCAAGGGGTCAAAAGTGAAATATCCTCAGGTAGAAGTTATTTGGTATGATGGCGGACTACAGCCCGCTAAACCAGCAGGATGGCCGGCAGGGAAAGATATGAATGATGCAGGTGGAGGAGTTTTGTTCCACGGGACCAAAGACATCCTGGTATGCGGCTGTTATGGTAAAGATCCATGGCTACTCTCAGGCAGGGTGCCGACTGTTCCTAAAACTGAACGCAGGCTTCCTGATAAAATGACCCATGAAATGGACTGGGTTCGTGCCTGTAAGGAAAGTCCTGAAAACAGGGTAATAACCAAATCTGATTTTTCAGAAGCCGGACCATTTAATGAAATGGTCGTAATGGGTGTTCTTGCAGTCAGACTACAGGGATTGAATAAAGAACTTGAATGGAATGGAGAGAAGATGGAGTTTACCAATATTAATGAATCCGAAACCCTTAAAATATGTATTGAAGATGCATTTTCGATTGCAGACGGTCATCCGACATTCAATAAAAAATGGACAGAACCTATGAATGCCAGGCAGTTTGCTGCAGAAATGATCAGGCATAACTATCGCAAAGGATGGTCACTTCCCGATATGCCTGCCTGAAGTAGTTATTAACCCAAAAAATATGTAAATATGAAACCCACATGTTTTGCAAACACAAACACTCATAAATATAATTTTATAAAACATGTGTGGTTCCATCATACCTTTAAAATCAAAATTATATTATGATGAAAATGATAAATATTTTTCTATCCTGTGTCCTCATCATTGGTCTCGCATCATCATGCGGATCAAAAGGCAAGAAGGCTGAAAAACAGGCTCAAACCACCGAAAAGGCAGCTCCAGCTGAAGAAGGATGGACGGTTCTTTTCGATGGTACATCAACAACCGGGTGGCGGGGATACAACAAAACCTCTTTTCCTGAAAAAGGTTGGGAAATTGTTGACGGAACCCTGCATTGCATTGGATCAGGAGCCGGTGAAGCCGGTGGCGCAGGAGGTGACATAATCTATGATAAGAAATTCAGCAACTTCGAATTGTCTCTTGAATGGAAGATATCACCGGGTGGAAACAGCGGCATCTTTATCCTGGCTCAGGAATTGCCGAATGAACCTATCTATAAATCTTCTCCAGAGATGCAGATTCTTGACAACGATAAACATCCTGATGCCAAACTGGGCGTGAACGGTAACAGAATGGCAGGTTCGTTATATGACCTCATTCCTGCAGTTCCCCAGAACACAAAACCGGCCGGAGAATGGAATCAGGCAGGGATTTTATGTTACCAGGGTACGGTGGTTTTTAAATCTAATGGCGTCAATGTGGTTGAGTTCCATTTGTGGACCGACGAATGGAAAAAGATGGTCGCCAATTCCAAATTCAAGGATTGGGAGTGGTTTGTAAATCCTGCAAAAGAAGGATATATCGGACTTCAGGACCATGGAAACGATGTGTGGTTCAGGAATATTAAGATCAAGGAAATGTAATAACTCTAAACGGAATAATCTGAAATGCGGGGATTCCTTTAAAAGGTCCCCGCTTTTTATTACAAACTGCCTCTCAATCCTGTTTCCTCAGCAACTTCCCGCATTCCCATTATACAGTCAGTTATGAGCTCATCGAGAGAAACTCCAAGCATTTCAGCACCTTTTTCAATAACTGTCCTGTTAACTCCGGCAGCAAATCTTCTGTCGTTCCATTTCTTTCTTACCGAGCGCGCTTCCATGTCCAGAACACTTTTTGTGGGCCTGACTAGAGCACTGGTCGCAACAAGCCCTGTAAGCTCATCAATGGCAAAAATCGTTTTTTCAAGACGCGATTGTGGTTCAACATCTGTAACAAGCCCCCAGCCATGACTGAGTACGGCCCGTATATATTCTTCCGGCCATTGCCTTTCTCTTAAAATCTTTTCTGTCATCTGGCAGTGCTGGTCAGGATACATCTCATAATCAAGATCATGAACCAGACCGATTATTCCCCATTTTTCAGCATCTTCCCCAGCTTTTCTGGCCATATATCGCATTACACCCTCTACTGCAAATGCATGCTTTAAAAGACTATCAGTCTTATTGTATTCTTTAAGTAGTAAAAGTGCCTGTTCACGTGTAGGTATCTGTTCACTCATATATGCGTTCTTATATAGTCTTATATACTATTCAATATAATAATTTGATTCATTTCCTGACTTTGATTACCGGAATTACCTTATATATCTGCGTACCACGCACTGCAAGAAGATACATTGATGATCCGAGCCCGGGGACTTCAAATTCAATATGATTCTCTCCTGCTATAATCTCGTGATGCGCTGTAAATAGCCGTTTACCTGCAAGATCAGTCAGTGTGATCATAACCCTGTCGTAGATATTGGATGTGACAACAATATTCAGCCTGTCTTTGAATGGATTTGGAAAAGCATTAACATCTTCCTTAAGTTCGGAGTTTTCAATACTTACCCTTAGAGTATCATTTAATAAATAGTCATCTCCGTTTCCATAGGAATAAACCACGATGTCATATAATCCGTTACGGTCAAGATCAGCTTTTACGTCAAATGTTAAGGTAACCGAATCCTTATATGGGTAAATAATTACCGGAAAAAACTGCCTTACAGGTATGCTATTATTTACCTGATATGCAAGATTAATCCCATTGAGGGTGTCGCTGCCCAGATTTAGCACTCTTATGGTAACCGGTTCCTGTCCGAAAGAACTTTTTTGTACGGGATTGACTACTCTGGCAAGCTCCAGATCTCTTTTAATGTATCTAATCGGACTTGATGTTGTAAAATCAATAAGGTCAATCCACGCACAGTCAGAGCCCTGTGATACAGAATTATCCTTTTTGTATGTCCATTCCATAACGTTGATTCCGGCAGGTACTGCCACAACTTTTTTACTCCATGGCGTTTCTCCAGAAGCTTTTAACATTTCGGATCCATTAAGAGTGAATTGCAAATAGTCATAACTCATTTCCGAGGAAACCCGGTAATAGAACTTTAATGAGTCATTGTCGGAAAAGTATGTCCTGATTTTGAGCGAAGAAGTTCCGTTATGACTGATAGCACCCGATCTGGCCGCTATATTTCCATCAAAGGAATTATTACGAGTGATAATCCAGGGGACAGGGCTAAGATTAAGCCAGGGAAATACTTTAAATCCTTCGGATTCAAAACTTTCTCTTACCCTGCCCACTCTGAAAGTGAAACTCCTGCTCACAATATATGGATTGCAATCGAGTGTTGAAACAAGCGTTATATAATCGCCATACATGGCTGACTCGGATAGCTTAACCCTTACAGTAATATATGAGTGTTCTCCAAACTGGAGAATCCCCGATTTTACATTTGGATCAAATACAGTTAGATCTGATGGATAATTGTATATTCTGAACTGGCCGGAAGTATTGCTGGAACCAAAATTGCTGGCCTGGAAAATCAGATCAAATGTTTCGCCCGGGTCTGCAACCGAATTGTTGTTTCCACCATCTGAGTCATCAACGATACAATTTACGATTTCCAAAACCGGGGCATGAATGGGTATGTCGACCTTTACTTTGTTCTCCCCACTGTCATCCCGCAGGGTAAGGTCAAGAGTAATTATTCCTTTATCAGGAATATCATCATCTATTTTTATTGCCAGCCTGTCATGAAGCTGTATTTCTGATTTTCCCCGCAGCGTTCCGATAAGAGTATTTCCCTTTAAAATTGTTACCCATGGTGAAGAAGAAGTAATGCGTGCCGAGAGGTTTGTAGCATCAGATTCTCCAAGATTGCTTATAGTAAAATCCAGAAAAATCGTCTCCCCGAAATCTGCTCTTTTGTTATTATTACCAAGACTGTCAATTAAAGAGGTTCTGCTAAGATTTATGAACTGCTTTTTGATGTTTGAGAAAAATATTTTTTTAATGACTGGTATTTTGTTCTGTCCGCTCACCACTACAAGGCATGAATCGCTGTATATACCTGGAAAATCCATTGTTGCTGATCCTGAAGGGCTTAAAAATGATGCATCAATTAACTGTCCGGCACGAGATACTGCAATATAGGAAAAGGGATCGCCTGTTACAGTGAGGGAACGGATTCCAATGGGTAGAGTGTCGGGAAGTGATATGGAGAACCTTTTTGGTGTGCCCATAATGGGAATAACACTAGGGTCACCCAATAATGTATAGGTTTCCCAGTAGTATTTTTTTCTTAAAGATGATGTGGAGCTAACAGCCAGATTACCGGCAAAATTTATCTGACCCATCGTTGTGTACCATTCAGAAGGGGCTTCACCGTGAGTATGAAAAAGTCTGTCATAAACTCCAAGGCCTGTCTCAATGTATTTGGGATCAGAACCCGGGATCCCTGCCCCCACAGCCCAGTTAAAGTCTTCCTCCCAATACGAGTCGTTGGAGCAACCAATGAATCCTATTGCACCCTTTTTTGACGCCAGAAGAAATCTGTTTCCAAAGGAGGCTGTATCATTGAACTGAGCCGTCCGGCATGCATTACTGATAATGAAAGGATACATGTTTTCATTCTTCAATTTTCTGATGTCGGCAGTTTTGAACTCGAGATGCAACCATCCTGACTGGCTGCCATGCCCCGTATAGTTAATGAATGATAACCCGTTGTTTATTAATTTGACAACTGAATCTTTCTTTGTAAATCCGTCGGGATAGTAAAAATAAAATGGATTAATGTTATTTGCAGGATAAAGATAATTTGTAACAGCATATCTGACCTGACCATTCATGTAATTGGCATAATTTGCATCCTTGCCTGCCAGTGCCAGAGCCCTCGAAGAAAAAGTATTTGATTCATTGTATCCGTATTTCTCATACTGGATAATCTTATTAATTACTGACCTCACTTCCGAAGTATCGGACGCAGGAATCCTCCCAATAAACATATCTGGAATATAGTCACCTTCGCCATCAAGTTCTCCGTAATACATGTCACTTACATTGCCTGTACCATAATACGGCACTTTTGATACATCTCCTATTATCAGGAGATATTCCGGCAAATTTCCCGCAGCTTTGAGCGAATTGTATTCTATGGCAATAGCATTTCTTATCTCAGTATAAGTGCTGCCAATCTCTCCGGCGTACAGAACGGTGAGCCTGAATCCTTTCTGGGTTTTCCATCTTATGAAAGGTTGGAGATTTTCCTTGAAAGTGGTATCACTGACAATTATCATGCCTACAGGTTTATCAGAATACCCGGTTATCATATCCTCCGGATAGTAATTCAGAATACCTTTTTCAAGAATCTGATTAAATGGGAGGGACTCATCTGATGATGATTTAGGAATTGATACAAATTCTCCAGAGAATGTTATCTCAATCCTCATTGAAGTAATGATTTCAAGATGATTAGCGCCAGGATTATATCTGACCGGTGAAATAATAAGAGTGGATATTCCCTTATCTCTTATCTTTCCCAGGTATTCGATTTTAACGGTATCTGATTTGATTGGTCCGGTAGAAGCGTAAGCTTTTTTGTCAATCACAAATTCAGGTTTCTCCCTTTCTTTTTTCTTTGTTTCACCATACTGTGATGGCATAAGGATACCTTTAATATCCTGCTTCGAGGGGATAATCCGGATTGACTTTACCCTACTTATCTTGATATTTGGCCGGCTGCCTTCAGAAATGTAAATAAGTTTTTGAAAAACAGGCAATTCGGGTTTTCCAGGATCAGTTGTAAGAACATGTCCGGGAGCTGAAATCCTGTAGAAGATACCATTCTCATCTGAAAGAGATGTGAGATTAAGTTCTGATAATGAATAATCTATGATAATTGATCGCTGGCCTGGCTGAATAATGGTTTCCTGCAAATCACCTTTAAAATGGTATTTGTGGGTTTTTCCTGTTTGTCCTGAAACAGATCCTGTAAAAAGCAGGAAAATAAATAAGAATTTTAGAATACCACTCTTGCCTAAATACATCAATGTTAATTAATTAACACTGCAACCCTGATTCAGCCTGCAAGTTATTGAAAATTTCCATTTAAACCCGATGTACAACACAAAAATTATGCAAAAGGTTCATTTATATTTGTATTGTTAATATTTTTAATAATGATAAAAAAATCGCGATTTATGATAAAAGCATGTTTAACATCATATCTTTTAATAATGACAGCAGCTGTTTTTTCCCAAAAAATGCCTGAAGTTGACAGAATTTATACTTCAGCAGGCGATGTTGAATTGTTCTTCATCGGCCATGGCTCACTGATGTTCAGACATCACGACTTTGTCATTCACATTGATCCGGTAAGCAGTTCCGGGGACTATACTGGAATGCCCAAGGCTGATCTGATCCTGGTAACACACGAGCATTATGATCATCTTGATATTGAACTGATCGGCAAACTCCGTAAATCCGAAACGACCATTGTCTGCAATTCGGCATCTGCTCCAAAATTAACCGGGTGCCGGATCATGAAGGCAGGAGACAGGAGCGTCATCAGCAACATAATCGTTGAAGCCGTGCCTGCATACAACATTGTGAATGAGCGGGCAAAGGGGCAGCCCTTTCATCCAAAAGGAGTCGGTAACGGATATATCCTTACAATCGCCGACACGCGCTTTTATATTGCCGGTGATACTGAGAATACTCCTGAAATGAAAGGCTTAAAGAATATTGATGTGGCATTTTTACCTATGAACCTGCCATACACAATGACACCTGAAATGGTAGCTGATGCAGCCAAAGCATTCAGTCCAAAGATTTTATATCCATACCATTATGGTAGTACTGATACTGATGAAATAAAGCGACTGCTGAAGGATACGGCGATTGAAGTAAGGATAAGGGACCTGCAGTGATCACTTTTTCTCATTCTCGATTGTTTCAGCAATTATATGCTTTAGCTGCAGATATGAAGTCACTACACGTATATCCTTATTGTCTTCAATGACATTCTGTGGTGGTTTGTACAGGATTCCCACCTCTGCCTGGCGGAGCATAGAAATATCATTGTATGAATCGCCTATCGCTATGACTTTGTAATTTAGCTCCTGCATTTTCAGTACCACCATCCTCTTAGCGTCATTCTGGCGAAGATTGAAGTCGGTGATGTTACCTTCCCTGTCTATTGTAAGGTGGTGGCAAAATAAAACCGGCCAACCCATCTTTTGTAATAGTGGATCGGCAAATTCCCTGAATGTATCGGATACTACTATCATCTGGATGCGGCCGTGAAGCCATTCAACGAAATCCAGTGCCCCCGGCATCAATTCCAGAAGAGATATCACTTTCTGGATGTCTCTGATAGTGATCCCATGCTGCTTGAGGATCTTAAGTCTCCTGTTCATGAGGGCGGTATAATCACTTATGTCACGCGTAGTCAGTTTTAATTCATCTATACCTGTCCATCGTGCCACGTTCATCCAGACTTCCGGAACCAAAACGCCCTCCAGATCACTGCAAACAATATACATATTTAGGTTTCTGTTTAATTAGTAATATTTTGTGATAAAGTCCTTAAAAATATTGTAATCATTTTCTAAAGATACATATTCTTCATTGCCTATTATAGCTCTTTTCAGCGATTCAGGCATCACAATTTCAATATCTGCAAATTTCCTGATTTCATCCATGAATTTTGCAGGATGAGCTGTTTCAAGAACACAACAGAGTTTTTCATCCACCATGAAACCAGGCTCTGATTCTATAAATTTCATGAGACCCTTCCATGCAACCGCCCCGTGAGGTTCAAGAATAGTGCCTGTCTGGCTATAACACAATTTTATGGTTTCCCTGGTTTCGGCGTCTGTTATGCTTACCGGATACATTATTTCGCGCATCATGTTCATGTCCGGCGCTTTCCTGAATTTTCCTTTTTCATTCATCATTCCGCCGAACATAGCTACTATTCGTGCAAGGTTACTGGGGTGGCCGACATTCATGGCGCTTGATAAGCAGTTTCTGGAAGGTGAAACAGGGACATAAGTGCCCGATTGGAAATACTTCGGTACTTCATCATTTTCATTGGTAGATACAATGAATTTCCTTACCGGAAGTCCCATCTGCCATGCGATTAGTCCACCTGCCAGATTTCCAAAATTGCCACTGGGTACACTTAGAATAATATCATCAGAATCTCCCTTGGATATTCTCGTCCATGCCCAGAAATAATAAACCGATTGGGGAAGGAGCCTTCCTATGTTAATCGAATTGGCAGAGGAGAGTTTAATACCTGCCAGTGTCGGATCCATAAACGCCCTTTTGACAAGATGCTGACAGTCATCAAATTTTCCATCTATGGCAATCACCTGGATATTATCATGCAATGTTGTCATCTGCTTCCTTTGAAGTTCTGTGACCTCTGCGGATGGGAACAATATGATTACACGTATGTTTTTCATCCCGTGAAATGCATTCGCAACCGCACTGCCTGTATCGCCTGATGTTGCTGTAAGAATAATTATATGCTTGTTTGCGATACTTAAGAAATATTGCATCATTCGGCTCATGAAAAGTGCTGCAAAATCCTTAAAAGAGGCGGTAGGTCCCCTGTCGAGCCTCATAATGTTAGATTTACCTTCCACCATTTCTACGGGAACCTCAAAGCTATAAATTTCGTTACAGATCTCTTCTATGTCTTTCAGTCCGACCTCTCCATTCATCATTGTACCGAGAATATGAGTCGCTATTTCCGGATAGCTCTTTTCTTTGAAAGACATTAATTCGTTACGGGAAAAAACAGGAAGCCTGCGTGGTATATATAATCCCCCATCAGGAGCCAGGCCTTTTAAAAGTGCCTCCCTGAATGAAACATCTGGTGAGTCGAGATTTGTCGAGTAATATCGGTTTTGAAATTTCAAGACATGATTTATTTATACATTAACCACCCTCATTATGTCAGCAAAAACACCTGCTGCAGTAACATCCGCACCAGCGCCATATCCTTTGATGACCATCGGAAGCTCCCGGTATCGTTCGGTGGTAAGGAGAACAATATTATTGCTTCCTTCCAGATCGTATGAAGGATGAGATGAATCTACCGTTATAAGTTCGACCCTTGCTTTACCCTGATCCATGGTCGCATAAAACCGCCATTTTCTTTTTTGCCTGACAAGCTTTTTACGTTCTTCTTCAAATGCTGCATCATATTCAACCTTGATCTTTTCATAAAAGTTGGCTATGCTTCCTGTAAAACAACTTTCTGGAAGAAATCGTTTAACCACAACATCTTTTTCTTCAACAGGATATCCTGCTTCTCGCGACAAAATCATAATTTTCCGTACAACATCTTTTCCGCTAATATCAATCCGTGGATCCGGTTCTGAGATACCCTTTTCTTTTGCCAGTTTTATAGCAGAACTAAGAGGTATATCTGGACTTATTGTATTGAAAATGAAATTCAGTGTGCCGGAAAGCACAGCCTCTATTTTCAGGATTTTGTCACCACTTACCACCAAATCGCTGATAGTTTTAATTATAGGTAGTCCGGCACCAACTGTAGTCTCATACATTAGCCTCACACCTCGTTGGTTTGCAATGGTTTTGAGTCTTTCATAATACGAATACTCTGAAGAACAGGCTATTTTGCTTGCTGTAACTATTGATACATAACTTTCCAGTAATTCTCCATAAACTGCCCCCACCTTTGCATCTGCTGTGCAGTCGACAAAAACAGAGTTCCTGAGATTAAGCCTGGCGATTCGGCTGATGAAAACGTTAATATCACTCTTTTCACCTATCAAATTCAGTATTTCCTTGCATTTGTCAAGAGGGATGAACTTCTCATCAATCAGCATATACCTGGAATTGATTATTCCCGTGAGATTTATTTTAAGGTTATGATCCTTTAACAGGACCTCACTTTGTTTTTGCAATTGTTTTATCAGGCTGGATCCTACGTTCCCTGTTCCTGCCAGGAAAAGATGAAGCTCTTTGTACCTGGAAAGGAAAAAACCATCATGAATGGCATTAAGAGCTCGTTTAAGATTCTTATTCTTTATTACAACTGAGATGTTTAATTCAGACGATCCCTGTGCTGTTGCGATAACACTTATACCATTCCTGCCCAGTGATCTGAAAAGTGTTGCCGAGATACCGGGCGTATTCTTCATTTTCTCCCCTACGATGGCAATTATCGATAAATCGCGTTCTATCAGAACCTTTAGCTCCTTGCTGTATGCGATCTCCCGGCTGAATTCCTGATTTATCGCGTCTGATGCCTGGCGGGTATATAGTGGATCAATCGCAAATGTTATGGAATATTCCGATGAAGCCTGCGTTATGAGAACAATATTTATGTTCTTTCGTGCCAGTGCACCAAAAAGCCTCATCGATGTTCCCGTCACACCTACCAAAGCTGTTCCCTGAAGGGTAATAAGGTCTATATGATCGATTGATGATATTCCCTTTATCGGACTGGATGAACCGTTCGCTGACTTCTCACTTATTATGGTTCCTTCTGCCGTCGGATTAAAGGAATTCTTAACATAAACTGGTATCTGCTTTTTATATACGGGACGCAGGGTGGGAGTGTAGATAACCTTTGCACCAAAATGAGACAGTTCAATTGCTTCTGAATAGGTAAGTGACCTGATTGCATAAGCTTTTTCAACCTTTTTTGGATCAGCAGTCATGAATCCGTCTGTGTCGGTCCATATTTCCAGAGCATCAGCGTTAATGGCTGCAGCAATTATTGCAGCAGTATAGTCTGATCCTCCTCTGCCCAATGTAGTCGTTTCTCCTTCAGCAGTGCTAGCAATGAACCCCGGAACACAGTATAGGCAGCTCTTTCTGATAATACGCTTTCTTATCAGCTTGTTTGATGTATCAAAATCAACACCTGCATTGCCAAAATTATCATCTGTCTTTATTAATTCCCTGGCATCAACCAGAATGCACCTGTCAAGAAACATTGATATTATAAGTGATGAAATTCTCTCTCCGGAGCTGAGAACCTTGTCGAGAGAGTATTTACTCAGTTCTCTTAGGAGAAAAATACCATTTAGAATCTCTTTAAGTTCATCAATTATCTCAATTGTTTTCTCTTGTGCATCAACCAGCTTTTGACCGGTGAGAAGATCCCTGATAAAAGACATATGCCTCAGAAGCAGATCATCAAGTACCCTGATATATTCCCGGTCGTGAGCCGATGCAAGTTCACTGATCTTCTTCAGGGAATCGGTAACCCGCTCGAAAGCAGATACAACCACTACACATGGCAAAGGCTCCGATTCAATAATCTTTTTTACATTCCTTATTCTTTCAGGAGTACCTACCGATGACCCGCCAAATTTCAGGACCTTCATTATAGGGTGGAATAATTAATTTAACACACTTTGTAATGTAAAAATTAAAAGACACAAAAATAGTAAAAATCAGGAAAAAGATTTAATTAATTAAATTTATTAATTAAACATCCCTGTATGATGAACAACGTATGTGAAAGATGTGCAGATGATTTACAAATCAGTTTCCTGACGAAGCCTTTTCGAGTCTTTTCAATATTGAAAAGATAAATGTTGCTGACAACAGGCAGCAAACGATGAACACCAGCCAGAGTGTGCTTAGTGCTACTCTGTCCCAGAGCAGTGTGCCTATGAAAAGCAGCTTATTTCCAACGGCTGTTGCAAGAAGCCATCCTCCCTGCATAAGTCCCTGGAACCTGGAAGGTGCAACTTTTGAAACAAATGACAGGCCCATTGGACTCAGGAAGAGTTCGGCAACCGTAAGAACGAGATAACTGCTCATTAGCCAATAGGGAGATACCCTGTCAGCATCGGATGCAGGAACGCCGGCAAGTGAAACGGGTGATGGTGCCCCAATTGAAGCAATAAGTATAATGATAAATCCGACTGCAGCAATTATCATCCCTATTCCGATTTTTTTTGGTGTTGAAGGCTCGATACCTTTCTTATTCATCCAGGAAAAGGTCCCCATAACCGGGAAGGTCAATGCAACAATGAACAGCGGATTGAATGACTGAAACACTTCAGGGGCGATTGAGTTCTGTGCACTAAATGGTGTAAGGCTGTTCTTCAGTATGCCGGTGAAATCAATGCCTGTCAGATAAAAGGCAGCCAGCCAAAAGGAGACAAGAAGCAATATTCCGCCAGCTACTTTGGTTTTTGTCTTGATGTTTTTGTAAAACAGAATTACTATTCCTGCTATGGAACCGATTACAGCCAGCATTGATGGTAGTGTAAAGAACAGATTAGTGAATGGACCAACTTGTTTAACGGTATAGTCCCTGGCATAAAGTGTGAGCGTCAATCCGTTCTGATGGAAGGACATCCAGAAAAAGATGACTACTACAAATACCAGCACAAGTGATGTAATGCGGGCTCTTTCTTCCTTTCGCGAAGTGAGGATAATCCAGGTCACAAAGGCTGCAAAAAGTCCGAAGGCAAAACCTGCTGCCCATCCAACCTGTTTGATAAAATGTAGTCCGAAAGCAGTGACAGCCATAGCAATGGCGGCAGAAATGAAAGGGGCCGGCTTAAATTCGATTTTTTCAGACGATACGGATGCAGCTTTAACTTCCTTATTGGGAAGAAGCTTGTTGAAAATCACATATACCAGGAGAGAAATTACCATAGCAGCTGCAGCAATGCCGAACGCATAATTATATCCCTTTGAAAAGACCTCAAGATAATTCTGGGCGAATGAAGGCAGGTCATTTACCGGCCCGGAAATGTTCACCTTATCTGCCAGCTGCTGCAGGACTGATGTGTCGGGAAGCGTTCCGTTAACATACTGGTGACACAGCGCAGGCAGACTTGCGTCGTGAGCAAATCCATTAACCTTAAGCCACCAGTTTCGCATTCCGTTAGCTGCAAAAGGGGCAAAGAATGCGCCTACATTTATTCCCATGTAAAAAATCATAAATGCCGTATCGCGCAGCTTTGAGTACCTTGGGTCATCATACATCTGTCCGACAACAGCCTGAAGGTTCCCTTTAAATAGTCCGTTCCCAAGGGCAATTGTCATCAGACCGATTATGGTAACAGTAAGCGGCATTCCGGGAACAGCCATTATTATATATCCGGCAAACATTATTAATATGCCTGCAAGAATTACCAGTTTGTATTTTTTTGTTGAATCAGCCAGAATCCCTCCCACTAGGGCAAGCGCATAAATGGCAAAATAAAACCAGCTGTAAATGTCACCTGCATTCTTTGCAGAAAGACCGTATTTTGCCTGTAAAAACAAAACCAGAATAGCCATCATGGTATAAAAACCAAATCTTTCTCCCATATTTGAAAAGAAAGCCACCAGCAACCCTTTTGGATGATTCTTAAGCATAACTATGTTATTTAAGCGTTTAAAACACGTATAGAAAAATATATATTAAAATTCTGAAAATCAGGCCTAGCAGTTATTTAAAATTTTTACAGTCGGAAACAAATATATTATATCTTTTTAACAGTAAAAAATCAACTTAATTTTAAATACCGGAGTAAGATCGTAATTTTGCAGATATAAGTACGATAAATGAAGATATTTACAAGCGAACAGATCAGAGAAATTGATGAGATCACCATCAGGACTGAGCCTGTCTCTTCATTTGAACTGATGGAAAGAGCTGCCGGTCAGTTGCTTTTGTGGTACATGAAAACTTTTGACAGAACCCGGAGAGTCCTGGTTTTTGCAGGTCCGGGTAATAATGGCGGAGACGGCCTGGCACTGGCCAGAATGCTGGCATCAAACAGGTATAATGTTGGCGTATACTATATCAGTATCTCTGAGAAAACCTCTCCCGACTGGAAAGTAAATCACCAGCGGCTTAGACAGGAGACTAGTGTGCCTTTTATGGCTGTCTCTGGTAGTGATCAGATACCAGATTTACGACATGATGACATTCTGATTGATGCTATTTTCGGCTCAGGGCTGACCCGGCCAGCCGATGGTTTGGCTTCAGAAATAATCCGGTTTATTAATCATGCTGGTTGCACTATCATTTCTATCGATATACCCTCTGGTCTTTTTGGTGAAGACAATGGAAACAACGATCTGGAGTCAGTAGTAATGGCTGACTATACACTGACTTTTCAGTTCCCTAAACTCTCGTTCATGTTTGCTGAAAATGCCAGGTATACAGGAGAATGGATAGTATTGCCTATAGGTTTGAGCAGTAAAGCAATAAGGGAAATGCAGACACCATATTCCCTGCTTGAAGCCAATGAACTTGCTTCTTCACTGAAACTCAGAAAGAAATTTGACCACAAAGGCATTTACGGTCATGGCCTGCTGATTTCAGGGTCAAAGGGCAAAATGGGTGCAGCCGTACTGGGTGCCAGGGCTGCTCTAAGAACCGGCATTGGCCTGCTTACCTGCCATGTTCCTGCTTCTGGTAATCAGATTTTACAGTCATGTATTCCTGAAGCTATGTCGCAGCCAGATATTAATCCTGAAATCATTTCTGAAATAGGGGAGACGGAAAGATTTGATGCTATTGGTATAGGCCCAGGTATAGGAACCGATCCCGTTACTCAAAAAGCTTTTCATTCCGTACTCCTAAACAGGTCTAAACCTCTGGTTATCGATGCTGACGGTATAAATATATTGGGGCTCAACGACAAATGGTTGTCAGTTTTGCCTGAAAAAACAATCCTCACCCCCCACATTAAAGAATTTGAAAGAATTGCTGGAAGATCCGAGAACGGATATTCAAGGCTTGAAAAGCAGATTGGATTTGCTGTCAGATACAACTGCGTTGTTGTTCTGAAAGGAGCGTATACATCTATTGCAACACCTGAAGGAAAAGTATTCTTTAACAGCACTGGAAATCCCGGTATGGCAACTGCAGGAAGCGGTGATGTGCTTACAGGGATGATCCTTTCCCTGCTTGCTCAGGGATATTCGTCTGAGAATGCTGCCGTTACTGCCGTTTACCTGCACGGGCTCGCCGGAGATATTGCTGCCGGAAAAATCGGCTTTGAATCAATAATTGCATCAGACGTAGTTGAAAATATAGGAAATGCCTTTGTGAATCTGCGATCATCAGCACAATATTAATAATCAATACATTCAAAAACAATTCAACCTGTATAACATTTAAAACCAGTAAATATTAAGAAATGAAATTACTATCCAAATTCTTCACGCTGGCAACCTTTGCCGTCATATCAGTAGCCTGTTCTACTTCTGGGAAAATTAAAGATTCTGGCGCTGTTATTAATCCCCTGTCTGAACATATGGCATTCTCAGACGGATCATTGGTATACGGACTGCCGCTTTCGGTACTGGATATTAATATTGATGCTGTCCGAATAATTGAGAAACCCGGACCATATGCACGCTATGCTGAAGATTATCTTGGGTTAAAGGATGCTATAAAAAATGAACGGGAATATTGGAAAATAAGAAGCATTACTGTCAGCTCACACTCCGAACCTGATCCGTCACAATTTTACATGATTGATGCAAAAAATATATTCCGAACAAATGTACTCTCGCTCAAAAAGGCCGGGCTTATCCTTGATCTGAACCCTGAAATTTACAACTACGGACCCGGATTCAATTCCGGGAAGCCTGCAGATTACAGCACATCAAGGCTGCTTGATCTTGGAGCTGATGAATATTTTCAGGAACGTAGGGATACCGCCTATAAATTGATAAATGTTGATACAACCTTTATTAGGATCCCGTATCTGGTGGAAAAAAAGCAGAAACTTACAATAGATCAGCTGGCAGAAAGAGCAGCCAGGAGGCTTATGGAAATGAGGGATGGAAAACACCTTATACTTACTGGTGAAACAAATGTATTTCCACAGAGTGAGTCTGCTTTAAATGAGATGAACAGGTTGGAGAAAGAATATACAGATCTCTTTGCAGGTAAAATATGGAAGGAGACTCATTCTTTTCATTATCAGATCATTCCTGAAAAAGGGATGACCGGCAAACCAGTCACTATATGCATGTTTTCAGAAAGCAGCGGCCCATCTTCCCATTCAGGCGAATCAGGAATTCCAATTATGATTGAGTTCCTGCCAGAGGCAAAAACCAGGCCCCTGGCAATCATAAACAGAAATACCTCATCGTCACGGAAATCAAAGAATAGCAAGCTCTACTACCGGGTGCCTGAAGTATTACAGATAAAAATAACCTACGGGAACGAACTTCTTAATAACACCAGGCATCTGATTTATCAGTTTGGTGAAGTTGTACAGATGCCCTCAAATTTTATTATCGGCAGGTAATTATGATCACTGAATCCTCCCTTTAAAGCTCTTCTGATAATCCTCCCATTTCTGGGTCTGGTAAGCCATATCGGCAAAATATGTCAGAAGGACTTCCATGTCTTTGGGCTGCCTGAAACCAGGTACGGGTGAAACGGAATATTTATTATCCTGCTTGGTAAGGAATACTACTGTTGGATACGACAACTGACCTTGCAGAAGTGCTACTGCCAACTGATGAGCCCTACCGCTCTTTCCGTCATTTATAAAAGTTTGACCAAGAAATGTTATGCTTTCCTTTCCTTCAGCATTGAATTTAACAGGATAAAACCTTGTATTAAGTATCTCTGCAATTACATTGTTTGTGAAAGTCTCCTGATCCATCTTTTTACACCAACCGCACCAGTCGGTATAGGTATCAATAAAGATTGGACGCGGTGACTGATTGCTCAACTTTTCGGCTTCCTGAATCGTATACCACTTAACCTGTCCGTTTTGCGGATAGGACACTGATGAAATTACTGACAGTAACAGTATTATTAATATTCTTTTCATGAAAGTTTCTTATTGAATGTCAAATATTTTCCAAAAAAAACAAAATTTGTACAAAATAAACTAAATTTTGTCATTAATAACTTAAAATTCTGGCATTTCATTGTGTAAACAACATAAAATCTGAAATGTTCGACAAACTTTAAACTTCCTTATGAAACATTGAAATATTTTCTACATTTACTGTCTCTGAAATTCATATCTGATCTATGGAAACAATAAGAAAGACTTTGCGTGATTCTAAAAGCGCCAGATGGATCGCCCTTGCTGTCGTTTCATTCACCATGCTGTGCGGATATTATCTTACGGATGTTATGGCTCCGCTTAAGCCGCTCCTTGAAAAAGAGCTTCTCTGGAACAGCGCCGAATATGGATTCTTTACAAGTGCATACGGATGGTTCAATGTGTTCCTCCTGATGCTGATTTTTGGAGGAATAATTCTCGACAGGATGGGAGTTAGGTTCACAGGAAAAATGGCTACAATAATAATGGTCATCGGAACTGCAATTAAATATTGGGCAGTTTCAACCAACATCCTCGATGGATCTGAAATTTTGGGCATGAAGGCTCAAGTTGTTGTAGCCGGACTTGGATTTGCAATTTTCGGGGTAGGAGTGGAGGTTGCCGGTATTACTGTTTCCAAAATTATAGTAAAATGGTTTAAGGGTAAGGAAATGGCACTGGCCATGGGACTTGAAATGGCCACGGCAAGGATCGGGACAACCCTGGCTATGGTGACATCCGTACCAATAGCACGTGCTCTGAACGGTGTCTCAAAGCCAATCCTTGTCTGTCTGATAATGCTGTGTATAGGTATGATTGCCTTCTTTCTTTATACTATAATGGATAAACGACTTGACAGGTCGCTTGAGATGGCTGCAGATGAAAATAACGACCCTGTTTCTGAGGAATCATTTAACGTAAGAGATATATTATATATAGTCACAAACAAAGGTTGGTGGTTTATCGCAATACTTTGTGTACTGTTTTACTCTGCTGTTTTCCCTTTTCTTAAGTATGCAACCGACCTCATGGTGAACAAGTTCGGTGTAAAACCCGATATTGCAGGAATTATTCCCGGTATGCTGCCATTTGGAACAATGATCCTCACACCCCTGTTCGGTAATCTATACGACAGGAAAGGGAAAGGCGCTTCGATTATGATACTTGGTGCAGTGCTCCTGATTTTTGTACATGCAATGTATTCAATACCCGGTTTGACTGCAACCCCTCTGGCAATTGCCTTAATAATAATACTGGGAATAGGTTTTTCGCTTGTTCCTTCGGCAATGTGGCCCTCAGTGCCTAAAATAATTCCCGAAAAACAGCTCGGAACTGCTTATGCAATGATTTTCTGGGTTCAGAATATAGGCTTGATGGGTGTTCCTGCACTCATCGGATGGGTGCTGAACAAATATTGCATCACCGGAACACACCTGATTGACGGAGTGGAAGTATCAAGTTATAACTATACCCTACCGATGATAATTTTTACCTGCTTCGGGATTATTGCTCTTGTTTTTGCACTTCTGCTCAAAGCAGAAGACAAAAAAAAGGGTTATGGCCTTGAGTTACCTAACATTAAAAAACAGCTGCTGTGATATCATTTTAATATCATTTACTTAAGATCCGAAGAGATATGAATAAAATTGAATTTGAAAAAGCAAAGATTTTTAGTTTTCCTGATTCGATTGAGTATTCAGAAGGAGGAATTGTAAGCAAGAGTGTTTTAAAGAAAGAGACTGGAAACATATCTCTTTTCTCCTTTTCAAGGGGAGAAGCTTTAAGCGAACATACTGCACCATATGATGCAATGATACAGGTTGTTGAAGGAAAAGGGGAAATAATAATCGGGGGGAAATCCTATATTCTGGATGCTGGTCAGGTAATAATCATGCCGGCGAACATCCCTCATTCAGTGAGGGCTGTGGAGAAATTCAAAATGGTTCTTACCATGATCCGGAGCAATTGAAACTGCAAACCTGATTGAATAAATACGTTTGGTCTGTAATGTATGTATTGAAATTAATTTCAGGTCATAAATGACTTATTTTATGCCATTTTTATCAGAATGGCTTTGATGACGTCGGTAACATCTTCTTCCTCATCAACACATCTCTCGAGCATCTCAAGGATCTTATTATTTTTGAGGATTTCAGCCGGATCGGATTCCTTTTCAAACAGTTCGGATACAGCCACGAAATAATAATCATCCACCTGGTGTTCTATCTCTGTGACCCTGCTGCATGCTTTTGTTATTTCAGTCTTGTTCGCAGCTGCATCGGTCAGACAATTTATACCTATCTGTATCTCCTTAGCTGCTTCAAGGATCATTTCAGCCATCTGCTTGTAGACGGGCAACAGTTTTTTAGGTTTATAAAGGCAGATTCTCCTGCTTATGCCATTGATTGAATCAACCACATCATCAATGTGGCCTGCAAGTTCATGAATATCTTCACGGTCGAACGGAGTGATGAATGACTTGTTTAGCTGCTGGAAAGTCTTATCAGTGATCTGGTCACCAATATGCTCAACATCCTTTATCTGTTTGTTTATCCTTTCATGATCTTCATGGTCAGTGCTTGACAGCAGGTCATTGAGAAGCTCAGCAGCTTTTACCAAGTTTTTGGCATCCTCCTCAAAAAGCGGGTAGAAAGAATGGTCTTTTGGAACAAAGAATTTGAGAAGTTTATCAATATTCATATTATTGGTTTATTTTGGTTTGAAATTATTAATTTAACCAGTTAAATATTAAAAACATTAATGATCCCACAACACCTGAGACAGGAATTGTTAATATCCATGCCCAGAAAATTTTTGTAGTGACCCCCCATTTAACAGCAGAAGCTCCTTTCCTGGCACCCACACCCATTATTGAACCTGTAATTGTATGAGTGGTACTTACCGGAATTCCCCAGTGGGTGGCTGCGAAAAGAGTAAGTGATCCTGCCGTTTCCGAGCAGAATCCTTCGAAGGGCTTTAGTTTCGTGATTTTTTGCCCCATTGTTTTAACAATTCTCCATCCTCCGAAAAGTGTTCCCAACGCTATGGCAGAATAGCAGGACAATATAACCCATGCTGGCGGTTCTTTAGCTTCCTTAGTAACCAGACCTGATATTATCATTGCCACCCAGATAATTCCCATCGACTTTTGTGCATCATTTCCTCCATGTCCAAGGCTGAAAGCTGATGCAGAAAGAATTTGAAGCCTTCTGAACCATTTGTCCACAGCAAAGGGCTGAGCATTTCTTAAGAGCCACATAATTAGTGATGAAAGAAAGAAAGATACAACAAATCCAAGTACCGGGGCAACAAAAATAAATGCAACAATCTTTATTACTCCTCCTGCAATGATCGAACCAAATCCGGAATTAGCTGCTGCTGCACCGATAAGTCCGCCCACCAGTGTGTGCGATGAGCTGGAAGGCAAACCCCACCACCAGGTAAGCAGATTCCATGTTATTGCTGCTACCAGTGCAGCTCCGATCACATTCATGTTTATTGCATCGGTTTCAACCACTCCTTTTCCAATAGTCGAAGCAACCTTAAGATGAAAAACCAGAAAAGCAATAAAGTTAAAGAAAGCAGCCATTGATACGGCAGCCAGTGGAGAGAGTACTTTTGTGGAAACCACGCATGCAATGGAGTTGGCTGAATCGTGAAAACCATTAATAAAATCGAAAATTAAGACAAGGGCAATAATAATATGTAGAAAAGTCATCTGATACAATCAATAAGATTAATTGATCTTTCCGATGTGAGCTATTTATATAAAAATGGCGTAAGATTCAAAATCAACACCAAATTCTTTGTTAAGTTCTCTCAATCAGGCAGGCAAAAATATAAATAAAGGCTAAAAGAACAAAATTAAGTGAAGTCAAGTTTTTATACTGTCGTTGCTATACGGGTAACTTAACTGGAAGAATATTTCGAATTACAGTAGTTACATTCCACTGAATTAAGATTATAATTATGGTTTTTCAACCTCTTTTTTGTATTTTTATAGAATAATCACTTTATAAACCAAAACTGTATTACTATGAACGACATAAGAGATCTTGAACCGAAATCATTATGGAACTATTTCTATGAAATAACCCGAATTCCTCGTCCGTCGAAAAAAGAAAAGAAGATCACTGAATTCATTCTCAGGTTTGCAGCAGAGCATAAGCTTGAATCGCTGGTAGACAAAGCTGGTAATGTTATCATCAGAAAAAGTGCCACAAAGGGAATGGAGAATCGGCAGGGTGTCATACTTCAAGCACATCTCGATATGGTGCCGCAAAAAAATAGCGACAAGGTCCATGATTTTGAAAAGGATCCTATTGAAGCAATAGTAGACGGTGAATGGGTAAGGGCAAACGGTACCACACTTGGATCCGACAATGGTATTGGCATTGCTGCTGCACTGGCCGTACTTGCATCAAAAGATGTGTCTCACGGGCCACTGGAGGTTCTATTTACAGTCGACGAAGAGACAGGAATGACAGGTGCGTTTGGTCTCAAAAAAGGACTTCTAAGGGGTGATATCCTCATGAATCTTGACTCCGAGGACGATGGTGAATTTAATGTAGGATGTGCCGGTGGAATTGATGTAAGTGCAACCGGAAAATATGAAGAAGTAAAATGCCCCAGCGGAATGGTGGCATATGAGGTTCTGATACGAGGCTTAAAAGGCGGCCATTCAGGAGTTGATATAGCACTGGGTAGAGCAAATTCCAATAAGCTTATGTTCAGATTTCTTATGCAGGCAGAATCGGATTATAAGATAAAGCTGGCTGAGGCAGCAGGTGGCGATTTGCGAAATGCAATCCCACGGGAAGCCCATTCTGTTATTCTTGTTTCCGCTGACCGCGCAGGTGAATTTGAAAAATTCGTAAAGCGTTATGATAAAATGTATAAAACTGAATTCGCAGGGGTTGAACCGACAATTTCAGTTAAATGCAAAAAGACAGAACGTCCTGCTTTGGTTATGAACAGTAAGGATCAGTATAAATTAATCCGTGCCGTCTTTGCATGTCCTAATGGTGTTCAGCGAATGAGTCAGTCAGTGCCGGGATTGGTGGAAACCTCAAATAATCTGGCAATCGTAAAATGCAGCAAGGGGAAGTATGAGGTCCATAATCTTACCAGGAGCTCTGTCGACACTTCAAAGGAAGCAACTGCTTGGAAAATAGCTGCTGTATTCCATCTTATCGGTGCAAAGGTTTCGATGTATGGAAGTTATCCGGGATGGAAACCTAATATGGATTCACCTATTCTGAAAACCATGAGCGCGGTGTATCAGAGAATGTTTGGGGAATTGCCACTGATAAAAGCAATTCATGCCGGACTTGAATGTGGACTGATCGGAGGTATTTATCCCAAGCTTGATATGATTTCTTTCGGACCAACTATCAAGTATCCCCATTCTCCTGATGAGAAAGTTCTTATTCCAACCGTGAAGAAGTTTTTTGATTTTCTGTGCGAAACACTTAAACAGGTACCAGACAGATAGAGTCTGACACAAACCCAACTCTGCTCACAATCTGAGATGCTGATCAGGATTTGATCTCCCTGTTTGGTAAGTTGTGTGGTTTTAAGAATTGTTTAATCTACCTTTATTTCAATCAGAATGTCATCTTTCATGACATTGGTATTGGGTTTTATGCTAATGGCAACCACTTTCCCGTTTACTGGTGACTGTATCTCGTTCTGCATTTTCATTGCTTCAAGTATTACAACGGGCTCACCTCTAAGAACATTTGCCCCTTCACGTACCAGGACATCGATTATCTTACCCGGCATTGGTGCTTTCAGTAATTCCTTATCGACTTTACTCTTTCCTGAATTAAGCACCTTTAATCTTTTAAGTGAGAATGGAGTTTCAACGGTAAAGGTGTAGCTTATATCGTTGAAAAGTATTTCATACTTATTCTGCCTCGACCTGACAATTTCTACAGGGTACTTCCTGTTTTTCCACAATATGTATGTTCCGAACTTGTCATCAATCTTCAGTTTAACATCGTATACCCTTTTCCCTATCCTGATTGAGTGTTTCAGCGGACGGGGAAAACAAAAAAGTTTGTTTTCGGAAGAAAGGGCGTAAAGCTTGTTTATTCCTGATCTTTTGTCTGGCATTTTTATCCGGGATTAGAATTGGTTGATCCTTTTGTTCAGAAGCCAGGGACTCATTTCCCTGGTATGTTCAAAATCTACCTGAATGCTGTCGTCAAGAAGATTCTCCTCGATGAAGAGTTTTGTGGCAAGCCAGGCTGCAAGCATCTCCTCATACTCGCTGCTGAGAAAATACTTCTCCAGATCCTTTTCGATAAAAGCTGTTGTGAAATCGCCGTTCAGAAATTTCGGGTTCCTTACGAGCATTCTGAAAAATGGAAGTGTGGTTTTAGTCCCCTTTATCCATACCTTGTCAAGTGCCATTTTGCAGTTTCTAATTGCATCCTTGCGGTCTTTGCCGCTTACTATCAGTTTTGCAATCATAGAATCGTAGTTGGCTACTATTGATGATCCTGCCTGTACTCCAGTATCAATTCTTATGTAGTTTGATGAAGGCAGACTCAGTTTTTCTATTTTACCTGGCACAGGAGCAAATCCTGCCTGCACGTCTTCAGCATTAATTCTGCATTCAATAGCCCATCCTGTTAGTTTAATATCCTCCTGCTTGATCCTGAGCTCTTCTCCGTTTGCCACAAGAATCTGCTGCTCAATAAGATCAACGCCGGTCACAATCTCTGTCACGGGATGCTCGACCTGAATTCTTGTATTCATTTCCATGAAATAGAAATTCTTGTCTGAATCGAGAAGGAACTCTACAGTTCCGGCTGAATAATAGTTTACTGCAGCAGCTATCCTGACCGCGATTCTGCCCATGTCCTTTCTGAGTTCATCATCAAGGGCAACCGATGGTGCTTCTTCGAGCAGTTTCTGATGTTTCCTTTGTATGGAACATTCTCTTTCTCCAAGATGAACAATATTACCGGCTGTATCACCTAGGATTTGAAATTCGATATGCTTAGGATTTTCAATGTACTTTTCTATGAAAACTGAAGGATCGTTAAATGCTTTTTCGGCCTCTTTGCTGGCTATTATGAACATCCGTTCCATTTCTTCAGGGTTCCTCACAATCCTCATTCCCCTTCCTCCTCCCCCTGAGGCGGCCTTGATTATAACCGGATAGCCAATTTTTTCAGCAATAGCAACAGCTTCTTCCTCGTTCCCAATATTGCCTTCACTTCCACTTGTCATCGGAATTCCGGCAGCTAACGCAATTCTGCGAGCTATTGTCTTGTTTCCCATTTTATAAATCGCATCGGGTGACGGACCTATAAAAATAATCTTGTTGTCGATGCATTTCTGGGCAAAATATGCATTCTCTGCCAGAAAGCCATAGCCGGGATGAACTGCATCTGATTCAGTTTCCCTGGCGATCTCAATGAGCCTGTCAATATTCAGAAAAACTGGTATTTCTGAGGTGTCTTCCGTATTGTCGTAAACAATATCAGCTATTGATACGTACATTGCATTCGGTTCGACAGCAGTTTTTATTACGACTGTCTGGATTTTCATCCTTGATGCTGTTTTAATTATCCTGACAGCTATTTCTCCACGGTTTGCAATTAGTATACGTTTAATTTTCATCCGTATATAATTTATTTTTAAAGGTAGGATAGAACCACATATGATAGATAACGAATTATGTTCATTGATGTTTGTGATTTTTATCAATCATGTGGATTGCATTTGATAATATAAGATAATTTACTTTAACCTACATCTAATCCCTCCACTTCATATCACACCAACAGACCGGCTCATTCACTAAAATGATCCGCTTGATCATTTCTTAACGCCCGGCCCCCAAAAAGGGGATCATTCTGCATCTTACTTTTTACTTTTTACTTTTTACTTTTTACTTTTATCTTCCTAAAGTGGCATATTACCATGCTTCCTGGCCGGCACCTTAACCCACTTGTTGCTCAGGGCTGACAGGGCAGATATCACTTTTTTACGTGTTACTGCAGGATCAATCACTTCATCAATATATCCCAGTTCATCAGCAATAAATGGATTTGCAACTTTATCACGATATTTTTTAACAAGCTCCTTTTTGAGTTCAGCAGGATTCTTAGACTGAGCCAGCTCTCTGCGGTATAAGATTGCCACAGCGCCCTCCGGGCCCATTACAGCTATCTCAGCAGTGGGCCAGGCATAGCTGAAATCACCGCCAAGGTTTTTGCTGTTCATTACAATGAATGCCCCGCCATAGGCCTTTCGGAGTATGATGGTAATTTTGGGTACTGTTGCTTCGCTGTATGCGAAAAGCATCTTGGCCCCGTGACGTATTATGCCGGAATGTTCCTGATCAACTCCCGGAAGGAATCCCGGCACATCTTCCAGGGTAAGGATAGGAATATTGAATGCATCGCAGAATCTTATGAACCTGGCTCCTTTTGTTGAAGAATCGATATCCAGAACGCCTGCCAGTACCTTAGGCTGATTAGCAACCACACCAATGGTTTTGCCTTTGATCCTCGCAAGTCCAGTCACAAGGTTTGGAGCAAACAACTCGGCAGTTTCAAAAAAGCTGTTTCGGTCAACTATAAGGTTTATTACATCCTTAACATCATATGCTTTGTTGGGATCGTCGGGTACAATATCCCTCAGTTTTTCATTAATATCAGGCACTGAGCCGTCGTCGGGAACCACTGGCGGGTTTTCCACGTTGTTTGATGGCAGGTAGGCAAGGAATTTTTTCAATGCAAGTATGGTATTCTCCTCATCATCATATATCATATGTGCTACGCCGCTTTTGCGTGCGTGTATTTCTGCCCCACCAAGCTGATCAAAAGAAACATCTTCGTTAAGCACTTCTTTTACCACATTTGGACCCGTCACGAACATGTAGCTTGTGTGGTTTGTCATAAAGACGAAATCAGTAAGTGCGGGTGAGTATACTGCTCCGCCGGCAGCAGGTCCCATTATTACCGATATTTGAGGGATTATTCCCGATGAGTGTATTATGTTATGAAAAATATATGCATAACCGCTCAGACTTGCTACCCCTTCCTGAATTCTGGCTCCTCCCGAATCGATCAATGCAATAATCGGAGCACCCATTTTTAGTGCCATCTCTTGAATCTTGGCAATTTTCTTTGCATGGACTATACCGAGCGAGCCACCCATTATTGTAAAATCCTGGGCATATGCAAAAACGAGACGACCGTTTACTTTGCCATGTCCCACTATTACTCCGTCGCCAAATGACTTTTCAACTTTACCGAATTCAACGGGTTGATTTGCGGGTGTAACAAATGCATCAATCTCTTCGAAAGTTCCTGCATCAAAAAGTAAATCAATCCTTTCATGAGCTGCAAGTTTACCTTTTGAATGCTGTTTTGCCGTCTGCTGCGGGCTGTACTGCTTCTTTATTGCTTCCTGCCGATCGATGAAAGCCTTGAAATGTTTATTTGTCAGATCCATACAATTTCAGAATTTATATCAGAACCGGCTCTTTTTAAACCACTGCTTTTGCATCATTCAGCTTTACAGTCAAGGGCCACAAAAATAATTATAATTAGGTGTATTACAAAATAAACTTTCGACTATGTCGTATGATGATTATGTATTCCACTAATAATCAGTAATATATTATAATGTTTTATTCGAATGGGTTTCTAATGTTATGTTGGTTTGAAGAGTCCGGCCTCATTTGAACCAAGAAGTCCGGCTTTCAGCATGTAGTCTCCAGCAATTTTCAGTTTTTTCACCTGCGTTTCAGTAACAACAGGATAATGATATAGTGATTCAATTTTATCTCCAATGTATTCAAGGTCCTCATCTGTGGTTGCCCAGTTTCTGTTGTTGAATACGGTCAGGTCAAATGGTTTTGAATAGGAGCGAAGAGATTTTTCTCCATTGGTATTGAAAAAAAAGTCAAAATATGACATGATAAGTTCTCTCAAAGATAAATAAACAGGTTCCCTGTATCTTAGCGATGTAAAATTTGATTTTGCCACTGCCCCCCAAAAACGACCTTCCCGGAAAACGGCTATTACATGATCGTCATCATTGTACGCTTTCATATCCACTATTGTTGGTTTATATCCAAGATAATCAAGTGCCGCAGCAGCAAAAAGAGCGCCTTCGAAACAGTGAGCGGACCTTTTACGCATTACCCACCGTGGTGATCTGCACACGTAATCAGGATTATAGTCAATTGCGTCAAGATACACCTGTATTGCCCAGGGATCAGCGAATCCTTTTAAAAGTTCTTCTTCTTCTTCATTCCATCTGATACAATAGTCTGTCTTTTTCACACGAAAACAATTTTAATAAATTATTGAAGACTATATAGTCCGCATGTAACCATCATGATTATGAACCATTATAATGATCTTATATATTATAGTAACATGAAGTCTTCAGAAAAACGAAGAAGTACTGTTTGTTGAGTATATTCAGGCAGTTTTAGTTGCCGGGTTTGAAGTCGCTGTCATATAAGTTTCCGGATGATCTCCTGCATTTCATGATATTGTGCCTCCATGCTTGAAACAAGCTTGAACTGAGCTCTTGCTCTCTGCAGGTTGTGTTCCGGATGATGGATCTTGAAATAATTATCGCCGTCAATATAGTCGGTGAGGAATCGCAATCCGATGGTGTAGGTTATCAGCCTTGGTGCAAATGCAAGATATTCCTTTTCGACCGGGTTAAGAGTATCTCTTGTTTCAGACAGGTAGCCTTCAGCATAAGCCCTGAACAATCCGATATCCATTCTGACCTTCGACAGATCCTTCTCATCTTCTGCAGCTACATTTGCTGCAGTTCTGATTGCATCACCGAAGTCATAGTGAATATAACCGGGCATCACTGTATCGAGATCGATTACACATAAGGCTTTGTCGTTTTGATCGAGAAGGATATTGTTGAATTTTGTATCGTTATGTGTTATTCTCAGGGGAATTTTACCTTCCCGGCCCAGTTTGAGGATTATTTTCATTTCCTCTGCCCTCTGCAGGGCGAAATTAATTTCTTCAGTTGCCTTTTCAGCCCTTCCTACTGGATTTGTTTTCCTGATTCTGTCGAAAGTTTCAAGGCGTTTTTCTATGTCATGAAAAAACGGTATTGTTTCATGCAGTGGATTGCCCGGCAGATCCGACAGCATTGCCTGGAATCTCCCAATGGCTTTTCCTCCCTGGAATGCTTTTCCGGGCGTATCAACAATATCATAAGATTTATGGTCGGTTATAAAAATATACATCCTCCAGAATTTGCCTTCTTCATCCTCAATCCAGCTTTTACCATCCTTAGCAGGTATCAGTGTAAGGCATTCGCGCTTGACGTTTGATCCAGGTATTTCGAGATATTTTCTGTGGAGATGTTCAGTAACCCTCTCGATATTATTCTGAAGGATGGGGATATTTTTAAAAACCCTGTTATTGAGACGTTGAAGGATATAGTCGTCCTTGTCAGGTTCAGCTGTTTTTACGCGGAAAGTGTCGTGAATATGACCACTTCCGTACGAGCCTCCCTCGAGATATGTCCCATCAGCCTGGAAGCAGCTAAAAATTTTCTTCAGATCAAGCATTTCGTTTTCCTACTTTATATCCATGGAAGGCATAGTACATTATAATAAGATAACATGGTACGCAAATCCAGTAGGCTGTCTGAGTTGAGAAGCTCACAGCCAGCTTTCCGTATGCGAGTGGAAGGAGTGCACCTCCTGCAATTGCCATGATAAGCAGTGCCGATGCAGTTTTTGTGAATTTGCCCAATCCGTCGAGGGCGAGTGGCCACATGGCCGGCCATACCAGTGAATTGGCAAATCCCATAAGTCCGACAAAAAGTACTGTAAGGGGAAGTACAAGTTGTATCGACTTGAAGGTTGTCACATCAATAAATGGAACATTGAATGCAATATGAGCAGGTGTAAAGATTGCTCCGAAGGAGAAGATGAGTCCAAGGATTGTGCATACCTTCAATGCATTGCCCTGGCTGATATACTTTGGTATGAAGATGATTCCGAGAAGATATCCGGCGATCATGGCGAACAGTGCAAGTGATGTAAAGTATTTTGATGATTCCATCGGAATGTTCAGTGACTGGCCGTATCTGATTATTGTGTCACCGGCGATCACTTCAACTCCTACATAGAAGAACAGGGCTATTACACCAAGGATAAGATGGGGGAACTGCCATACGCTGGTCTTTTTAAGGTTGGCAACACCTATTGCTTCATCTTCATGATCGGTATCAACTTCAGGCAGGTGGACAAAACGGAGAAGCAGTCCGAGCAGGACAAGAATAATTGCCATTACGATATAAGGCATAATAACTTTCTGTGCCATTTCGTCGAGAAGGACGGCTCTTGACGCTGCATCCACAGCCTGGGCAAGCTTCTCCTCAAGGATGTGTGAATCCTTAAGGATGATACTTGCCAGGATGACAGGTGCTATTGCTCCGGCAAATTTGTTTGCTATTCCCATTATACTCATTCTTTTAGCGGCACTTTCCCTGGGACCAATAATTGTTACATAGGGATTTGATGCGGTTTGGAGCAGAGCGAGACCAGTTCCTTCAACAAAAAGTCCGGTGAGGAACAAACCATAATTTCGTGCCAGGGCAGCCGGGATGAAAATCAGTGATCCCACGGCCATTACCCATAATCCAAGTGCCATTCCGTTTTTGAAACCTGTCTTTTTCAGAACCGCTGACGATGGCAATGCCATCACCAGGTAAGATACATAAAAAGCAAAAGTTACGAAGTATGCCTGAAAGTCATTCAGTTCACATGCTGTCCTCAGAAAAGGGATAAGAATTCCATTCAGCCAGGTGACGAATCCGAAGATGAAATAGAAAATCCCGATTACGGTAATTGAAAAAATATAATTCTTTCTGCTTATACCATTTGATGCGGTACTGGTTGTCATAGATCAAGTTTTATGTTATATACTATTGTGAAAGGCTCAAAACTAATCTTTTTTGACATTGATACCAAAAATGGCATTATTTTTTTCCTTGAAATAAGATTCTGGTCAGGTTATTTTCGATGATTATTAACCTGATTGGATTGTTCTCTCGATTTTTTACCGAGGTAACCCCCATGATGTCTTTTCGAATAATCATCAGCGGTAAACCCTATCTTTTCCATCATCAGAACGACAAGAACATCTCCTATCACTGTAAAAACAGTGGTGGATGTTGTCGGTGTCAGTCCGAGGGGGCAGACTTCTGCGGGAGCGCCTGTTGAAATTACTATGTCAGCCTTGAGGGCCAGCGGACTTTTTTCGGCACCGGTAATTACAATAACAGGTACCTGGGGATAGAGGTTGTTTTTAAGATCTATGAGTTCAATTATTTCCCTGGTTTTGCCCGAGTTGGATATGGCAAGCAGCACATCATTCTCCTGGAGAACTCCCAGATCTCCATGCTGGGCTTCGCTTGGATGCAGGAAAACTGATGGTGTGCCTGTAGAACTGAAGGTTGTAGCTATGTTATGGGCTATCTGTCCGGCTTTCCCCATTCCACTGGTGATGACCTTACCTCCTTTTTTATGAACACCGTTGAAAATAACCTCAATCACCTGCTCATAGCTGTCTGAAACAGGAATACTTTCAATTGCCCGGGCCTCCCGTTTAAAGATTTCTGATACTTTGTTATTCATTCATTAATTATTAATTTGTAGCTGCAAAAATACAATGCTTTACACTTCCTGATTACTTATATCGGATAATAAAATCGGGATTATTTCGGTTGGTAAATCAAAGACCCTGGAAATCAAATTTTTGATATTTAAAAATCGCCTTATAATTAAGAACTAAACGCATTTTGCACCCTGATGACAGTAGAATAATAATGAAAGGAAAGCACAGAACTTATTCAGATATGTTAATGTAAAAAATCAAGTACTTCGTCAAAAATGAAAAATAAAATTGCAGGAAGATTTTCTTATTTTTTAATATTATGTAATTTTAATAAAGCAAACACACAAATCTGAATCAGTACTATCCTGATAAATAGAAAAAGTGATAAATCATTGCTTTGAAATGCAATAAACAATAATTGTCACGTATTCAACCATTTATGCCATTTTGGATGGGACTGAGGTGACGGGAGTATGTTTGGACATTATAATCCTTTTTTTTAATAGTTTTCTGTCTGAATATTATTTTTTCACAGGTTATTTATTAACTTTAAAATTGGCTGGTTTTCATTTAAGAAATATCCGGAAATATTAAACCTTTACAAATGACTAAACATTGTTTGTCCTCAATTCTTGCAGCCATTGTCCTAATTGTTGCAATTAGTTCTTGCGTTACAACCAGTAAACTGACATATCTTCAATTAAGTACTTTAGGTGATACTATTCGGAGATTTATTGACACTATACCATCTGTAACACCATCAACTTACAAAATACTGCCAAACGACAATATATATGTAAGAGTAGTTACTCCTGATCCACAATGGTCAAATATGTTCAATACCTTACCTACGACGGCCGGAATACAGATATCACCTGAAAGTGCACAACTTCTAAGTTATCCGGTTGAAACGGATGGCACGATTGAACTTCCTTACCTTGGAAAATTCCACGTTGAAGGGAAAACGCTTTCAGAAATAAAAAATGAATTGGAAATTTCTTTAAAAAGATTCATTTCCGATGCGGCAGTAACAGTGCGATTAGTAAATAATTATATTAGTCTGGTCGGTGAAGTGCGGGTACCTGGCAGATATCCAATATATAAAGACAGAATGAATGTTTTTGAGGCTTTGTCACTTGCAGGCGACTTGGGGGAATATAGTAATCGCCAACAAGTTCAGATAATAAGACGCTCTGCAAATAAAAACATAATTAAGGAGTTTTCATTACTTGACAGGAGTATACTGTCATCTGAATTTTTCTATGTTATGCCAAATGATGTAATCTATGCCCGGCCACTTAGGGGAAAGTTTTTTGGTATGAATACATTTCCCTACGCTATCCTGTTGAGCTCAATAACTTCCTTTATTTTGATATTCAACTTTGTTGATAATTTGAACAATTAAATGGGCTACTTTTAAAATCTTCCAGTATACATAACTATATTTAAAATCAGTCAAACAAATAATGGATTGGGTTATGTCTTATAGCTATTCTGGTTCCAAATTTAAACTTAAATAATATGAGCAGCTCTGTGATTGAACAAGGCCTGCATCCAAAGAACAAATCGTCAGATGAGGATTTTGATCTCATCAGAATTTTCAAATTGATGATATCTAAATGGTACCTTTTTATTATTTCTATTATCATTGCTTTTATACTTGCACGTACCTATATTAATCACACCCTTCCTGTTTATAAAGCAACATCAATAGTGCAAATAAATGAAAATGCTAACAATACTTCATTGAACGATCAGATATTGCAGGGTATGGGACTTCCTTCTGGGGCACGTAACATTCAAAATCAGATAATCGTAGTTAAATCCCGGACCCTTACCGAAAGAACATTAAATCTCTTACCATTCGAGGTTGATTTCTTTTTCAAAACATTAAGGAATAGGCTTCCAATTTATCCTGATGTTCCTATAAAAATCTCACTGGTAAAAGGGGATGATTTACCCAGAAATATTGAATTTTCTTTTAAATATCTAGGGGGCAATGCATTTCAACTTGAATCATCTCCCAGAAAAAGACTCTTATTACCTCAAAAATCATTTTTTGGCGACACAATACAGTTGTCGCAGGGGAGCATACGAATAGAAAATGGTGATAATGCTTGGCTTAACGAGAATAAGGAAAAAGAATTTCATTTTGTTATCCACGATAAAATGGGCCTTGTCCGCGATTACAATGATAGATTGAAAGTAGAAGCTGTCTCTAGAGAAGGTACAACTCTTAAAATAAGTATCGAAGGTACTAATAGGGCAAAGGATGTTGACTATATCAATAAACTTACAGAAATATTTGTTTCACTTTCACTTGATAAAAAGAATCTGGAAGCTGCACGAAGAATTCAATTTATTGATGATCAGCTTGTTGATATATCTGATTCATTAGTTATAACTGAAAATAGACTTCAGCAATTTAGATCCAGAAATCGGATAATGGATTTATCATCACAAGGTCAGGCAATTATTGCTCAGTCTGTAGAACTTGAAAACCAAAGGGCTCGTATTGCAGTCGAAACAAATTATTATAATTATCTCTCAGAATATCTGGAAAAAGATTTAACTAAAGAAGCAGTTGTCGCTCCGGCAACTATGGGAATTACCGATCCCGGATTAACAAGACTGGTTGCTGAACTGGCTAGTCTTCAGGCTCAATTTTCGAGTGGTAGCCTGGGAGAAATGAATCCCCTTCAAAATCAGCTTATCCAGAGAATCAAAAACACTAAAGAGGCTCTTCAGGAGACACTAAACGGTTTGAAAAGAGCAAACTCAATCGCTGTAGAAGAAAACCTGTCACAGATCAGAAAATTAAACAATCAGGCAGCAGCTTTACCCGGAACCGAACGACAACTTCTTGGAATAGAAAGAAAGTTCAGGCTCAATGATGAACTTTATACTTTTTTACTTGAGAGAAGGGCAGAGCAACAGATGCAAAAAGCTTCTAATGTGGCAGATGATGAAGTTATTGATTATGCACATGAATTAGCTAGTGAGCTTGTTTCTCCAAACAGACCCGTTGTCTATCTGATATCTTGGTTTTTTAGCTTGCTTATACCTGCTATATTGATTATTTTATCTGATTTCCTGAATAAAACAATTAGGTTTGAAGATTTAGAGAGGATTTCATATCTTCCAATTGCCGGAAAAATTCCAAAGAGTACAATAAAAATCAGTACTGTTGTTTTTGAAATACCGGAATCTCCTGTAGCTGAAGCCTTCCGGCTAGTCAGATCAAAGATGCAGTTTTTTACAAAAGAAGCCAAGTCACCAGTTATTCTTATTACTTCAGCATTGCCGGGGGATGGAAAAACATTTACAGCAATTAATCTTGCTTCAGTATATAGTCTTTTAGGAAAGAGGACAGTACTCATTGGTTTTGATCTGAGAAAACCTAAAATATATAATGACTTCAATCTCAGTAATGATTCTGGAATCTCAACATATCTTATTGGTAAAGACAAATTGCTGGATGTTATCAGGCCAACAGATTATGAAAATCTTTTTGTAATACCGTCAGGTCCCATACCACCAAATCCATCCGAACTCACGGCATTGCCCAAAACGGAGGAACTCATTAACAGTTTGAAAAAACATTTTGATTGCATTATAATAGATTCCTCACCAATAGGAATAGTTTCTGATACATATTATCTTGCTTCCCTTGCTGATTTATGCTTAGTGATCGTCAGATATGAAAAAACCTTAAAGATTGCATTGGAAAAAACCGTTAATGAGCTTAAACTAAGCGGTATAAAAAGCGTAAGTCTTATTATAAACGATTTGCCACTCGATTCGAGGAACTATGGATATGGCGGAAAGTATGGTTATACTAAAAGTACCGAACCAGGCTCTAATACTACTAAACTCTTGAAAAAAAAAATACTTCAAAGGAGTAAGCTTGGAAAGAACAGGCAAAAAGTTGTTAGTACAGAAACCCCTTGGCATTCTAAGATTTAAGTTTGATGATAAATCCATTACAACTTGCTCAGTTTTGTAAAAATAGAGTGTCTTTTTCTATAAAGTCTCATCTCGAATTACGACATATCTTTAAAATTGTGAACTAAAAAGATCTTATAATCTTGCAATAGCGGAAATGGACATTAAAGAACAGGCAATAAACGGGGTTATGTGGAATTCAGTAGGTACCCTTTCTTCTTTTGCCATTGATTTTATTGTGGGTATCATTCTTGCAAGGATTTTAACTCCAAATGAGTTTGGGTTGATAGGTACAATAATGGTAGTAATAAACATCTCTCTGGTTTTCGTTAACAGTGGCCTAAGCCAGGCCATTATAAGAAAGCAGGATTGTACTCAAACTGACTATTCAACAGCATTCTTTTTCAACATTTTTATCGGCATTTTTCTATTTTTGGTTTTATTTTTAACAGCAAGGCCAATAAGTCTGTTTTTCAACAATACGGCTCTTCGACCATTAATTCAGGTTCTCGGTTTTGGATTAATAATAAACTCTTTTACACTTGTTCAAAATGCAAAGCTGACGCAACGAATTGATTTCAGGTCGTTAACCAGATTTACCATTATTGCCTCGGTTACCTCGGGAGTAATATCTGTTGTAATGGCATTTTCGGGATTTGGGGTATGGAGTCTTGTTGCAAAGACTCTGACAAGTCAGGCGGCAATTACATTTCTTCTCTGGTATCATAACAGATGGAAACCGGAAATTGTGTTCAGCATGGAATCTTTCAAGAGCCTTTTCAGATTTGGATCCAACCTATTGCTGAGCGGACTGATAGGTACAATTTTCAACAATATTTACTATGCTGTAATAGGAAAATATTTTTCTGCACAGGATTTGGGATTTTATACACGTGCTGAGCTGTTCAAAAATATTCCAAGCCAGACCGCTCAAGGAATAATAACCTCGGTAAGCTTTCCTGTATTGGCCAAAGTAAAGGACAATCCGGCGCAGCTTAGCTCAGCCTTTAAAAAAATACTGACAACTACTTTTTTCATTGTTTCGCTGTTGATGTTCGGCATGGCAGCTGTCTCTGAATCAATGGTGATAACTCTTATAGGTGAACAATGGCGACAGTCTGTTACTTATTTGAAAATGCTATGTTTTGTAGGATTAATGCTCCCATTGAATTCAATCAATATCAATTTATTAAATGTTGTTGGACGGTCAGATCTTTACATGAAACTTCAGTTGATTTCCCAAATACTGACAGTACCTGTCATAATATTTGGAATAATTTATGGAATCAAGGTAATGATTTTAGGTATGTCCATAAATTCTCTCCTGGCTTTCTTTTATTTTGGTGTGGTCGCCTCAAAGTACAGCAGTTACAGTGTCTTTAAACAATTGAGGGATATTTTCCCTGATCTGCTTCTGGCATTTTTTATGGGCTGTATTGTATACTATTTCGAAATATTCACCCATTTTGACAGCACTCTTACACTTATCCTTCAGATTCTCATCGGCACAGCCATCATCTTCCTGGCAGGTGAGTTTTTCCATGTCAGGGATTACAGGGTCATAAGAGAAATTATTGTTGAAAAATTTAGGAGCCATATTAAAAGCAGCTGAATTATTTTCATTTAAGATAGCTGATTTATTGTTTTTCGGATTCGCTCTTTTAATGTACCCCTTGATATTCGGAATGATGGCTTAAATGAGTAAATTCATTGTTGAAGCATTGTCTGTGCTGATAAACCTTTTGTTTTTTTCAGTATTAATCCATTTGTCATTCTTATATCCTCCTGAATTATTAAATGAAGAAGATACTTCACATTTTGTCTCCCGACAAATTCACTCTTCCATATATTAACCTTGTTAATAAGGAATTTAATCCTGAAGAACATCTCTTTCTTTGTTGTTCAAAACCGGAAAATAAACTTTTATCTTTAAATAATAACATAGTATATCTACTTAATCCGTATAGAAAAAATCTGATAAGAAACACACTATTGTTTTACAAGCACGCTGTGAAGGCTTCAAAAATTATTCTTCATGGAACGCCTGTGCTATTCTACCTTTTCTTTATTCCGTGGAAGCTTAAAAAAACCTACTGGATGATTTATGGTTACGAAATTCCTGACAAAATAGTTAAACTGGATGATCCAAAATCAAATTTGATCCGGGAATTTATTAAAAGCTTTGTCCTGAAACGTATACAAGGGCATATAACCCATATTGAAGGTGATTCAGAGTTAGTGAATAAGAAATTAAGATCCCAAGCTAAGTTATATTTTTCTCCTCTTTATCTTAGCAATGTTATGGATGAACCCGGATCATCAGAAGTGCTATCCGACCAGCAGGATAATACTTTTAAAATTTTAGTCGGTAATAGCACTTGTCCGACAAACAATCATGCCTCAATTTTTAATATGCTTGTGCCATACAAAGATGATCGAATAGTTGTTTATTGCCCTTTGAATTATGGTCAATATGATGAATACAGGGATTATGTAATATTGATGGGCAGGAAATTGTTTGGAGAAAAATTTGTGCCACTAACAGAATATATGGACCCTAACGATTATAAATCTTTTCTTCGAAAAGTAAATGTAGCCATATTTAATCATGCCAGACAGGAAGGTATGGGAGTTACCTTGCAATTACTCAGCTATGGCAAAGTTGTATATATGAACAGTGAGACTACTTCATACAGGGCTTTTATCAATAGGGGATTTAAAGTCTTTGACAATGAGCTTATTACAAAAGAGGGATTATATGCAGTAAGAGATGTCTCACAAAATCCTCATCTGGTTTACACCTACTATTCCTATGCTTCCCTGATCGATTCCATGTTAAAAATATTTAATGATTGAAATTGATAATACTTTTTACCTATGTGTGGTATTTCGGGAATAATATCTCAGCATAGTGTTAGCTTGAATGAATTAAAGTTGATGACTGACATTATTTATCACAGAGGACCTGATGATGAAGGTTTTTTGTTGATGGACCATAAATATCAGGTCACATGTTACGGTGGCAATGATACTCCAGATCTAGTATGGTCCTCTATGTTACATTATACTCCGGGAAAACGAATTACTGAACATAAAGATAATACCATAAGAATGGCATTGGGACATCGCCGGCTATCGATTCTGGATCTTTCACCTTCAGGTCATCAGCCAATTTCTTATGCAAATAACAGATTTTGGATTGTATTTAACGGAGAAATCTATAATTACCAGGATATTAAGACTGAGTTGCAAAACCTGGGACATCACTTCATTTCAAAAACTGATTCGGAAGTGGTGCTCGCTGCTTTTACTGAATGGGGAGAAGAATGTCTGAACAGGTTTGTAGGAATGTGGGCACTTGTTATCTATGATAATACCTCTCATGAACTATTTCTGTCGCGCGATCGTTATGGAATAAAGCCACTATATTATTGGTTCTCTCCAACGGGGGATTTGTATTTTGCAAGTGAGATTAAGCAGTTTACTGTTGTGTATGACTGGCAGGCAAAAATCAATCCACAAAGGGTTTATGATTACCTTCTCTACTCATTTACAGACCATACTGACGAGACCATGTTTAAGGGGGTATTCCAGCTTCCTTCAGGTTCCTTCTTTAAATCAAATATTGACAAGATCAAACCCGATCATACAGGAAGGTTATTACATAAAAAATGGTACAAGCTAAAACGTGATCCATTTAAAGGATCATTTAATGAAGCAGTAGAGGTTTTCAGGGAATATTTTAAGCGGGCTGTTAAGGAACATTTGAATGCTGATGTTCCTGTCGGAACAGCACTTTCCGGTGGTCTTGATTCTTCATCAATTGTATGCCAAATAAATCGGATGTTAATTGATCAGAACAAAGCAGAGCTTCAAAAAACTTTTTCCTCCTGTTCATTTGAGGGAAAATATGATGAAAAGAAATGGATGGATATTGTTATTAATCAGACAAAAGTTGATGCCCACTTCATTTTTCCGTCTCTACAAGATGTTTTTAAACTAACGCCCGATGTTCTATGGTTCCAGGATGAACCATACCAGTCTCAAAGTGCTTTTCTTGCATTTAATGTGTTCAGATTAGCAAGTGATAATGGTATTAAGGTATTGCTTAACGGTCAGGGTGCTGATGAATATTTGGGTGGTTATGGCCAATTTACCTCAGCCCGGTATGCAGATTTAATTAAGTCGCTGAAATTTAAATCTTTACTAAAAGATATTGCCCATCTTCATGAACTGGGTCAGGTGCCTATTTATCTGCCATTGAGAGGATCTATTTACAAACTCCTTCCTTCCTTTATACATGAGAAAATCAGCAAATATTCAATGAAGTTAAATAGGGTAATGAAATTACTGGATACCAACAAGATTGGTGTCGAACCCATCCATCCATTTGACAACATTCCTGTAAAGGCAGGTAATGTACGGGAACTTTCGGAGCACTACACTTTTTACAGTACTCTCCCTAAATATCTCAGGTGGGAAGACAGAAATTCAATGGCTCATTCTGTAGAAGCACGTGTCCCCTTTCTGGATCACCGACTTGTTGAATTTTCCTATAACCTACCTGATAATTATTTGGAAAACAATGGAATTACAAAAAGGATTTTGAGAGAAGCGCTTGGACCATTATTGCCCGAACAAATAAAAAACAGAAAGGATAAAATGGGCTTTACCACCCCAGAGGAGTACTGGGTAAAAATAGTAAGTCCGAAAATGTTCAGACAACTAATCTCTGAAGCCGTTTCTGTAACTGAAGGAGTTATCAAGCCAGAGGCTCTATCCTTTTTTGATAATGTCGTTAATGGAAATGAACATTTTGACTATACCTACTGGAGATTAATAATGTTTAGTCAGTGGATACAGAAATTTAATGTGCGAATTCAATAATTACGGCTATCTGACAACTTATTTTTTGCCTGTAATTATGAAATTATCTCAATAAATATAATGTACAAACTTAAAATATTAATTGTTAGTCGATATTTTTATCCCTCAATTACACCAAGAGCATTTAGAGCAACAGAGTTAGCCAGAGAATTTGCTCGACAGGGATGCTTTGTAAAAGTGATTACATCCTTTCAACCTGGCATTAATTATGGCGATCTTGAGAATAATTTAAATGTTAAAATTAAGAATCTTGGTAAGGAAAAATATACCAAAATTTGTTTAAGAGGCAATAAGATTTCAAATATAATAGAAAGAACAATAAAAAGGACACTCTCAATTCTTTTTGAATTCCCTGATATTCAATTTATGTGGTTAACTGTCAAAGCATTAAGTGACGAGTCTGATTATGACCTTTTAATATCCATTGCTGTTCCTCACACAATTCACTGGGGGGTGGCAAGATCACGAACGCCAACACATAAAATTGCTAAAACATGGGTGGCGGATTGTGGTGATCCTTATATGGGTGAAAAAACTGACAGCTTCAGAAAAATATTCTATTTCAAATATATAGAACAATGGTTCTGCAGGAAGGCTGACTTTATCACTGTTCCTGTTGAGGCAGCAAAAAATGCTTATTATCCAGAGTTCAGGGCTAAAATAAGAGTTATTCCACAGGGATTCCGGATTGACGAACTAAATCTACCAGTATATCGCAATAACGGATCAATCCCAAAATTTGCCTATGCAGGAGGTTTCATTAAGGGTAAAAGGGATCCACGACCTTTTTTGAAGTATCTTTCAGGATTTACTGGAAAATTTAAGTTCATTGTCTATACCACTCAACCAGATTTTTTTACTCCCTTTAAAACCTTAATGAAAAATAACCTGGAGATTAGGGAATATATACAGCGAGATGAATTGCTAAAAATTCTTGCTACTATGGACTTTTTGATCAATTTCGATAATAATGTCAATACACAGTCACCAAGTAAATTAATCGATTATGCTTTAACCACCAGGCCAGTCTTGAATATTAAGGATACTAGAGATTTCAGTTTGATAAACGATTTTCTTAAAGGAGATTATAGGCACAGAATGAAACTTGAAAGTCCAGCTCAATATGATATTAAAGTTATTGCTGAGAATTTTCTTTCACTCATACGCCCGAGTTATAAAATTGAGTAAGCAA
>CAZTJT010000027.1:0-62150 GCA_964613785.1 uncultured Rikenellaceae bacterium
CTGCATAAAACTCAATAAAATAAATGAATATTATTGTCATTTATGTATCATGGGCTCATAGGTGCCTGAAAATTCGGGATGACAGGTTCTTTCAGGGATACATAGGGGGAATGAGGCGGGAGAATCCTGATCCAGCTTAGGATCAGCGAAATGAGGAATCTCCCGATCATCCTGCAGGCTGCATAATAATCCTCCTCCCGGAGGTGATCCTTTTACTGCAAAGGATCGTTTAAATGAGTGATTTCCTGATTATCAGGTTTTTTTCTTTAATCAGGTATTTAAACTTTATAGCTTTGTAATCAGGGGAAGTCATAACCCTGAAATACGGTAATATTGCAATGATAAATCAATCTTAATATTTAAATTAGTATTCATCATCCGAAAATCGTTGATGAAAATTCATGAATATAAAAAAAAAGAAAGATAAAAACTGAAAATGGATTCAAACAGAAAAGACAATGATCCCCCACTGGCCATCTCAGAATGGGGATGGAGATACCATCATGTCGGAATTCCCATTGAGAACCGGATCAGGAATGAAAAATACCTTTCACAGTATAAATTTTACGTTTCCGGATTTGAATCAAGTCCTTACGGAATAGAATGGATGAGATTTGAGAATGACAGTCCGGTAAATGATGTAATAAAAAAAGTGCCTCATGTCGCCTTTGAGGTCGATGATCTTGATCTGGAACTGGCCAGACATAATTTTGAGATACTCACACCTCCGAATTCTCCCGGTGAAGGGACAAGGGTAGCCATGATCATCCATAACGGAGCGCCGGTAGAATTAATAGAATTTGAAAAGCATTGACAACATATTTCGTCTAAATATATATCACCCGGAATAAGCACTGATTTATAGGATTGGACTTCAATATTTGCACGATATCAGTGGAAAAACTACAATCGGAATTACAGTGAACAAGATATCCTGTTCCGACCGGATCGGATATTTATCTATCTTATAGCGGGCTAATACAAACTCTTTTCACTTTCAGCAGGTTTAAAGAAATCTTACTTATATTTAACCCCCGATTCAGGGAAGGTTGGTAAAAACAGATAGTGACTGCCGGAACGCATGAATTTAAAAGTCCATATTATCAACATTCATGCATCTTTAATACGGTGTGATATCTGAAGTAAAACAGCCCGATAGAATAATACATGTCATCACATCAGAAAAAGCAATCTGGTGGGGGCATTATTAAGAAACATTGAACTAAACTACTGAAACCGTGATAACATTTATTATTGGCATAACGATACTCATACTGGGTTACCTTTTTTATTCACGCTTTGTTGAAAAAATAGAAAAGATTGATCCCTCGCGTCAGACTCCTGCATACAAGCTTAACGACGGCGTTGATTATGTCCCCATGCCATGGTGGCGGGTCTTCCTTATCCAGTTTCTCAATATTGCCGGACTCGGCCCCATTTTCGGGGCAATAGCCGGAGCAATGTGGGGTCCGGTGGCATTTCTCTGGATAGTCCTGGGGTCGGTGCTGGCCGGAGCTGTTCACGATTACTTCTCCGGAATGCTGTCAATTAAACATAACGGATTAAGTATTACAGAAATAGTTGGAATATACCTTGGTAACGGAGTAAAGCAGTTCATGAGGTTCTTTACCGTGATCCTGATGGTTCTTGTGGGTGCCGTCTTTATTATGGGCCCTGCCAGGATTATGGCAGGACTTACTCCCGAACACCTCACCATGACCTTCTGGGTCTGGGTCATATTCATATATTACCTCCTTGCTACAATGCTCCCTATTGACAAGATAATCGGCAAGCTCTACCCTGTTTTTGGATTTGCCCTTATGTTCATGGCTATTGGTTTGATAACGGCCCTTTTCGTAAAAGGGTATCATATACCTGAGCTAAACCTGGCCAACTTCAGGAATTTTCATGTCAGCAGCGAGAAATTCCCTGTCTTCCCAATGATGTTCATAACAATTGCATGCGGGGCCATATCGGGTTTCCATTCAACTCAGTCGCCTCTTATGGCCCGTTGTATAACAAGTGAGAAACTTGGACGCAGAGTCTTTTACGGAGCAATGATCACTGAAGGAGTTGTTGCAATGATATGGGCTGCAATAGGTATGTCTTTCTACGGCGGGATAAATGAGCTAAACACGGTAATGACAGAGCATCAGGGCAATGCCGCTTACCTCGTGAATGAGATATCCAATTCCCTTCTCGGCAGGTTTGGAGCTGTGCTGGCACTTCTGGGAGTTGTTGCAGCTCCGATCACTTCCGGCGACACCGCTTTCAGAAGCGCCCGCCTGATTGTTGCCGATTTTCTTAAATACAAGCAGGGTCCCATAAAAAACAGGATCTTTATATCTGTTCCACTCTTTGCGACCGGTTTTTTCCTTACCCGTGTTAACTTCGATATAATCTGGCGCTACTTTGCATGGTCAAACCAAACCCTTGCCACTGTTGTGCTGTGGGCCATAACGGTTTACCTCGCACAAAGCCGTAAACTGTTCTGGATCACACTCTTCCCGGCCGTATTCATGACCGCTGTAACTTCCACATATCTGCTTTTTGCCCCCGAAGGTTTCTCCCTGTCTGCATCAATTTCCTACCCAATTGGAATAGTGATTGCACTGTCGGCTCTTACGCTCTTCCTGGTATTCCTTAACAAGATCCGAAAATACAGCTGATAAGATGGACCGGGCCTTCCACTGCCGCTTTCCGTTTTCATTACAGTTTGTACAGAAAGGCAGTTTCAGCCGAGAAGGATCTATTGTTCCCTGCTGGTAAGATGCCAGAAGCCGCAAACTTTGCATTTATACGCTCTGATATCCTTTGTCACCCTGGTCTCTCTGATATATCTGATCATATCCTCAGCATCCTCACGAGTCTGATAAATGGCTTTTTTGCATGGAGGCTCAAAGGGGACCACGTTCTTTCCGGCAATATTTTTATAACGCATTTACTCTGAATTCGCTGCAATCTTACTTAATAAACAGTGCATCATATATACCGTCACCCCAGAATTTACCAAGGGCTTCATTTCCCTTCTTATTCGGATGCAAATAAAATATCCCTGCATTGCCCTTCTCGGGAACAAGATCAGTAATATAATTCTCCATGAAGTAGTCGAAAGCCTTTGTATCGCCCATAAAAACCTGTCCCGGTTTCGTAAGGGAATATTCTTTAACAAGCGCTTTCAGTTCAGGAAAATATGTTTGTAGCCGTTCAAGTCCGGCTTTTAGGTACCTTGAAAAGTTATAAGTATTAGGACTGTACCAAATAGGTTGCTGGTATATGATCTTACATCCGGGGAATTCATCAAGAAGCCTGTCAGTGATCGCTTTCAGATTGAAGTGATACTCCTCAGGATAAAGAGGCGATCCCCGAGGTCCTTCTTCGGCGCTGTCGTTTGTACCCAGGGATATGGAAAACACAAGCTGATGACTGATATCCGTATGAAATTCCTTAACGGCTGAGATAACTTTCGAAAGTTCGCCGTCAGGTGTGGGGAGGAAATCCACCGTCGTATAGCCGCTCCTGCCACGGTTCAGGAATCTGGCCGACTCCACTCCCTTCAGGGTACGGATATGTTTTGCAGCATAAACCGATGGTGACTCTTCGCCCGGATCTCCCGGCCTGTCACCCTGGGTTATGCTGTTCCCGATGAAAACAATATCAAGGTGGTGGCTATTGATCTGTCCATCTGAAGAGATGAACGGAATGCAGGCAAGAATAACCGGAAATAAAAACATAGTTGCCTTCATTGAATGATATTTTTGTCTTTTAAAAGTGAAAGATAAATGTAAACAATAATTAATAATCCATCGGTTGAAACCGATGGCAAATGAGATGAAATATTATCTTCTTATCAGCCAACAAAAAGTTGATTTCACCCTGCATATGATGTAAATTTGGCATTTAAATTATTCTATTGGCTACTACACAATCTTACTCCATGAAACATTCTGTTTTTTTTCTGCTTGTCCTCTGGACTTTTACCGGGTGCATAAGAGATTCCATAACCGACGGCAAAAACTCTCCTAATCCGGATATAAGCGATCTTGTTATGTCGGAAGATCTGCAAAAGATATTTTCTGAACGACGGAATGATCTCATGACCAGGATTGATAATGGCATTGTTGTTATTCGATCCGATTATGGTTATGACGGAGGAAGGCATGAATACAGGGTTGCAGATAATTTTTATTATCTGACAGGTTTTAATCAGTCAGGTTCGGTGCTTGTACTTGGAAGGGATGAATCATATCCCTATTCTCTTCTTCTCAAAAAGAGGACAATAAGAGAAGGGATTTATGATGGAGAGACGCCGGAATTTGAATCTGTAATGAAAACTTACAAAGCAGATACAGTATTAGTTTATGATGAGCTGAATAAAATCATAGAAGTAAGCCTCAGGAAGGGGACATCTGTTTATACTGATTTTGAGGATTCAAACCTCAGGAACAGTATCACGATTATTTTTAATAAACTTAAGTCGCCTGAACCATTGATTAAGGATATAGCTCCGGTAATTCATGAAATGCGGGTGAATAAGGATGCAAATGAAACCTCAAGAATTCAGAAAGCAGTTGATATTACCGGTGAAGCATTCGTGAATGCCTGCCGTATTTGCAGGCCCGGCGTCAACGAGTTCGAGGTTGAGGCAATGATAGAGTACATTTTTCGCAAATACGGATCATCCATGCCGGCATATGAGTCTATTGTAGGCTCCGGCCCAAATACCGTTACTCTCCACTATTCTGCGAATAGTCGTAAAATGGAAGACGGCGATCTTCTGCTGATGGACATCGGAGCAGAATACGGATATTACTGTGCGGATATTACCCGTACTATTCCGGTTAACGGGAAATTTACCAGGGAACAGAGGGAGATTTATGATCTTGTCCTTAAAGCTCAGAAAGCAGCGATTGCAGAAATGATTCCGGGAAAATATATTGTTGAAGGCCGGAATAAATCGAGCGAAACACTCATCGGAGGATTAATTAAACTCGGACTGATAACCGATCCTGAAAGTACCTGGCAGAAGAAATTCTACCTGGTTCACGGCATTAGTCATTTCCTCGGTATGAATGTCCACGATGTGGGCGACTATGGAGTTCCCGACTCAGTTTTAAGTCAGACTATTGGAGTTGACACAACCTATGGCAGGTTACTGGAAGAAGGAATGGTACTTACTGTTGAACCCGGACTTTATTTCAGAAGCAATGGACTGTCTCAGCTGTATGAAATGTTCGGAAATGAAATAAGTCACGAAGAAATTCAGGATTTTATCACTGCAGTTTCTCCTGTTTATGAAAAATACAAAAACATTGGCGTAAGGATCGAGGATGATGTACTTATAACCTCCAATGGATGCATTGTTCTGTCAAAAAACATTCCAAAGGAAATTGATGAGATAGAAAGGATAATGAGCAGGAGAAATTAATGGGCTAATTAGACTGACAGCTTTTATTCCTGAGAAATGTGAGATGGCTGACCACAAACCTGATGTCGCTCCAGGTAACCCTGTCGCCAAGGGCTTCTTTAACCGGTCCCATTCTGAGATCATCAGACCCATCGAAGTGGCCGGTAATCAGATCGATTTTTTCCTGAGATAAAAATCTGTCCACCGGTATCTCGCCCGTGCCTACATAATATGAAAGATGGTTTTCGATAGTGCCGGCGCTAAGGTTCCTTTCTTCAGCTATCTGAGAGATTGTCTTTCCTTTTCTGAATAGATCGTAGCTGATCTTTTTAGTGTCTTCCCTTTCCTTTTTAGCTTTTTTCTTTGCAATGACGGGCATATCAGGCGGTTCAATATTTTCTTTTTCGCAGTATGAAGTTATAATGTCAAGAAGTTCCACGCCGTATTTTTCCGATTTCCTTGTCCCCATCCCCTTTACCTGCTTAATGGCACGCAGTGACTGAGGAAGGAAATTCACCAGGTTAACCATTGTTTTCTGGGGGAGGATCATGTAAAGTGGAAGATTCTCTTCGATCGCCTTGCTGTTACGCCATTCTTTAAGAAGCTTCAACAATCCGGGATGCTTTACAACTCCGGATTCGTCTTCCGCTGTACCAGTGGTCCGGTGCCTGAACCCGGGAACCTCGATGGCTGATTTCGCCCTGGCTTCCAGATATTTGCCGATCCCGAATCCCTGTCTTACTGCATTGAGGCAGGCCAGCTTCGTTACACAATCCTTTCGTGTCTTCTCCAGGACTTCGTTCACTAATTTCCTGACTGTTTTATTGTCTGTTTCCACCGGAATTCCGGCAAATAGGTCTCTTAGGTCAGCTTCAAGCTTATCTGAAAAATAAACTGCTGCTTTCATGATCCGGTCCTGCAGGGGGATGTTGGTCTCAACATCAGGATTGCGGTTCAGAAGGATGCTAACCTGAAGCTTAAACTTTTCTGAAACGTCCACCATGTCGCTTCTGACAATGGATAGTATATTGCTAAGCTTTTCACGAGCATTTCCCATTATGGCGCTGCTGTTTTCGTTTACCACCTTTTTACAATAACTGAGAGAATTTGCCAGGGTAACAAAATCGAAGAGCTCTGAAAGAAGCTGTTTCTGGAAAGCTTTTTTTGACTCGGCAAGATGGTTCCGGTCGGACTGATTTTTCAGAGGGCCGTTGACAAATCCTGAAATCGCCGGATTGTCTACAAAGCATCCCCTGCCAATCTTACTGCTGAGTACAAGCCCGTTCAGTGAACGACACCGGCTGAGAGCCACATACACCTGCCCGTGGGCAAAGGCCGCGCTTGCATCGATAACTGCCCTGTCGAAGGTCAGTCCCTGGCTCTTGTGGATGGTTATTGCCCAGGCCAGTTTCAGCGGATATTGGGTAAATGTGCCGATCACAGTCTCTTCAATCTCTTTTGTATCTTCATTAAGGGAATATTTCATATTCTGCCATTCCGCCTGCTCCACCCTGATGTTGAAATCGTCGCCGGGACATCTGACAACAATTATGTCGTCATCAAAGGTTACTACCTTTCCAATTTTACCGTTGAAGAAAAGCCTGTCGCCCGAAAGGTCATTCTTTATGAACATGACCTGCGCTCCTGTCTTCAGCACCAGTTCGGTGGCGTTTGGGTAAGAGAGTTCCGGGAAGTCATCCTTTACAACGGCCGTAAATGAGTGAGTTTTTCCGGGAAGTTTTTCAAGCTTTGAATCATTGATGGCCTGAGCCTGATAATTATGAGTGGTAAGGGTGATGTATCCACCTCCCGAGTCAGGGTCAAAATCAGGAATATATCGTTTGTTGAGTTCGTCCAGCACTTCCTGGCAAACGTCATTGGTTCGGATCCTGTTCAGCAGGTCAATAAAGACCTGGTCGTCCTGCCTGAAGATATGTTTCAGTTCTATGGTTACAAATTCGGTGCTGCAGAGGGCTTTGCTTTCGAAGAAGAAGAATGATTGATAATACTGGCCAAGTATTTCCCTGTCATCGTCTTTTACAACCGGTGCAAGCTGTTGAATGTCGCCGATCATCAGCAGCTGCACCCCGCCAAACGGGAGGTAACGGTTTTTGTATCTCCTGAGGGCCGAATCGATGGCGTCGAGGGTATCGGCTCGTACCATGCTTATCTCATCAATTATAAGAAGGTCGAGGCTTTTTATGATGTTGATCTTTTCGCGGCTCATTTTATATCCGTGAGGATCATTGCCGTCAGGTTTTCTTGTACCGCTTTCACCGGGAAGGTAAAATGAAGGAATGTACGGGTGAAATGGCAGCTGGAAGAAAGAATGGATAGTGACACCTCCTGCGTTTATTGCAGCCACACCAGTTGGGGCTACAACTATCATTCTTTTCGGCGATTTAAGTTTCAGGCTTTTAAGGAAGGTCGTCTTTCCAGTGCCGGCTTTTCCCGTAAGAAAGATATTTCGATTGGTGTATTGGACAAAATCAAATGCTAATTGAAGATCCTGATCTGTGATAGTTTCCATTTTAAGAAATCCTTTTGCGGCAGCGAGAATTCAGATCCAAAGTTACAAAAGTCTACCGTATTATTCATGAATCGCGGCACATTTCTTGTGACGTCATCAATGTTTATTGATCGTATATTATGTTCAATCGTCATATCATGAAGAAGCTTAATTTATTTCTGATAATTTTCGGCTTTTGCATTATGGCATCTGCCCAGAAAGTATACAGTGTGGAGTATCCCAACCAGGCTGATGTAAAGGTTTTTGTCGTCAGGTATGAGAACCTGGCTGATTTAAAGGTTTACAAGGTAAAATATCAAAATCAGGCGGGAGAAAACAACGGTCTTTGGTTCTTCACTGATTATCCTAACCAGGCAAAGAAAAAAATTTACTTTGTGGAATATGAGAATCAGGCCGATCTGAAGATATACTTCGTTGAATACAAGAACCAGGCCGGTTGGAGAGAGAAAAAGAAGATACATCTGATGTACTGAAAAGTAATTCAGAACACAATAATTACAACCTGGTAAAACACAGAATTGTATTTCTGACTACTCATCGGCGTGATCTTCAAAACCCGGAAATGGAATATCATCATCAGGGTCTTTGTCGAATGGTCAGAATCAGGTTATGATCAGAACCAGAATCAGACCTTACCATTTATGTTTTCATAATTCATATCATTTAAAATAACGCGGTAAGTAAGACTTCACATTTAGGATTCTAACCTCGGTTTGGCGATCTGGTTTATATGAACAAATTTACCTTAACAGAATGCCAAAGTCAATTTTTAATCGGCGTTAAGTAGATGAAATGAACAAGTAACCAAAAGAATTATTGTTCCCCGTCGGATAATTGATTTTAGTTTAAACATGGTGTAACTTTGGTAATATGTAAAAATCAATCAGATATAAAATGACTGTCACTCACTTAGAAAAACTGGTCGCTTCTCTCAATACCTCCGGCCTGGATGCAGTAGCCCTCAACCCTGGCCCCACCCTGACGTATCTGACCGGTGCACATTTCCATCTGATGGAGCGCCCGATCATGTTATTGGTTACGCGGGAAACGGACCCGGCAATTATCCTGCCCCAAATGGAGATTCTCAAAGTCGAACAGATGCCTTATCATACTACGATGCGGTGATGACAAGCATTGATCATCTTCAGGGGGTTTTTGGACCAAAGTCAAAATGGCCGGGAAAAGAACTTACTCTGGAACAGGACCTGATTGATCTTGGCTGGCATCAGAAAGAGTTTCAGAGACGCTCTTCTTTTGCATATACTGTTCTGACCCTGGAAGAATCAATATGTCTCGGTTGTGTTTATATTAATCCCTCTACGAAAATTGCCTTTGATGCAAAGGTTTATCTTTGGGTACGACAGAGTGAGTTTGAGAACGGTCTTGATCCGGTCTTTTTTGATGCCGTAAAGAATTGGATTAAACAAGAGTGGCCATTTAAGAAGGTTGCCTATCCCGGAAGAGAAATTAATTGGGAAGAATGGGAGCAACTACATTAGATTACTGAAAAACAATTCATCAATAGAAAATTAACCTTAATTGTTGCGAAATGAAAAAGATCCTGATGCTCTTATTTACTTCTTTCATATTAACAGGATGCTACCGCACACCGGTTATTGATATCCGCGCTGAAGCAGAGGTAATCAAAAATATTGAGGACCAGTGGACCGCTGCAATCCTGGCAAAAGACATAGATAAAATCATAGACATTTTTGCATGGGAGGCAGTCACCATGAATGCAAATACTGTGGCCTGTATCGGGGCTCAGGCTATCCGTGAATCCCAGGAATCGTGGTTTGCTGATACAACAATTCTCCATGACACATTCGAATCAACCATTGACACTATTGAAGTCTCGGCTTCGGGAGATCTGGCCTATGCCAGAGGGAACGCCCGGCTGAGCATAAAAACCAGCACCGGGATCATGGAAGAAACAGATAAATGGGTTACAATTTACAGGAAGATAAACGGGGAGTGGAAAGCCATCGTTGATATCTGGAACAGTGATACGCCAACATTAAAAGACTAATCAGACACATCTATCGCTATTATTTGATTCACCTGCATGAAAACATTAACTGTATTTTTCTTTTTTGTCTTGGTTTCATGCCAATTCTTATTCGCCCAGGAATCAGGATTATTTGAGTTTCAAGAATTTCAAAAGGCTGTAAATAACCAGACCAGGACAAGAACCGGAGAACCCGGAACTAGGTACTGGCAGAATTCCTCTGATTATAAACTTGAAGCCTTTATTGATGAATCAAAGAACATTCTTTCAGGTAAAGGGTCAATAATTTATCATAATAACAGTCCTGCAGTATTGAAGGAAATACATTTCCGGCTTTACCAGGACTTGTATAAGAGGGGAACTGCACGTGTTATTCCTGTCCCGGAAGCGGACCTTACCGATGGCACATATATAGAAAGCCTGAAAATCAACGGTATCGTGTATATGCTCGATAACAATCCTGTTGATAATAACAAGGCGAATCTGTTCTGCACTGACTTGTGTATCCATCTTGAGGATTCAATCCCTGCAAGGGAATCAGGCCTGATAGAACTGGAATGGAATTTTCCAATACCATTGTCCTTATCAAAATTGAGACGGATGGGACGTTATGATGATAACTTCTTCATTGGTCTCTGGTACCCGCAGGTCGCTGTGTATGACGATATAAGAGGATGGGATGATACACCTCATCTGGGATTGAAGGAATTCTACAACGACTTCAGCAATTTTGATGTTACCGTACATGCTCCCGATGGTTATATTGTCTGGGCAACTGGAGATTGCGACAATCTAAACAGCGTCCTTGATGAAAAGATAATTGAAAAACTTGATTTTGCCCGGAACCACGATTCTATTGTGGCTATTATTGCACCTGAAGATCACCGGAGAAATATCATCAAAGGAAATGTCTGGCATTTCAATGCAGAACATGTACCTGATTTTGCCTTTGCGGTGGCAAAGGAGTATCTGTGGAAAGGAACATCGGTAATAGCCGAAAAACGGTCGGAAAGAAGAGTCCTGGTTGACATTGTCTATCCGGATGATTCCGAACAATATACAAATACTCTTGATATCGCCGGGAATGCCATCTTATGGGCCTCAACTGAATTTCCTGGAATACCGTTTCCATACAATCATGCAACTTCCTTTTTCAATGGGATGCCCACCGGCGTAAGTATGGAATTCCCGATGATCGCCAATGATGCAACAAGATCTGATCATAACCTGCACACTGCCATAGTAGTACATGAGTTGTTCCATAACTATATGCCCTTTTATATGGGCTTTAATGAAACGCTTTTTGGTTGGATGGATGAAGGATGGGCTGAGTTCCTTGAGAGCAGGTTCAGAGGAGATAATTATTCAATATATGAGCAGAGAGACCTGGAAGATTATGTGAATGCTGCGGGAACTCTTTCTGACTCGCCGGTAATAACTGCATCAGCGGAACTGAGCTTTGCCAGTTTCGCATTTATGTATCTTGTAAAACCCTGTATTTCTTTAATGTTACTGGAAGAACTGATGGGAGAAGAAGCTTTTATAAAAGCAACTAAAGAATTTATGATGGTATGGAACGGTAAGCATCCGACACCTTATGACTTCTTCAATACATTCAATCGGTTTACCGGGGGGAATATCGACTGGTTCTGGAAAGCATGCTATTTTGAATATGGTTATGCTGACCTGGGAATAAAATATGTCGGCAGAAACAGAATCATTATTGAAAGAAAAGGAAATATCCCTGTACCGGTCAGGCTTGAGATCACCCGGGATGATAATTCGCAGGAGAAGATCTACAGGAACCTTGATATCTGGAAAACAGTAATAACCGAATATCCCGTTAAGCTCAGAAAAGGAAAGAATATTCAGAAAATAATACTGGGAGATAAATTCACCCCGGATGCTGACAATTCAGATAATTTTTATCAAAAATGAAACAAGAAACTAAAAAACAAAAAATGAAACCTTAAATCACCCTAAAGGAAATTCATATAACCGTTCTGCTATGATGATGTTTCATCATAATATAATTTTGATTTTAAAGGTATGATGGAACCACACATGTTTTATAAAATTATATTTATGAGTGTTTGTGTTTGCAAAACATGTGGGTTTCATAACATTAATAATAATAAAATGCATCAGAGCCGAAGGTTATTTTTAATAAGAAGTATCCCGGTTTGTACATTGGGATGTTTAGGATTATTGCAGATCTTTGCATCAGCAAATAATCCCGATATCATGAAAAAGCCTGTTCACAAGTTCAGTAAAAAGACCGGTTATACATACGAACAGGCATACCGATTCAGGGCCAGGCTTTATACTGACAGGATGAAACGGATTGCAGGCTATCTGGGGCACGACAACCTGATTGATGCCCTTAAAAAATCAACTGAAGATTATTACAACTCAATTGCCACATACAAACCTGAAAATACCATGCAGGATTTCGTCCGGCCGTTTTATGAGGATGAAGGTTATAAGACGATCCTTACCATTGAAGTTATCGAAAACAGGGAAGATCTTGTTTCATGGAAAGTGACAGAGTGTCTTAACGCTAAAGTTTTTCGTGAACTGGATGCGGCGGAAATCGGATATGCCACACTATGTCTCGGTGATGAAGCCTGGGCAAAGGCGATTAATTCCAATATTCAATTTTCCAGGACTAAAACCTTAATAGAAGGGCATGACTGTTGTGATCATTGTTATAAATTTAACAGATGAGAAGATTGCTCATCCTGAAGTCTGTCAGAACCTCTGACTTATATGGAAGCATCGGAAGGAGAAAAATGACTGTTTATTTTTACCCGAAATACGATTCATTAATAAAGTATCACCCTTTCTCAGTCAGGAAGAAAAGCCTGCTTTATTGGCTTCTGCCTATTGTTATGTAGTCAATTTCTGATTACTTTTGATATTAACCTCAGATAATTAATTCAATTACAGTTTTGCCTTAAGCAGTGTATCTAAGCCATATATATTGCAAAAAGCCCCTTTATCAACTGCCGGTATTTTACATAGTTTTTTCCATTTGTTCCGGTAGTGTATTTTCCCAGGAAAACCATATAACAGATAGCCTTAATACCCTACTCAGACAGTCGAGGAACAAATCAGGTCTGATTAATGCACTCGCCGCTGAATACCAGTATATCTCACCAGCAAGGTCGCTTCAGTTATCTGCTGAAGCCCTTGAGGCTGCCCTGATGGAAAAGAATGCTGCAGAAGAAGCATACGCATGTTATTACATTGCTTCAAACTATTTATCGATGGGGCAATATGATACCTGCATCAAAATGCTCGACAGATCAGAAATTATTTTCAGCAAACTGAATAACATTGAAGGATTGCTTCATGTCAGTAATGCCAGGGCTAATCTGAAATATCTCCAGGGCCGATTTGACGATGCTCTAATTCTGTTTGAAGACAACCTGAATAAATCAAAAAAGGAAAATCTTTTACGTATTCAGGTTTCAGCATTGTCAAACATAGGAAGGATTAACTGGCTAAGGGGTCAAAAAGATACAGCTCTCAGATATTACAGTGAAGCGTTGCAAAAGAGCGATTCTGCCAGAATTCCTTTTATGAGGGGAATGTTACACCTTCTTGCCGGGATAGTATATCAGGATATGGGATATTATGAACTGGCAGCTTCAAAAATCCTCAATTCTATAGAGATTTTTGAGAAAATGAATTATCTCACCAAACTGCCGTACGCATATAACTATATGGGATCGGTCTGCTTTGAAATGCAGGATGATGAAAAAGCCATCGACTATCTCAGAAAAGCTTATGCCGGATTGAAGCGAACAGGTGACTTCTGGGGTCAGGCAATAGCATACCGGTTCATGGGTAGGGCATTCCACAGGCTAAAAATGCAGGATTCGGCTGAATATTATTTTCGTAACTCACTGAAACTGGCCAGGAAACTGAACGACAGAAGCGGCGAACTATCTTCAATGCGTTTCCTGGGTGAGGTTTTTCTGGATAAGGGTAAAATCGACAGCACGCTGGTACTGTTAAATGAAAGCCTTGATAAATCATTGGTTTTAAAAGACTCACGAGAGAGAGTCAATATTTTATATGACCTAGGGATCCTTTACGACAGAGAAAATAAATACAGCCCTGCCCTGAATTTTTTAAACAACGCCAGCCTTCTGGCTGACTCTCTTGATCTCTTTTACGAAAACATGATTATAAACAAACAGCTGGCGGAAACTTATGAAAACACAGGAGATCTTAAAAATTCCCTTAAACACTTTAAAATATATAAATCGCTGCATGACTCGATTACATCATCTGAGAAAAATAAGAACATAAATGAGCTCCAGATTAAATATGAAACAGAAAAAAAGAACAGCGAGATAGGCACTCTCAGGATGCAGCAAAAGATTCAGGAGGCAAAACTTAAGAATCAGAAAATACTGGGTTATTCCCTGAGCGCAATTCTGGTTCTTGTAATAGCCTTTATTCTTGTCCTTTGGCACAACTATAAGCTGAAGAAAAAGTCAGATGCCGAGAAAGAGATACTGCTTAAGGAGATCCACCACAGGGTAAAAAATAACCTCCAGACTATTTCGAGTCTTTTAAGTCTCCAATCATATAATATCGATGACGGAAATATCAAAGATGCAATAAGGGAAAGTCAGGAAAGAGTCAAATCAATGGCACTTATACACCAGATGCTTTACCAGCAGGAAAGACTGTCAGAAATTGATTTCGGACAATATCTTCAAAGACTTGTGGAGTCAATTTCTTCCGGCTATAATAACATGAATGCCAGAGTCTCGTATAAAATCGACTGCAACAATGCAGCACTCGACATTGACACCGCCATACCCTTGGGCCTGATAGCCAATGAGCTGATTGTTAATGCATATAAATATGCCTTCAGGGAAAAAAGCGAGGGAGAAATCCAGATATCACTTTTCCGCAACAGCAATAACAAGTACATATTCAGGATTAAGGACAATGGCACAGGGATACCTGCGCACATAAAAACTGACAAAGCTGAAACACTGGGTTTGAGACTAGTGTCTCTTCTTGTCAGGCAATTAAGAGGCAGTGTTATGTTTTCTAACAGTAACGGGACTGAAGTCACAATAACTTTTTAGGTATTTCAGTTATAATTATGGCAGTAATTTTGTATTTTGATTTCAGAAAATACAGAATAGGCCGGATATATTAAACTGCTTGTTGTGGAAGCTCTGGGTGACATACGGATCCTGATAGTTGAGGATGAGTTGATAATCGCCGAAGATATCCGGACTAAACTTGTAAGCCTCGGATACAAGGTGACAGGTATGGCGGTTTCGGCTGATGAAGCTGAAGAATTGCTGCAAACCGTCAGACCCGATCTTGTAATGCTCGATATCATGCTCAAAGGCCAAAGGGATGGAATTGATCTCGCACGAGTAATAAGGGGTCAATTTAAAATTCCTTTTATTTTTCTAACCTCTTATGCCGACAAAGATACAATTGAAAGAGCTAAAACAGTGATGCCCGATGGTTATCTTCTAAAACCCTTCACTGATAAGGATTTGTTTGCTGCAATCGAAGTGGCAATCTTCAGAAGAAGCAATGTAAACGGTACTGCTGACGATGCTTCCCGTGAATCTCCGAATGAGGTTTTAAACGACTGCATCTTCATAAAAAAAGACTACCTGCTTATAAAGATTAAGTTTAGTGATCTTCTGTGGATTAAATCAGACGGCAACTACCTTGAGTTGTTCTGCAGCGGAGGAAAGAAACACCTGATAAGATCAACCCTGAAAGATTTTCTTAATAAACTGCCCGGATCTGTATTTCTTCAGATCCATAAATCGTACGTTGTCAATATAAATCATATTGAAGCAATTGAGTATAGTCATATGATAATCGGGAATAATAGTATTCCCATAGGCCGGCTCTTTATAGAAAAGATTAAAGAGACCCTGCAGATTGATTTTTAAACTGCCTGCTGAAAGAAGTGTAATCAGTCATCCCCGTAAAACTGTTTTTTATCACTCAGATATGTAGTTTATCACAAAATATTGAAGAACCGCTGGTCAATTTCTACCTTTATAATAACTCCGGTCATTCACTTTTTGAACTATTAAGCATAATTGATTAAATATCAGATGTTTTTATTGATTTGAAATAAGCTAACAATTTAAATCTGATATATGAAACCCGCATGTATTGCTTACACAAACACGTATAAATATAATTGCGGGTTCCATCATACCATTAAAATCAAAATTATATTATGATGAAAAACTATGCAGCTTTTATAATATGTCTGATGTTATCATATATGCTGCCAGCTTATCAGGTTTCAGCTGCAGATAATGAATGGAAGCTGTATGATATCAACAGGGATGGCAGGTTCGACAGGTCAGATATTGACGCACTGAGGCAAAATATGTGGCAGGGATTTGATAAAGACATCAACAGAGATGGAAAGAAAGATTTTAACGATGTCCTGTATCTCTATGTGAAACTGTCGGTTCTCGACAGAAGCTGCAATGGTGTTGTGGATGATGAGGACTTCAGTCCTGCAGGCCGTATAAATTTTCCTGCAGCACCTGACATAAATACGATATCAGCTCTTGTTGATGGTATTGTATCAAAATCTGCAGCCAGTCTGCCTGCCGGTTTCGAGGCACAGGTTTTCAAATCCCTAACCAGCGACAAAGCCCTGTCTTCTGATGAGAAAGCGTATGTTTATCAGCTTGTCGGCATTACCTCTCTGGCCAAAAGAAATCTGGATGCCGCAAAGTGGGGTTTCGGAAAGGCTCACCAGATAAAAGACCAGTCTTCACTGCCTTCAGGCAACCTTGCTTTCTGTCTTGCTATGGAAGGCAGATATAATGAAGCTCTTTTGCTTTTGTCATATGCAAGGAAGATATTCCCAAGGTCAGCTGCAATTGCAACAACAACCGGCTGGATATTTGCCCGGCACGGCCAGAATGAGGAGGCACGGAAATATTACGGGGAAGCAGCGCTTTTTTCTCCAAATACCGGACAGTATCATTTCAACCTGGGTGTAATACTTCTTCGTCTTGGAAAAAACAGGGAGGCCTGGGAAGAATTCAGAAAAGCATCTGAAATGAATCCGGGCGACAGGAAGAAATTCCTGTTCTCATATCTTACCAGGCCTGCTGATGTTCCCGCGGATGACAGATCCACTACCGTCGCAGAAATAAAAGATGCTGTCACCCGGCTGATTAACGGTGGTAAAAAGGCAGGCTGGACCGCAGATGAATTACCTGCTCCATGGGATCAACAGTCATGCTGCGAACAATCAATGACAATAGCAGAAATAATTGAACAAAAATACGAGAAGCAGATTGAGGAAATGGCTAAGTCCTATTCTAATGATGCAGCCAGAAAAGTTGAGGGGGTTATAAAACCTTACATGCCTGAATGGAAGGATGCCTGCAGGGACTGGGCAAAATTTACTGAAGGATTGCCTGTAGTGCATGACAAATCACGTGAAATTTATATTGAGGCCACAAATGCAGCAAGTAACGAAAGAGCCTCACTATATGGAAAAATGGGTGCCGAAATAATAAGTTACAGCTCATTCTTTATGAACTGCGCCATTAAAGAAGCTGAAAAAGAATACAAAACTGAACTTGAGAAATGGGAAGATATGGAGGATATGATCCCGGCCAAAACGCTCGCAGATCTAAAGTCAGGAGCATACAAGGAAGCTCTTAAAAATGCCATTGAACAATGCTATTTTAAGCCCATGAATATTGGCTATGGACGTCTTACTGGTCCTTTCAGGCCATATTCCCGACTTCCCGACCCTGAAGTCACAACAATAGCACCTCCTCATTTCTACATGCTATCTGTTAATATACCACTTGCATGCCTTGAGCTGAAAGGGTATTGCGGTGACAAGAAATGTCTCACAGGATCCGAAGATGTTCCGGAAGTCTCAACCGATGAGGTCTACAGCATTGACCTCTGGATTATCAGCATCGAATATAACTCTGGCACGGGTGAATGGGAATTTAATGTTGACCTTGGCATAACTCTGGGTGCGACATGGAATCCAACTACCGGCTTCGGATTTCAGATGGGACTGGATGTAAGCGTGGGGTTTATTGCAGGATTTGAGGCAGGAGTTTATTTCAAATATGATGAGGGTGAATGGACCTATGAAGAAGAATCAGGTTTTTATGCCGGAGTTGGTCCTTTTGGTTACAAGCAATCGACAAGCAGTAGTACTCCTATAACCGGTTTCCAGGCAGTCCCCGAGGAACCCGGTTCGCTTTAGTAAAAGCAACATATTGATCCTGCTCCGGGGTCTCACGGTGCAGCCTTGTTTTTCCGGTGCCCCGCATTAAGTTGGATTAGTTTTTCTGTTGTCACTGCATTATTGCATTTCATCACTCCTTAGTGCGGTTTGTCACATTTTTTTGATTTCTATCTTGCTGATTTATAACTTTATATGGTTATAAAATCAAATATTTATGGCTATGATACCCGCATGTATTGCTTACACAAACACGTATAAATATAATTGCGGGTTCCATCATACCATTAAAATCAAAATTATATTATGATGAAAAAGGTATTGCTTCTTATGCTTCTTTTTGCGCCATTGATTTCCATTAATGCGCAGATAAAGGTTGACCTGAAGGGTAAGGTGGCCAGAGAAGCCGACCGCAGGGCCAACCAGAAAACTGATGAGGCTGTTGATAAAGTCTTTGACAAAGCTGAAGAAGGCATTGCTTCAATATTCAGGAAGAAAGACAAAAATCAGACAGAGGACAGTAATAGTAATAAAGAGCAGAAAGCCACGAAAAATGCTGACAACAAGGATAATGCTGAATCATCAAATCAGAACTCTGCTTCTCAGCCTCCTGAAAAGGAAAAACCTTTACTGGTGTGGGCGAAATATGATTTTGTTCCCGGCGACAAGGTCTTTTTCGAGGATAATCACGAAAATGAACAAAACGGCGAGTTTCCGGCCCGATGGGATCTTTGCAAGGGAGGCGGTGTGGAAAATGCTGTTTTCGATAATAACAAGGTAATTTACTTCCGGTCTGAAAATTCTTACATAGTTCCATTCATGAAGAATCCGAAAGCTGATTATCTGCCTGACGTGTTCACCATTGAGTTTGACGCCTGGTTCGAAGCAAAGGAATACTGCAGTTATGAGATGAAATTATATGATGATAAAAACCAGGAGCGAGGATGCAACCTGATAACAATTTATCCTAATGCTGTCGATTATAAAGGCACCGGCGGGTCACGGTATCCCGGAGCCAACAGTGAAAGTAACCGCGACCAGAGTTTCTGGAGACATGTAGCCCTGTCATTTAATCAGAGAGCCCTGAAAGTCTATCTTGATGATGCCAGGCTGATAAATATTCCGAATGTCGATTGCAACCCGACAGGTCTGACATTAGGAGTTCCCGGTTTCAACATTGTAGGCATCAAAGGGATAAACCGTTTTATCAGGAACATCAGAATTGCTGAAGGCGGAGTCAGACTTTATGACAGACTGTTACAGGATGGAAAGATTATAGCCAACGGGATACGATTTGATGTTAACAAGGCTACCCTTCGTCCTGAATCGATGGGTGTAATCAATACCATATACCAGTTGATGAAGGAACATCCTGAATTAAGGTTCAGCATTGAAGGTCATACCGACAGCGACGGAGATGATTCCTTCAATCAGAAACTCTCTGAGCAGCGCGCCGAAACGGTTCTCAATGCACTATTACAGATGGGGATTGACGGGAGCAGGCTTACTTCAAAGGGATGGGGCGAAAGCAAACCCCTCAGCGACAACTCAACTCCTGAAGGAAAGGCCAACAACAGAAGAGTTGAATTTGTAAAGCTATAAAAACCAGATTATAAGACTTATTTCTATGAACACATATTCATTTTACAGTTTATGCAAGGCAAGGAGGATACTATTTGCCATTGCGTTGATCCTGCAGGGACTGATGATTTGTGCAGCCCAGCAGATTTCAAATGTTAATCAGATTACCACAGTCAGGCAGAAGATCAGTCCTGTTAAAGTTTCGGACACAGAACTGAGAAACATAAAAAGTACTGCCCCGTTGACAAATGCTTTGTCTTCCCCTTCATCTTCCAAAAGCCTGCCGGGGGTTTTGCCGATAGAAGTTACCTCGCCAGCAAACAATGAAGTATGGGAAGCCGGGAAAGATTATGTAATCAGATGGAACGGCGCAACCGAAGATGTAATTATAGAACTCATTTCCCAGGGTGACTTAAAACCCTACAGCATAGTTGGGAAAGCTCCCAACACGGGATCGTACACATTCAAAGTACCATACAACTGGCTGACCAATCCCTGGGCATACTATGTAAGAGTAAAGACCATCAGTGGCAGGCAGTCAGGAAATTCAGGAAGCATAAATGTGTTCACACAGCCTGTTGACCTTGAGTGCAGGATAGTTGATGCTTACATTAAGACTGATGCTGATTATTATGTTGTTTATGCCGAAAGAGACAAATGGCTTGAATTCAATGTATTGATGAGGAACAAGGGTGTTAACAGCCCTGTAACCATTGAAAATGTGCTTGTAAGGATAATCAAAGAACCGGAAGGGGTTGTTGTCCGCCAGGAGGAGTGGGGATTCAGCGGGATCTATGGTCATGAATGGTATAAACTTCCTGAACCAAGGAAATTTAATATTGAAAATAATTCCGTATCAGTGATAGGTGTTGGTTCCGGGAAAACCATAAACCTAAAAAACGGATCTTATCGTGTCGAAGTGGTGCTTGATCCGCAAAACCGCCTTGGTGAAAACCAGCAATGCCTTAATGACAACAAGTGCGTGAAAATATGGCAAATAAAATAATGCAAATATGAAAAGAGCAATCATTGGATCTGTCATCTTCCTGACTTTACTGCTGCCAGGCTGCACCAAAGAGGATGAGACTCCTGTGACCACTGATGACCTTATTCTGTTCTGGAGCGACAGGGACGGCAATGATGAAATATACAGGATGGACACAGAGGGTATGAATGTAACCCGGCTTACAAACAATAATGCTAACGATTTTAATCCTCAGTGGTCACCTGACAGAAAAAAGATAGTATTTGAGTCTGCCAGGGATGGAAACAGGGAACTATATGTAATGAATGCTGATGGCAGCGATCAGGTCAGATTGACTGATAATGTCGCACTCGACTGGCTTCCGCAGTGGTCGCCCGAGGGAAACAGAATAATGTTCATCAGTAGCAGAGATGGTCATTACCAGATATATGTAATAAACAATGACGGAACAGGAACCAAAAACCTGTCGAACTACGTTGATATTGATTTCAATCCGCACTGGTCACCCGACGGTAAGAAAATTGCTTTTGAAAGAAAAGTGAACAAGCATATGCAGATATTTACAATGAAGAGTGACGGAACGAATCAGGTCAGGTTAACCAATAATACCGCAAATGATTACAATCCAAGGTGGTCACCCGACGGAAACAAAATAGCTTTTCCAAGCGACAGGGACGGTAATTTTGAAATTTATATCATGAATTCAGACGGAACCGGCCAGACGAGGCTGACCGAAACGTCCGATATTGATGAATCATGGCCACAATGGTCACCTGATGGCAGAAAACTGATTTACATCTACTGGTATCATCCCAGTCCGCTGGCAATATACATTATGGATTCTGACGGCAAAAACAAAAAACTGCTTTTTACCGGATCGCTTGACACTTTTGATTATCCCCAATGGCTTCCCGGTGGCAGAGAAATCTCATTTTCGTGCAACAAGGAACAGAAATGGGATATATACATCGTTGACACAGGATCATCAAAAGAAACAAATCTTACCAATGGATCTGGTAATAATCATCTATACTTTAACTGGTGAATAGTACATTTGTTTAGAAAGTAAGTTAAGTTGCAGGCTTCTTCCCAAAAGCTTTTATTGAAGGATCGGGGACTTCTTTGGGGTGTACATACCAAATGTTTTCAGAAACGCAAAATGGCTGGCCGCTTCAAGGGCTTAACAAGAGACAGCATAGTGTAAATGATCCCAAACAGATGACAATGCGGGATGATTATGTACAATAATAACCAAATGACATAAAATCGCCGGACAAAATCGTTTAAATCCCATAAGAAACACAAAATGAGTAAAATCTTATCCTCAGAATCTTGCTCATTTTACGGTTTTATCCTCACTCCTGAAAATCCCTTCAAATGAAAATACTGTTGTAATGAATTGATTTACAACAGATTTCCATTTTTATCAGTCGGGGTGAGAAGATTCGAATGCTGACGATCCTGAGTTCCCGACTTTAAATGTCGGGATCGTCAGGGTGTCAGCATCCTGACCCCTGGCTTTGAGCCAGAGCGTCAGGACTTTTGACTTTAAGTATTTGTTTGAACTCTGTCGGGGTGACTGGACTTGAACCAGCGACCTCCACGTCCCGAACGTGGCGCGCTAACCAACTGTGCTACACCCCGCAATGACCATCATAGCTTTCTTCATTCACCGAAGTTTCGGTGAAGGTGGTTATTTTTTAAACTTGCTCTCAGGAGTGCAAAATTAGATTATTTCTTCAATTAAAAAAACGGCGTGATCATTTGCGCAGACTGTAAATATATTTCTCAAAAGAGTCCTTCTCCGGTTCAATACTCCAACCGGAAAGTATGCCGCCATAGAAGTAGAAGTCTACATTGAAAATTACGCCACTGTTCAGCTCCTTCACCTGATAATATTTCGTTGTGCCGAATTCTTTAAGGAGATTATAATCCCCTGGGGTTATTGCCATCTGCTCCTTATCTTTCAAAAACTGAACTGAAACAGCCTTTAATACCGGCTGAGGTTCCTGATTTCTCCGCGATGGATTTTCTAAACGGGATAAATAATCACCGGGAGTATTCACCTGCATTGCATTCCTGACAAGTCTTTCTATCATTGTCTGATCAGCTTTCCGGATCTCAGGCGATGCAGAAGCTTTTGCGTAGCTAAGAAATGCCAGCATCCTGAAACTGACTGCTTCCATAATGCCTTTGTTCCTGAAAGGATCCGGGTCGGCAGTTCGCGTTATGGGTGCTTCAGGTTTTCCTTTCAGGGCTGCCCGTGAAGCCCTGGCGCTGTCAGCATAGGTTTTGAACTGCTTGCGTACATCCGGTGAGCGTAAAGCTCCAACCGTAAATATTGATATCCCCTTTGCGCCATTGTTTAAGGCTGCATCCATGCATTTAAACATCAATGGCCCGTTGGTGGCGGTCATTCCGCAGTAAAGGGTTGTCACAGGGTTTTTATCACGTACATTTTCAAGTGTACAATCAGAAATGAAACTTACATCACCCGTGTAGAAATTATGATAAACCATCGGGAATACGATGTCGAGATTCCATTTCCCCCAGTCCTGGCGCACCATTTTCCTTGACATTTTTGGTGTGGGGAACGGCGACGCTGCCATCACCTTTCCATAGGAATGAACAACATCAGCAATCATGTTTGCAACCTCAGTGATCTGATCACACCTGAACTGAAGCCATTTTTCATCTGCTGAAGGGTCCTCCTGCTCTCTTGGATCATAGCCATACTTTTCTTTGAATAGCCTGATCATCTCAGGATGATATCCAAAATCAAATTCGGGATATTCCCTGTCCTGTACAATTCCATATCTCGACCAAAGTGTTGTTGGCAGGATAACATCAACAAACCGGTGATAATCAATCGCAATTCCGTTCAGGCCCGACACTTCGCAATAGGCTTTCACCTTATTTTTTATGTACTCCCGCACTTCAGGCAGGGCGGGACACATGAACTTGTAATAGTCAACGTAAGCTTTAGTATTTGCCAGGCTCTCTCCATTTCGGTTAACACTGAGCCATTCGGGGTGGGCTTTTACAATTGAATCACGGCCGTGTTCCAGATTCATTGTCCAAAGCCAGGCATAAACCTCTATCCCGTGTTTCTTTGCAACCGGTATTGCAACTCTGTAATCATCAGGAGTCGGTGCATTGAGCATAACTCCGTCAATACCCGTTTCATTCATTATGGTACATACCGAGTCGAAGTTCATCCCCGGCCTGTAATCGAGCCATGTCCAGAACATCGGATAATCTTCTTTCGGGGCCCTTTTTTCAGAACATGATATGAGCCACAACAACACAAAGAACAAGATCGGGAATAGAAGTTTTTTCATTTTAAATACATTTAATAGTTACATAATTGTTATTGTTTCTATTTCGCTCTAATGATCATCAAGGGAAAATCAAATCCTTTAATGTACAAATATTTTATAGGTTAAGCACTTAGAGAGCAAAGGTTCAACAAATAGCATCCTGCTTTTCGATGGGTGTCTGGTTAATATCAAAACACCAGGAAATCAAAACTCTGCTATCAGTGAGAACCATTTTGCCGCAGATGAGCCCCATACTTCTTTATACGTGGCAGTGTTAAACTGAGGCCAGTAGGGCGTATCTTCGTTAAATCTCGACTGCATTCCCACAGGTATTTCGCCAACCGTCTCGCCGGGCAGAGCTGTATATTGCTGCATATAATTACTGCCCTCGCCCCAAATAAGCGACTGTCCGAAAGGATTTTTTCCAACAATCCAGAAAAGCTGCTGTTCAGCTATATTCATTAATTCCTTGTCATTGAAAAATTTTCCGCAAAGAGCTGCCGCTTTGCCTGTTGCAAGATGAACGGCGGCATTCCCCTTGAAAGAAAACCACACGGGAAATACTCTGAGATAATGCTCATCATCAAGCTTTACGCCATTTGAAAGCTGTTCCTTATATGCCGGGCCTGCACCCTGAAAGATACCTACCTGTGCCACATAAAAATTTACCGAGTCCTTGACTTCATCCTTGTGATATACCCCGCTGGGAACCATTCCATAGGGCTGTACATACTGCATGATGTTTTTAAGATATTCAGCATAAATCCTGATAGAGTTCTCCCAGCTACGGTAATCAGTGTGGTTTGGTTGTGTTTTACATAATTCGGTCAGTGCCTGCATATAAATGTAGTCACGCGACTGATGGTTAAAATGCACTATTGACTTTTTTTCAAGATCGCGATAGAAGAATCCCTTTGTTTTATTTTTATCATTTATCGGCTCAGTACGTTGACACTGGACAACATATTTGATAAACTCTGCTGCTTTATCTGCATAATATTTCTCACCAGTAAGCTTGTACAGCAAGCTTGCAGCCCATGAGACAGATGCCATGTACTGGCTCTGTGAAGCCATATAGGCATGTCCATGCCCCTTGTTGATCCGTTCATCGTAGCCAAACTCCTCAAACCGCTTCATTGCATGGCGGAAATCCTCTTTTGCTATCTTCTTCAGGTTTTCCTTGAGCATGGGATCATGATCGATACTCATCGAAGCATAGGCTTCAATACCAGAGAAGAGGAAGTTCTCGAATCCTCCGTTATGAACCGTCACCTGACGACGGCCGGCATCATCGATTGTACCAATGAGCCTGTCTGTCCAAAGGTTTGTACCCCAGGTCATGAACCGGTATCCATTGCCCAGGCGTGTTTTCATGATAAAATCAATTCCCCATAATGACTCTTCCATCAACCTGTTATAGAGGTCAATATCATTCTTTTCCTTTGCTCTGTTTGCCATTTCCATGATCGAAAAGGCAATCTCTCCGGTCTGCAGTGCCTGTTGTGACATGTCAGCAGCGTCGTGCCAGCCGCCGTTCACCGGGAAAATCTTACCATTCCATTCACAGTTGAGATCAGAATGGCAAGCACTGTGCTTTCCAGGAACAGGGTAACCGCATCTTTCCACAAACATAAAATTCGTGACTCTCCATGCTGAGTTGTCCCAAAGGTCCCTATTTATAAAAAATGGTTTTGTAGTAACTGATCCCACTCTTATCAAGTACTCTCCCTCTTTCCGGAATTCTGTAAAATCTATGGTTTCAAATTCTCCGAGCCGCGTTTCTACCTTATTTATCTTCCCTTCATATACCACCTGTGAAGTTGTATAGTCAACCACCTGAAATTTCCCGTTGTTGCCAGGCACTCTTATGATGGCAGTTTTTTCGCTTTCGGGGCGGTATCCTGAAGTTGAGTAGATTATTCTGTTTTCAGCCGGTTTCCAACCGCTTACAACCTCAGGATTTTCTATAACCTGAAGTTCGACTGCATCTATGTCAAATTTCAGGGAGTCGCCCATAGTAAGTTCACGCCCGAATACTTCAATGGCAAACTTTAGCTTTGTGACCTTGTCACGGGCAAGCTCAGTCATTTCTACAAAACATTCATTCCATTGCCCGTTGATAAGGTTCATCTCATGGTATCCTTCCCTTCCGTATATATCAGGAACCTTGATTTTTCCATCATTTTCAACATACAGGTTCAGGTAGATGCTTCTTGCACCTTCACATTGAGGATATACATATAAATGTATCCTGTTGAATTTTTCCCAGCTCTTTCCGCCGACATTAAAAACTGCATAAGAGGACCCGCGGCCAAGTCCCCTTCGTGGAATACTGTCGGGCATTGCTGGAGCTACAAGCCTAAGACTTCTTTTCCCTGTAATACACCTTTCAGATGTAAGTTGCATGCCTCCAATACCTTCGTGGGTCCAGCCTGTAAGAGTTTCCATATCGCACAACATATTGGAGGCCAACACCTTTTTAGTTAATCCGAATGTTTCAAAAGATTTACTATAATCAAGAGGAAGAGGATAATGAATATAGCCCGTATTCCTTACATCAGATCGCAGTTTCATATCGGGCTGGGCATAAACTGATAAGCCAAAGACAATAAAAGTCAGAAATAAAGCAGATACTCTTTTCATTTAGATAATTTTTTGAAGGTTAAATTAGGTAATAATCAGAATAATTGCTGTTGACTCCGGATCTTCCGGCAAGTTTTTAATTATTTTTAAGGTTTAACTGATAGAATTCAGAATTTCACGACCAAATGCCATACAATCTGTCCTTTTAAGGTTATCGTATTCTTCGATACCTGGAAACTTCTTCATCATATTTCTGGTTTCAGGGTCCATCAATCCCCAGGTTATTCGTCCAAGGAATACCCTGGAAGGTACTTTTCCGGCACCTGTAAGGATTGAAAGCTGATCTTCAATAAATAACTTATATTGTTCCTCACCTACAGGATTTCTCATATTTCCGCAGACTGCGAATAATCCTCTTGTTTTGTTCCTTATTTTCTCCCTGTTTTTTTCAAGGTATGACTTCAGAGGCTCAGGAATCATATTGCTTCTTATTGATCCTCCGATTACCAGATGATCGAACTGCGAAGGATCAGGATCCTCACGTACGTCAAAAACATGAGCAATCCCGTTCATTCCTTCGGAAATCCAAATAGAGGCATCTCTTGAAGTACCGCACCATGTCCCAAAAATAACTGCTACTTTCTTATCAGAAGGCATAGGGAAATATTCTAAAGCCCTCATGCGAGCCGGAAATGCAAATATTCCCAATCCCAGAAATCCTTTTTTAATAAAATCACGTTTCTTCATTATAAGAATCTTTTAAGGTTTTTTGGATTTTGGAGTTGTAAGTTAATTACAAAAATATATTATGTTTACTAAGGAAATTACTGTACTATACTTTTGTATATCATAGTATTTTCAATGATTTTGCAAGTTACATTTGTTATATGGATAATAAAATCAGTTTCACTGAAATAACCGCATGTCCAGTAAGGTATGTCCTTGCAATTAATGACACGCTCAATGTGCTGACAGGTAAATGGAAACTCCCCATAATAGGGACCCTGCTGTATAATAAGAAAAGATTTGGGGAAATTCAGCAAAATATTCCAAGGATCACTCCCAGAATGCTTTCAAAAGAACTTAAAGAGCTTGAGATCAATGGAATTGTAAAAAGGACCGTTTACCAAACGGTACCTTTGTCAGTAGAGTACGAACTTACGGAATCAGCAAAAAACCTCAGAGAAGTACTCGACAGGATGCTCCAATGGGGGCTGCAACACAGGGACGCTATTATCGCAAAATAATTCGGGAATGATTTAAAATTACTAGAATATGGGATCTAAAAATCGCATCCTCTCAATCGATATCATGAGAGGTTTCACACTTGTGCTCATGTTGTTTGTTAACGATCTTTATATGCCGGGGGTACCTGCCTGGCTGGGGCACGTTAAAGCTGATTTTGACGGGATGGGGCTTGCCGACTGGGTCTTTCCGGGGTTCCTGTTCATGGTCGGGATGTCGATACCATATTCTGTTGGTAACAGGATTGCAAAAGGAGACAGTCTGCCGGCTCTTTTATGGCACATCTTCATCAGAACTATCAGCCTGTTGATAATCGGAGTACTTATGTCAAATTCGAGGAATGTCAATGCAGAATATACAGGAATTACGAAAAGTGTCTGGTCTTTAATAATGTACTCAGGGGTTTTCCTTATCTGGAATAATTACGACGAATCAAAATGGAACAAATACCTTTTAATCGGGCTTCGTATTCTTGGTGTTCTTATGATCATACCAATGGTAATTATTTTCAGAGCGGCTGAGGACAGGGGCTTCCGCTTTAATTCGTGGGGTATCCTGGGGACAATAGGATGGGGTTATCTGATGTCTGCACTGGTATATTTATGGTTCCGTAACAATATTTCCAAAACAACTGTTGCAGTATTATTTTTTCTTGTTCTTAACATTCTTTCCAAGCTTCATTTACTCGACTTTTTGAATCCTGTAAAACCTGTCCTGGGGATAGTCATCAACGGGAATGCTCCTTTCATTGTACTTTCAGGAATGCTTATAACCCTGATACTTAAAAAATACGCCGGCTCCCATGCCGGAAGAGCAATACTTATTATCGCATCACTGGGCATCGCAAGCATAGCAGCTGGTTTCATCCTGCGACCCTGGTTTATAATATCAAAAATCCAGGCAACACCCACGTGGGGACTTATCTGTAACGGGATAAGCATGATCCTTTTTGCCCTTTTCTTTTGGATCATTGATATTTTAAAGAAAGTGAAATGGAGTCTCTTTCTCAGACCTGCCGGGGCCAATTCACTTACCGTTTACCTTGTTCCTGATATGTTTTATTATATCATCTGGCAGTTCAGCCTTCCCTTCCTGTTTTACAAGCACCTTCAGGAACCCGGACTTGTAGTACTGGGATCAGTGGTGTGGGCTGTAATTATGGGTGTGGGATTGCCGGTGCTGCTTGAGAAGATCAATTTCAGGCTGAAGCTATAATAAAGTTCTTATACACACATTTAAATCCATGTCAAATCAGAACCGGATATTTTCGATCGACATAATGAGGGGACTGACTCTCCTTCTGATGCTTTTCGTCAATGACCTCAACATGAATGTTGCGCCCAGGTGGCTGGGGCACATGAAAGCTGATTTTGACGGAATAGGTCTTGCCGATGTCCTATTCCCTGGATTTCTCTTTATTGTGGGTATGGCAATACCATTCGCATTTGCAAAAAGATATTCAAGAGGTGATTCTCTTATCGAAATAAGTCGCCACATCCTTACCAGATCAATAAGCCTGCTTATAATAGGAGTGCTTATGCTGAATACAGGAAGAGTTAATCCTGAGCTTACCGGCTTAAGCAAGGACCTGTGGGCACTGCTTATGTATATTGCTGTTTTCCTTTTCTGGAACGATTATCGCGACAAGGAAGAGAGGATTTATAAGATTGCAGGGTTTAAAATGGCTGCACTTGCGATTTTCATTTTTCTGATTTTCAAATTCAGGTCAGGCCAGCCAGAAAACAACGGATCTCTTATTACAGGATGGTGGGGCATCCTGGGACTTATAGGATGGGGTTATCTTGTTGCAGCATTTACTTATATGCTGTGCAGGCATTATGTTGCACGGACAGCTGTCGCTGCAGTTTTTTTCCTGTTTCTGAATATACTTACCGGTTTAGGCATGCTTGATTTTCTGAATCCTGTCAAGCCTGTCCTGGGAGTTATTATTGAAGGGAACGTGCCATTCATAGTTATAACAGGGCTGATCGCCGGCCTGATTTTACAGGAGAACTACATCAGAGATTATAAAAAAGTAATTCTGATTTTTGCTGGACTTGGTATCTTCAGTCTGGCAGCAGGATTTCTGCTGAGGAACTGGTTCATCTTCTCAAAAATTAAAGCGACGCCCAGCTGGGGATTACTCTGCTGCGGTATTAGTTACCTGACATTCACACTTATATACTGGATATCAGATATCAAAAAGAAACGGGCGTGGGCAAATTTTCTGAAACCCGCAGGAGAAAATTCTCTCACCACCTACCTTGCACCAGATATCTTGTATCATCTGATATGGATGACCGGAATTCCGGTGCTGTTTTACAAAAGTTCGGAAAATCCTGTTATCGTTGTGGCAGGTTCACTTGTCTGGGCCCTGCTTATGGTAGGTCTTACAGCACTGCTTGCCAGGATAAATATAAGGCTTAAGTTGTGATCTATATCCGACGAGTTTCTCCCGGTTGATCCATTGTGTCTGTATAATTATCTGTATTTATTATCTGGTAAGACTCATTGAGAATGGGAATGACTCAGTTCCGGCACCTCTGTGTCTGTCAGGTTCATCCTGCATAACAAAATGAAGCTTTCCTCCGCTCTGAAGCTGACCATGCCTGATATAGTTCTCCCTGATTGATCTGCCGTTGAACCTTATGTCACCGACATAAATGTTTTCAGGACAGTTCTTCGGGGCATCAATAATCAGATTTTTCCCGTTTTCAAACTGCAATGTTGCCTTCCTGAACATCGGTGAACCAAATACATATTCATCAGTACCGGGTGTAACAGGATAGAAACCCAGTGCTGAAAAGACATACCATGCTGATGTCTGCCCATTATCTTCATCACCGCAATAACCGTCGGGCAGGTAATTGTATAGCTTATTCATGACATTCCTTACATGGTACTGTGTTTTCCACGGCTGTCCGGCGTAGTTGTACAGGTATATCATATGCTGCACAGGCTGATTCCCGTGTGCATAGTTACCCATATCCATTATCTGCATTTCTCTTATTTCGTGGATAACGATGCCATAATATGAATAATCAAATATGGGAGGAACTTCAAATACGGAATCCAGTTTGGCCACAAAATAATCACTCCCTCCCATCAGATTAATTAGTCCTTCTATATCCTGAAATACGCTCCATGTATAGTGCCAGCTATTTCCCTCCGTAAAAGCATCGCCCCATTTATAGGGGCTGAAAGGTGATTGAAAGGAGCCATCGAGATTTCTTCCCCGCATAAGTTTTCTTTCCGGATCAAACACATTTTTATAATTCATTGCCCTTTGTCTGAATTTGCTGATCTCCTCCTGTGGACGACCTAGCTCTTCTGCCAGTCTTGAAATGCAGAAGTCTGCGTATGCATATTCGAGTGTACGGGCAACATTTTCATTGATACCCACGTCATATGGTATATAACCGAGATCATTATAGTAGTCTGCACCATATCTTCCCACCGATTTAACCGGCCCCACGCTATCTGTATTCTTCAATATTGCCTCGTACAGAGTTTGAATATCGTAACCCCTAATTCCTTTTAGCCAGGAGTCTGCTATCAGAGATGCCGAATTTGAGCCAATCATACAGTCGCGATGGCCCGGGCTTGCCCATTCAGGCAGCCATCCGCTTTCTTTGTAGGTATTCACCAGACCTTCCATTATCTGCCTGTTTAATTCAGGGTACATCAGAGTCAGAAATGGGAAAAGAGACCTGAACGTGTCCCAGAATCCATTGTCAGTGAACATGTATCCTGGCAGGACATCGCCATTATACGGGCTGTAGTGGATTATTTCATTCTGCTTGTTTATCTCATAGAATTTTCGGGGGAACAAAAGGGTCCTATAAAGGCATGAATAAAAGGTTCTCTGCTGATCCAGGGTACCACCCTCTATTTTAATGCGATTCAGTTGGTCGTTCCAGATTTTTTTTGCTTCTTCCCTGACTGTTTCAAGATCTTTGCCAGCAATTTCTCTTGAAAGATTAAGAGCAGCCTGTTCGGGGCTTACAAAAGAGGATGCTATCCACAAATTAATTTTCTCATCTCCGGAGGTTTTAAATCCGAGCACTGCGCCCACATGATCACCTTCTGCATCAAGAGCTCCAATATTTAAAGAGTTTCCGTTCCAGGTATGGGCTGAAGTAAAATCCCTGTCAAAGACAGCCACAAAATAATTGTGGAAATTGGAGGGTACGCCTCCGTGGTTATTCCTGCAATAACCTATTACTTTTCTTTCTTCAGGTATGATCTTCACCATTGATCCCATGTCGAAAGCGTCAATTATTATGTACGACGAATCATTTTGCGGGAATGTAAAGCGTAATATAGCGGCGCGATCTGTTGGTGATAACTCGGCTGTAACGTCGAAGTCGGCCAGATAGACTTTGTAATAGTATGGTTTAGCAATTTCAGACTTATGAGAGAACCATGAAGCTCTGTCTTCACCCCGGAACTTAATACTGCCAGTATAAGCCATCAGGGAGAAGGAGGCGTAGTCATTTATCCATGGACTTGGCTGATGTGTCTGTTTAATTCCCTGGATTTTGTAATCATCGTATGCATAGATCCAACCGTTGTTCATTCCGCGTGTTTGTGGCGTCCAGAAGTTCATTCCCCAGGGGAGGGCTATTGCCGGATATGTATTTCCGGCTGAAAGGCTGAATTCAGAGTCGGTTCCCATGAGGGGACTGACAAGGTCGGCTGGCTGTATTTCCGGTTGGCATTCCTTTTTTTGACAGCAGCCGTTAATCAGGATCAGCGCTGTCAATATCATATACTTTATTGAATGAATTATTCTCATTGAAATTTTTTGGTTTTAATGGTGTAAAAGAGGGATTCACAAGGTATTCGGATAATCAGGTTGATAACAAGCAATTTTGGTTTTGTCATAAGCTCATGATTGCGATTATTCGGCGAGATATTCATTGCAGGATTCCATAGCAGGCAGATTTCAGGTTTTTACTTTTTGTTTTGGTACCATAATATATAAAATCAGCATATATTATATTTTCTTATATATTAATAATTTTATATAATAAAAATATAGTATATTAATTATTCATAATATTAATATTTTGTTATATTGTATTTTTACAATATTCCTAAACCTAAAATCTTTTCATACACCAACTCCGGTGTAAGCCACCTCATACACGCATGATCCCCCCTCCTGCACCTTCCTTTGCCATAAACAGTGCATGGACGGCAAGTGAGCTCTTCAGCCGGAATCCGTATGAAATATTCCTCGGGCTGCCCCCAGGCCCCAAAACCTGCAACCGGATCCGTGGCACCCCATATAGAAATTACTCTTGCCCCCACAAGCGATGCCATATGCATATTTGATGAATCCATCGATATCATTAAACTGAGCCTTCTCATAACCGCCAGTTCTTCATCCAGAGTCATCTTTCCTGCTGTCAGGAATGAACCGGGAATCTTTTGCTGCAACGAGCGAAGCCTGTCAGCCTCATCACTTCCTCCAAAAAGCCAGAAGCGAACCTCATGCCTCTTCCGTATCTTCGCCATTAATTCAACCATATACTCCTCAGGCCAGACTTTAAGCAGATGTTTTGCATAGGGGGCAACACCAATATTCAGACCCTCCCCTATTCCATCTGCCGTAGAGGCTTCTGACAAAGACTCAATGTAAGGAAAGATCCATGGCCCTTCAGGAAGGTTTATCCTGAAACCGGCCCTTGAAAAAGTCTCAGCGTACCTGTCTACCACATGCTTTAGCCGCCCTGTTTTCTTTCCCTTGATAAGCAATCTTTTTTCCCTGCGCCCCTTGTCAATCTTATGTGTCGCGGTACCAGCCATCATGAAAAGCAATCTCAATATCTTAGTCCTTATAACATCATGCAAATCCACAACAAGGTCAATCTTTCCTTCCTTCCTCAAGTCATGGAAAAGGGAGAAAATCCCTGCAAAACCCCTGTGTCTTCCTTTAAAGTCAGGGAAAAACAGCTTTAAATTCTCTGAAGCCCTGAAGAATGAAGCAAAAGCCTTCCTTGTTACGAGTATGATCCTAATGTCCTTATATTGCTCTTCAAGTCCCCTGACCACCGGGGTAAGAAGGGCGACATCGCCCATTGCAGAAGTTCGCAATACAAGCAGACGCATTTCAATATTTTTCGTATGATTTCTCCTCAATAAGTCCCGAGTAGGTTTTCAGATTGATCTCCCTCTTGATCTCTGACCGTTTATCGTTGTTGAAATAGACAGAACGGGCAGTCTGTATAAAATCAATCCCAAAGTCTTTCCGCTTCTCAAAATCCCGTATTCTATCCTCAATATCCCACAAATCACAATTGACCTTATAAAGTTCACGATACAATGGATCTTGATCACTAAGAATTGAATCTGCTGCCGTCTTTAGAATCTCAAATTCTTTTTGCAGGTTTTTAAGTTTTTCCGGATCCCTTATCCTTTCAAGCTTTATTTGAATGATCGTTAATTTATCAATTATTTCACCGTTTGATACTTCTATCTTCATCTGACAGTTTTTAACCTTTTCAAATTTAGTCTCTTTTACCAAAGGTACAAACCCGATTCCCTTATACCTTCGGTCTTAATAAGAATTATTGTATGGTTCATATACTATTTCTGAGATAATATAATAATCAAATAGAGGCACTGATTTATTCATTTTAAGGGTATGAAAATTTCTAATAAGGATCCACATCAATGGCAATCTTTAAAGAGCTCGCACCCTTTTCTTTTTCAAGCTTAGCGGTTGCTTCTGTGATCATGCGCTTGGCATTTGCAACAGGCCTGTCCCGTTCAAGTTTGATCAGAATTGTTTTAATATACCACGACTGGATTCGCGAAATTAGAGGAAATTCAGGGCCCAGTACCCTCTTACCGAAAGCTGACTTAAGGTCATTTCCAAGAATATTTGAAAAATCATTTAATGCACGCCTGTCTCTGTGCTTGATACTAATCCTGATCATTCTGCAGAAAGGGGGATAGTTGAATGCTTTTCTTTCCTCGATTTGAAGCCGGAACATATTGATGTAATCATGGTTAAGGACCAGTCTGATTATCCTGTTATCGGGGTCTGAAGTCTGGATGATAACCCTACCCTGTTTGTGTCTTCTTCCGGAACGCCCACTTACCTGTTCCAGAAGATGAAAGCTCCTTTCGTGTGCCCTGAAGTCGGGGAAATTAAGAAGATTATCGGCATTAAGTACTCCTACAACGGTAAGATTTTCAAAGTCAAGTCCTTTAGAGATCATCTGAGTTCCTATCAGAATATCGGTTCGCCCGTCTTCAAAAGATTTAATTATTTTGTCGAATGAATACTTTCCCCTGGTGGTATCCTGATCCAGTCGGGCAACCCGAGCCGTAGGAAATACAATCTTTATCTCATCTTCTATTTTCTCAGTTCCGAATCCTCTGGTAACAAGACCCGGTGAATTACAGTTTCCGCAATGTGAAGGCACGGGTGCACTAAAGCTGCAATAATGGCAGATGAGTCGGTTAATACCCTTGTGATATGTAAGGTTAACCGAGCAATGGATGCATTTCGGGATCCATCCGCACTCAGGACAATCAAGATATGGGGAGAAACCTCTCCTGTTCTGAAAAAGAATTATCTGTTCATGATTCAACAGAGCTTCGTCCATCGCCTCCAGAAGCTGTGGTGTAAAATGGGAGATCATCAGCCTTTTCCTGTAAGCATCGCGAGTGTTCGCAAGTATTATCTCAGGAAGCTTAACAAATCCGTATCTTTCCTTAAGCTCCACCAATCCATATTTCCCGCTGACTGCGTTGTAATAGCTCTCAATTGAGGGAGAGGCTGATCCAAGTAATGTCCTGGCACCATGAAGACCAGCCAGAACAATGGCGGTATCGCGTGCATGATATCTTGGTGCAGGATCATGCTGTTTATATGATGGATCCTGTTCTTCATCAATAATTACCAGTCCCAGATTCCTGAAAGGGAGAAAAAGAGATGACCTGACTCCAATTATAAGACGATATCCGTTTTTTGTGCCTGGTGATGAGACTCTGTTCCTTATTTCAACTTTCTCAGCATCAGTGAATCTTGAATGATATACGCCTGTCAGGTCTCCAAAATGCTTTTTCAACCGACTGATTATCTGTGTAGTAAGAGCAATCTCAGGAAGCAGGTACAGTACCTGTTTACCCTGTTTCAGATACTCATCAACAAGATGGATATAAATTTCAGTTTTCCCGCTGGATGTAACACCGTGAAGAAGGACAATTCCTTTTTCAACAAAAAGGTCTTTTATCTTTGACAGAGCCTGTGTTTGTGACTTGGAAAGGTGGTTAAGAGATTCCCTCTGATTTTCAAAACTGTTAAGCCGGCTCGTCTCAAGGATTACAGGAACCAGGATTTTTTTTCTGGCAAGAGACTCCAGTACCGCAGCTGAAACACCCGATTCTTTAATAAGTTGTGATTTTTTCACAGGAAGCAGGGGCGATCCTCCCGCATAACCGCTTATTTTCAGGTAAGTAAGAAAAAGATGGTACTGTTTGGGAAATTTGACGAGTTTATCGAGGATAATATTAAGGTCATCCTCTGACTGCTCATGTGAGGTTTGAATAAAAGTTTCTTCTTTAGGCTTGTATTTTTCATTTACCGGATCAGCAGTCATTCCTTCAAGACACAGAATAGACGGTAATGCTGCCTTCATAACTTCACCCGGAGTGCACATATAGTAATCGGATATCCATGACCAAAGTTTAATCTGGGTCTCATCGGCAACGGGAAAGTTATCAAGCACATCAGCTATGGGTCTGATATTACCTGAAACCGGAGGTTTGTTATGGATTCTTGCAACAATGCCGGAATAAAGTTTTCTGTTGCCCAACTGTACAAGGACTCTCGTTCCTGACATAACTCTTCCAGCAAACTCCTCTCCAATGCGATAGGTAAACATTTCCTTTGCAGCCAGAGGCAATATGATATCGGCAAAATGATTTTCCATCATTAGCGGCAGATAAGGAAACTTTAGCTGTCAGGCAGATTTTATGAAGCCCGACATTACAGTAAGCAGGTGTTCTTTCCTGATTGGCTTGATCAGGCAGGCATCGCATCCCGCTTCGAGAATGATATCCTTATCATCTTCAAAAATAAAAGCTGTTTGAGCAATAATGGGAATATCCCCCCTGATCTTCCTTATTTCCCTGGTAGCTTCTATTCCATTCATTTCAGGCATTTGCATATCCAGGAGGATCAGGTCAATGTCAGCAACTTTATCAAGAATATCAATTGCTTCAAAACCCGACCGCGCGGTAAGTGTTTCGATCCCTGTTTCAGAGAGTACCCGTTCGAGATAAAGAAGTATGTCTTTGTTATCGTCAACTATAAGGCATTTTTTGCCCTTCCAATTAATCTGATAACCCAGACTATCTGGGGGAGTTATTTTCGATTTTAGTCTTGTGCTTCCACCGGCAGGCCTGTATGGAAGAGAAAAACTGAATTCTGAACCGACTCCCTTTTCTGACTGAACATATATTTTTCCACCCATCCTTTCAATGACCTCCTTCGCAAGAGTCAGACCCACACCCAAACCTTCAAACGGTCTGTGATGACCATCAATCTCCTGCCTGAATTCTTCAAAGATATGGTTAAGGTTTTCCTTATTGATCCCTATTCCGGTGTCTCTGATCCTGAAAACCAAATTGTCATTTTCCCTGCTGTATGTAAGCTGAATGGATCCTTCAAGCGTGAATTTTACTGCATTGTCCATCAGATGGTTCAAGACGCGTTTAAGCCATATCCTGTCTGTGAAGACCAGGTCATTTTCAATTTCAAGAAGGTTTTTTACAATTACTATTATTGATTTTTCATTCCTCTTTATAACCTTGCGGGCCTCATCAACAATTTCGTTTACTATTGAATTTATTGAAGCTTCTTCATAGGTAATTTCAATCTGTGCGCTCTCAAGTCTTGAAAGGTCAATAATATCCCCTATAATCTGAAGAAGTTTTTCACTGTTATGGTTAATATGCTCAATATATTCTTCCTTGACTTCATCTGTAAGATCGCTTGACAAGAGAAGATTTGCAAATCCCACAACGCTGTTTAGCGGGGTTCTGATTTCATGTGAAATATTTGCAAGGAAGCTGGATTTAAGACGGTTGCTGGCTTCAGCTTCCACATTGGCCTTGATGAGTTCTTCATGTACTTTTTTAAGAGCGGTGATATCGCGTGATATTGTCAGGGCACCAATGGTTTCACCATCATCATTTTTTACTACCACCGACCGGGTTGAAAGATTAACATAATGCCCGTCCTTATGCCTTAAACGGAGTTCCGACTCAAAAAAACCCTTTGAACTGAGAGCATCTGTTCTATTCTTTTCATAATCCTGATCTTCAGGATGTACCAGATCGCTGACTTTAAGAGATTCATATTCCTTCTGAGAATATCCTATAACTGAGTAAAAAGCAGGGTTTGTGAATTTGAGGTTCCAGTTCCTGTCATAGAAGGATATCCCGTCATCGGCAGATCTGATAAGCATTCTGTAGAATACTTCTGAATTATTGTATTCTCTTTTTATTTCATCTTTTTGAGACAACAGCTCAAGATTTGCCTTCTTAAGGTCCTGATTGATTTCTTCAACTTGCTTGTTTCTGGCAGCAAGCTCTCTGTTTGAATTCCGGAGCTTTGTTGAAAAAAAAACTACCAGTATGCATGCTGCGATCAATAGCAGCATGAGAATAATGATGTAAAGCGGAACAACACTCAAAATGATACCGAAACTATTAATTGCACATAAATTTGATTCACCTGATGAAGCAGCAGATGAAAAGTACGGGAGGAGAAATAACAGACTGGCAGAAAAAAAAATGAACCGGAAAACTGTTTTAATCTTATTATGCCAGCATGTACAGGTCATGGATAAAAGATAGTAAATGAAAAATCAATTAACTTTCAACATAGAATATGTTGCAAATATAAAAAATGCCTGGTTACCTGGCCCCTGAATATTGGCAAAATATTACACAAAAATTGCTAAATTGCAAACAAATAATAATATGATGGAACGAGAAAAGAATCAGTATTCCGGAGGGAGGAGGTATAAAAACAATGAGATTACGGTTTACTGGAAACCTGATGCATGCGTGCATGCATCTTACTGTTACAGGGAACTTATTGAGGTATTTGATCCAGGAAGAAGGCCATGGGTAGATATGAACGGGGCAACGACCGAAAGGATTATTGAGGTTGTAAACATGTGTCCAACCGAAGCACTTACATGGAAATGGAATGATGAAGCAAGAAACACTGATGTTGATAAGGATCAGACAAACCATATAAAGTTCAGAAGACCGGAGCTCATGTCGTCATCAGAAGAAGCTAAGGATGAGATCAGGCCTGTTTCGGTAAAAATTATGACTGATGGTCCAATATTAATAAAGGGAAATTTCACTTTCCTATACAACGGGAAGGGGAAAAATGTTACAAATGGAATTATATCTGTGTGCAGGTGCGGACGTACAGGTCATATACCATTTTGTGATGGCACACATCGTAAAATCGGATTTGAGGATAAATAATTTCTAAATACATGGAAAAAGGAGAAAAAGAGGAAAATACAGATGTTGCAGCTGTGGTTGAGATAATTGAAGGCGGTCCGCTCAGGATCGCAGGTAAAATAACACTCTGGGATGTAAAACGAGATAACACGGAAAATCCTGTTGTAGTATACTTGTGCAGATGTGGCAGATCATCAAACAAACCTTATTGTGACGATTCCCACAGGAAATAAATGAAAGGATCGTTCCTGATCAGATGCTCTGAACCGACTTAATCATTCTTCCAACAGCTTCCGCTGCTTCTCCGAATGAGGTGGCAGAAATTACCGATAAACCTGAATTGTCAATAATATCCTTCGCTTCAGCTGCATTTGTACCCTGAAGTCTTACCACAACCGGTATCCCGATTTCTCCAACCGATTTATATGCCTCCACTACACCGTTGGCCACTCTGTCGCATCTAACTATTCCACCGAAAATATTGATCAATATTGCTTTCACTGCAGGATCCTTCAGGATTATTCTGAAACCCGCTTCGACTGTTGAAGCGCTCGCCCCACCACCTACATCCAGGAAATTAGCCGGAGATCCGCCTGAAAGCTTTATTATGTCCATTGTTGCCATTGCCAGACCGGCTCCGTTTACCATGCATCCAACATTCCCATCGAGCTTGACATAATTCAGGTTATGTATGCCGGCTTCAACTTCTATTGGGTCCTCCTCATTAAGATCCCTCATTCCAGCAAGATCCGGGTGCCTGAAAAGAGCATTGTCGTCGATGACAAATTTACAATCAACTGCCAGTATTTTGTCATCACTGGTCTTAAGCACCGGATTGATCTCAAGCAGCTGGGCATCACAACCAGTGAATGTATCATAAATACCTTTCAGAAAACGGTGCATATTTTTTGCAGTTGTTCCATCAAGCCCCAGATTGAAAGAAATATTCCTCAACTGGAAAGGTTGAAGACCAATTGATGGAGATATTTCCTCGGTGAAAATTTTTTCCGGAGCCTTTTCTGCAACCTCTTCTATGTCCATACCTCCCTCGGGTGAATACATAAGAACATATCGTCCGGTTTTCCTGTTCAGAAGAATGCTGACATAAAATTCTTCCGGTTCATTTTTACCTTTATAATATACATCCCGGGCAATCAGCACTTTATTCACTTTTTTTCCAGCCGGCCCTGTCTGGGGTGTCACAAGGGTCATTCCTATCAATTTCCCCGCTATTTCCCCTGCTTCCTCTGGGGATTTCGCCAGTTTAATTCCGCCGCCCTTACCTCTTCCACCTGCATGAATCTGGGCTTTTACCACAAAAAACCGGGATCCGAATTTTTCCTGAAGCTGTTTTGAGACCAGTACGGCCTGGTCGGCTGTCTCCGCAACAAAACCTTCCTGAATATCAACACCATAAGCACTCAAGAGCGCTTTGCCCTGGAATTCATGTATGTTCATCCTGCAATTATTTCTTTAAATTAACTTCTTAAAAGTCATTGTTATCAGTGATGGAAATTTAGAAAAATAAATGGATATTTTGGTTATTTTCGCATAAAAAAGGATGCGTAAGCTTCAGAACGATGAACTCGGACGCCTGAGTATTGATCAGTATCGCAAATCTGAAAAATATCCCTTTGTCATTGTTCTTGATAATGTCCGTAGTCATAATAATGTAGGTTCCGTTTTCAGGACTGCTGATGCATTCAGAGTTGAAAAGATATGTCTCTGCGGAATAACCGCCAAACCTCCTCACAGGGATATCCAGAAAACAGCCCTGGGGGCAACCGAATCAGTGGATTGGATATACTATGAATCGACAATTGATGCCATTACGGAACTGAAAGCCCATGGATACAGAATATTAGCCATTGAGCAGGCCGAGGGCTCTGTAGAACTTCAGAATTACAGTTTGGACATTAACGGGAAGTACGCCCTTATCTTTGGGCATGAGGTTAACGGAGTGGATCAGAAAGTTCTGGATATGTGTGACACTTGTCTTGAAATCCCTCAGTTCGGCACCAAACACTCATTTAATATTGCAGTCAGTACAGGCATTGTATTGTGGGAGCTGAGCCGTAAAATATCATAGAATCGGAAAAACATTACCCGAAACATATTTGACAAAGGAGGGATTATAAGTTGGATATTTTACCTTTGACTGTTTATCAACAACTTATATCTGGCAGGTATATGGGTAAACTGAAAAAAGCACTTAACGCATTTTGTTTTTCAGAAAGGGAAATGCCTATGCCAAAATGGTAATAAGCCGGGGCGGTTGTCTTTCTAGTCTTCCGTTTTTTGTTCATTTGACTTAGTTGAACTCGAAGGGCTAAAGCTGTCTTTTCTTCTTTGGGTAGGTAAAAGAAATGAACAAAATCCTAAAAAAAAGAAGGGTGCCCTTTTGAGACACCCTCTGTAATTCTATTCATGCAATTAAGTTATTGAACTAATCCTTTGAAAGCATCATCAGCAAAGAATTTTGCGAATTCATAGTCTGTCTTAGCGTAAGCTTTAAGATCAGGATCAAGATTGAAAGCTTCCCTCAAACCGTTAATCATGTAGGTTTTATCATCCAGACGTGATCCAATGATTGCTTTGAGATAAGGAACTTTACCTTTACAGGTTTCCTTCATACCGTCAAGCATAGTTTTTGCTCTGTTTACGTCACCCTTGAGGCAAAGAGCAAGTGCATGGTTATAGCATGGCTCATTGCCAAAGAAGTTTAATGCCTTGTCATATTCACCCTTTGTTATTGCAATGACACCCAGGCCCCATTTTGATTCAGGAGTAGCTGCTGACATGGAATTAAACATTTCTTCAGCTTTTGCAATTTCTCCTTTAACAAGATGAACAAATCCGATATTGTTCTTTACAACATCATTATTCTGGATGGCTTTTGCTTTTTCGAGAGATGCAAGTGCCTCATCTGCTTTACCCATTGATAAGAGCATATAACCGATATTATTGTGAGCACGAATACATTTCGGGAAATTTTCAGCAGCTATTTTGTAGTATTGCAGTTTTTCATTCGGATCGTTAGTAAGTGTTGCAGCGTAAAGCATTTCTTCAATGCCAAGGGCTTTGGGGTCGGATTTGATCTGAGCAAGAATCTGTTCATCACTGCGTCCTATTTTGTCGACATTTGCTATCATTTTCGACCTTCTCAGTTTGGGAAGAATATCTGTTTTCAGAGCTTCATAGGCGGCAGACATGTTTTTGATCTCTTTTTCGCGGACTGCAGGGTCGGAATACATTGAAAGCACCCTGAGGATAAGGGCTTTATCTTCAATTGATGAATTTTCAACTTCAGTTTTAAATCCTTCCCAGTCTTCAGGAGTTGTTAACGACTGGAAGAAACCGTCGGTTTTGGCAGCTTCAATTTTTCTGAATTCGCGTTTAACAAATTTATCAGCTGAGGTACCCCTTTTGCCAGAAAGTTTGTCATTCAGGTCAAAAGGTCCGTCGGGAGAAGCGTATGAGCTGATAACCAAATTCTTCAACTGGCGGTCTGGATCAGCACTTGCCTGGCTGATATATTCCTTTAACAACTTAATGTCGTCTGCCTTTAATTCTGAATTGCGGATGTCAGCCTGATTGATAACATAATGTATATCGGCCATTTGTGATTCAGGTACGATTCTCTGCCAGTTATCCTTCATCAGGATCGGCCTTGCATGTGCATTTACCAGAGTTGAGGTTGCAATAACTCCATCAGCAAGTTTAACCGGATCAAAATCAAGGCTTTTATTTCCAAGGCTGGCTTTTGTTCTTAATACAAGTTCTGAAACTTTCATTGCGTCCTTATATGGGATTGAGCTTGTATAAGTGAAATCGCCACCGTTATAGGTAATGACCTTATTATTGGCCTGCACCTTTTCACCTTGCAGAACCTGAACTTTATCAAAAGCTGTTTCTCCTCCGGCATATGTCAGTACCGGAGCGGCCTCCAGCAAAGCTTTCTTATTGAAATACTTTTGGGGGAAAGTGCCTTTAATAGTAACATTTACCATACCTCCGTGTGCTTCAAGTACCTTGGGAGTAACCTCATACTTGATGTCACCGGCTTGCTTTTTCATCTTATTCAGACCGCTGCAGCCTGAAATTACAGCGGCCGCAAGGATAAGGATAAAATAACTCTTGATTTTTTTCATAGTTTAAATTGTTATTTGTGTTAATGATCTCAGGTTGTTAAGTTACAAATTCATTTGAATTTATGAATCAAGTGCAAATTTATAAAAAATAGTTATAATACGACCAAAATAATCAAATTGTTCATAGGTTGACCAGATTAAGGCCTTCCGAGAATTCTTTCCCAAAAATCACTTCGGTTATTTTAATGAAATGTTCCTCTTTGCTTACAAAATCTAGATTGTTGGCATCAATTATCAGGTACTTGTTTTCCGGGTTCTGCCTGAAAAATGTAAAATAGCTTTCCTGAATTTTCTGAAGATATTCTTTTGTGATTGCTTTTTCATAAGGCCTTCCTCTGCTGGCAATATTTTTTAGAAGTCGTTCAGGCTTAATGTGCAGATATACATAAATATCGGGTTTGGGAAGTGAGCTGTAAATGATGTGGAATATCTGCCTGTAAAGATTGTACTCATCGCCTTTTAGTGTGGAAGAAGCAAATACAAGAGACTTCATAAAATAATAATCGGCAATGGTAAATGATTTGAAAAGATCGGGGACACTAAGTTCTTCATTAAGCTGTTTATATCTGCTTGCCAGGAAAGACAGTTCCAAAGGAAATGAATATTTATCGGGATCGTCATAGAACTTCGGTAAAAAAGGATTATCACCAAATGTTTCCAGGATAAGCCTGCCATTGTACTTTTCGGCAATCATAGTGGCAAGGGTTGTTTTTCCAGCACCGATGTTACCTTCAATGACAATATAATTGTACCTGATTACCATCCAGCAATGATTGTTGTAACAAAATTAAAAATTGGTATGGAATTTTCAATTGAAACAGCAACGAGTATTCACAGCTGTTCACAAGCAGAAAAACATCAACAAAATAAAGGAAAACAGTTGAATCCTATTTTTGCTTCATTATCCGGAATGGCCTTCACGCCCCTTTCTGCTGCTATCATCTTTCGGAGGTCTTGGAAGAAGGACTTTTCTCGAGAGTTTTAGCTTTCCCGTTTTCGGGTCAATCTCAATCAGTTTCACCTCAACTTCATCTCCTTCCTTAAGGACCTCATCGACTGTTTTGATCTTTTTCCAGTCTATTTCGGAGATATGCAGCAGGCCATCTTTGTTTGGAAGTATCTCAATAAATGCACCGAACTGGACAATGGTTTTAACCTTGCCACGGTAAATCTGCCCCACTTCGGGAACTGCAACTATTTTTCTTACCCATTCCAGAGCAGCAACGATTGCTTCCTTATTTTCTCCAAAGATATTTACATCACCATGCCCGTTTATCTCTTCAACAATTATTGTAGTACCGGTTTCGCGCTGAATCTCCTGTATCACTTTACCTCCAGGGCCAATTAATGCTCCAATCATATCTTTCGGTATGGTTAGCATCTCTATTCTTGGTGCATGAGGCTTAAGTTCGGGACGAGGCTCGGAAATAGTCTGATTCATAATATCCAGAATATGAAGACGGCCTTTTTTTGCCTGTTCAAGAGCTTTTGTAAGTATTTCAAAAGAGAGACCTTCCACCTTTATATCCATTTGAGTTGCTGTTATTCCATCACGGGTACCCGCAACTTTGAAGTCCATATCGCCAAGATGATCCTCATCACCTAGAATATCCGAAAGGATAGCATATTTGTCCGAATGCTTGTCGGTTATAAGTCCCATTGCGATGCCCGAAACAGGCTTTTTGAGTTTTATGCCCGAATCCATAAGTGCCAGGGTACCTGCGCATACTGTTGCCATTGAAGAGGACCCGTTTGATTCAAGTATATCAGAAACGACTCGTACCGTATAGGGATTCTCTTCTTCTGGAGGCATCATGTTTTTCAGAGCACGATGGGCCAGGTTGCCATGGCCAATCTCTCTGCGGCTTAATCCCCGGGGCGCCTTTGCCTCACCCGTTGCAAATGGGGGGAAATTGTAGTGAAGTGTAAACTTCTCGGTACCTTTATTGAGTACATCATCGATAATTTTTTCATCTAGTTTTGTACCGAGCGTAACTGTTGTGAGCGATTGTGTTTCCCCTCGTGTAAACAATGCTGAGCCGTGTGTTGCAGGCAATGGATCAATTTCACATGTGATTTGCCTGATCTGATCGGGTCTTCTGCCATCAAGCCTTAGATTTTCATCCAGAACGAGCCTTCGTGAGGCTTCCTTATGAACTTCATGATAATATCTTCTTACAAGGGTTTCTTTGATAGCATCCTCTTCAGTAAACTGTGTAAGGAATTCAGCTATCACAGCCTCGAAGGCTTCTTCCCTCTTGTGCTTATCAGCTGTAAGAGACCTGGCAGCCTGATAGCATTTGTCATAAGTCTCATCCCATACTCGTTTTTTAAGTTCCTCATCATTTACTTCATGGCAATATTCACGTTTTATTGTTCTGCCCAGTTCTTCAGCAAATTCCATTTGAGCTTTGCACTGTATCTTTATTGCCTCATGTGCAATTTTAAGGGCTTCAAGCATTTCCGTTTCTGTTACTTCTTTCATTTCACCCTCAACCATAAGAATGTTCTCGTAAGTAGCTCCTACCATAAGGTCAATATCGGCTTCTTTAAGCTGGGTGGCAGTGGGATTTACAACGAACTGGCCGTTGATTCTTGCCACACGTACTTCCGACATGGGACCTTTGAAAGGAATATCTGAGACTGTAAGGGCTGCTGATGCAGCCAGACCTGCAAGTGCATCTGGAATAATTTCAATATCAGCAGAGACAAGATTTATTGTAACAAAGGTTTCGGCATGAAAATCATCAGGGAAAAGTGGCCTTAGTGCACGGTCAACGAGACGAGATATAAGGATTTCATAGTCAGAGGGCCTTGCTTCACGTTTAAGGAAACCTCCAGGGATCCGGCCCGAAGATGCATACTTCTCCTTGTACTCAACAGAAAGCGGCATGAAGTCAGTGTCTTCCTTTGCTTCTTTTGCTGCCACAACAGTTGCCAGCAACATTGTTTTTCCCATCTTTAAAAGGACCGATCCGTCAGCCTGCCTTGCCAGTCTTCCTGTTTCCAGTGTAATGATCCTTCCGTCGCCAAGGTCAATATTTTTTTCTTTAATGTTAAACATATGCATGCGATTTTAAATGTACAAATTACATTTAATTATGTATAACAAGAAAAAAGGCAATTTGAAATTGCCTTTTTCCCTATTTTCTTAATTTCAATGCTTTTACGATTTGGCGATACCGTTCGATATCTTTTATCTTAAGATAATCCAAAAGCCTTCTTCTTCTCCCCACCAGCTTTATGAGAGCTCTTTGGGTACTGAAGTCTTTTTTATTCTTTTTAAGATGTTCGGTGAGATGGGATATTCTGTATGAAAATAGTGCAATCTGCCCTTCCGCTGTTCCAGTATCAATCTCAGATGATCCAAACGTTTTAAAAAACTCCTGCTTCTTGTCAGTAGTTAAATACATGTCCTTAATTAATATATTGTTTATCCATAAATAAATCGAGTCACCAATTTTGGAACGCAAAAATAAGGCTTTTTTATGTAAATAATCAAACAATTGAATAAATTTTTTGGTGATGGATAAAAATATCTAATAGATTAACGTATGAAAAAATTCAATATTGTTTTATATATAGTAATGACGTAAAATTAGGTTAAAACGCTGCGTTGGTTTAATACATATTTACTTATTTTATCAACAGATTTCAACAGGTTACAAACTTCTTCAACATCGTCTTTTTTGTTAAACAATTTTGATTGACAATAGTTTAATAGTTATGGCTCAAGGATCAATTCTTCTTCCTTTTTAAGATTCTTTCCCGACCTTATTATGTTTGATCCGATTCTGCATTCTAGGCATCTTCTTTTTCTGCAGTATTCATCCCTTAAATGGATAAGCGCCTGAGAGTCGAAGGCCGAAGCAGCTTCTAATCCCGATTTCTTCCAGTCTTCAATTAATGTGTTGCTTTCAGGATGCAAACCCTCAAGAAAATCAAGTGCTTTACCGCATATTTCGTTTTTTCCTGAAAACAGCCCGTAAGAAAAGATCACTGGTATTACTGCATTTACAAGTAATAATTCTGCAGCCTGCAATCCGGTAGCTTTAGGAATGATCTTGCTTTTTTTGCCGAAGATATAATGGTCATTCCAGTACGATGATGATGTGACCTCAAATAACTCTCTCATTTGTCGAATGTTATCTGCCTCAAGAATCCTGGAAAATAATCCTCCTGCAACCGAAAGCATTGCAGCAAGCTGGGAAATCCTTACGGTAGGGAAATTGACCGGCCTCAGCCTGCTGAATTTCCAGAGCCATCCATGAATGGGAGTAATTGAATACTTTCTTGAAAGAATCCTGAATTCCCTTATAAGACTTCTGTAATATTCATCTGAAAGGGCATCTCTGAAGAGTCCTTCCTCAAGCATTCCAGCTGTTCCGAAAAGAAGTGCCTCTATCTGAAACCTGTTGTCGGCATGTTTCCTGATCACTTTGAATGGTAATGATGTTGCAAGCATCTCAAAGGGATCTGTATTTACCCTGAAGCCAAAATAACGTGTTAATACTCTGTAGAATGTTTCCTCCCAGTCATTTCCGGTTGCTGAAAATATTTTAATTATTGCGGATGATTTCTGCTCGAGTCTCTCAACGAGAAGTGAATTGAGCCAGTGCCTGATGATAAATTTGTCAGTCATTCCTGAATAATTCTGGCACGCAATAACTGATGGATTGTTTACAAGATCAATGTATCGGTCATAAAGTGACGGATCGAACTTTATTTCAACTGTAAGCAACTCATCACCGCTTGCAGTGAAAACCTTTTTATCATTTTCGCCGACAACATGAAGTATTACATTGTCAAAAGCGTGATCGTGATTGTGGCCGTGTGAATTAAAGTGACTCGCACGGTCATGGATTTCAACATTACCTGCCCATTCGGTACCAGCAATCCTGATCCTTGCATTGAAAAAATCAGGTCCGGAATCCCGGTTATATTCTCCAGGATTCAGAACTGTTATTTTATTGTTTTCTTTATCGACAAGTGAATCCTTGTAATAAAGCGAGTATTTCCAGAGATAATGAAGGAATTCTTCTTTCATTTCAGCACGAATTAAAATATAACAGCGAGAATATAAAGATAATCAAAAAGTCTAAAATAAACAAGAAGTAAAGTGGTGATTTAAGTACTGCAAGATAATATCTGCAGGCAGTGCTATGACAAATGAAAAATCAGGGAACCATAGTTGTGCACAGACAATACCTGTGTACAGTTAAGATGTATTGAATTAAATAAGACCTGCCATTGCTAGATAGTTCTTCATTTCCTTTTGTATTTCACTTGCCTTTTCTCCTGCTACAAGGTCGAACTTTTCAGAATTGTCAGCAAAAATTATTCCTCGCGAGGAGTTAACAAGCAGGCCACATTTTCCGTTCATTCCATATCGTACAACATCCTTAAGGCTTCCTCCCTGAGCTCCGACTCCCGGTATGAGAAGAAAATGATCGGGAACAATTTTTCTAATCTCTTTAAGCATCTCAGCTCTTGTGGCTCCCACAACAAACATAAGGTTATTTATGGTACCCCATGTTCGGGATTTTTCAAGGACCTTTTCAAAAAGCTTTGTTCCGTTCTCTGAATGGTACTGAAAATCATCAGCGCCTTTATTGGATGTTAGAGCAAGAAGAATAACCCACTTGTCAGGATATGAAAGAAATGGGACGACAGAATCCTCACCCATATAAGGAGCGACGGTAACAGCGTCACACTGCATCTTCTCAAAAAAAGCCCTGGCATACATCCTTGATGTGTTTCCAATATCGCCCCTTTTTGCATCAGCAATTATAAAAATGTCTGGATAGTTCTTCCTAATGTATGTTATCGTCGTTTCGAACGATATCAGACCTTTGAATCCAAGGGTTTCATAGAATGCAAGGTTCGGTTTAAATGCTACGGCGAAGTTTGCAGTTGCATCAATTATCTTTTTGTTGAATTCGAAAAGCGGATCGTCATAACGAAGAAGGAATTGTGGTATTTTTTCAATTTCGGGATCAAGTCCGACGCAAAGAAATGATTTTTTGTCTGTTATATTCCTGAACAATCCGTTGTGATCCATATTTTTATATTAAATATTGCTTTCCTTTAGCCTTTCAGCATTTTCAGCCATCTGCAGCTTGTCGATTATTTCCTGGATATTCCCGTCAAGTATCGATGGAAGATTATAAAGTGTAAGATTGATCCTGTGATCGGTCATTCTCCCCTGTGGGTAATTGTAAGTCCGGATTTTTGCTGAGCGGTCACCGGTTGAGACCATTGTTTTTCTCTTGTGGGATACCTCATCAAGATACTTTTGATATTCAAGGTTATAGAGCCTGGTACGAAGTTCCTTAAGGGCTTTGTCATAGTTTTTTATCTGGGATTTTTCATCCTGGCATGTGACAACAATGCCAGTTGGAATGTGAGTGAGCCTTATTGCTGAATATGTTGTGTTCACTGACTGTCCGCCAGGACCTGATGAGCAGTAGGTATCCTTCCGTATGTCCTCATTCTTTATCTCAATGTCAAATTCATCGGCTTCGGGTAGTACAACCACGGTTGCTGCCGATGTATGAATCCGGCCCTGAGTTTCGGTCTGCGGAACCCTTTGTACCCTGTGAACACCCGATTCATATTTCAGGATTCCATAAACACCCTCCCCTGAAACGCTGACAACTATCTCCTTATAGCCACCCGCAGTACCAAGTGAATAACTGTTTATCTCGGCCTTCCAGCCTTTTTGCTCAAAAAATTTCGAGTACATCCTGTAGAGATCTCCTGCAAAAATACTTGCCTCATCACCACCTGTACCGGCCCTGATCTCCATTACAGCATTCTTGTCATCTTCAGGATCGGCAGGAATAAGCAGAAGTTTTATTTCTTCCTCCATTTCAGGAATCCTGGCATTAAGTTCTTCAAGCTCCGCTTTTGCCATCTCTCTCATCTCTTCATCCTTTTCTGTTGCCAGAAGTTCCTTTGCATTTGAGATGTTTGACAGGGCTAACTTATAATTTTCATAAGCTGCTATTATAGGTTGAAGATCTTTGTATTCCTTGTTCAGCTTAATATATCTTTCCATATCTGAAAGAACATCCTGCTGAGTCAGAAGCTCTCCAACTTCAATAAACCTGGCTTTAACACCTTCAAGCCTCTCAAGAATTAAATTGTTTGACATCTGCCACTGATTTCAGGGTGCAAATCTAATAAAAATGTAGTTTGCATAACAGAACTGAATAAATTGGAAACAGGAACGGTTAAGATTATTCAGTGGTTGGTACAACAAAAAACCTTCAGTCTTTCAGTATTCAAATCTGCCAAATTCCGTAATTATTGAAAGCTGCTTTTTGTTTGATGCTTCGCAGTGCCCTATCACCTTTGCTTCAAGATTGAAAGCATTTGCAATGTCAATAACTGATGATGCATTTATTTCGTCAACATAGATTTCAAATCTGTGTCCCATATTGAATACCCTGTACATTTCGTACCAGGGGGTTCCCGATTGCTCCTGAATAATCCTGAAAATAGGCGGTATCCTGCACATATTATCCTTTACAACATGCATATCATCAATAAAATTCATGACTTTAGTCTGACCTCCTCCCGAACAATGTACCATTCCATGAATCTTGTCCCGCATATTTACGAGGATTTCCTTAATGACCGGAGAATAGGTTCGGGTTGGAGAAAGTACAAGTTTACCATAATCGATTTCAAATCCAGCCGGAATGTCGGTGAGCAACAATGAGCCTGAATATACTACATCGGAAGGGAGGTTTGTGTCAAAACTCTCGGGGTATTTTTCTGCCAGATAATGTCCAAATACATCATGTCTTGCAGAAGTCAGACCATTACTCCCGATACCGCTGTTATATTCCTTCTCATAAGTAGTTTGCCCGTAAGATGCAAGTCCGACAATAACATCTCCATGTTTAATGTTGTGATTGCTGATTATATCCGATCTCCTCAATCTTGCCACAACCGTTGAATCGACAACAATGGTACGAACAAGATCGCCAAGGTCGGCTGTTTCGCCGCCGGTTGACCAGATTCCTATTCCAAGGCCCCGAAGTTCCTCAAGCACCTCTTCAGTTCCTTTTATCAGTGCTGAAATGATCTCTGCGGGGATCAGGTTCTTGTTTCTTCCAATGGTGGAAGATAGCAGGATGTTGTCAACTGCGCCAACGCATAACAGGTCATCCGTATTCATAATAACTGCATCCTGGGCAATCCCTTTCCATACTGACATATCTCCCGTTTCCTTCCAGTAAACATACGCCAGTGAGGATTTTGTACCTGCCCCATCAGCATGCATAATATTGCAGTAATCAGGATCGCCACCCAGAAGGTCGGGAACAATTTTACAAAAAGCTTTTGGATAAAGTCCTTTGTCAATTCCCTTTATGGCATTATGGACATCTTCTTTTGAGGAAGAGACTCCTCTTATGTTGTATTTTGAAACTCCTGTCATTTCCTGTATTATGAGCTGAAAAAGATGGTAAATTGTAAAATTGCTCTGAAGATCTTTGCGATCCGGCGTCTGAACCTGAGCAGAATTATGTTGCAATTACTATCATTTGCATTAATTGGTACATTCAAGGAGATGTAGTTAACTATCTGACGAAAACCCACTCAATCGACTGTTTAAGCAACTTTCTGAAATTTGGATTTTCGAATGTTGGCACATCATGCCCACTCTGAAGGACCACAACACGGGTCTTGCCATAGCTCTTGGCCCAGCCTATAACAGGTGTGCTTGAAGGTTCATCTGTTGTAAGTAAAGGAGTTACGTCCTCCGACACATAATAACCTTTGTAGGTTTCGTCAAATATCTGAAAATCCTCCAGTCCCCTGGTAACTGGATGGGTCCTGTCAGCTATCCTGACTGTAAAGTGAACATCATGGATATAGGAACAGGGTCCGTAAACCTTTCCCTTATAAGTGGTTTGCGTGTGAAAATATTTGCCGCCGATGATTTCCCAATACAATGGCCATTCGTCGAAAGCACAGATACTGTGATGCAACACCACTAAAGGTTTTCCCTGCCTGATGCAATCATCAAATATCCTCGCCTCCTCAGCAGATATTTTCTGCCACATGTGGTAAAATACCAGAACATCATATTTATTCCTGTTTTCAGGTCTGAACATATCAAATGCAGCTGGCAATTCCAGGATCTGAAAAGAGATCGAAGGACCAAGGCTGGATAGCATCAGATTGAATTTTTCTTTTTCAAAGTCATGCCCTCCGGTAATCACCATTATGCGGATAGGTGCAGCAACAATTGACTCTCCCTTAAGAGCAAGGAAGAATATGGTGATAAGAAATATGGAAATGATTTTTTTCATCATAATATAATTTTGATTTTAAAGGTATGATGGAACCACACATGTTTTATAAAATTATATTTATGAGTGTTTGTGTTTGAAAAACATGTGGGTTTCATGAACAGATTCTTTTTTGTACCTGCTTTCCGGAAATCGGGTAGCAGGTCAGTCAAACTGCAAATCAATTTTCAATTTATATGTGTATTGTTATCATGCTATTTACGCGGAGACTGGTAATCGGTCCTTAAAACTCTGAATTCAGTTCTTCTGTTGATCTGATGTGCGATTTCCTTCTGTTCCTCGCTTCCCAGGCTATTTATATATTGCTCTGTTAAAGTGGCTCCTGCTTTGAGGAAACTGTTCTGTGAAGCTATTGCATCATCGACCACCTTTGGAGAGGATTCTCCATACCCTTTTGGTGAGAGCCGTTCTGGTTCAATCCCTTTTTCAATAAGATATTGAACAACCGACTGGGCTCTTTTCTGGGAAAGATCCAGATTATATTCCTCGGTATCCCGTGAATCGGTGTGAGACATGAGTTCGATTGTGATATTTGGATTATCATTCAGTGTTTCAACAAGTTTATCGAGTGACACCATTGATTCAGGTCTCAGATCCCATTTCCCAAAGTCGTAGAAAATATTGGGTAATTCAATGGGTTTATCGATGGCTGTCAAAAGAATCGTAACCATAAATTCACGGCTTTTTTCCTGTCCTTTGGTAGTTTCTTTTTCCTTACCGTTCAGATAACCTTTCTTTGATGCAAGAAATATATAATCGACATTTTGCCTAAGGTTGAACTTAAATTCTCCACCGTTTCCGGTTTCAGCCTGAAGGTTTGATCCATCGCTGGCAATCAGTTGAACAACTGAACCGGCGATGGGGCTTCCTGTTTTTTCATCCTTGACCAGTCCCGTAACCGAGAATTGAAGAGGTGGCAGTTCAAATGAATAAAGTTCATCATCACCTCTGCCCTTTCTTGTCGAGCTGAACATGCCCCGTTCGTTTCCCTTTTCAAAGCATATTCCAAAATCATCGGCAGGTCCGTTAATGGGTGATTTCATGTTTGTTACAATCCATGAACCATCGGGCTGCGGAACAGCTTTGAATATATCAAGGCCTCCCATTCCTATCCTGCCGTCTGATGCAAAGTACAACGTCCCGTTCTCCCTCACAAAGGGGAAAAGTTCATTACCGGATGTGTTTATGTCAGGCCCGAGGTTCCGCGGAGTGGACCATGACGAATTATCAGCTTCTCTGGTAGCAGAGTAAATATCTTTCTGCCCTGACCCACCGGGTAGTTCAGAAACAAAGTAGAGAGTAAGTCCGTCTGCCGACAAAGCAGGATGTGCAGCGATAAGGGAATCGGGAAGTATTTTAATATCCTGAGGTTTACTCCATTTATCGCCTGTTCTTGTTGCATACATGATAACACAACCTTTTTTTTCGCGCTTCCCGACTTCGCACCTTGTAAAATAAATTTCAGAGAAGTCAGATGAAAAGCATGGCGTTCCATCTTCAAATTCACTGTTTATGCCTTCTACAGGCACAGGTGTGCTCCATTTGGACTTTTTGTCGAGGCGGCTTTCAAAAATATCCGTGAAATTTTGTCCTGTAGCTCCATGTGTTTTATTCCCGGCAGCATCGTCGCGTGATGAAGTAAAATAAATCAGGCCATGGTCGTCACGTCCATAAGCCGGACTGAAATCAGATTTCCTTGAATTAAGGTCCTTCATCTCCTCCACCCTGTAAGGTTCGGGATTCTTCTGCCACTCAAGTGCGAGCTCGCAGGCTCGTATCTCCTGATCTGCTCTTGAGTCGGATGGAGATATTTGTTTGAATTTTTTAAATTCTTCTATTGCCTGCTGATATTTACCGTTTTTTTTCATTGTGGCTGCAAGCCAATACAAAGCTTCAGGTTTTGAAAATGAAGATTTAACAGCAAGTCTGTACCAGGTTTCAGCATTTTTCGGATCATTAACGAGCCTGTAGCACTCTGCTATCATGTATCCAAGTTCAGCTCTTGCTGCCCTGTCAGATTTCCTTGCTTTGGAGTATGCATTCTTGAAGTGATCAATTGCATCATAATATTCACCGGCTTTAAAAGAAGCATATGCTCTCTCAGATTTGCGCTTCTGTGCCGTACCGTCAGGTGGTGATATAAAGATCAATAAGACAACAAACAACAGAACTCTTCTCATAACCTGATTATCTATTTGGCAATAAAAGTAATCAATTTAAACAATTATGGTGCCAGATTTTATAAAGTAGAGAATTTTATTGATTGCACGAAATTATATATACCTAATTTAAATTGCTTAATCCGTGCGGAAAATTCATGTTTATGTATGATCACTATGAACTTTCATGTTTTTATAACATAAAGGTTTCATATAAAAGAAGAGGTTGTATCAAAAGTACTTTTTTTACTTAACATCTTTTTTAGCAACCCCTGTGCCTGTCTCTGTGATACATTGTATTTCAGTGATTTAGGCTTGACCAAAAAGGCATTAAAAGGTCCCGATAGTTTTTGGCAGCTATCGGGACATGAGTACAAAGATCCAAAGAATTTATGACACAGCCTTTCATTTAAGACAACTGCCATTCGTATACAGGGATAAATTTGACAAATACCTGAATGACAGTTGCCGGGGAGAAGAGAAAAGAGCAGAATGGTGTTTTAATGGCAAATCAGCAAAGGCCATTATCCGTAGATTCCCATTATCTTGTGAAAAGCAGCTCCCTGTATTTTGGAAGTGGCCAGATCTCATTGTCGACTATCAGTTCCAGCTTGTCGATATGATACCTTATTTCATCTAGATATGGTTTTACCTTTCTTTCATACTCTTTGGCTTTCTTGTATGAATCTGTTATTACGTTGGCTTTTTTTCGCTCCTCAACCATTTCATGTTCAAGCCTCTTTATTGTAGAAATATGATCTGAAATCTTTATTATCAGGTCTTTGCTTTCAGCTGCCAGTTTGTTAAATTCACTTTCATTGAAGATCTCCCTAAGCCCTTTAACATTTTCGATCAACGAAGTCATGTATCTGACACCTGTTGGGACAATATGGTTTATAGCCAGATCACCCAGTACTCTTGCTTCGATCTGGACTTTTTTAGTAAATTTTTCAAATTCAACCTCGACTCTGCTTTCAAGTTCCTTTTCTGTAAAGATACCTGTCCCGATAAGGACATCCTTGGAATTTTTTGTAAGATAAGATTTCAGTGAATCAGGAACACCCGGAATGTTTGAAAGGCCCCTTCTGGCTGCCTCGGCGTGCCATTCTTCACTGTAATTATCTCCTTCAAACAATACTCGCTGTGATTCCTGGATATATTTCTTGAGAACCTGGAATATTGCCTCATCTTTGTTTCGGCCTTTCTTAATAATTAGATCCACTTCCTTTTTGAATCTTATCAGCTGGTAAGCTACTGCTGAATTAAGTGCAATCATAGAGGCGCTGCAATTTGCCGAAGATCCTACAGCCCTGAATTCAAACCTGTTACCTGTGAAGGCAAAAGGAGAGGTACGATTACGGTCGGTGTTGTCAAGCAATATTTCGGGTATTTTGCCAATACCCAGCTTGAGTTCAGTCTTCTGAGCCGGAGTCATTTTCTTATCCGTAACCTTGTTAACAATGTCGTCGAGCATTTTTGTAAGGTAGCTGCCAAGAAAAACTGATATAATTGCCGGAGGAGCTTCATGTCCGCCCAGTCGGTAAGAGTTGGTCTCATTCATGACCGAGGCTCTGATCAAATCGTTGCTGTCGTTTACTGCCTTAATCACATTGACAAGAAAAGTAAGAAATTGCAGGTTGGATTTCGGGTTTTTTCCAGGTGACAAAAGATTTTTCCCTGTATTGGTCTGCATCGACCAGTTGTTATGCTTACCCGAACCATTGATACCTGCAAATGGTTTCTCGTGAAACAGAACCCGGAATTTATGTCTTCTTGCAACTCTTTTCATAACATCCATAAGGAGCTGGTTGTGATCGACTGCAAGATTGACTTCTTCATGGATGGGCGCACACTCGAACTGATTAGGCGCCACCTCGTTATGACGTGTTTTTACTGGTATGCCAAGTTTATATGCCTCACACTCAAAATCCTCAATAAAGCACATGATCCTTTCCGGAATTGAGCCAAAATAATGGTCGGAGAGTTGCTGGTCTTTGGCTGACTGGTGGCCCATGAGAGTACGGTCTGCAAGTACGAGATCAGGACGGGCGTAATACAATGCCTCATCAACCAGAAAATATTCCTGTTCACAGCCAAGCGTAGCAATAACTTTGGTAACATCCTTGTCAAAATACTGACATACTGCTGTTGCAGCTTTGTCCAATTCAGAAAGAGTCTTCAGAAGAGGTGCCTTATAATCAAGAGCTTCACCGGTATATGAAACAAAGATTGTAGGTATGCAAAGAGTAGTTCCAACAATAAATACCGGTGATGAAACATCCCAGGCAGTATATCCGCGGGCTTCAAAGGTATTTCTTATTCCGCCGCTGGGAAAACTTGATGCATCGGGTTCAGATTGTACCAGTACTTCACCCGAGAAATTTTCAACTATATGCCCCCTGTCGCCCATCTCCAAGAAACCATCATGCTTTTCGGCAGTCCCGTCTGTCAGGGGATGGAACCAGTGAGTGAAATGGGTTGCTCCTCTCTCTAATGCCCAGGCTTTAAGTCCTATGGCAACCTGGTTGGCCTGCTCCCTGGTCAGTGATCTGCCCTGTTCAATTGCGTTTTTCACAACCCTGAATGCTTCAGCAGACAGGTAGTGTTCCATCTTGTGAAGATCAAAAACGTTGATTCCAAAATATTTGGAAACATTTTTTTCGGGAGTCCTGTTTACTACAGGTTCTCTGTTAAAAACCTCCCGCAATGCACTAAATCTTAATTCTGCCATTTTTTAATAATTTTATGTGCAAAAATATGTATTTTTTAAATACACCCCCCCTTTTTTATATATTTTTTTATATTTTATGTATATATTTTATTTTATACCTATATTTTCAAATACCTTTAATGTTAATATTTGTATCTTTTTATATATGATACCTCAATTTTTAAGAGATAGCCATCATGTTTCTGCTAATTAGGCTGCAAAGGCATATAAGGATGACCCAGACCTTTTTATTAATGGAAATTTGTTATATTTGTCGCCTGAATTTTTTCAGGTATCATCCATAAAAAACGTTTTGAATGTCAGCACTTCAATTTTTAAGAGAGAAAGCAGGTGTGCTTGTTGCAGCAATAATCGGACTTTCACTTTTCATTTTCGTAGTTAGCGACTTTTTCGGTAACGGAAGAGGGCAGCGTTTAAAAGCAAAAAAGTACTACGAGATAGGGAAGATAGGTGATGAAACTGTTTCTTTCCAGGATTATGAACAGAGAGTGCAGAACCTTCTTGATATATATAAATTGTCGGGAAACAGTAGTCCGGATGAAAACACCATTGAATCGATAAGGGAGCAGGTATGGCAGCAAATGATAAGGGAAAAGATTCTTGACAGGCAATATTCAAAGCTTGGGATCGGTGTAAGCAGCGAGGAGGTAGACGAACTTGTTCTTGGCAACAATCCACATCCTATTGTTACACAGCTTTTTACCGATCAGGAATCAGGCACCTTCAATAAATCCTTTCTTGTCAATTTTCTTAAGCAGACTGAGATGGATGAAACTGCAAAGAAATACTGGCTGTATTTTGAAGATGAGATTGTCAACGACAGGATGAGTACCAAATATAACACACTTGTATCCAAGGGATTATTTGTCACAAACAGGCAGGCGGAATTCGACAGGAGCCTTTCTTCATCAACTGTCGACTTCAGCTACATTATGAAGAATTATTCATCGGTTGCTGACTCACTTGTAAAAATCACCCGTAATGAAATAGAATCATACTACTCCAGGCATAAGGATAATTTTAAAAGAACAGCTTTAAGGGATATAGAATACGTGACTTTTGATGTAGTGCCTTCAGAAGAAGATATTAAGCAGGCTGAAGAGTGGATAAACAAGACTAAAACCGAATTTGCTGAAGCACCCGATCCTGAACAATTTATAAATCTTACGGCAGACACCCGTCATATTGGGTTCTTTGTGCCATTAAATCAGGTCCCGGAAAACCTCAGGGATTTTGCAAAAAAAGAAAACACAAACGAGATTTTCGGACCTTATAATGAGGACGGGACATTCAAACTTGCAAGGATATTGGAAGTAGCAAACAGGCCCGATTCTGTTCATGCCCGTCACATTCTTCTATCGCCCAATTCAACAAGATCACTGGCCCAGGCCAGAACACAGGCTGACAGCCTTTTAAGGCTCATCCGATCGGGTACTTCCTTTGCTTTTCTGGCAATGTCCAATTCAGATGATAGAGGTTCGTCACAACTCGGAGGCGATCTTGGATGGTTTCCCGAAGGAAGAATGGTTGTTCCATTCAACAACGCATGTTTTTCCGGTAAAAAAGGTGATATTCTGACAGTTGAAACTACTTTTGGCGTCCATATTATCGAAATCATGGATCAGTCGAAGAGCATCAGAAAATACAATATCGGGATTATCGACAGGAAAATAATACCAGGATCCTTAACAAACCAGAGGATATATAGCGAAGCCAGCCAATTCGCAGGAACAAACAGCACTTATGAGAAGTTCAATCAGGCTATCGCTGAAAAAGGCCTTACAAAGAGGGTGGCAAATGATATTACTCCAAGGCAGAAGACTCTTCCTGGTCTTGATAACCCAAGATCTCTCATTATTTCTCTCTTCCAGACTGACCAGGGAAAAATTATTCTGGACAACAGCCAGCAGGCAGTATTTGAAATTGGCGACAAATATGTGGTGGCTTTCTGCACAAAGGTTCAGGAAGAAGGTGTTGCACAATTAAAGGATGTTGAAAATGACATCAGGTTTATTCTAGCAAAAGATAAAAAGGCTGAAATACTATCAGCTGAATTTGAAAAGAACCTTCAGGAGGGAAAGACCCTTGATGATATAGCTTCCGCGATGGGACTTTCAGTAAAAGAAGCAACACAGGTGAATTTCAGATCATATTCGATCCCGGAAGCCGGAAATGAACCAGCGCTGATCGCTGCCGCATCAGTTGCGAAACAGGGAACTGTAAGCGGTCCGGTAAAAGGAGAAAACGGGGTTTATATGATCACTGTAAATAATATTGTTTCTTCCGGAAGTGAGGACACCTCACTGATTAAAGAAAGGCTTCTGACAACATTTCAGATGAGAGGCAGCTACGAGGCATATGAAGCGCTTCGAAAAGCAGCAAACGTAGTTGATAAAAGATTTAAATTTTACTAAAAAAGTCAGGCTTTTCGGGTCAGAGACGGAATCTTTCAATGACCGAATCAATATTCATCTCTTTTGATAAGCCCTTAAGATAATCGGGAGGGACATTATACAGATCCAGAATCAACAACCCATCGAGGCAATCATTGAATTTTGGATCGATGTTAAATCCAATAATACGTCCGTTGATCTCAAGGTATTTCCTTAGAAGTACAGGAATCCTGTATCCCGGCTCGATATTCATTATTATCTTTTCTATCTTATTAATATCGTGATCTGCAATATCTATGAAAATCTTTTGATCGACAACCCTGTCATGTTTTACAACATAGTTTTTCTTTGGAACAATGTATTTTGCTTTCTGCTCATCAAAGAAATAGGCTTTAATAAATCCCACGATCAGATTCTTAGAGAATCTTGAAAAATCGTTACTAATACTCACGGGGCCTATAAGGTAACGATACTCTTGATTTCTAATTAGGAATACCATTATTCCTTTCCACAGAAGGAACAATGGGATAGCCTTCTTCTGATATTCTTTTACTATGAAAGATCTTCCCAGCTCAAGCGATTCTTTTAGGACCGGAAGAAAACTATGTTTTATTTTAAACAACGAATTTATATAAAATCCTTTTACTCCGTAGATATTTGCGATATCCTTACCCTTACCGATCCTGTAAGCTCCAACTATTCTTTCTGCATCATTGTCCCATATAAACAGGTGGTTATAGTACAGATCATACTCATCAATATCCGTACTCTTGTTAGTACCTTCTCCCACTTCTCTGAAAGTCATCTCCCTAAGTCTTCCAATCTCACTTATCAGATTTGGAATGACACGAGTAGGTGCACAAATAACAGAGTAGTTTTTTATTGAGAATAGCTCATAATCGCCTTTTATTTTTTCATACTCTGCTTTGAGCAGGGGCTGAGGTAAGGGGTCCGCAACTGGTTCTGAATGTACTTTCCTTGCAGTTGGTTTAATGCTAAAGAATCTTTTTACTTCAAGGTTTGATCCAAGCAGATAGGTTCGTGCCCTAAGATACCTGCCATATTGTGATATATCTTTAAATTCCTCCTGTTCATTAACCGTAACGGGTGAACCGATTCTTATCCGTACGATTCTGTTTTTCTTGTTAAGTATCTCGGAAGGCAGGTCGGTGAACTTCATCAATGGGTTAATCTTGCGAAAAATATATAACAGCTTGATCTGTGTACCATGGAAGTAAACCGGGATTACCGGAACATTTGCGGCTTTTATGAATCTTACCGATGAGGTCTGCCATTCACCATCGAGTATAATATGTGATTCTTCAAAATGTGAAGGGCTGGCCCCGGCAGGAAATATACCCATACAATGCCCGCTTTCGAGATACTTGAGTGCTTCGCTGAAATCTGTTATCGATGTTTTTATTTCCTCTGTCTGTATCGATTCTGCTGAGGGCAGAGTTACATTGTTAAGCTGTTCAACGTCCGGCAGTGTATAATTTTGTAATAGTTTAAAATCGGTTCGCTTACCATAAACCAGTTTATAAAGAAGCAGAGAATCAATACCCCGGTAAGGGTGATTTGAGACAGTAATGAAACTTCCTGCTTCTGGTATATTTTCCAAATCTTCGTCAGGAATTTCATATTTCAATTCCAGTTCATCAAGGACTGAATTAATAAGAAGTGTATTGTCCCTGCCATAAAGTTCCTGGTATTTATTGCTAAGCCGTTTGTATCTCAATATCCGGAAAAGTGTTTCTTCAATCACACTACCTTCAGGTAAATATAGCCTGTCGGCATTTTTAATGTCCCGGTCAGAAATCAGTTTCATTGTTTGGATGTATGAGACCAAATATAGTCAATATACTCAACAAATAGTTGCACTTGATCATAATGGTATGAAATCTTCAAGATGAACTTTTTACAAACAATAAGCCCCGGTGTTTACAGAGGTTTCATTTACAAGGTCGGCGACTAC
>CAZTJT010000028.1:0-2328 GCA_964613785.1 uncultured Rikenellaceae bacterium
TTACCGAGGTCTCCACCAGGCAGAGTACCCGTAAGCGTAGGAGCCTCATTGTCTATCCTCCTCACCATCACATCGCAACTCGCCTGATTACCACAAACATCTGTAATCATGTAAGTCTGACGCCTTAAATCACCACATGGAGTCAATGTCTCCACCAAAACATCATTAATACGCTCAATCCGGTCAATATTGCAAGGGAAATCTACTGATCCTCCGGCCGTAATAAACTCATTAATATTGTTAAATCTGAAATCAACACCAGGACAAACCTGCCTCTCATCCGGACATATTATACAATTAAATATAGTAACCGATGCATTGCCTGTTCCTATATTAGAACAACTATTAGCATCTGTAACATTAGTAATATTATATGTGTGTAGTCCAAGGGAACTTGGGGTTACAGTTAAAGCATACGGAGAGGCATTAACAGTGATTACAGAAGGTATTCCATTATCGTTATATGTCACAGTCCATGGAGGTGCTCCTGTTAATAGTACAGTTAGGTTTGTCGAAAATCCATAGCAAATATTTAGAATTCCACTAATATTAGCAGTCGGTAGAGGATTTACTATAACCTGGATAATATTACTATAAGTTTCACATCTGAACCTTTGTCCCTGAGGTCCTGTTGTTCTTTCACCAATTGCAACTCTGCGATACCATGTCGTGTTGGATAAACCGGAAGGAACATCATAGGTTGTTAAAGTTGCTCCTGGAATTGTTGTCCAGGGAGCACCTCCAGTTGTGCTATACTCCCATCTCATTGTAATATTTACTTGATTTACAGTGCTATATGGATTCTGTATGCTTGTAAAAGGAACCGGATCACCTCCACTGCAAATGGTTTGATTTGAGGCTATTGATCCCGGAAAAACAGGTCTTACTATGACCTCCGATAAACCCCTGGGTCCTTCACAGCCCTCCGGACTTGTGCATGAAACATAGTAATTGGTGTTTGCATTTACCCAGGTGGTATATGTGCTGCCAGTTCCTAAAAGATTTCCGCCTGTTGGAGAGTCATACCACCTTAATGTTCCTCCGACACATCCGGAAGCAGTAAGCGCAACATTTCCAGGTCCACAGCTGACAGCTCCTTCTGAATAAGGTGCTGCTGGTAATGGATATACTGTTATTGTAAATGTTCTTGATTCGCCCAAACAGATAGTTCCTCCTGTCTCATTGACAGGTGTAACTGTTATAGTTGAAGTGACAGGAGATGCTGTTGTATTAGTTGCAGTAAAAGAAGGGATACTGAAAGTTGGTGAATTTGATGTTCCGCTTGAAGGAAGACCTATGCTGGTATTTGAATTTGTCCAATTATAATATGTAGCATATGTTCCGGTTAGCGGAATTGGCGGGACGACAACGCCATTACAATACATAAGATTTGGCAGCTGATTAACCGTTGGTGTAGTAAGTACTAATAAATTTCTGGTTGGGCTATTACTCTGTTCACAACCTCCATTTGCGAAATGTGCCCTGAAATAACATTCTGCATCAGATGAAGGAGGTGAATAGCTGGTTCTTATCCATCCATTCAGTGAAAATGAATAAGTTCCCGGAATATCTGTCCAATAAGAATTTATTAACGGATCAACACAATTTATTTGCCAGATAACACTTAGGGTATCTTGTCCGCCATGTGCCTCAGCATAAAGCGTTGTTGAGTTTTCTCCTTCACAACCGTAAGCATTACCGGAGCCAGCATTTGGATTGATGTTTATGGGTGCAGGAATATTTAAAAGTGCTGAATTGGATGTTGTTGTTCCACATACATTGGAATAAACAACCCTGTACAAATTACCATCCTGGCTTGGACTAACATCCAGAATAGTAAGAGTTGGATTATTAACTCCGGAGTAATCAGATCCATTTGTAATGTTAATCCAGGTTGATCCACCATTGGTACTTGCCTGCCATTGAATGGTTGGTGCTGGAATTCCCTCTCCTGTTGAATTTAAATTAACGTTATTGTCCCTGCAAGCATTAACGTTGCTTGGGTGAAGTGTAATTACTGGAGAAGTAATAATGATTACATTTAGACTTGTTGAAGTTTGGCAACCATTTGCGTCGGTTACTGTTACACTGTATGAACCTGTTGCTGCTACAGAAACATTTGGAATCGAGGGATTCTGTAGGGTGGATGTAAATCCATTAGGCCCGATCCAGGAGTAGTTTAAAGTGCCTGAACCTCCTGAACCTGTAGCATTTAGAGTTAGAGTAGATCCTGCACAGGGATTGTTGGATGAAGCAGAAATAGATAAAATACTAGGCTGGGTAATAGTTACATCAGCGAATGTGGTGCAAGAGTTGGCATCAGTTAGG
>CAZTJT010000028.1:2428-60314 GCA_964613785.1 uncultured Rikenellaceae bacterium
AACCGGTTGTTCCATTGAAACAGGCAACGTTTACCTGGGTAGTTGTCAGAGAGAGTGCAGCTGCAGGCTGGGTAATAGTTACATCAGCGAATGTGGTGCAAGAGTTGGCATCAGTTAGGGTCACCCTGTAAGTTCCGGCAGCAAGCCCAGTTGCGGTGGCTGTAGTTTGTACAGGAGAAGTGTTCCATGAGTAGGAGTATGGAGCCGTGCCTCCTGCAGGAATTGCTGTAGCCGAACCGGTTGTTCCATTGAAACAGGCAACGTTTACCTGGGTAGTTGTCAGAGAGAGCGCAGCCGCAGGCTGGGTAAGTGTAAATGTTGTTTCACTGAAAAAACTCCCATTGTCATTATAGGCTCTTAAGGTATATATTTGAGCTGTAAGGTTATTAAAAGTTCCTTCCGGTGACTCTGTTCCTACATTAGGTGATATTGTAAACGTATAAGGTGGAATGCCCCCACTTGCTGTGACAACTAGATGCCCCTCAAAGCCTTCAGAATATAATCTGCAATATTTCCTGCAACTACCGCCAAACTGCTCTTTTCTACTTACTATAAAAGGTGACAATGCCAATTCCGGCATTCAAAATCACTTTTAAAGCCGGCGGCATTGATTCTTCCCGAACTTGTTAGTCCTTACTGTCTGTTATCCTATTCAGGTACTTGTTTTTCAAGGTTTTACACACAAAATCAATCAGGCAATCCTACTCTTGAAACAATCCTAAAGATAACTCATAGTTAAATATGTTATTACTCTATTTTGACGAGCGTCTGAATAATTTAGATGAAAGTATTGTTCATGACAACTCGTACAAATCAGAAACTAAAAAAATATCGAATTATTTTAAAAGTTATTCGATGTTTTACTAAAAACGGAAGTTATTGGTTAGAGGACCAGGCTTATCAGTTATTTCTGCGCCAAAACCGCCTGAAGCCTGATCCATTTATGGAAGCTGCATCACCCGAATGGAATGTATTTACACCTGTATTGAAAAACTTAAATTGATGGTTACCTGTAACAGGTCGCTACGCCGGCAAGTTTACCAAAAATTTGTAGCAAATCCTCAATCCGCAATCCTCAATCCGCAATCCGAAATTCTCAATCCCCTCACCCCCTCCTCCTGTACTCTATCCACCTTCTGAAAAAGGGATCATCGATGAAATAAGCCGGCCCTTCCTTTATTATCATCCCTTTCTTCACCAGACGCTGCAGGGCACTGAAGACAGTACTCGCAGCACCGGTACCAAAGAGGTTGCTGAATTCATCTGAAAGGGGAGAAATGTCCGATGCCGACATGCCTGCAAGCACTACCATATCTGTCCGGTTAAGGGTGTTCCAGAGAAGTTCGAAGTCATTGTCGTGACTTGTAACAATTTCATCCGCTGCCGTTTCAACAATTTCAGCTGAATAGCCGTAACGGTTCAGCAGCTCCCACACCATGAAGGCCAGCTGTTGTGTGTAATAAGGATGCGAACGGGTGATCTTCAGGATGGCATCCGAAATGATCCCGGCCTCCTTTACAAATCCGGTAAAATTGTACTCAAGGAACAGACGGAATTTTTCCTCCGGTATCTTTCCAAGTGTAAACAGCGTACCGAAACGGTAAAAAGGGGACTCCTTCTTTTCAAAGATCTCCCTGATCATCGATTCACTGCTGCCCATAAAAACATAATTGATGTTCCTGTGGTTTTGTATCACGGAACGCAGCATTCTGTCAAGGCCAGAGTTTATCCGGAATATGTCCTGGAACTCATCAAATACCACTATGATCTTTTCGTCCGGTTTCCCGAGTTTTTCAATGAGGTTGAGAACATCTTCCAGCGGGATCAGATCTCTTGAACGCGGATTAAATGATATTTCCATCTCCCCGGTGACCGGATTCATTATTATGGAGGGTATCAGGCGAAATGATTTTATGTATCCCTTTATCCTCTGCACCGGGAAAATATTGTAAACCTTTTTAAGGAGCTGGGATGCAAAATCAGCTTCCGATATTACTATTTGTATGTCGAGGTATATGAACCTCCGGCCCGATTCAGTCAGGATCTTCTTTATTAGGCTGGTCTTGCCGAATCGCCGGGGACTTATGACAATCAGATGATTTTCACTTTTCAGATAAGATCCTATTTCCGCAAGTTCGTCCTCCCTGTCGGTAAAATGAACTCCGTCAACAACTGTTCCGAATTTAAATGGATTCTCCTTCATATTTTGCGAATATGTTCGTTACGATAAAAATCGCAAATAAAGTTACGATAATTTTCGGAAACGATTTATATTATTAAAGAATAATTTCATACTCATTACTCACTACTCATCACTTTTTGTCCCTGAGTCCCTTAGTCGCTTAGTTAATACCAATCGTCCCTCCTCTGTCGGATTCTCGGCTTTGGAACAAAAAGGTTTCCTGCAGATCACGCAGATTTCGCAGAAATCGTTACTGTGTCCCATTTTTATGACAACTGCTTGTTAAATGCTGTTAACCACAGAGTTGCACGGAGTTTTGCACGGAGTAACACGGCCAGTCGAATCACAAATCTCAAATCAAGAATCACAAATCTCAAATCGGCTTTCAGTATGTGATATTGAAGACCCCAACGCCCTGGAGTTTATTGTTTTCCCGCAAATCACGCAGATTTTCGAAGAAATTGTTTTTCAGAACTGAATACTGATTACTGAATACTCGCTCCTCATTTGCATCAGTCATCAACTTTAAAAACCCACCCCAACCCCTCACAGGAGGGGATTTGCTTCGGTCATTCTCACCTCCTCATTGTCCCACTGACTGTTGCCTACTGCCTAAAACCTAAGGCCATTTATTTGACAATCGTTACATCACCAAAAATCAACTTTGATCCATTGTACAACCTGATCACATAATGATACGAATCCACCGGCAATTCTTTCCCGCTGCCTCTTCCGTCCCATGGTACAGGATACCCCCTTCCTGATTTCCAGACAGCCTGACCCCAACGGTTGTAAATAGTTACTTCAATATCGGGCCAGGATTCTTTTCCGGTAATGTTCCAGACATCATTTATTCCGTCTCCATTTGGCGAGAAAGCTTCCGGGATCTCCAGAAACACTTCCCTGCATCTGAATCCGGGGAAAACCCATACCGTTATTTTTACTTCTTTCCCTTCGCAATACCTTACACCATCATCATTAACGATGACTGGCAAGAACCCGTAAACCACCTTATTTATTTCCTTTCCGTTATTATAAAGTGTATCACAAAGATTTGCAGGACTTGTATGAATACTGTTCACGATATTCCCGCTTATTCCCGCATCCGGTTCCACAATAAGGTCATACCCCCACTGTCCCCAGGTTAAAGCGCCCGGATTCCGGACTGTTATGATAAAGCTTTGCCCGTCACATATCAGGGAGTCTTTTACACTTACAATTATTTCGGGCCGGGGATTTACGAAAACAAGCCCCGATCGCTTTGGCCCGGAACATCCGTCTGCAGAACGTTCCTGCACCTCAAGCAAATAAGTCCCTGTAGAATTCCAGGTGTGAACGAATTCATTGGTAGTATATCCCGCCTGGACCGTTCCGTTAATCCACCACGTAAAGGTCGAACCGGAAGCCAGGTAAGGCGTAACATAATATTGCCTTGCCTGTCCGGTACAGGTATAGTCAGGCATAGCCGTCTGCCCTGAAGAGCAGATGGTAACAAATTGCATAATACCAAAGGCAATTATATATAAATGCCTTTTGATCATCTGATTACGCTTTAGCAGGCATTAATGTGAGGCTGCAGAAAAAGTCCCCGGTTTCATTGTTGCTCCTGAATCTCCACCTCTGCTGTCGCTACGGTGGACAGGCCTGTCTACACTTCGTTTCGGCAGGTAGATCCTGAAATTAATTAACAGGATATCAACAACTTAACATACCCCCTTTAGGGGGAAGGGGGTAAAAAAGGAGCATTTTCCACAGCCTCAGGATTCTTAATAAATTTATTTCTCTTTCAACTGTTTGCTTTTTTCTCTTTAGTTATGGAAAATCCCATTGGTTACAGGAGCAGGCTGTACAACAATATCCAAAGTATCGGTAACAGAACACCCTGTACTTGTGATAGTCTCGGTGACACTTACTGATCCCGGACCCGGAGTAGTCCATATCACTGCAATTTCGTTCGTACCCTGACCGGTAAATGTTCCCCCGACAACGGTCCAGTTATATGTGTGACCGGGTAAATTCGGTGTACTATATGTCTCGGCACTGTTGTCGATGCTCTCACAAACCGGATTGGGGCCAACAATATCAGGTGCCGGCAATGGATTGATCACAACATCAACCGTGACTGATGCTGAACTTCCTCCAGCAGTCGTAACAGTAAGAGTGTATGTACCGGCTGCAGCTTGAGTAACGCCTGTGATTACAGGATTCTGTAACGATGAAGTGAACCCGTTGGGTCCTGTCCAGGAATAGGATACCATTCCGTCTGGTCCGCCAGTGAGGATCAGATCACCTCCTTCACATGGGGTATTTGCAAGAGCTGTCGGAAGGCCGGTTGTATTTATCATAACATCAACGGTGGTGGAGGCCGTGCATCCGTTAGGATTGGTAACAGTGAGTGTATAAGTTCCGGTAGCAGCAGCTGTAACTCCGGTAATTGTGGGGTTCTGAGAAGTGGATGTAAATCCGTTTGGTCCTGTCCAGGAATATGATGCCATACCATCAGGACCTCCTGTGAGATTCAAATCACCGCCTGCAAAAGGACTATTTGCGGAAGCTGTTGGAACCGGCAGCGGTTCAACAATAATGTTCAACACAACAGGAGATCCAACACACTGAGTAGTGCTTGCAAGTGTCTCCGTAACTGACAGAGTATAGCTTCCTGCTGTCGTCCAGTTAATGGTGATTGCACTTGTTCCCTGTCCTCCGGTAATCGTTCCTCCGCCTGATAGGATCCAGTTGTAGGCTGAGCCGGGAGTATTGACAACCCAATAATCTTCCGTAGAGTTTACGCAGGCATAGTCAGGATCATCGGTGCTCGGCTGAGCCCATAAAGAAAGAGAAACAGTCGAAAAAACAGTTATCAGAAATAGTCTGATCCATTTAAACCGGTCTCTCGAAAAACACTTATGGAAAAAAAGGTCAGGCAGATTGCTCAATGCCGGCACCGAAGCAGAGTCAGGAGTCTCAGCAGGCACGGAAAATACTCCGGGCAAGCGCCGGTCCATGGAAAATTCAATTTGATTTTTTGTTTTCATTTCAATATTGTATTACAGGTTTTGAAAATTTGCCAGAAACATTTTGGGGCATTCAACGATTTCTTTTTTGTGGATTATTTGCTTGTATAATTTTTTCATATTATGATTCATCTGATTGAATATTATCTATTGATGATAAATAGCGGAAGTGACTGGTAAAGGATTGATAATAACAGACTGTGAATTTGAATTAGGATCATTGCAGGCTGCACCGTTTACAGTCAGATCAACCCGATAGTAAATTTGCCCTGTAGTGCCCGTTGGCGGATTGAATTCCGGATTGTTGGCACCACTTATGCTGGTCCAGTTTATGTTATTCAGACTTTGCTGCCACTGATATATGATTGTACCTGTTCCTCCGGTTACCTCAGAGGTTAGTGTTACAGGATCATTCTGACAAAAGGTTCCCCCGCCCGAAACAGTGATGGTTGCCTCATCCACTACAGTAATGGTCTTGGATGGAGTATTTTCAGCCTGGCCACACTCATCGGTGATTGTGCAGTTATAAACATAAGTTCCGGGATCCAGCAGGTTTAACGGATCATAAACAGTGGTGGTGGCCCCGTCAATAGGACTCCCGTTTAAATTCCATTGGTATGAATAAGGTGGATTTCCTCCCGAAACGGGAACCATAAAAATCAAGGCACTGGGGTTATAGTTTGGACATACGGTAATTGGATCGGTATTGTGAGCACCTGGATTTAATGGTGATAGTGAAGTAATATCGGTTGAGATCATATATATGCAGGCATTGCTGTCCATGATAAAAAGGGTGTAGTTACCCGCCGGCAGACCTGTCCTCAGGGGAGAAGCGTCATAATTGATCCCGTCATTGCTGTACAGGTAAGGCGGGGTTCCTCCATTTACTGAAATTGTGGCGGTTCCGGTTGACTGGTTGAAACAGGTGGGAGTTGTTGCCGAAACAGTTCCATCAAATGGATAAGGCTGATCAATATCAAGTGTGCCGGTAATGTCGGTGCAACCTTCAGAGGAAATGCTCCACGCATATCCCGTCCCGGCTGACACTTCAAAAGTTTGTGAAGTGCTATAATTGGTAACTGGTGGAAGAGAGCCAAAAATATATGTATAAGGGGTGTTGCCGCCTGAGGCTGTCATGGTGACAGTGGCACTGCTCCCGTTGCAGGGTATTGGTGAGGTGATTGAAGCACTTCCTGTAAAAATATCGCATTGACCTGATAATAAACTATGTGACAATAGCCATAAGCCCCAGATAAGTGAATGGATTTTGATCGAGTGCTGCAAATAAGGATCTTCCCTTCCTACTCGCGGGAATGGGGAATGCCCATTGAAATCACATGACACCTGATTGTAAACCGGTGTGCAGGATGACATACTTATTCCAATAATTTAGCAGCGATAACAAATTTACAAAATGAAGTAAGAAGAAGCAACAATATTGTATGATTTATTTTAAGGTCTCAGATTCCTAATCCTCTCTTATCCTCAAATATTCACCTCACGCCCTATTCCCGATAGCTGTAGGGATAGGGAGAAGAGGATTGATCTAGGGAGGTGAACTACGTTTAGGTGAATTGCCGGATTGCAGGGAGGGCAACCCCTGGTGTAAGGGGATTACCTCCTCTCTGCCTTGCGGCAGATCGTCGGTGATCCCTGTGGAGGCCCCAGCAACATCAATTGCCCCAATGGCTCCTTCGTCGCCATTGATTTTTGTTTTGAGTTCGTGCTTCGCTCAGGCAAGCCTGGCTCGTACGACTCAAAACAAAAATCCCGAAGCATACGCTTCGGGAGCAATTGGTGTTGCGGAGAGAGGGGGATTCGAACCCCCGGTACCCTTTTGAGGTACACACGCTTTCCAGGCGTGCCAGTTAAGCCACTCCTGCATCTCTCCCTTTGTCCTCCGTAGCTTTCTTTGACCTCCGTAGCATTTACGTAAGAGGTAGCGAAGGAGATTCTGCCATTTTAAAAGCGCCGCAAAATACGAAATTTTTCAGAATCTCCCACTGTACCAGACCTAAATCCATGTACTGGATTTGTCTCCTTCCCCCTTCAGGGGGAAGGCCGGGAAGGGGGTTGCTTCAGCAGATAAAAATATTTATTCTTTTAGTTATTCAGGGGGAAGGCCGGGAAGGGGGTTGCTTCAGCAGATAAAAATATTTATACTTTTAGTCGTTCAGGGGGAAGGCCGGGAAGGGGGTTGCTTCAGCAGATAAAAATATTTATTCTTTTAGTTATTCAGGGGGAAGGCCGGAGATGGATTGCATCATAACCTTAGGAAAGTCGAGAAGTGGCATTGTTGCAACTGATTCAAAGTGCCAGTTCTCCAATCCGCAATCCGCAATCCGCAATCCGAGATCCGCAATCCTAACTTATCTCCCCCGCAATCGACCTTTCCAGGCAACTGATTATCTCTTCCCTCGAGCTGCACGTCCCGAGAAGGAACATCATTTTTGTTACCGATGCTTCTGAAGTAATATCTTTCCCGCTTACTACTCCTGCTGCAAGCAAATCTTTGCTGGTTTCATAAAGTCCCATCTCAACACTACCACCATGACACTGAGTTACATTGAGAATAATACCCCCTTTATTTATAAATGATTTCAAATCTTCAATAAACCAACTGTAAGTTGGTGCATTGCCGGAACCAAATGTTTCGATAATCAGTCCTTTCAGCCCCGGAGTGTTTATTATGCACTGAACAAGATTCCGACCAATGCCGGGAAATATTTTCAGTATTGCCACATTGGTATCAAATTTTTTGCGGACAGTCAGCCTTTTATCAGGATCACAATAGCGGATAAGGTCGCGGTTGAACTTAAGATGAAGCCCTGAGATGGCCAGAGGCGGATAATTGGGTGAATTGAAGGCATCAAAGTGCTCTGCACTGTATTTGGTTGTCCTGTTACCTCGTGTAAGCTCATTGTCAAAATAAATGCATACTTCAGGTACAACAGGTTTGCCGTTTTCGAATGCCGAAGCTATCTCAATAGCTGTAATAAGGTTCTCCCTCCCGTCGGTTCGGAGAAGTCCTATAGGTAATTGTGATCCGGTAAAAATGACAGGTTTTTGAAGATTCCCGAGCATAAAACTCAATGCCGAGGCTGAGTATGCCATTGTATCTGTTCCGTGAAGAATTACAAATCCATCAAATTCCCAGTAGTTTTCTTCTACAATCTCCGCCATTTTTACCCATACACCCGGATCAATGTTAGATGAATCCTGAACTGGATCGAATGAGACCGACCTCAGATTAAAACCGAATTTACGCAACTCCGGAACATGATCGGATATGTGTTTGAAATTTATGGGAACCAGTGATCCTATGACAGGATCATGAACCATCCCGATTGTTCCTCCCGTATATATTATAAGAATAGAGGTTTTAGTCCTGGTTTTCATTATATGTAAGTTTGACCTAAGTGGAATAATGTAACCTCCATTTGGTTGATTAATATATTATTGTGATCGTGAGTAAATACGTGGAGTTTTCATAAGCTTTGCTGCAATCCAAAAAGTTCGGAAGATGTTGAATAAGTAACAGAAGCAACTTCTTCCTCACTCATTCCTAGTATTGCGGCAACTTTTTTATTTATAATGCAAAGATAAGAACTTTCATTACGTTTTCCACGAAAAGGATAAGGCGCCAGATAAGGAGAATCAGTTTCAAGTACAATATTCTTTGCTCCGGCTAACTTAACTATTGTGTCAAGCCCCGAATTTTTAAATGTGACAATGCCTCCTATCCCCAGTTTAAATCCCATCATAATGGCTTTTTCAGCTTGTTCGGGATTGCCCGTAAAAGCATGAAATACACCCTTTAGTCCCGATCCCCTGAATTCTTCAAGGATCGTAAACAATTCGCCAAACGATTCCCTGGCATGGATTACCACGGACATATTTTTACTGAGGGCATATATTATCTGCTCCCTGAATACAAGAATCTGCTCAGAAAGATGTGTTTTATCCCAGTATAGATCTATGCCTATTTCTCCAATTGCACAGTAGAGATGTTCACCTGCAAAGCTTTTTATTTTTTCAAGCTGAGACCGGTAATCTTTTTTTACACTTGTGGGATGGAGCCCGATCATTGGTATACATACTTCCGGGTAGCGGTTTTCTGCAGCTATCATCCTGGGATATGAGTCCGGATCGATATTTGGCATCAGGAGTTTTATGACTCCGCTGTTCAGGGCTCTTTCAATTACCTCATCCCTGTCTGCATCAAACTCCGGAAGATAAATATGTGTATGGGTATCAATGAGGTTCATTATACAATACCCTGTGCCAGCATGGCATTGGCCACTTTAACAAAGCCGCCTATGTTGGCTCCATCAACATAGTTAATGAAACCATTGTCCTTTTTACCATATTTGACACAGGTCGTATGAATATCTTTCATAATAATGTGGAGTCTCTCATCAACCTCTTTCCTCGACCAGGGAAGTCTCATGGAATTTTGCGTCATCTCCAGTCCCGATGTTGCAACTCCTCCTGCATTTGCGGCTTTACCGGGGCCATAAAGAATGCCGGCATTCAGGAATATTTCAATGGCTTCAATTGTCGAAGGCATGTTTGCTCCTTCAGTTACGCAAATGCATCCGTTGTTAATCAGGGTACGTGCTTCGTCGGCATTTATTTCATTCTGAGTGGCATTAGGCATCGCAATGTCGCACTTAATCATCCATGGACGCTTATCTTCAAAATATTCGACCCCGTATTTATCAGCATATTCTTTAATTCTGCCCCTGCGGACATTTTTCAGTTCCATCACGTACTCAAGCCGTTCGCCACTTATACCCTTTGGATCATATATAAATCCATTTGAGTCAGACATTGTAACGACTTTTCCTCCGAGTTCTGAAACCTTTTCAGCTGCATATTGAGCTACATTTCCCGATCCGGAAATACAAACAATCTTGCCTTTCAGGCTGTCCTTTCTGGTGGCCAGCATCTCCTGGGCAAAATATGTGGCGCCGTAGCCGGTAGCCTCCGGACGGATAAGAGATCCGCCCCATTCAATTCCTTTACCAGTCAGCACTCCTGTAAATTCATTTTTCAATCTTTTATATTGTCCGAATAAATATCCAATTTCCCTTCCTCCGACTCCTATGTCGCCGGCAGGTACATCGGTATCCGGCCCGATATGCCTAAACAGTTCAGTCATGAAGCTCTGGCAGAATTTCATTACCTCATTGTCGGATTTTCCTTTCGGATCAAAGTCAGATCCGCCTTTAGCTCCACCCATCGGAAGGGTGGTAAGGCTGTTCTTAAAGACCTGTTCGAAAGCAAGGAATTTAAGTATCCCGAGATTGACTGTGGGATGAAATCTCAGCCCGCCCTTGTAAGGGCCTATAGCGCTGTTCATTTCAATCCTGAATCCTCTGTTTATCTGTATCTCTCCCTTGTCATCCAGCCAGGGAACTCTGAATATCACTGTTCTTTCAGGTTCTGCAATTCTCTCGAGTATCTTAGCATGCTTGTATTTGGGATTTTCCTCAATAAACGGAATAAGTGACTCTGCCACCTCCTGTACTGCCTGGTGAAATTCACTTTCACCGGGGTTTTTGGCTTTTATCATTGCCATGAATTGCTTTACTCTGTGGTCCATAAAAAAATACTTTAATTAGAAAATCGGCTAAAATTATTAAAAATGATAAATGAAGCTCTATTTATATGTAAAAAATTCAAGATTAATTATGTTTTTATGATTATTTGATGTTTTTTGGGATTCGCCTCACCCCCTCTTATACCCCGCTCCCAAGAGAGCGGAGGACGATAGTTCGGAGATGATATTTTTTATTTGTATCATAATGTTCTCATGGTTACTCATGACCTGGTCATTCGTAAATCTTATTACTCTTATGCCAAATCTATCAAGCTCAGCAGTGCGTCCACTATCATGCTCATGTACTACTTCGTTACTATGGATTTCTCCATCACCTTCAATGACTAATTTTATTTTATGGCAATAGAAGTCAGCGATGAAAATATCCAGTGGATGTTGTCTCCGGAAAATATACCCTTCCTTTCTAAGTTTTCTAAGTTGGTTCCACAGCGCTTTTTCAGCCTGGGTTGGGTTATTTCTCATATTCAGCGCTTTTGCAAAAAGATCAGGTTTCGCTCCAAGATACATTTCCCTTTCTATTGACCTTCATAAGTATGCCATAACTTTAAATATGTTACGTTTTAAAGTCCCTCTCACTTGGGAGAGAGGGCCGAGCGTTAATAAAACACCCGGTGGGTGTTTTTAGCGAAGGAGCCAGCCTGCAGGGTTAGGGGTGAATTCACGCTAAGCGGAGAGCGGGTAGCTACCTAAACCACCCTGTAAATATTACCCGGGTAGCATTTTAATAGCCCTTTGAACTCCATCTGGAGAAGGATTGAAGAGAGCCTGAAAACTGGAATATCAAGTGTTCGACATATATGATCTATATCTGCTTCACCTTCTTTAGATAAAAATCCAAATACGAGCTGTTCGCTCTCATCAAGTTCGGAAAACAATGAACGCTGAATTGCAGGTTTTGATTCCTTAGTTTTCCATCCCAATAGAAAATCTATGTCGTCAGCCGACTCTACTAGTGCTGCCTTATTGTTCTTTATCAATGCATTGCATCCGGCCGACCATTGATCTTCAGGCCTTCCCGGAACTGCAAAAATGTCTCTGTTATACGAAGCTGCAATATCGGCAGTAATAAGGGCGCCTCCCTTAATTCCTGATTCGATTACAAGAATTGCATCGGATAAACCCGCTATGATCCTGTTCCTTTTGATGAAATTGTTCCGCTCAGGTAATTCTCCTGACATGAAGTCAGAAATCAGCCCGCCTTTTTTCAGCATAGCCTCAGATACAGATCTGTGTATTGCCGGATAAATTGTCCTGAAACCATGACCAAGAACTCCGACTGTAGATATATTATATGAAAGCGCAGCCTTATGCGATGCAATGTCAATTCCGTACGCCAGTCCGCTTACAATAATCATTTCGGGATGTGAAGCTGCCAGCCCTCCGATGATTTTATCGCATAGTTCCCTACCCCGGGCTGTTGCACTCCTAGTGCCTACGACTCCAAGGATTTTGGATTCATCAAGATTGCAGTTGCCCCTGAAAAAAAATACCACTGGTGAATCATCGCATTGCCTTAATCTGAAAGGGTAATCATCATCCAGGTAAAAGAAAGTCCTTATGTTGTTTTTTGTTACATAATCAGCCTCCTTTTCGGCAAGCTCAAGATATGATCTGTTGCTGATATATCTGGCAAGATTGTCGCCTATACCTGGTATTTTTATCAGATTCCGGTATGATTCCTGAAATACAGCTTCAACGCTTCCCAGATGGGCAACAAGCTTCCTGGCATTGATATCACCGATACCTGGAATAAGTCCTAAAGCAATTTTATGCTTCAGTGAGATTTCTGATTGCATAGCACGAAGAATTGAGACACATAAATATACAAAAAATTTGCAATCTGCATTTGGCAAAAATTATTACATGCTTCTCTTACCGGGCATCCCTTGCAGTCTTGTGCCTGATATTGAAGATTGACCTGACTGAATCTGTCATCTGAATGAGTTAAACGTAGAGTCCAGAACTAAACCAGGAACGCGGGTACAAGCTATACGATAAGCCAGTATTGTCTTTCAGAAAGACAATCTTTCCATTTTACCGGATTATTAATTTAATAATGTTATTGAGTATAAGGTATCCGATATTATAACCTTCAGTGGTTCGTTTACTCTAAAACCATGAGAGCAGATAGAAAAACTTACAAATTCATCCATCTTGCCGATGACTTGCATAAGAAATCCGGGAAAAGTACTGACAGCTTACTTATGTTTTATTTCATTATTCGCTGAGTGACAGGATCCTATATTATAAGGTAATATTTATTCCTCAAATCTGATAGGGGGTGAATAATGAAGGGTTTGTCAAATAACCTAACAAGCTCAGGCCTTCTGTCATTCTTTTATCACTCTTCCCAGATGATGTCACTCTTCCCAGATGATGAAATAATTATTCCCAAGCAAATCCTCATAACACACATATAGTCTTTCGAGTGCCGAAATATCGACCGGTGTGCTGAAGGTTAATTCACCGAATCCTTTTTCGGCGTCCAGTCTCATCTGGTTGGTTTCTTCATAGAACTGGTTTGCATTCTTGTCGAAGAATTGCACCATAAGGGATGTTATAATGTTTTCAGGATTTAATGCAGTTCCGTCAAATTTTCTATATTGGAATTTCACAGATGTCAGCTTGCCGTTGCTGTCAGTCTGAAGAGTTGGTATAGCAAGGGCAAGATTAAAGGTCAAATCAGTATTTGAATAAATGAAACTGCAGGACTGGCTTCCGTTAAGGGTCAGTCTGTATGTTCCCTCTTTGAACGGCAGGAAAGCTGTGCCCCATGGTGCATCACCGGGAGCAGCGGTTTCGCGTACAAATGTGGCAATAAATGCCCTGTCAGCACCTGTCTCCGGTGCCTTGATATACCAGTCGAGCTTAATGTCATTATAGGGATCATTTTCAGGGCCAGTCAGTAGAATATTGGATCCCTCAAATGTCAGATTCCTGCCTCCTTCAAGCTGTAACTTATAGTTTGTATAAAACCTGGAGGCATCGTTGACGACGGGAGCTGTATTATTCAATCCCCAGTGGCCGCCGGATACAAATGCCCATGTATATGCAACAAGCTCTTTACCCGATAATACATCGGGAAAACCATCATTGTCAGTGTCAATATTGCCGGCGATTGACTTATAATAAGCATCTGTCGATTTGAGGCAGTTGATCTCATTCTCAGTAATCTCAATTTCATTACCGAACGGATCGTGAGAGGGTATTACTGCTCCGTTGTTAAAAGTCAGATCTGAAAGGTTAATGGTTGTCGTATCGCCATGACTGAGGCATGTAAGCGGCAGCATATTCAATCCCCTGTTTGCGAAGTGGCCAATATATTTATTCTGTCCGTCAAGAAATATCAATGCCAGTCCTGTTCCTTTCTGGCCTATAATCTCGAAAGATCCGTTAACAATGTCGTAAAGCTCATAGAAAGTTGCTCCATAATACTTGCTGAATGCAAGTACCTTCCTGGCATCGGCCAGTGACAACGAACCTTTTATTCCCGAATTTTCAGACTTACCTGATGCCGAAATGATTTTCCCTTTTATGGTGACTCCCTTTTTCCCATTATCAGAGTCATCTTTCTTTTCGCAACTCAAAAGGCCAATAGAAAGCATCAAACTTAAAAAAAACAGTTTTTTCATCATAATATAATTTTGATTTTAATGGTATGATGGAACCACACATGTTTTATAAAATTATATTTATGAGTGTTTGTGTTTGCAAAACATGTGGGTTTCATATGCAAAAAATTTTGATTTTAATGGTCACATACTTGTTCCGCAAGGCTGTAGAACTTAAATGTTAAGACAATTACTGACATGCCTGTTTATGTTTGAAAAACATGCGGGTATTATGCAAAATTTAATTAATAGATTGCTAATGAGATTATTATAAGTATCTGCGCACATTAGTGTCATGTATATTTACGAAAATTCTGTTTTTAAAATGGCAGAACCAGATTATTGTTCCGGCTCAAAAAACGCAAATACCAGTTTTTTTATTTTTCTGAACAATGTGAAATTTTGAACCGTTGTTGAATTAAATTATCAGATATCCGTCAGACGGAGTCAGACACTGCAGAAACAAGCCGGCCATTCGACCGGAATTAATAAAATCAAATCAAATCAAAGGTAATGCCGGCTTACTGAAGTTTGATTGAAGGTGCTTTAAAGGTTTTGGGGTCGTTATTAAGGTTGTGCCTGTAATTTATCACCTCGACTGTTACAGGGATGACTCTGATCAGGACAAAGTTCTCCTGCCAGCCGGGTATGTTTTCCCAGTATGCTCTTTTCATTTTCATCAGTAGATCTCTGTTGTCTATTATTTCAGCATTCCCTGAAATGCTGCAAAAGTATTTACTACAAGCTCGGGCATTGAGGTACCGAATGCAATAACTGTAAGTCCGATTGCCAGATCTGATACTTTATGCCTTCGTGCCAGCGCTGATCCTCCGTCAACCAGCAGGTCGGCACCCTTAATCAGCAATCCCAATCCAATACATAACAGAATAATTTGCAGAATCATGTTTTCAGGTTTAACTGATGTAAGTACTAACTACCTCGACGCCCTTTCTGCTTATGGTCTTTTTTGAGGTAATCCTTGATTATTTTCCCCAGGATTTTCTCTTTTCTCCTTCTCTCAGCAACAGTCGATTCGAAATAGTCTTTTTCGCGCTGCATTTTTAAATAATTGGCATATGAATCTTTATCCAGCTCACCGTTTTCAACTGCCTCAATAACGGCACACCCGGTTTCCGATGTGTGCGTACAGTCACTGAATTTACATCTTCCGGATAACTCATAAATTCTGTCGAAAGTTGCTTTAAGACCTTCAGTGGAATCGGCAATTCCAATTTCTCTCATCCCGGGATTATCTATTAAAATCCCGCCATTTTCAAGAATAAACAATTCCCGGTGGCTTGTCACATGCCTGCCTTTACCTGTACTCAGACTAATGGACCCCGTACGCATCACTGTTCTGCCTGAGAGATTATTCAGAAGGGTTGATTTGCCTGCACCTGAAGAACCCAGCATGCAGTATGTCATTCCTTTCCTTATAATTTTCTTAAGCTCTTCATAGCCCTCTTTTGTTTCATTACTGATTTCTATGATAGGGACATTTTCAATACGTGACTTGATGCTTTCACGGATTTCTGCCCTGCGGGATTCGTCTGCCAGGTCGGTCTTGGTTATTAAGATTACAGGACTGATCCTTGATTAGCTGCAAATAGTAAGGTACCTTTCTATCCTGTTGACATTAAAATCCCTGCCGGCAGCCTGGACTATCAGGGCATAATCAATGTTGGTTCCGATTATCTGCACCTCTCCGTATTGTCCCGGAGCCTGTCGTTTTATAACAGAAAACCGGGGAAGTATCTTATGAATAATCGCAAAATCAGAATCGTACACTGACATTAAAACCCAGTCGCCGACTGCGGGAAAATCTTCCCTGCCCCGGGCAGTAAAGCGCATATTTCCTGTTATCTCGGCTTCAAACTCACCGTTGACTCCGGATACAATATATCGTTCCTTATGTTCGGCTGTCACCCTGCCTTTCTCAAATTCTGTCAGGTGGTTATCTTCAATGAATTTGTCATATTCAGTGTTATATCCCAGTTCTTCGAGTGTCATTATAAATACTTTAAGAGGATTGTTAAAGAAATAACAACCATGGAAAAAGCAGCTCCTGAAAAATACATCCTGTTGGCAGAGTTATGCATGATATGTGTTCTGTCTTTGAATTTCATTTTTTTCTGCAATTACCAGCATTTCGAAATCTTCAGTAGTCAATATGTCATTCCTGGAATATGCGCCGAGCCTTGCCCCGAATATTTCAATCCTGTTAAATCCGAGTGTTTTCAGAAGCCAGGTTATTTCACACGGGACATAATATCTTTCATTGCATTCAATCTCCATTATTGCTCCGTCGTCATCTTCCACCCTGGTAATATTATGGTCTCTGAAAGTCATCAGATCAAAATTCTTACTGTCGTATGTTGCGTTTCCTTCAACTTTCCCTTTTTTATGAAATTCATTAACAGAATGAAACAGCGGGAAAAGACCGTTAAGGGTTGTAAAGATGAATTTTGATTTTTCTTTCAGCGATCTTGAAACACTCTTCAGAATATCATAATTCATTTCGTCCGTCTCCATCAGCGGGAAACCTCCTTCACACAGCATGATGGCGGCGTCAAATTCTTTCACGAACGGCAGATTTCTTGCATCGAGTTTCCTGAAGTCAATTTTCAGGTTGTTTTGATCTGCTTTCTCCCTTGCTCTTTTGATCTGAGATTCCGACAGATCTATGCCGGTTACTGTATACCCGCGTTTGGTTAATTCAATTGAATGACGGCCGGTTCCGCAGCCGACATCAAGTATTTTAAGGCGTTTATCATAATTCAATTCTTTCTCAATGAAGTCGCATTCACCCTTTGTTCCCTGTGTAAATGACTCATTGTCGTATTTTTTCCCGTAATTCTCAAACAGTGTTTCGTACCATTGCTTTTTAGTCATCTTGCTACTCCTGATTAATGCGGTTGATTTCTGTCTGACAGAAAGCTGTCAACCCTTTAAAATTTCCGAAGCAAATTAAGCGATTAATATGAAAACCATATCATATTGCTGCAGCTTTTCATTATGGATTAAAGCTGGCAAACTTTCAACACTATTGTTTTTATGGATGGCCACTATTGCCCTATGGCCTGACTCTTGCTGTCACTTTCGACTTCCACCTTATGGCCGAGCTTCTTTACATTTCTACCCTTGTTGAATTTATATATGTACTGAAACTGAAACCAGTTACCAAAATTAATGGCGGTTGTATTTGTTGAGGTATAAGCAGGAGTAGTGGTTTCAATAATCTGATAATCAATTTCTTTCGAAAATGGAAGAAGCCAGAACAGCCCCACTGCATGGTCCTTCAGCTGCCACTGTCCGCCCAAACCATAAAGAGGCAGGGTCCTGGTTTTTGACTGTGCATCTATATTCACCCCGTTATACTGCAGGTATGCAAACAGTGTAATCTTCTTCTTTTTATCAGGATTTGCATATGCTGTGCTTGTTACAGTATATGAAAAATAGTCCCTGGAAGGTATCGTGAAAGTACCTTCGGTATATTCGGAGTAATGGCCATTATAAATCCTTGCATTTATATTGATATACCATAATGTTGCATTTACGCCGCCGCCAAATTCATTTCCGCTTAAAAGGTTAAAAGGTTTTGAAATTGTTGTAAGCGAACCGTTTATGGGAGAACGTATTATACTGTACCGGTTGCTTACCCTGTCGGAGAAAAATTCATAGTATGCATAAGGAGAGAAGTAATTACTGCCGAAATTCCAGGTATAGGTAAGCTGAAGCCGGTCACGGTAGTCTGGCCTCAGATCCGGATTGCCCTGGGTAATGTCATACGACTGCCCTATTTTCCAGTAAGGATTCATACTATATATCCCCGGGCGGTTTATCCTGCGGTTATAGGTGAGCTTTAAATTGTGGGATGCCGAGAATTTATACTGTACATTGGCCGACGGAAGAAAGCATGAATAGTCAGGCTTTGTGACCGAATCGGCCGCAATATGACTGTTCTCTACCCTCAGTGAAGCCTGGAATCCGAATTTCTTCAGATTCATTGCAATACCGGCATATCCTGAATTCCTTAATTCAGCATACTCAAAAAGATTACTTTCAGTCTGATTGTCTATCTTAAAATCGTAACCCATCTTCTGATAATAGAAATGATATCCGGCTTCAAGTTTGGCATTCATTCCCAGGGGATAGACATAGTCAAGCTTGGTTGAAAAATAGTTGCGGTTGTTCAGGTCATCTTCCAGCCTGGAATAGGTGTCAAGTACTACATCACTTCCGTATGGATAGCGGATATTCGAAAAGGAGCTGGCTGACACTGATTTGAAATTGTACCATATGGCCTCTGCAGTAAATTCTTCCACAGGTTTTAAAAACGTCCTCTTATAGAAAAATGTCAGAGCTGTCTCATTACTTTCAAGATCACTTGAAGTGACAGAAGAAAGTGTGTTAAGAGGAATGCTGCTTTTAAACAAGGTTGTTGTATTTGGGAACAACACATTCTGGGTTATCGGTTTAAAACTTATGTTAAAGCTCATGTTGTTTCTGTCGTTCAGATAGTAGTCCATTCCGGTATTCACCGATCCAAGGGATACTTTTATCCTGCCGTCGCCTTTGGTATAGGTTGTTGAGTCAATTGCAGTGAAAAGGCTCTCCACTTCAGGACTGATATTAAGCGATTGTGTTATGTAAGAGCCTGTTAAATAGAATGTTATTTTGCCAATTGAATAGTCAATACTACCCTGTGTGACACTTGTCACTTTGTTGAATGGCTTCAGGGCTTCGACTAAATTACCGTTAATCCCGAACCTGGCTTCTTTTTTAAGGATGATATTCAGCACCCCGTCAATATTACCTTCATATTTTCCGCCGGGATTGCTTATAATCTCAATACTCTGGATGTCAGAAGGAAGAAGTCTTGCCAGATACTCTCTGTCACGCTGTCGTCCGTCGACCTGTATAATGAAGTTACTGCTTCCGTTAAGGGTTATATTATTCTGGAAATCAACATTTACCTGTGGTATTTTTTTCAGCAGGTCATATCCGTTACTGGCCGATTTGGAAACGACCTCCGGGATGGAGTAGACAGTGCGGTCGACCATCTCCTTTCCTTTAAGCCGTTCTCCGACAACGGTAACTTCGCTTAAAAGTGCAGAGACTTCCCTCAGGTAAATGGTATCAAGAGCGATCTCCTTCAGATCACCTTTTACGTCAACTGCCTTCCCGGCAGACCTGTAACCAACGAAACTTGCGCGGACGAAGTAACTGCCCGGTTTGATATTTTCGAGCCGGTATCCTCCGTCAGTCAGTGTGATGACACCGGTGAGCACAGACGAATCAGGCAGTTGAAGAAGCGCAACATTGGCAAATGGCACAGGTGTCCTGTCCTTTTCATAGCATACACTGCCTTTAATGGTCTGAGCTTCAAGATTTAAAGAGATCAGTATCAGTATTGTTGCGAGTATTGTTCCTTTTCTTGTCATGGCGTAGCGGATGGTTCTTTATTGTTGTGCTGTGATCACTGTTTCTCCGTTGATCTCCATGGGTATATCCATACTGAAGCCCGGTGCACTTACACCCAGACTTCCGGAGATGCGGGTTTTGGATTTGTTCTCGGTAACGAGTCCGGTGCCGGTGTCAATCATCAGAGTTGATTTGTTAATACCTCTGAGGTTGTTATAGGTAACCGTTGCACCGCCTGACTTTATTGGAGGTGCATTTTCAGGAGCCCTGATATCTGATTCGGCAGTAATGACAGCATTGCTGCCTTTTATGCCTTCGAGACGATATCTGGAAGTAATAGCCAACAGCATCCCTCCTGAATTAGCCTGATCAAATAACTTCCACTCATCACCCGTCTTAACCTGGCTTCCGGGAAGATTCCAGGTGAAGCTTTTTATCATTGTCTTCAGGTTATTGTCGCCTACAGTATTGGCTATCTGTGTTTTTAAGGCAGTCCCCGTGGGTCCGGTCAGTGTTATTGAGGCAGTATCCTTTAGAATCATTTCAGAGAGAATCTTCGAATTAAGAATCTCCAGAGGCTGTCCGGCATAATCCAGTTTCACAAAAAGGGCATTTTTACTTAACCTGTTCATAATGTATGACATGATTTTGGATGTTTCTGAGGATTTGATATCTCCTTCTACTGTGGAACTGAAGCTTTCAACCTTCCCCATTGTGTTGGTTTTTGTGGTGATAGTGTCAAAATGAATCTCAGTAACCAGAAATTCAGGCGTTGCATCAATCATTTTAACAGAGATGGTATATAACACCTCAGATTCCACAGTCTGCTGGTTGCCGCTGACAGTCTGAACAACCGTTTGCTTTGAAACAGATCTTAAACGGTAGGTTTTGTTTTTCTCAAGACTAAGTCTGAGGTCAGCACTTTGCTGTGCCATAATTGGCACTATACATAATGCTGCAGTAAGGGAAAGTAAATACTTTTTCATCGTTCGGAAATTAAAAACAGATTTAAGTTATTATTTTGCAAGTTTATTTATTATTAAGATTTACAGATAGTTATTTTCGGTTAACAATTGGTGGGTACCAAAGAACGGCTGTTTTTTACCGGTGAATAGCGTCAAATACTCTTGGCCGGTTAAGAGGTACAGCGGATCATGTTTTTGGTTTAATTTATTCACAGAAGACCAGATAAAATGCTGTTATTTTTAATAAAATACGTCAGAAGATTCACTATGCTGCAGACAGGTAAAATATTTCACAGGATAATCTGAAATGTCACCTTTTATCAGGCCTGTTCTTTCCAGGTAATAAACGGCCCGGAAATCCTGACTTTTCATCATTAATACCCCGTTATGATCAATGAAAAAGTCATAAAGATCCTGATTTATAAAATAATTCATGCTTCTGAAATTTATGGTTTCCAGAACGCCGAACGCCGGAATAGAGATATAATAATAATAATCCTTCCACCTGGTAATAAAAGTATCCCTTGAGCCAAAACCCTGTGACTGATAGGCTGCTACTAAATCGAAAGTCCTGCAGTAGTCGGCTGAAGTGTACAGCATGTATCCTTTTCCAAGCGATCCGATCACAACCAGATCATTTTCGGTCACATAGAGCTGATATATTGAATAAGGAGTATCGATTTTATCCCGGTTTTCTCCATTATCAACTGAAATAAGCAGGTCGGTATTACTTCCCAGGAACAACAATGAGCTGTCTTTTAATCTGTACACATCCACATGCCCGAAAGCTGAAAGATTATTTCCGGCATTATGCCAGGTTATTCCCTCATCCCTGGAAAATTTTACCGGTTCTCCATACTTATAAGCCCAGATGCTGTTGTCGTTACAGAAGGAAATCCTGAAATCGTGGGATGATGGTTCATATGGCCTTGTACATAAAGTCCAGGTGTTGCCGTTATCATTACTTTTGACAATATCTGCTTTTTCCCCCATAGGGCTGGAACTGGTGACCACATATATTACACCTCTTCAGTCAGTCTCAATATCAACTGCGTTTGACAGCAGGGCATTGTTTATGATGTTCCATTTATAGTATCTGTCTCCCTGTCTGTATACTCTGTAATTCGGACCTATCATGTAAGTAGTCTTTTCATCCGGGTTAGAAATCAGGTCGAGTATTGTTGATGCAGTTTCATTGACATCCATGGTCACCTTGATCCAGGTATCTGGAATATAGCAATATACTTTCAGCTCTCTTGAGGCAATCAGTTCTCCTTCATCCTTATATGCTGATGCTTTAAGCAGTTGATCAAATGATTCTTTTCCAGGGGTCCACCGGGTTTGTATTCCCAGTATGCGCGCTACATTTTCATCAGCATATCTTTCATGTTTATTATTTCGGCAGCCCCTGATTTGTTATTTTGCATACCTCAAGTTACATAACCTGAGGTTTATGGAAGGGAGAGGCATCCCCTCTGTTTTCATGATTTATCAACAATCACATAATCAAAAATATACATGTCAAAGATAGTAGCATTATTATTATATCGGTGCGAGGGTAAACCAGAAAAGGTGCAAGCCATTTCCTGCTTTTTGGAGAGGTAAATGGCAATGCTCAATTGGCGAAAAACAGGAACGGTTATCTTTTAGCTTCGTCCGGCTCACCGCCATCCGGAGGTTCCGTGCCTGATTCTTTTTCTATTTCTATGGTCACTTTCTTCTGGAGAAGTAAAAGAAAGTGACAATAAACTAAAAAAGAAAGGGTGCCCCTTTTAAGACACCCTCTTGGAAACGAGTATATTAATAACTATATCACACCCATATCGAGCATCGAATTGGCTACCTTCAGGAATCCGGCAATATTAGCACCTTTTACGTAATCAATGTATCCGTCGGGACGCTTTCCGTATTTGACGCACTGTCCATGAATATTGCACATTATTTCATGAAGGCGGTTGTCAACTTCCTGGCTGTTCCATCTCAATTTCATTGCGTTTTGTGTCATCTCAAGACCTGAAGTAGCTACACCTCCTGCATTTGAAGCCTTGCCCGGTGAGAAAAGAAGTCCGTTTTTCTGAAAAATTTCAATTGCTTCGGGTGTGCTAGGCATATTTGCACCCTCGCAAACACAAATACATCCGTTGTTTACGAGATTAAGGGCATCATCTCCGTTAAGCTCGTTCTGAGTTGCGCATGGAAGTGCAATGTCAACCTTTACTTCCCATGGTCTCTTCCCTTCATGGAACTCAACACCTTCAAAGACATAAGAATATGGTTTTACAATATCCTGGTTAGAGGCTCTCAGTTCGAGCATGTAATCAATTTTCTTTCCTGAAATGCCGTCAGGGTCATATACATACCCGTCAGGACCCGAAATAGTAACTACTTTGCCTCCCAGCTCGGTTACTTTTAACGCTGCACCCCATGCCACATTTCCAAAACCACTAATTGCTACCCTTTTCCCTAAGAGCGATTCTCCCCTGGTTGCCAGCATCTCCTTGGCAAAATAGACACAGCCATAACCTGTTGCTTCGGGACGAATGAGCGACCCGCCCCAGTTGCTTCCTTTACCGGTCAGAACACCAGTGTGATCGCCTTTGAGCCTTTTATACATACCGTATAAATAACCGATTTCACGTCCACCTACACCTATATCGCCCGCAGGGACGTCGGTCTCGGGACCTATGTATTTCCACAATTCAAGCATGAACGACTGGCAGAAACGCATCACCTCAGCATTTGATTTTCCCTTTGGATCAAAGTCAGACCCACCCTTCGCCCCGCCCATCGGAAGAGTCGTCAGTGCGTTCTTGAAGATCTGCTCGAATCCAAGAAATTTCAGAATTGAAAGATTTACGCTGGGGTGGAAGCGAAGCCCTCCTTTGTACGGGCCTATGGCATTGTTAAATTGAATCCGGTAACCCAGGTTCACCTTTACATTTCCGTCATCATCCACCCATGGAACCTTAAATATAAGAACACGGTCAGGTTCCACTATCCGTTCAATAATGTTTGCTGATTCAAATTGGGGATTTTCATTGTAAACCTCCTCAATCGATTCAAGAACTTCCCTTACCGCCTGTAAATATTCCACCTCTCCCGGATGCTTCTTCTCGAGGGTGCTCATAATTCTATCTACATTCATATCATAAATTTTATGGGTTAGTATTTATTTTGTTCTGTTTAACACCTGGTGCCCATGGCCCTTTGCCTTTCGCCAGCAACCAGTAACTATTCATTGCTTAAATAGCAATCTAATCAGATCCCAAAGGTCTGCTCTACTTTATTCATTAAAAATGATTTAACTCATATATTGCTATGATTCATTTTTAATCCTGGGAGCATAGGTGTTTAAAAGGCTGATAATTTTGTTCTTTTCTGCCTTTGTAAGTGCACTTATATGGATTGGTGGATATTTAGCTATTCCCTGTCTTATCTGGGTATAAAGGATAATGCTCTGGCTAAGGCCGAAGTGTTTCTTTTCAACCTTATAGCCCGAGAAGGTTTTTTTGTTTATTTCCACAGAATTCTTTTTCCCTCCGGTGATTCCGGCGTTAAAATATCTGAAGACAATATTCTCCCCGTCGTCGGAAAAGTAAACATACTGATAATTAAGATACATGGGGAGAAAAACTAAAATCAGATAGCATGAAGCAAGAATAACCGTCCATATTGTATCACTCATTCCAAGCAGGGGGTAATTAATTTTCTTTGCCACATAGGTCAGAATAATGAAAGCAAGAAACAGCACAGTCGCTATGAAAAGCTTTATTCTGAGGCTGATAATGGTTTTACTGTTATCTAAGGTCATTTAATGGGATTTTAGAGTTTGTCTGGGATAATTTTTAAATAATATGTTGAAGAATTGCGTTTCAAGCCACTAACTTCCTGATGCGATGCGGTTATATTTCTATATGGCTGTCTGCCCCTGTGGAATGATTGCCCCGGCATATCTGCCAATCTGATTTAACGTTTTGTCCTGAAAAACATTCTTAATAGTTCACTGCATTCATTTGCCAGCACTCCGCTTTCGACAACAGTTGTCGGATGAATCAATGCCCTGCTGATCAATGTGAATCCCTTCTTTTCATCATCTGCCCCGTAAACGAGCCTCGCTGCCTGACTCCATCCGATAGCACCTGCACACATCCCGCAAGGTTCAACAGTAACATAAACAGTGCATTCGGTTAGATATTTACCTCCAAGCCAACTTGCTGCAGCCGTAATAGCCTGCATTTCAGCATGTGCCGTAGGATCCTTTAAATTTTCAATCAGGTTATGGGCACGGGCAATAATAATATCATTACAAACGACTACGGCACCAACCGGAACTTCCTGTTTTTCATAAGCTTTTCTGGCTTCCGCAATCGCTGCCCTCATAAAATGTTCATCCCTGGTTTCCGTCATCCACCTGCAGAATATGACCTAAAAGTAATAAGAATTACTGACTCTTCCTCCTGTTCCACTGGTTAAAAATAAGGCCCGATGTTTTTCCTTCCGGCAAGCTATTTTTTTTAATTTTGCTGAACTAAAAAATTCAGAATGTACAGAACAAACACATGCGGGGAGCTCAGTATTAATGACGTCGGGAGTAACGTTACACTATGCGGATGGGTCCAGAAATCACGCGATCTTGGAGGAATGACATTCGTTGATCTTCGGGACAGATACGGCATAACTCAGCTTGTATTCAACCTGGAGTTGAACAGTGAGCTGTGTCGGAAAGCAAGAAAACTCGGACGAGAATATGTTATCCAGGCAAAAGGGATAGTGAGAGAGAGGAGTAATAAAAATCCCAAACTCGCCACCGGTGATATCGAAATTGAAGTTTGTGAGCTTAATATTCTGAATGCAAGTGAGTTGCCGCCATTTACCATAGAGGACGAAACCGACGGAGGAGAAGAATTGAGGATGAAATATCGCTACCTCGATCTGAGAAGGAGCATTGTAAAGAACAATATCCTTTTACGCCATAAAGTTGCAAGGGAGGTAAGGAGTTACATGGATTCAATAGGATTTGTTGAGGTCGAAACTCCTGTTCTGATAAAGTCAACACCTGAAGGTGCTCGCGATTTTGTTGTTCCTTCTAGAATGCAGCCCGGGACTTTCTATGCCCTTCCGCAATCTCCACAGACCCTGAAGCAGCTTCTTATGGTCGCCGGATTTGACCGGTACTATCAGATAGTCAAATGTTTCAGGGATGAAGACCTGAGAGCCGACCGACAACCGGAATTTTCGCAGATCGACTGTGAGATGTCTTTTGTGGAAAGAGATGACATACTGAATACCTTTGAAGGCCTAGCAAAGCATCTCTTTAAACAGATTAAAGGCATTGAATTCAGCGGTCCGTTTCAAAGACTTTCATACCAGGAAGCCATGGAAAATTACGGGAACGATAAACCTGACCTTCGTTTTGAAATGAGAATTACCCAGCTGACTGATATTGTACGTGGCAGAGGCTTTGTTGTGTTTGATAATTCTCAATACACAGGTGCAATTGTTGCTTCGGGTTGTGCAGATTATTCCCGAAAACAGCTTGATGAGCTTACTGATTTTGTAAAAAGGCCACAGATTGGAGCCAAAGGACTGGTTTGGCTTAAATATGGCTCCGACGGCTCTCTTAGATCATCTGCCGACAAGTATTATTCACCAGTAGATCTTGCAGAATGGATTAAGGCTTCCGGAGCAAGTAAAGGAGACCTGGTACTGATAATGTCTGGAGAAAAAAGACAGACACTTACAGGATTGTCGGAACTTCGTCTGGAAATGGGCAACAGATTGAATCTGAGGACAAAGGATAAATTTGTCCCGCTCTGGGTGATTGACTTTCCTCTTCTTGAGTGGGACTATGAAATGAACCGCTACTATGCTATGCATCATCCTTTTACATCACCTCATCCCGATGATATTAATCTTATGGAAACCGATCCGGGTAAAGTAAGAGCCAATGCCTTCGACCTGGTAATAAACGGAGTTGAGATAGGTGGTGGTTCAGTGAGGATACATGATGCTTCTGTCCAGAAACTTATGTTCAAGGTGCTTGGTTTCACCGAAAGAGAGGCTGAAGAGCAGTTCGGATTCCTGCTTAATGCATTTAAATATGGTGCTCCTCCCCATGGAGGAATAGCTTTCGGATTCGACAGATGGGTTGCCATGTTCGGTGGACAGGATTCGATCCGCGACTTCATTGCCTTTCCGAAAAACAACTCCGGACGCGACGTAATGCTCGATACTCCTTCAGAAATATCAAATAAACAACTCGACGAACTTAAACTGATAATAAGAAAGGAAGAGTGAAGAGGCTCACAGAGGTAATTTCCTGGATGTACAGAACTTATTGTACAGGGTTATTCCATTCTGTTAAACCGCTTTTCCAATCAGCGTTGCGGAGGTGCATCTTTCTATAAACACATCAACATATTCCCCCTGTCTTGCGCCATTGTCGGGAAAAACCACAACCTTGTTCTGTGATGTACGGCCCGAGAGAAAATCTGGTGATCTTTTTGACCGGCCCTCAATCAGAACAGTAAGAATTTTACCCACATCTTTTCTTTTTGACTTAGCGGAAAGCCTGTTCTGAAGAGCAATTATTTCATTCAGACGTTTTGTCTTTATCTCCTCGGGAACATCATCGGGGTATTTTCTTGCGGCTCCTGTGCCCGGACGTTCACTATATTTGAACATGTAGGCGAAATCATATTCCGCCCATTCCATAAGCGAAAGGGTTTCACGGTGATCTTCTTCGGTTTCTGTACAGAAACCTGCTATGATATCAGTCGAAACAGAACAACCGGGGATAATCCTTTTTATGGCAGATATCCTTTCCATGTACCATTCCCTGGTATAATCCCTGTTCATCAGTCTGAGAATCCTGCTGCTGCCGCTTTGAACCGGCAGGTGAATATGCCTGCATATATTTTCGTTTCGTTGTATGGTGAAGAGCAATTCATCTGATATGTCCTTTGGATGAGATGTTGAAAACCTTATCCTCATTTCAGGAACTGTTCTGGCTGTTATTTCAAGCAAACCCGGGAAAGTGATCTTCTCCCCGTTTTTCTCGAACGAATAGGAGTTTACATTCTGGCCGAGTAGCGTGACATCCTTGTAACCCATATTAGAAAGATCTCTCACTTCATTAAGTATTGATTCGGGATCACGACTCCTTTCACCTCCCCTGACATAGGGAACCACACAATAGGCACACATATTGTTGCAACCTCTCATTATCGATACAAACGCGGTAACGCCATTCTTGTCCATCCTTACCGGTGATATGTCTGCATAAGTTTCCTCTCGTGACAACAGTACATTCACTGCTTTATGACCCGCTTCAGCTTCAGCCACCAGTGAAGGAAGGGAACGGTAGGCATCCGGTCCGATAACCATGTCAATAAGGTGTTCCTTTTCGATCACCTGCTCTTTTAACCTTTCAGCCATGCATCCTATTAGTCCAACCAGGATTGCGGGTTTTTTCCTTTTTAAATGCCGTATTGCACTGAGCCGGCCCCAGATCCTTTCCTCGGCATTTTCTCTGATCGAGCAGGTATTGATAAGTATAAGATCAGCATCTGCAATGTTTTCTGACCTGACGTATCCATGTCCCGACAGAATTGAAACAACCACCTCGCTGTCTGAAACGTTCATCTGACAACCGTATGTTTCGATATATAGTTTTTTTGCCATAATATCAAGATCAAAGGTCTTATGCTGGTGAATTATTCTCACCCCTTCCTGCTTCCTACTTACTGCCCGTCGCCCGTCGCCTACCCTCGCCGGCAAACGGTACCCGGCATACGGCACCCGGTAAAATTGCGCCCCAAAAGTACATACAATGAGCGAAGTATTAAAGAAATATTTAATTTTGCATCATAATTAAAATCCGGAATTTATGTCAGGTCATAATAAATGGTCAACAATTAAAAGAAAGAAGGGCGCAAACGATGCCAAAAGGGGGAAGATTTTTACAAAGATAATCAAGGAGATCATTATTGCTGCCAAGGAAGGGGGAGGAGACCCCGATTCCAATGCCAGGCTGAGGCTTGCCATTATGAATGCAAAGGGAGCAAACATGCCCAAGGAAAATATCGAAAGAGCCATAAAAAAAGCTGTTGGTTCTGATGCCGACAATTATTCGGAAACCTCTTTTGAAGGATATGGGCCATGTGGAATCGCAATTTTTGTGGAATGTCTTACAGACAATAATAACAGGACAGTAGCCTCCATCAGGTCAGCTTTTAATAAGCATGGCGGCAAGCTTGGCACGAATGGATCACTCAGCTCACTTTTTGACAGGAAAGGCATCTTTACAATCAGGAATGAAGGACTGAACACCGAAGAACTTGAACTTGAACTTATTGATGCCGGAGCCCAGGACTTTGAGATTGATGAGGATACTTTAACCGTAACATGCGCAAAAGAGGATTTCGGAAGCGTGAACAAAAAGCTGGCAGAATTGGGTATAGAACCTGAAGAAGCCGGATTGAAAAGAATTCCCAACAACACCAAACAGCTCGACCTTGAATCAGCAAGAAAGGTGATGCGTTTTATAGAAGCGCTCGAAGACGACGATGATATTCAGAATGTTTATCATAATCTGGAAATAAGTGATGAACTTGCCGAGGAGCTTGGCAAGGCATAACCGACCCTTTTAAACAAAAATGATTAGGAAAGTCCTTTACAAACTTTTTCTGCTCCTGATTCCTGCTTGTCTGTGCAAGGCCCAGAATCTGAACAATACGGAAAGCATGTTCCGAAGCAACGATGGCGATAATGCCGGGCGTCTGACTATCAGACAGGATCCGGGAATTGATTCCCTAATAAACAGGCACATTCTTCGTAACATGAAAATTGGTGGAATGGAGGGATTCAGGATTCAGATATACAACAGTTCCAACAGGAATGCAAGGGAAGAGTCGGGAAAAGTTCAGGCAGATTTCATAAGCAAATTCCCCCGCGAACTCGTTTCATACGCCTCCTTTGCTGAACCAGGATGGTATATGATACGTGTTGGCGATTTCAGGACAAAAACTGAAGCCACAAAATACCTTATTATGGTAAGAAAAGTATTTCCCGATGCTTACCTTGTACCTGATATAATCAATTTCCCCGACCTGAATAAGCAATAAAAATGAGCGAAAACATCAAACATGAATGCGGCATAGCACTGCTAAGATTACGAAAGCCGCAGGAATATTATTTTAAAAAATATGGTACATGGGACTGGGGATTGCAGAAGATGTACCTGATGATGGAGAAGCAACATAACAGGGGCCAGGATGGAGCTGGTATAGCAGGAATAAAAATGAATGTTGATCCGGGTAACAGATATATATTCAGGCAGAGATCAAACAAGGCCAACCCTATCAAGGAGATTTTTAACCTTATATATGAGGATATCACCAGACTTAAGATAAGAAATCCGTCCGGTTTCAATGATCCTGAATTCATAAAAAGTACTGTGCCTTTTGCATGTGATGTTTATCTCGGGCACCTGAGGTATGGTACATACGGTAATTATAATATCGATTATGTACATCCCGTGAGCCGTGAGAACAACTGGAAATCCAGGAATCTGGTCATGGCGGGTAACTTTAACCTGACGAATGTTAGCGAGATATTCCAGAGTCTTGTTGAACTTGGCCAGACCCCGGTCGATTTTTCCGATACTGTTACCATCCTTGAAAATGTAGGACACCGGCTCGATGAGGAAAATGAAAGGGTATTCAGGATCTTCAAGGAACAGGGTTATTCAAAGATGGAGATAACACCTCTTATTGAAAAGAACCTTGATCTGGCAACCGTTCTAGGCAAAGCCAGCAGAAACTGGGATGGGGGTTATGTAATGGCTGGAATGGTGGGACATGGCGATGCATTCGTAATGAGAGATCCGGCAGGCATAAGGCCGGCATTTTATTATATCGACGATGAAATAGCAGTGGTAGCATCAGAACGTCCGGTAATACAGACCATATTTAATGTCAGTACCGACAGGGTGCTGGAATTACAACCAGCATGTGCACTGATAATAAAGGCAGAAGGCGATTTCAACATTGAGAAGATCAGGGAGGTAACAGAACCAAGGAAATGCTCCTTTGAACGTATCTATTTTTCCCGTGGGACGGATAAGACTATTTACAGGGAAAGAAAGAAATTAGGAGAACTCCTTGCAATTCCGGTTTTAGAGAAAGTGAACTTTGATGTTGAGAACACGGTATTTTCATATATACCAAACACGGCAGAAAGTGCTTTCTACGGACTGATAAAGGGAGTTGAAGATTATATAAACCAGTCAAAAGTAGATGAAATAATTACCAGACACGATACCCTGACACGTGACGAACTGACAAAGATCATCGGCCGCAGGCCACGGGTGGAGAAGATTGCCGTTAAGGATGTTAAACTCCGTACATTTATTACTGAAGATAGTACCCGCAACGACCTGGTAGGGCATGTGTACGACATAACATACGGTATTATACGTAAAGGCATTGATAATCTGGTCGTTATTGACGATTCAATAGTCAGGGGAACAACTCTGCGCCAGAGCATTATTAGGATCCTCGACAGGCTTGAGCCACGGAAGATCGTAATTGTTTCATCATCCCCTCAATTGAGATACCCCGATTGTTATGGGATAGATATGGCCAAACTGGGTGATCTTATCGCTTTCAGGGCAGCCATCAAACTACATCAGGACAACGGACAGGAAGACCTTGTTTACAAAATCTATGAAGAGGCAAAGAAAGAAAACCTGAAACCTGTTTCAGAGATCAGAAACCTGGTCAGAGAAATTTACAGGCCGTTTTGCACCCCGATTATCTCGGCAAAAATTGCATCAATGCTTAAAGCAGATGATATTAAAGCTGAAATTGAAATAGTCTTTCAGTCTATCGAAGGGCTTCATGAAGCCTGCCCTGGTCATACTGGCGACTGGTATTTTACCGGTAATTATCCCACGCCAGGAGGAAACAAGGTTGCAAACCAGTCATTTATAAACTATATCGAAGGAAGGAACGAAAGGGCCTATTGATCCTTGTGTGAAAACCAGGTGATCAGGAAATCCTTTTTGTAGGAGGCCAGGTGCCTGTTGATCTTCTCAATATAGATATCCCTTAGTGTTATCATTATGCCCGTTTCTTCAACGTTGCCGAATTTGTGATTTATGAAAGTCCCGAAAGTACGCATTGTGGGCGACAGGTTCATATAGGCGTTGATAAGCGGAGGTATGTTTTCATTCAGGTTCCTTACCTCTCTTGAAAGAATCTTGTAATTATCCTTGTATCTCCAACCCCTGAATATCTTCTTCATTTCATCCTCATGAAGGTCAATGTTAGCAGGTTCAAGGGGAACTACCATCCGGTCAGGATCATCAAAATGCCTTTTAAGAAAATAGAGTATCATATTCCTTGCTTTCTGGTTGAAATGAGGATACATGGTAACCTTCCCGAAAAGATATTTCAGATGATGATTATCAAGAATTATTGCTCCCAGACCGTCCCAAAGATTGTCGAGTGCATAAAGACTCTTGCGCCCCATCGTCCTCGACTGGTAATCTGGATGAACAAATGAGCGTCCCAGCTCCATAAGGTGAGGATAATATTTCTTCAGGAACTTTTCTGAAAATTTGAAGTATGATGAGGATGCAAGCTTTGAAACATCACACTCGGTACACCCTTTCTCGGGGAAATAGAAGCGGTATCCTCCAATAATCTCCTGCCTTTCCGGGTCCCATACTATGAGCTGTTTCTGCGGGTCCTTAGGGTGAAGATCAAATTCATCAATGTCAAGGCTTTTACCGGTTCCCCCGCCAGCATGCCTGAAAGTAATCTCTCTTACCCTTCCAACCTCATGCATAAGAGAAGGTGAATTATTGTTGTCAAAAACATAAACTTCGTTGTTGCCGTTGTTTGTACGCCTCAGGAGCTTGTCTTTAGTTAGTTCGGCAATTATCTGTTCCTTAGGCAGTTGTTGGGCAATTGGTTCCATTGTTGTTTGTTAATAGCGCCAAATATCAGAATATTCTGTCAATTAAGAGTCCGGATTACGGATTTTTTTGATTTTTAAGTATTCACGACTATAGCAGATCCAAGTTCATATGTTTTGCCTTTTACCCATTCAGCCCATTCTGTAAAAGTTCTGCTACCGTCAAATTGCTGCCAGGAAATTTTCTTTCCGAATACAAGGTTAATGACTTTTTCCTTCTGTTTGAACATCTCATCGGCCAGGTAAAGCATCTCTATATTGGCTTTAACTCCAAGAAAATTTCTTATGTTTGAAAGATTGTAAAAAAAAGAGGAGTTCCTTCCTGAGAAAAACGCAGGCACAATATCCCTTTTATGCTGTACTGCTTTTGCAACAAAACTCTTATGCCATTCCAGATCTTTAATAATCCCTCCCCTCTTCCTCGAACATAATCCTGCCGGAAAATACAGGATTTGACTGTCGGATGCATACGCTTCCTCAATTTTTCTGGCAGCATCTCTTCCCTGAGCCCCATGTTTATTTATCGGGACAAAAATCCCAGAAAGGTTGCTTATATTCATCAGGATATCATTTACCGGGAATTTAATATCACTGAAGTATTTAGAAAGCTCATTGATGAACACCAGTCCGTCAAGTCCGCCCAGAGGATGATTTGAAACAAAAATATGCCTGCCGGAACCGGGTATGTTTTCACGACCGAAAACATTGTATGTAATATTAAAATGTTTTAACCCTGCTTCAATGAACTGCTCATCCTTCAGATGACCGTATCTGGACAGAAAAGCATTAATCTCATCCTGGTGAACGATCCTTTCGAGATATCTTATGATGAAACCAGGAATTTTTCTGGCTAATCCTGGATTTTTATCATACAGAACCTGCCTTACATCAACTTTCAATGATCTGATATTACCGGTGGTGGCATTCATCCGACGAACAATGTGCTTAAATGCATAAAATTCAAAATTACCGAAATTTCTTTTTCATTATTCATGTCACGACATGGCAATGCAGTAATCTTTTCTCATATTGGCCTACAAATCCATTCTTGTTTTCTCGCCCCAGCCCCTGACTCATCCTGAAAAATGTTTGCAGCTTCTCCGGTTGTATATACCTCATCCCCCCTTATGAGAAGGGAGAAAGGATCTGATAATCCATGGAAGAGATAATCCAGGCGGCGTGATTTTCGGTAAGGTAAAACGACGTAAACAGTCTGTCAAAAAAACTCTTTTTTATTGTTTCATGCATAAATCTAAATGATCATACACTTATCCGGATAGCTTTTACCATGCAACCAGAAACAAAAATGTGGTTGAATATGGTTTGGCACACAGCTTTTTACTTAAAGAATATCCTGATCACTCAATTCTGCAGACGCCAACTGATGCTGAAATCAGAGATCTTTTTTTCAAAGTTATTAACAATAGATAAAAAAATGTGGAGGAAAGTGGAGGAAAGTGGATAATTTTTTATTACTTTAGCAGTTTATTGGGAAAAGAGGGTATGGCCACATTTATAGGCGATTATGCGTGCAAAGTGGATGTAAAGGGAAGAATAATTCTCCCTGCGGCATTCAAGAAGCAGATGCCTGCAACTGCACAGGATCACTTTGTGGTCAGGAAAGATATATTCGAAAATTGCCTTGTGCTCTATTCCATCGACGACTGGAACCGTCAGCTTGAGAAAATAAGGAAGAAAATGAACCCCTACAACCGGGAGCACAACAGATTCCTGCGAAATTTCTTCAAAGGAACCGCCGAGCTCTCTCTTGACAACAATAACAGGATGCTCATACCAAAGAGGTTTTTAGAACTTATTGGTGCTGAAAGAGATGTGGTTCTTGCTGGCCAGGATGGCAGAATAGAAATATGGGCAGCTTCAGTCTACGACACTATTGATATGCCTCCGGACGACTTTGCTAACCTTGCTGAAAAGCTTTTGGGTGGAACTTCAAATGAGCCTATGGAATAATGTTTTACCACGTACCTGCCTTATTGGATGAAAGTATAAAGGGATTGAATATCAAACCCGATGGTATCTACGTCGATGCAACATTCGGCGGCGGAGGTCATTCAATGGCTATTCTTAAAAGGCTTAAGAAGGGTAAGCTTATTGCATTTGACCAGGATGCGGATGCAATTCAAAATGTGCCCGATGACAAAAATCTGATCTTTTTGAATCAGAATTTCAGGTTTCTTAAAAATAATCTGAAGTATATAGGCATAGAGGCAATCGATGGTTTGATAGCTGACCTGGGCGTTTCCTTTCATCAGTTTGACGAGCCTGAAAGAGGATTCACTTTCAGGCAGGATGCACCTCTCGATATGCGGATGAACAAAAAGGGTAACGTTACTGCTGCTTCATTGCTAAGGACCCTTGACGAAAATGCCATTGCGAAGATAATGTATGACTACGGTGAGCTTGTAAATGCAAGGAAAATCGCAAGGGAAATTGTCAGGGCCAGGAGTGTCAAACCGCTCACGAAAGTAAGTGATATAATATCGGCAATTGGAAAACTGGCTCCTTTGAGACAGGAGAACAAGTTCTATGCAAGGGTTTTTCAGGCCCTGAGAATAACCGTAAATCATGAGATGGAATACCTGAAGGAAATGCTTGAACAGTCTCTTGAGTTGCTCAAAAAGGATGGCAGGCTTGTGGTCATAACATATCATTCGCTTGAAGACAGGATTGTTAAAAATTTCATGCGAACCGGAAATTTTGAAGGTGAGGAAAAGAAGGATTTCTACGGAAATGTCATTACTCCCTTCCTGATTATAAACAAGAAAGGCATAATTCCGGGCGAAAGGGAAATTGAAGAGAACAAAAGATCAAGAAGTGCCCGGCTCAGGATTGCACAGAAGATTTGAAGAATGACAGGTGAAGAAGCAAATAAAGGCAGAAAACCATCAGGCAGTTTCATTAAGGAACTGTTGAGCGGTATCATTGTCTCTGATGTGATTATTCTCAATAACATCTGGTACATCATTATGCTGACTGTCTTGCTGGCAATTTATATAAGTAACAGGTTCCATGCTGAAAAGATAACTCGTGAAACCAGCAGGCTTTCACGGGAGGTACGCGACCTGAGGGCTGAAGCACTCTCAACCTCTGCAAACCTTATGGCCATAAGCAGGCAGTCGGAAGTATACAGGATGGTAAAGGAAAAGGGACTGGGGCTGGAAGAATTGAAAACACCTGCATATAAAATAGTTATCGACAAATAAATGTAGTATGGCTGTCAGGGATGAAATAGTATTGAGGAGCGGGATAGTCTATTTCGTGGTGGTGGTCATGGCTCTTGTATTGTTTGTCCGTATCATCTTTCTTCAGTTCGTTCAGAGGGCCAAATGGACTGCAATGAGCGAGAAATATGTTTTTAAGACAGACGAAGAGCCGGCCAACAGAGGCGATATTCTGGCCTGCGACGGAAGGCTTCTGGCCAGTAGTATTCCCTATTTTTCAATTTACATGGACACAAGAAGTACTGGCATGTCGTCTCAGACATTCTCGCAGGGGATCGACGGTCTTTCAGAAGGGCTCTCACGGCTTCTTGGTGTAAGGTCGCCTGCCGGATGGAAAGCAGTTATCACTGAAGCCCGGAGAAAAGGTGACAGGTACTTCCTTATTAAGAAGAAAGTCGACTATGCCACTCTTAAAAAGGTAAAGGAGCTTCCGATATTCAGGGAAGGTCAGTACAGGGGAGGGTTCGTTGTCAGGGCTGAAAACCGCAGGATCCTGCCCAACAATCAGTTGGCAGCACGTACTATAGGATATCTCAGTTTGGCTGAGGATGGGACCCAGGTAGGCCTTGAAGGCTCATTCAACAGGGAGCTGGCAGGAAAAAACGGTACAGTTGTGAAACAACGTCTGACCGGAGGCGACTGGATAACGGTTAACGATGCTGAAAGCATAGAATCAAAAGATGGGAATGACATACTTACAACCATCGACATCGATCTGCAGGATGTGGCATCCAGCGCGCTTGAGAATCAGCTCAGAAAACATAATGCACACCACGGATGCGCGGTACTAATGGAGGTGGAATCCGGCGACATTAAAGCTATCGCAAATCTCGAACAGGACGGATACGGCAACTACCGCGAAACATATAATTATGCAATAGCTGAAAGTACCGAGCCGGGTTCAACATTCAAGCTGCCTGTGATTATGGCAGCACTGGAGGACGGAGTCGTCGATACCGGTGATATAGTCGATACAGGTAATGGAACTGTCAAATTCTACAATAAGGTAATAAGGGATACCAGAGAGGGTGGTTATGGTAAAATCTCAGTAAAACAGGTTTTTGAAAAATCCTCTAATGTAGGGACCTCCAAGATAATCACTGATCACTACAGGGACAATCCCAAAGATTTCGTGAACCGTCTCTATGCAATGAGGCTCAATCAGAAACTTGACCTGCAGATTAAGGGAGAGGGCTCGCCGTTAATACGATATCCGGGCGACAAACTGTGGTCAGGGCTTTCCCTTCCGATGATGTCGCACGGTTATGAAGTGCAGATGACACCTCTTCAGATTCTTACCTTTTACAACGCCGTTGCCAACAACGGCAGGATGGTTCGTCCAAGGTTTGTCACGGCTATATTGCGGAACGGATCAGTGGTAAAAAGCTATGGTACTGAAGTAATAGTCAATTCTATTGCATCACGATCAACAATCAGGAAGGCCAGGGATATGATGGAAGGGGTTGTGCAGCATGGTACAGCCACAAACCTTAAAAATGCCGAATACAGAATCGCAGGAAAAACGGGAACTGCACAGATAGCAATGGACAAACGGGGATACAGGCAGGGCTCCCGAATCAGCTATCAGGCTTCATTCGTTGGCTATTTCCCTGCTGAAAATCCTCTCTATTCATGTATCGTTGTTGTGAATGCTCCCTCCAATGGAGTCTATTACGGAAATGTAGTAGCAGGGTCTGTTTTCAAGGAGATCTCCGACAAGGTCTACGCCACAACATTTTTCAGGGATTACAGACGGGAAGACAGGAAAGAACTTACAGCTTCTGCTCCGGAAGCTGGGAATGGATTCAGGGCAGATATAAACAGGGTCCTCGGAGATCTCGATGTCAGGTTTAAAAAGACTTCAAAAGAGGACTGGGTTGCCACACGCGAAAACGGTGATACAATCAGGCTGGTCGGAGTAGAACTAAAAAAAGGACTTGTGCCGGATGTAAGGGGCATGAGCCTTCGCGATGCAATCTACCTTCTTGAAAACGCAGGTCTGAAGGTGCGGTACAGCGGAAAGGGGAAAGTCCTGAGGCAGTCGCCGGAACATGGAGCAAGAATCTGGGAAGGAAGCGTGGTTTCACTTGATATGAATATGTAACGAAGCATGATCACTATTAATGATATACTAAAAGGTGTGGAGGTACTTTCTGTTAAAGGTGATTCAGAAAGGAAAATTGAAGGCGTTGAATTTGATTCTCGCAAAGTTGGCAGCAGATACCTATTCGTGGCTGTCAGAGGGACAAATAGTGACGGACATAAATTTGTAAAGCAGGCAATCGAGGCAGGAGCTTCAGCTATAATTTGTGAAAAGCTGCCTGCAGATCCTGATCCATCAGTTTGTTGGATCAGGACATCCGATTCTGCTACGGCCCTGGGTATTGTATGTTCAAACTACTACGGCAATCCGTCTGATCATCTGAAACTTGTCGGGGTTACTGGGACCAACGGAAAGACTACCATCGCTACCCTGCTTTACAGAATGTTCACCAGGCTGGGATATAAGTGCGGCCTTTTTTCAACAGTATGTAATTATGTTAATGATAAGGAGCTTCCTGCCACTCACACTACTCCCGATCCGGTGCAGCTTAATGCGACCCTTGCCCGGATGGTAGGAGAGGGATGCGATTATGCTTTTATGGAAGTAAGCTCACATGCAACTGACCAGAAGCGTATTGCAGGCCTCCGTTTTGCTGGCGGTATCTTCACCAATCTTACACACGATCATCTCGACTATCATATAACATTCAATAATTACCTCAGGGCAAAAAAGAGTTTCTTCGATTCCCTGTCTCCCGCGGCTTTTGCACTTACCAATATCGACGACAAAAACGGCAGGGTTATGCTGCAGAACTGCACAGCACGCCATTATACTTTTTCAATCAGAGGAATGGCTGATTACCGCTGCACTATTATTGAACAGGACTTCTCCGGAATGGAACTCAGGATTCAGGGTGAGGAAGTCTGGACCAGGTTTATCGGCGACTATAATGCTTCCAATCTCCTTGCAGTGTACGCGGCTTCGGAACTGCTCGGAGCAGGTAAAAAGGAAATCCTGACCTTACTGAGCGATCTTAAGCCAGTACCCGGACGCCTCGAATCTGTGCACTCAGAAAATGGTATAACAGGCCTGGTCGATTATGCGCATACTCCCGACGCACTTTTAAATGTCATTGGGACAATAAACAGGATAAGGCAAGAGGGAAGGCAATTGCTTACTGTCGTTGGTGCCGGGGGCGACAGGGACAGGACCAAAAGGCCAAAAATGGCATTCATTTCCGCTGAAGGAAGTACTAAAGTCATTCTTACTTCAGATAATCCCAGAACAGAAAATCCGGAAGCGATTCTCGATGATATGGAAGCAGGCATAACACCTGATCAGAAACATAAGGTACTGAGAATAACCGACAGGCGGGAGGCTATTAAGACTGCAGTGATGCTTGCCCAGAAAGGAGACATAATTCTTGTAGCCGGGAAAGGCCATGAGCCTTATCAGGAGATCATGGGCATAAGATATCATTTTGACGACAGGGAGGAACTTGAAGCAGCGCTGAAGCTGAAAAACTAAATGGCAGAAAAATGCTTTATTACTTGTTCAGATATCTGGATGAATTAAATGTACCCGGTGCAGGTATGTTCGCATACATATCCTTCAGGTCGGCAATGGCTGTAATTACATCCCTTATCATATCCCTGTTAATAGGAAAAAGGATAATCAGGTATCTACAGTTTAAGCAGGTTGGTGAGGTGGTAAGAAACCTGGGTCTGGAAGGACAGTATCAGAAGAAGGGAACACCATCGATGGGGGGTGTGATAATCCTTGCTTCAATACTGGTTCCGACTATCCTTTTTGCAAAACTCGACAACATCTATGTTATACTGATGATGCTTACCACCTTGTGGCTTGGCTTCATCGGATTTCTTGATGATTATATAAAGATTTTCAGGAAAAACAAGGAAGGCCTGGCCGCCAGGTTTAAAATAGCTGGTCAGATTGTGCTCGGCCTGATTGTCGGGATCACACTCTTCTTCAGCGATGATGTGGTTATCATCGAAAAAGTCCCGGCAAAAAACCTGTCAGAAATGGAAAAAATTGAATTGCTGGATCCAGTAAATCCATATTACGCCGAAGGTCAGGTCGCGATGGAACGCAAATCCACAAAAACCACAATACCATTTATCAAAAATAACGAATTCAACTATGCATGGCTCGTTTCCTTTATCCCGGAAGAACACCGCTCATTCTGGACATGGCTTGTATTTGTTGTGATTGTGATTTTTATAGTGACGGCTGTATCAAACGGGGCAAACCTTACTGACGGCCTCGACGGGCTGGCAACAGGTGTATCAGCTATAATCGGCTCCGCACTGGGTATACTTGCTTATGTATCCAGTAATGTCATCTATGCGAATTACCTGCATATTATGTATATACCATATTCCGAAGAGCTCGTGATTTTTGCTGCATCACTGATAGGTGCAACTATCGGATTTCTCTGGTATAATTCATATCCGGCACAGGTATTCATGGGCGACACAGGAAGCCTTGCCCTGGGAGGGATAATCGCAGTTTTTGCAATCGTTATCAGGAAAGAACTTCTGATCCCGATCTTGTGTGGAATATTTCTCGCGGAAAACCTTTCAGTTGTTATCCAGGTATCCCACTTCAAAAGAACTAAAAGAAAATACGGTGAAGGACGAAGGATCTTTCTGATGGCGCCGCTTCACCACCATTACCAGAAAAAGGGTTATCCTGAACCAAAAATTGTAACAAGGTTCTGGATTGTAGCCATAATTCTGGCTGTGATAAGTATTGTGACGCTTAAGATAAGATAGGTTATGGCGAAGATTGTAATACTGGGAGCAGGCGAAAGCGGGACAGGTTCAGCAATACTTGCCCTGAAAAAGGGATTTGATGTGTTCGTCTCCGATAAGGGTAAGATAAAAGAAAACTACAGGGAACTGCTCAACAGTAACGGAATAAGATGGGAAGAAGGAGTCCATTCGGAGAATGAGATCCTTTCTGCCGATGAAGTAATTAAAAGCCCCGGGATACCTGAAAATGCACCAATAGTGAATTTTATCCGTACCAAGGGTATTCCGGTTATTTCAGAGATTGAATTTGCCGGCAGATACGCACAAGGTAAAAAGATCTGCGTTACCGGCAGCAACGGCAAAACAACTGTGACCAACCTTATATTCCATATACTGAAAAAGGCCGGCAGGAATGTAGCAATGACAGGAAATGTAGGCAGTAGCTTTGCCATGGCCGTGGCAGAAAAGGACTATGATTATTATGTTATTGAACTCAGCAGCTTCCAGCTCGACGGAATGTATTCATTCAAGGCTGATATTGCAATACTGATGAACATTACCCCCGATCATCTTGACCGGTATGCCTACAATATCCAGAACTATATTGACTCAAAATTCAGGGTCATACAAAATCAGACCCAGTCTGATTATTTCATCTTCTGGGCAGATGATCCTGTTATAAAGACAGAGCTTAAAAAAAGGGAACTTCCAATGATCCTCCTCCCTTTCTCTGCCGATTTTAAACATGGCATGGCCGCCTATATCGAGAACAATGAACTAGTAATTGATTACCAAAATAAAACCAACCTTATGACCATTCACGATCTGGCATTGAAAGGCCGGCATAACATCTTCAATTCAATGGCAGCTGCCATAGCCGGCAAGGTGTTGACTATCAGAAAAGAAGTAATCAGAGAGAGTCTCTCTGACTTTCAGGGAGTGGAACACCGGCTGGAACCGGTAATCACTGTCTGCGGGATAAACTTCATTAACGATTCGAAAGGTACCAATGTCAACTCCACATGGTATGCTCTTGAATGTATGGAGACCGATGTTATCTGGATCGCAGGGGGGATAGATAAAGGGAATGATTATTCTGAACTTTTTACGGTGGTGCAAAAGAAGGTAAAAGCCATTGTGTGCCTCGGTAAGGATAACCGTAAGATAATTGAGGCTTTCAAAGATAAAGTGCCGACAATTGTCGAAACAACCTCAATGGAAGAAGCGGTAAGGTCATCATACTACCTGGCAAAAAAGGGCCAGACAGTTCTGCTGTCTCCGGCATGCGCAAGCTTCGATCTTTTTAATAATTATGAAGACCGGGGAAGACAATTCAAACAGGCAGTTAGAAATCTTTAAACATAATTGCAATGCAACCTGGCTGGCTGAAGAATACATTTAAAGGTGACAGGGTCATCTGGGCCCTTGTCGCAGTATTTATGTTTTATTCATTGCTGGCGGTCTACAGCTCATCAGCAAGCGTGGCATATATGAAATACGGCGGCAATACCACATTCTTTCTCAGAAGTCAGTCGCTGATGCTTTTCATGAGTCTGATAATTATCCTGATAGTTCATTACCTGCCATACCGGATCTATTCCAAACTGGCGGGGATCATACTTCTGGCTTCAATAGCACTGCTGATTCTTACATTTGTCATCGGAGCCAGAGTCAATGAGGCAGTACGTACAATTGAAATACCCGGCACAGGCTTCAGGCTCCAGACCTCAGATGTTGCAAAGGTAGCCCTCGTTATTTACCTGGCCAGAGCTCTGTCGCAGTTCCAGGATGAGCTGGGTAACTTTATGATCGTTACGAAGTATTTAATGCTTCCTGTTGCAGTGATCTGTGCGCTGATAATGCCCGAAAACCTTTCCACCGCACTTATGGTTTTTGCTATAAGTATGATAATACTGTTTGTGGGAAGGGTTCCTCTGAAATACCTTCTCGCATATGTTGGAATGGCGGCTGCAGGAGTTTTTATGTTCGCAATGGTGCTGAGTATGGTATCTGAAAAAAACAGGGTTGAAATATGGAAGGCAAGGATAGAAAGATATATCTCGGGAGAGACAGATGAAGACGCCGATTATCAGTCTAACCAGGCTAAAATTGCCATTTCAACAGGAGGATTGTTCGGAAAAGCGCCCGGTAAAAGTACCCAGCGAAATATTCTTCCGCAGTCAAATTCCGATTTCATTTTTGCAATTATCATTGAAGAGTATGGCCTTCTATTTGGAGCCATACCGCTGATCCTCGCATATATGATCCTGCTGTTCAGGGGCATACTGATTGTTAAAAAGTGTGAAACAGCCTTTCCTGCTTACCTCGTGATAGGTCTGGTTGTGATGATTACCGTACAGGCAATGCTTAACATGTTTGTGGCTGTGGGTCTTTTCCCGGTGACGGGCCAGACATTGCCTATGGTAAGCTGGGGGAGAACCTCGGTGCTTGTCATAAGTTTTTCAATAGGAGCTATATTGAGCGTGAGCAGAGTGGTAAATGCACGCGTGAAGCAGGAAGAACTTGCTGATGAAGAAAAAACTGATGAAGGAGAAAAGATATATGAACCTGCAAAAACATAGCAAGATAATAATAAGCGGAGGCGGTACAGGGGGGCATATATTTCCCGCAATTTCCATTGCCAATGCAATAAGGGAAAAAGATCCTTCCTCGGAAATTCTATTTGTAGGCGCTGAAGGAAAACTGGAAATGGAGAAAGTACCCGCAGCCGGATACAATATCATTGGCCTTCCGGTTGCAGGGATAAACAGGAAAAATCCGCTGAATAACTTTACGATGTTATTCAGGTTGCTGAGAAGCCTAAGAAAAGCAAAGAAAATCCTGAATGAATTCAAACCTGATGTGGTGGTTGGAGTGGGAGGATACGCCAGCGGTCCTCTTCTTCTCCAGGCAGGAAAGATGGGAATCGCAACCCTTATACAGGAACAGAACAGTTTTGCCGGTGTCACTAATAAGCTGCTGGCAAAAAAGGCGTCGGTTATATGTGTTGCATATGACGGGATGGAAAAATACTTCCCTGCCGACAGGATAATAAAGACGGGAAACCCGGTACGTCAGAATTTTGAAAACCTTGACAGACTGAAAAATGAGGCTCTTGAATCATTCGGACTTACGGCAGGCGTGCCTGTAGTACTTGTACTTGGCGGATCGCTTGGTGCAGGAAGCATTAACAACTGCCTGCTTGAAAATACCACCGCTATGTTAGCTGCCGGATGCCAATGGATATGGCAGACCGGCAAAAATTATTATGAAAAAGTATCAGAAGCTGTTAAGAAATTGAATACAGTTAAAATATCGGTCAGAGGATTCATTGACAGGATGGACCTTGCCTTTGCAGCAGCCGACATTATTATATCTCGGGCAGGGGCTGGAACAATATCTGAACTCTGCCTTGTAGGCAAACCGGTTATTCTTGTTCCTTCACCAAATGTTGCAGAAGACCACCAGACAAAAAATGCGTTGGCACTGGTTAAAAGAGATGCAGCATTGATGATCCCTGACAGTAAGATAGGAAAAGCGCTCATCATCGAAGCCATTAAACTTGTTGCCGACAGTGACCGGAGAAAGAAATATTCAGTAAATATTTCAGCGATGGCTGAAAGGGATGCAGATAAAAGAATTGCCGAACAGGTGTTTAAACTTGCGGGAAGATGATTGATTTTAAGAATACAGAAGGGATATATTTTGTAGGGATCGGCGGGATCGGAATGAGCGCCCTGGCACTCTATTTTCTCAAAGGAGGTTATATAATTGAAGGATATGACAGAACAGAGACTCCTTTAACTAAATCATTGTCTGATCAGGGATGTAAAATCACCTTTAATGATGAACCGGAAGAAATATCAGAAATATTCAGGGATCCAGGATCTGTAAACAGGGTGATTGTTGTCTATACCCCAGCCATCCCTGAGGAAAACATGATCCTTTCATTTTTCAGGAAGAAGAATTACAGAATCTTTAAGCGATCAGAAATCCTCGGAGAGATATCACTGCACACCGATACGCTGGCGGTTGCAGGTACTCACGGAAAAACTACAATTTCAACGATGGTGGCCCACCTTCTGAAGCAATCACATATTGACTGCTCTGCTTTCCTTGGAGGGATATCAAAAAACTACGGCACTAACCTTATCCTCGGTGAAAGCAATTATACGGTTATGGAGGCAGATGAATTTGACAGGTCGTTCCACCGGCTCAGCCCGCTTATGGCCGTAATTACATCGGTCGATGCCGACCATCTTGATATTTACGGTAACCAGACCGCAATGATTGAAGCTTACAACGAATTTATCTTAAAAATTAGAAAGGGAGGGACCCTCTTTGTCAATGCCAGTATTACCGGCAGGATAATTGTCCCGAAAGGATTACAATGTTTTACCTACAGCTCTTCTGAGGATGCCGACTATAGGGCTGTAAACATCAGACACGAAAAGGACAGGTACACATTCGACCTGCAGGTTCCAGGCAGCCTGATAAGGGATATCGATTTCCCGTTCCCCGGGATAATCAACATTGAAAATCTGACAGCAGCTGCCGCTGTTGCACTGAATTGTGGTGTTGAGGAACACGAGATCAGGAAAGGAGCCCTGCTTTTTCAGGGTGTCAGGAGAAGGTTTGATATAAGGGTTAATCTGCCCGGACTCACATACGTTGATGACTACGCCCATCATCCGCAAGAGATAAAGGCATTCATTGCCTCCATCAGGGAATATTTCAGGGGCAGAAAAATTACCGGGATATTTCAACCGCACCTCTACACACGAACCCGCGATCATGCCGAAGGTTTTGCAGCAGTTCTCGATGAACTTGATTCGGTCATGCTGCTGCCGATTTACCCGGCAAGAGAAAAACCTGTCGCCGGTGTTACTTCCGGATTGATATTCAGTATGATGAAATTAGAAGATAAAAAGCTTGTTACGATGGAGGAACTGGAGTCATTTATCGATCCTGGAAAACTGGATGTCCTTGTTACAATCGGAGCAGGAGATATAGATAAGATTGTTTTACCAATTGAAAAGATACTTTTAAGAGAAGCAGGGAAATGAAGATGCTGGTAAAGATATTGTTGATAATCCCGATAATCTATCTTATTGGTATCCCCGCTTACTATGCGTCTACATTATGCATAAAACCTTGCATGGACCTTAAGATAACTATTACTGATTCAGCCTATTATCATTTTGTTACAAAAAGGGATATCCGGAATACCATTTATGCGAGGAATGGTAATCCGGTAGGTAAGCCTGTTAGAGATATAAAGCTTTCGGCTATAGAGGAAACCATGAACAGCAGATACCGTGAACTGAAAACAGCCGAAGCTTTCATGTCGGTTGATGGTACACTGCACCTTGTTGCTGACCAGAGGACTCCGATAATGAGGATTATGCCTGATGAGGGAGGCGATTATTATCTTGATTCGGAAGGAGTAGTTATCAGGCGGCGTAACCTTTATACTCCAAGGCTCCATATAGTAGGTGGAAATATTAATATCAGCCAGGCCATGCTCAATGGCGTTAGTGTGCTTGATACCAGCATAAAGAACACTATCCTCAGAGATATCTATTATCTGGTCAGCTACATTAAAGGCAATAGCTTCTGGTCGGCACAGATAGACCAGATATACGTTGACAGTAATGATGAGATAGTACTCGTGCCAAGGGTGGGCAACCATACAATACACCTCGGCACATCTGAAGATTTTGAAGGGAAGCTGAGAAACCTCAAGGTGTTTTATGAGAAGGTTCTTCCCGAGGTAGGGTGGAACAAATATTCCGCAATCAACCTTGCTTTCAGCGGACAGATAGTATGCAGGCGACGATAACAGTAAATAACCATATTACAACCATGAACAAAAAGGAACAGTATGTAGCAGCAATCGATATCGGAACCACCAAGATTGTGGCGATAGTCGGTACTAAGAACGAGAATGGCAAGATCGAGATTCTCGGGCTAAGCAAAGCCCCATCCAAAGGGGTAAAGCGAGGTGTTGTTCAGAATATTGAAGAAACGGTGAACGCTATCCAGACTACCGTAGATGATGTTCAGACCAGGTCAGGCATCATTTTCTCTGAGGTGTTTGTAGGTATTGCAGGACAGCATATAAAAAGTCTGAAAACACGCGGTTATATAATGCGCGACTCATTCGAGGATGAAATTCGAAAGGAAGAAGTCTTCAGACTGATAGAAGACATGTATAAGATCCATGTAGATATCGGAGAGGAGATCATACATGTCATCCCGCAGATGTTCATTGTTGACAATGAAACTGGTATAAAGAGCCCCATCGGGATCTGCGGAAGAAGGCTCGAAGCCAATTTTCATATAGTAATCGGCCAGGTTGCTGCTGCCAAAAACATCGAGAGATGCATAAGACGCTCGAACCTCAGCCTTAAGGACATGATCCTTGAACCTCTCGCTTCGGCAGATGCCGTACTAACCGAGGACGAGAAGGAGGCAGGTGTTGTGCTTGTTGATATAGGTGGCGGTACGACAGATGTTGCTGTTTATTATGACAATATAATAAGGCATACTGCAGTAATTCCTTTCGGAGGCAATGTTGTAACCAGCGACATCAAGGAAGGCTGTGCCATCCTGCTGCGCCATGCGGAGCAGCTCAAAATTCAATATGGTTCGGCCCTCGGCGACATTGCACCCGACGATAAGGTTGTTTCAATACCCGGTATCGCCGGCCGCGAGCCGAAGGAGATCTCTTTTAAAAGTCTTGCCTATATCATTCAGTCGAGAATGGAGGAAATAATAGACATAGTGAATTTTGAGATCCAGAATTCAGGATATGCCGACAAGCTGGCTGCAGGCATCGTTATCACCGGAGGTGGTGCAATGCTAAAGCATCTTCCCCAGTTGATGAAATTCAAAACCGCAATGGATGTAAGAATCGGCATTCCCAACGAGCACCTTTCAGGTCCAGCAAGAGATGAGATCAACCAGCCTATGTATGCAACCAGCGTAGGTCTTATAATGAGGGGATTCGAGTACCTCGAGACCTACAAGAAATCATTTGTTGCAGGACGAAAGGAAGATTTCATCAAGTCGAAAAAGACTGTAAATGAATATACCAATCCCGGAAAGATAGAAACACAGGCTGAATCTCAACCTCTTCAGGAGGAGGCCAAAGTCACACTTGCCGACAAGATTAAAGATATGTTCATGAAAATGTTTGAAGTGGAAGATCAAAGTATAACAAAGAGGTAAGATGGTTATTATATTGTTGTTAAACTGTTCTTAAAACAATTAAAAAGTTACACCATGACGGACGATTTAATAAATTTTGATCTGCCTGTTGAAAGGTCATCAATAATAAAGGTAATAGGTATAGGTGGAGGAGGGAACAATGCAGTCAATCACATGTTTGAAAGAGGCATCAGGGACGTTAACTTCGTGGTTTGCAATACTGATCACCAGGCACTCGAAAGAAGCCCCGTACCTGTAAAAGTTCAGATCGGTGAGTCGATAACCGAAGGCCGGGGCGCCGGAAGTAAACCCGAGGTTGGCCGACAGGCAGCCATGGAAAACATTGACGATGTGATGAAAGCTCTGTCAGGGAATACAAAAATGGTTTTCGTAACAACAGGTATGGGTGGAGGGACAGGCACTGGTGCAATACCGGTAATTGCTAAAGCTTGCAGGGAAGCCGGACTTCTGACCATAGCAGTAGTAACCATACCATTCAAATCAGAAGGGAAGATCCGTATAAGGTATGCAATCGATGGTATTACCGAGCTCAAAGACCATGTAGATTCACTTCTGGTTATAAATAATGAAAAGCTCAGAGAGATCTACGGCGACCAGGGTGTCTCAACTGCATTCGCCAAAGCCGATGATGTGCTCACAACCGCAGTTAAAGGCATCGCCGAGATCATCACGGTGGCAGGCTATATCAACGTCGACTTTGCTGACGTCGAAACCGTTATGAAAAATTCTGGAGTGGCAATTATGGGAATGGGCTCTGCATCAGGCGAGGGAAGAGCCCTGGCAGCAATAGAAAAAGCCCTTGCTTCACCGCTTCTGAATTCAAATGACATCACAGGCGCTAAAAGTATCCTCATAAATATCGCCTCGGGAACTGGAGCAAACGAACTTACAATGGATGAACTCGGTGAAATTACCGACTATATCTATGAAACGGCTTCGGATGATGCACTGATAATCCGCGGCCTTTCCCAGGATGAAAGCCTTAACGACAGCATCAGTGTTACGTTAATTGCAACAGGATTCCCTGCAAACAGCATTTTTACTCCATATAAGCATCCCAAGCCAAAGAAAGTGGAACTTCTTGCAGTGAATAATCCGGTCCCCCCTCACGTGATACCCGAAAAAGGAGATGACTTCTTTGCGGTCCGCGATAAAAAATCAAGGGAAATAGTCTCATCAATTGACGACAACCTGCAGGGTGAACTTGATTTCAGCCTCGATAAAATTGAGCAGATAAACGAATTAAGGCCTTCAAGACTTACAAATATTGAAGATGAAAAGGAAAAACCTGAGACAACCCTGCTTCGTGTAAAGCACATGCAGAATATTCTTAAAAAAGAGGGGCTTTCCAATAAAACCATGAAGGAGAATATCGAAACCTTCGAAGATGTGCCAGCCTACATAAGAAGAAACATGTCGCTTAAGGCAGGTGAAAAAGCCGTTGAAACCAAAGTCTCCAAATTCACCCTTTCCTCAGGCGACGAAGAGGGACCTGTGATCAGAGAAAACAATGCTTACCTGAACGACAATGTCGACTGAAGCAGTGTATCTGAGCAGCCTTTGTCAGAAGCATAATCCAATAGTATTATCGGATGCCTTGGATCATTTTTATTCTAATCGGGGATCCCTCTGAGCTCTGTTTCCTGGTTTGATATTTATCATGAAATATATTGATATATATCAATAAAATAAATGATATATATGTATTAAATACATATTATATATCAATAATATTAGTGATATATATCAATAGATTGAATTTGTGATTTGTTTCCATAGCATATGTTTACTGTCCGCAGGAAGTAATCAAAAAGATCCGGCAACCAGTTGCGATACAATACTGAGATGGACCCTACAATTAATGGACCTCTACAAACACCAGGGGATCGATCTATTGCTTCTTTCCGGATATTCATATTCCGCAACATGCCTGTATAATTGCTGCTTACAGGCATATTGCAGTAATTTATCAAACCTGTAACTAAGTTTGCTTGAGGTCAGTTATATCTTTTTGGGCTTTGGAGATTCTGCAGGTCATTGGATTTCCTTCCTATTTTCTTCAGGAATGCACTTTGTTAAATACTTCTCCATAATTCCTATATTTGCGTGATATGCGGAAGATACTCATTACCGGCCTGATTTTATTGTTCTCGGCAACTCTGATTGCTCAAAGCAGGGATACTTTAAAACCCAGGATACTGACGCAGTGGAACCTTTCCACCGATTTTACCGAAGAGGTCATAATTCCTTTTGATACTGTCTTTTCACTCTTTCACCGTTACCGGCATGCAGACTGGTACTCCCCCGTAAATGCGACACTCGGAAATTATGGCCTGCCTTTTTATCAGATCAGCTTTTTTGACAGGGTTACAGACCCCGATAAATTCCTAATAACTAATTATTATCCTTTTGTTTATCAGCCTGGAAATTTCATTTTTATGAATACCCAGCGGCCATTCACGGAACTTGTATGGACTTTTGGAGGTGCAAGGGAAAAGGCTGAGCAGACATTCAGGGTACGGCATTCACAAAATGTTAACAGGTTTTTGAATTTCGGACTTGACTATAAGATAATATATAGTCTTGGCCAATACAGTTACCAGCGTTCAGATGTAAAGGATTTCACCCTTTTTTCTTCATACAGGGGTGACAGGTACAAGATGTATTTTGCCTGGGGGCTTAATAACCTGAGAGCAGGAGAGAACGGTGGAATAAACATCCCGGAGCAGCTTAAAGAATATGAAACCAGGGATGTGTCGGTATCTCTGGGAGGGCTTAATGAGGCGAAGAGCTATCTGAAGAACTGGAACCTGATGCTTGTAAATAAGTATACTCCCGGAAAGGTTCATGTTAATAATGCCGACTCCGCGGGAACGGGGAAAAAACCATTCAGACTCAGCGGTACCTTCTCACATATTTTGGTTCTCGATAACAACCGCAGAACATACTCCGACAATTCACCCGGAACAGGTTTTTATGATTCAATCTACATCAGTCCGGTTGTGACATTTGATTCTCTTTCTTTAAGGGGCATAAAGAATACATTAAGGTTTGATTTTGTTACCGACACTACTCGTAAATTCAGACTTGGAGGAGGGGTGGGTTTGCGTAATGAGATGTTCAGGTACAGCCAGATAATTCCGACTCACATCGATACCATACCTGCCGATACTGCCGTTTGGAGAAAATCAAACAACGTACTTACCGGCAGGTTGTATAACAATATAGGAGATAAATTTAACTGGGTAGCAACCGGTGATCTTTTCATAAGTGGTTACAGGGCGGGTGATTTCTCAATTGACGGAGCCATAAATAAGGCATTTGATTTTAAAAAAGGGAGGGCGCTTCTAACCATAAAAGGAAGCATAACTAATTCAACCCCCTCAGTCTGGTACGAACGATGGGGAAGCAATCACTTCGAATGGCGGAATAATTTTGACAGGATTTTCAGGATAAATCTTGGCGGTGGATTCTCATACCCTGCACGCAGCTCTGAGATCAGGCTCAATTATGCAATCATTGACAACTATACCGATTTCGACACACTGTCCCTTCCGTCACAACACAGGGGTGGACTTTCTGTGGCGTCACTATATGTTAAAAAGGATATTCGCGCATGGAAATTCCATCTGTCAACCGACCTGCTTGTTCAGAAGAGCAGTAACTCAGCGATCCTTGATCTTCCTCTTGTAACCGTCAGATCGGCAGGTTATTTTGAGCATCTTTTCAGGTTCAGGAAAACCAATGGTGAATTGAACACCCAGCTGGGTGCCGAGGCAACATACCATACTCTTTACAATCCCTATTCCTATACTCCGGCCACGGGAGTTTTTCACCGTCAGAACGAGGTTCAGACAGGCAACTATCCGTTCATTAATGTATTTCTAAATATTAAGCTGAGAAGAACAAGGATCTTTCTTATGGTCGATCATGTAAATTCAGGCCTTATGGGGTATGAATATTATATGGTTCCTTTTTATCCCCAGAATATCAGGATGTTCAGATACGGAATTGCATGGACTTTTTATGATTGAAATTTTGTCGTACCTTTGCAGTTTAAACAAAATAGAGATCATTTGATTATAAAAGGAAAAGGATCTTTGATAAGGCATTTATCATTTCTGATAATTATTGCATTAACATTTGGTACTGCATGCTCAAAGAAAGGAAGCGTACTGCATAAACGAGACAGGGTTTCCATCGACCTTGATTCGATAAAGGCAAGAGGAAAACTCATTGCTCTCACCGACTTTAATTCCACCAACTATTTTGTTTACAGGGGTGAACCTATGGGATTTCAATATGAGCTTCTTCAGGCTCTGGCTGCTCACCTGGGAGTAGGCATTGAAATTGTTACGGAGAACCATATAGATAAAGCATTTGATAAGCTTCACACCGGCAAAGCTGACATTCTGGCGATGAATCTTGCAATGACCCCTTCGCGCACACGCGAGATACGTTTTACTGAACCAATAAGCGAAACAAGGCAGGTTTTAGTTCAGAGGAAACCTTCAGGCTGGAAAAAGATGCCGGAGGAAGAGGTTGAAAAAGCTCTTTTGAGGGACCCTTCAGGTCTGCAAGGTAAGACCTTACACGTTCAGGAACATTCTTCGCATGTCTGGTTTCTTAAGTCGATGGCCAGGGAAACAGGAATAAAATTTACTGTGAAAGAGCTTCCATTTGAATCGGAGGAGCTCATTCAGCTCGTCGAAAACGGAGAAATTGAAATGGTGGTATGCGATGAGGATGTAGCAACTGTTAACTCAACATATTATCCAGGTATTGATGTCAGAACTCCGTTAGGACCCCTTCACCCGGTATCATGGGGAGTCAGGAAGACCGGTTCTGATCAGCTCCTTGCTGCACTTGATGAATGGATCTCATCTTTCCGTAAAACAAATGCCTATGCATTGCTTTATGCCAAGTATTTCAGAAATTCGCGATCTGGCTCAATCATGAAAAGTGATTATTTTGCTCTTGCAACCGGCAAGGTCTCACCTTATGATGACATAATCAAGATTTACAGCGATACCATAGGTTGGGACTGGCGCCTGCTGGCCTCACTTATCTGCCAGGAATCGAGATTTGATCCGCATGTAAAGTCATGGGCCGGAGCTTATGGGCTTATGCAGATTATGCCGCAAACGGGCAGGAATTTCGGTATAGACATAACATCTTCACCCGGAAACAATATTTATGCCGGGGTGAAATACATAAGCTGGCTTCATTCTATATTTGATCCGAGAATACCCGATGAGCAGGAAAGGATAAGGTTTATTCTGGCCTCGTACAACGCTGGTCCGGGTCATATTCTGGATGCAATGAGGCTTGCTGGCAAATATGGCTATAATCCGATAGTGTGGAAAAACAATGTCGAAGAATGGCTGCAAAAGAAGTCGGATCCAAAATACTACAACGACTCAATCGTAAAAAACGGGTTCTTCCGTGGGAAAGAGTCGGTGGCATTTGTGAATGAAGTGCTGGAGAGGTACGAGCATTACAGAAACCTTGTGCCGGAAAACAAATATGCCCTTTCCGTATCGGAAAGGTCAAAGTAATCATGTTGCCGACAAATCACTTATCGATGCTTTACAACAAGTACGTGTAAAAGCCCACAGCTGTAAAGCGTAATTTCAGTCATACCTAATTGCTTTAACAGGGGTGATCCTGCTTATCAGCTGTGATGGTACAAGGAGCATCATGATTATTGCAACCATTGTGCCGGCATTGAGGAGGAGTATGTGTGTAAGATTGAGATTTACAGGCACTGTTTTTATATAATATGATGACGGATCAAGGGTTATTATGCCAGTTTGGAGCTGAATAAAAGCCAGCCCCAGGCCAATAATATTGCCCCAGAAAAGACCTTTACCTATAAGGTATGCGGCCTGATAGAGAAAAACCTTCCTGATGGTCTTGTTTTCCGATCCCAGCGCTTTCAGGATACCGATCATATTGGTCTTTTCAAGGATAAGTATCAGCAGCCCTGAGATCATGTTGAACCCGGCCACGATAAGCATGAGGGTTATTATTATTATCACGTTCATATCCTGAAAATTCAGCCAGTCGAAGATCTGAGGATATCTCACCCTGATGTTTGTTACCTTGAAATGTTCTTCATCCTCGGAAAGTCTGTAACCTATTGCGTCTCTTACTGCCATAGTCATCTCATCGAGTCTGTTAAAATCGTTTATGAAAATCTCAAACCCGCTTACCTGATCTTCACTCCATCCGTTAAGTCTTTTAATGTGACCAATGTCACAGAAGACGTACATCCTGTCAAAATCTTCCAGACTAGTTTCATATATTCCGCATATTGTAAACTTTCTGCTTCGGGGAGGATCTTGTATGAAATGCATGGCAAATGAATCACCGGTCTTCAATTTAAGCAGGTCGGAAATTTTTTTTGAAATAATGACATCGTTTATGCGTACCGAATCGGTAACGGTAAAAATATTCCCTTCAACAATATTGCTTTTAAAAAAGCTCCAGTCAAAATCGCTGTCAATTCCTTTCAAAACCACTCCCTGGATCTCATTGTCAGTTTTGATTATTCCTGCTTTTGTTGCGAAAACCTGAAGATGTCTTATCCCTTTGATATTTCTTATTTTCGGTATGAATTGCTGGGTATCGCTGATAGGAACTGTTTCGAATGAAATATTTGAATCGAAGTTAAGTATTTGTATATGAGAACCAAATCCAACAATCTTATCCCTGATCTGTTGCTTAAATCCGGTCAGGATCGATACCGCAAGAATCATCACTGCCAGTCCTGATGCTATTCCAATGATGGCAATAATATTGATTGGCCTGGAAAATGACGTACCTTCCCGACGTCGGCTTATAAGTCTTCTGGCTATGAAGAAAGGGAAATTCATTGATTAATTAACTGCTCAAATTTAGTAAAAACTCCGACAAACTTCTGACAATCAAAAAAGAATAATCTTTATTTCAAACATTGGATTTAAGTACGTGCTGACCTGATTTCGGGTGCAATATAGGAACTTCGGCGATGGTTAGAAACGGTAAAAGATACCAGATATCGCTGAAGAATCCTTATCTGATTCCATTGTTAAAATTGCCCCAGGCAGTTAAAAAAATATTAGATTTACGAAAACAAATCAAATCGTTATGAAAAGGGCTGTATTTATAGTTTCATGCTTAATTGCGATATTGTCAGTCGGTTCTTGCAGGCAGGCAGGCGGGGATCCGTTACCTGGCGCATTAAGCATCGATGAATACATAAATCTGATCAGAGGGAAGAAGATTGCAGTGGTAGCTAACCAGACATCTATGGCCGGGCAGGTGCATCTTGTTGATTTCCTTATTGGCAGAGGCATAAGACCGCAGGCTATTTTTGCACCGGAGCATGGCTTCAGGGATCTTGCCGATGCCGGGGAAAAGATTGAGGATGGACGTGATCCTTCCACGGGAATTATGCTTATAAGTCTTTACGGATCTCATCTTAAACCGACTCCGGAAGATCTTAAAGGGATTGATATAGTTATCTTCGACATACAGGATGTGGGTGCCAGATTTTACACTTATATCTCAACCCTTCATTACGTACTTGAAGCTTGTGCAGAGAACAATGTCAGGTGCCTTGTTCTCGACAGGCCTAATCCCAACGGATTCTATTTCGACGGTAACGTTGCAGACACCTCGCACCGGACATTTGTTTCGATGGATCCGGTACCGATAGTTCACGGGATGACTGTTGGTGAGTACGCGATGATGCTTAACGGGGAAGGCTGGCTTAAAAATGGCATCAGGTGTGACCTAAAGGTGATTCCCTGCAAAAACTACACACACAAAACCCTGTATGAACTTCCGGTAAGGCCATCACCTAACCTGCCAAATCAGACATCAGTGTACCTTTATCCTTCAATATGCTTTTTTGAAGGAACGAATTTATCGCTTGGGAGGGGGACCGATTTCCCTTTCCAGGTTTATGGTTCTCCCCATCTGCCCGACAAGGGTTTCAGTTTTACTCCCCGCAGTCTTCCTGGGGCAAAAAACCCTCCGCTGCTTGGAGTAAAATGTTATGGAGTTGATCTGAGAAATGCCATTGCTGACGGGATCGTACCAGTTCCGCAAATAAATCTTGAATGGATCATTTCTGCGTATCGCGATTTTCCTGAAAAAGATAAGTTCTTTACGGAATATTTTGATGTACTGGCCTCAGGTCCGGCCCTGCGGCAACAGATTCAGGCGGGTATGAGTGCCGAAATGATCAGGGCAACATGGCAGGATGATTTGGTCAGATTCGGGAAGATAAGAGAGAAATACCTGCTTTACGATTAATGTAGTAAAACTAATTGTCTTTTAAAATATTATCAATTTCTTCCCTTGTTAATCCGGGAGGTTTGTGCTCTTTCAGCTTTTTTATGACGATACGACCAGTTTTTCTGGCAGTTTTTTTGTTGCTGAATGGCAAATTTCCTTCAACAGCCGGGATATGTGGCTGGTGTATGTAGGTCTGGTTATTGATTTTGATCTCGTAGCCCCAGCCCTCTCCGCTGCGAATGACTTTAAGGGTATAAAAATGCCCTCTACCGCTGCATGAAATCAATAAACTGACCAGCAATGAGAAGAGAGCTATGTAAAGAATATCCTTCTTAACAGTCTTTTCAGTCTTTGTCATTGAATACGGCATCGGGATCAAACCCCCATATGTCATCGAAATAGTAGGTTCCGCTTTTGCCGGTTGCTACATAACCCCGGTTTCCGATTGCAAACCCAACGGCATCCGTTCTGGTGCTTCCTTCAAATGATGTCTTCTGAACCCAGAGGTCGGTGGCAGGGTTGTATTCCCATACTTCTGAACCGGTTGTCTGTCCGCCTGTTGCAAGATATCCCTTTCCGTTGATAGAAAAACCAACTTTACCGATGCCTGTTATTGTAGCATATTCATCATCGTATGCCTCATCGGACACATTGGTTATGTTTCTCTTTTTTGTCCAGGTGTCGGTGGAAGGATCATATTCCCAGAGATCATTCTGATATTCCCCGTTATCTATACCTGTAACGATATAACCCTTGTTGTTCACCACAAAAGCTGCTGCATCCCTGCGCTTGCTTCCGCCAATACTGGTTTTCTGCGTCCAGGTGTCAGTATCAGGATCATACTGCCAAATATCCTTAAGGTAGTTGACGTCATACCCTGTTCCCACATATCCCTTATTGTTCATTGACATTGCAACTGCCCCGTATCTTGGAGATCCTCCGAAATCAGCCTTCCTTGTCCATGTATTTTCTACAGGATCATATTCGTAAAAATCGTTGTATCTGTTTTTACCGTCGAACCCTGTGCCTATGTAACCTTTTGTACTGGTGCCGAATCCAATAGCGGCATTGCGTGCCACTCCAGGAAATTCAGCCTTTTGAGTCCATGTGTTGCGAACCGGATCATATTCCCAGAAATCGGCCATTCTGTTTTCTCCGGTATAGCCAGTGCCCAGGTAACCTTTAGAACCTATAGCGAAACCAACAGCGTCACTTCTCGGAATTCCGTCGAAATCTGATAACTCCACCCAGTTACCAACCAGTTCCTTTTCCTCATCTTTACATGAATTGAAAACCGGGACGGCCAGTATCAGAACCAGAACCTCTATCCAAACCTTAATCTTACCGTATGTCATGGTTTCTTGTTTTTGTCAATAATGCACACAAAGCTATCCGAAGCGTACATGATTAAAAAGCCTAGTAGATATAAACCATAAAATTGTAGACCAGAAACTAAAAATTATCGATTAATATTAACACCAGTATGTCGTAAACATGAAAAAA
>CAZTJT010000029.1:0-1576 GCA_964613785.1 uncultured Rikenellaceae bacterium
CGGTGAAAAACATTTTAAGCATTAAATCAAGTGATATTTTGCCAGGTCTTGATGATGGAGTTGTACAAGTATCCAGTGCAAAAGGAATTCCTGGTGCATTTAAAAGCAATACTGAAATAAACATTGATGCAGGCTTTGCTCATATGAAAATGCCTTTCGATTATGACGTTTTTGAACAGACTTTGTCTTATCTGTTGATGGATGTCCCTACAGTTATAACTTCTCCAATCAAGGAAATTTTATCATTATCAGCTATCGTTGGAGGTAATATAACCTCCGATGGAGGTTCATCCGTTACCGAAAGAGGAATATTCTGGGGTAGAAACAGTAATCCTGAGATAACAGGGACCAAAAGGCAGGTTGGATCAGGAATCGGCTCATTCAGTGTAAGCCTGACCGGATTGAATCCAAACACTAAATACTATGTTAAAGCCTATGCTATCAATAGCCAGGGTATAAGTTACGGACAGGAAGTGTCTTTTACTACATTGACTGACAGTCAACCAGGCACGATAACTGATATTGACGGGAATGTCTACCAGACAGTCCAGATTGGGACCCAGATCTGGATGACATCCGATCTTAAGACAAAAAGGTACAACAATGGGGATCAGATTACGAATGTGACTTCCGCTTCTTCCTGGACCGGATTAACAAACGGAGCTTACTGTTACTTTAATAACCAATCAGGAAATTTTAATACATACGGGCTACTTTACAATCAATATGCTGTATTGGATTCCAGGAAGATTTGCCCGGCTGGCTGGCATGTACCTACTGACGATGAATGGAAAACCATGGAGATGTATCTTGGGATGTCACAGGCACAAGCAAATTTAAGCTATTCAGAACGAGGGACAAACCAAGGCGGAAAATTGAAGGAAACAGGCACTGCACACTGGTTAAGTCCAAATACAGGCGCCACAAATGAAACAGGTTTTACAGCAGTTCCGGGAGGCTGGAGAGGACCAACCGACGGTACTTTTCCACAGCCGACGGCAGCCACTCAAGGATCCTTTTGGTGGACCTCAACATCGGGTATTTACAGAGCGGTCCATTGTTATAATGCAACTATCTGGAGAAATAGTAACTATTCACGGAATGCCGGATTCAGTGTTAGATGTATAAGGGATTGATGTGCATCATGAACACATATCGCAATATTCTCCCTTTTTCATGTCTTATAGGCAGTCGTTTCTTCATGAAATCTTACTGATCCCGGAAATATAAGATTCCATGGACAAGTTGATTGAGTTTACTTACGTTTCAATCGGCCTGCAACCTGCTCTGAAAGAGCCTGATGTGGATAGCCCCAATCAGTCTGAAGTTAGCCTCAATCCTGCAGTATGCAGCTCTGAAAGAGCTAAATGCGAATAACCCCCAGTCCATCTGGGGGTGGACAGTCACCCCCTGGCATTCAGCTCTGCAGGAGCTGGATTAGATCAGGGTAAGTAACCTTCATCGATCTATATACCAGACTCACTGATCAATCCTCTGTATTGCTCCTCAGATGACATTTTTCTGATACTCCTGCAAATTCCTGACAACTAAATTAAACCCCTTCGGGGTTTTACAG